>JAJYDF010000011.1 GCA_021777765.1 Pseudomonadota bacterium | reverse complement strand
TTTAATATTCTTCATAACCCTGCCTCCTAATTTTGAATGATAATTTCCAATCTTCATTCTGGCTCATTGCGAAGCCTTTTTATAGGTGGGCAGGGTCCATACTATTACCCAGGCTACATTCTCATCTACTCAAAGCACCTTCGCACCGAAGGGGAGAAGCAAAAATCAGGTAACAATAATGATCCGCTACACTTCTCACAAAATCTTTTGGCAATGTTGTTTTACTAATATCTTCAATCTTCCATCGCACCAACTCATCCGATTGCAATTTAAATTGATGTTTATTCGTCGCGAAAATCAACAAACCTGTCGGAGTCAATAATTTTAATGTTTTCTTAATTAAATCCACATGATCCCGTTGAATATCCAACGTCTCTTCCATCCGTTTAGAATGAGAAAAAGTCGGCGGATTTAAATAAATTAAATCATATCTTTTCTGCTGCTCCTGCAACCATTGCAAACAATCCGCTTGCACAAAATAATGTTTATGTTCACTAATCCCATTTAATGCAAAATTTCTTTTCGCCCAATTTAAATAGACCGCTGACATGTCTACAGTTGTTGTACTCGTTGCACCACCTAATGCCGCGCACACTGACGCCGTCCCTGTATAAGCAAACAAATTTAAAAAATGTTTGTGCTTGGCTTGCTGATAAATTTTCTGTCTGATAATTCGGCCGTCCAAAAATAAGCCCGTATCTAAATAATCGCGTAAATTTACTATAAATTTTGCAACGCCTTCTTGCACAGTGATCGCTTGTTGCGTATTAGAAATTTTTTCATATTGTTTCAAACCTTTCTGACGTTTTTTTACTTTAAGAAAAATATTTTCAGGTTTAATGTGTAAATGATCAGCGCAAATTTGTACAGCTTCTTGCAATCTTTGTTGTGCTTTTTGCGGGTCTATCGATTTGGGTGGTGCATATTCTTGAATATGTAAATAATCCTCATAACGATCAATTGCCACAGCATAATCAGGTAAATCAGCGTCATAAATGCGATAACACTGGATATCTTCCTGCGCTGCCCATTTACTGATTAATTTATTATTTTTATCTAACCGATTAGCAAACATTTCCGCACCAGCACTTATCGCTAATTTAGGTGTCGCACTGTGTTCAGATAATGACTTTTGTTTGGTATATAAATAATATTGCTCAGAGACAATAAAATTTAATAATTTACAAGGAATTGTCCCATTATATAAAGTAAATAATGATACTGCGCGTAATCCTAATTTTTTTCCTAAATCGCTATTCCCAGTAAATATACAGGCGTGCCACTGATGAAATAATGATTTAAATTTTTCACCCAAACTTTTATATAAATAAATTAATTGTTGTTGTTCACCTAATCGTTCACCATAAGGAGGATTAGCAATAACTAAACCAGGATGTTTTTTCATATCAGCGGTCACCACTAACTGTGATAAATCCCGTTTTTCAATATGAATTAAACCATGCAATCCTGCATTTTCAATATTGATATGTGCTTTATGTACTGCGATAGGATCAGCATCAAATCCAATAATAGGCGGCATTTTTTGCAGACCCATTTCCTGTCTTTGCTTTGCTTCTTTTAATAATTTATGCCAAATAGCAGGTTGGTGTTTTTGCCATTGAACAAATCCAAAATAATCACGTAGTAATCCTGGTGCAGTATCAGAGGCAATTAAAGCCGCTTCTATCGGTAATGTGCCCGAACCACACATCACGTCTACCAACGCCCCACCCTGTTTAGCAATTTCAGGCCAACTTGCACGCAACAAAATGGCAGCCGCTAAATTTTCTTTTAATGGCGCTTCACCACCAGCAGATCGATAACCACGTCTATGCAAACTCTCACCCGATAAATCGAGACTGACAATAGCGATATCACGATTTAAATAAACATTAATGCGGATCGAGGGTTTTTCTAATTGCACAGAAGGCCGCTCATTAAATTGCTGACGAAATTGGTCCACCACCGCATCTTTAACTTTTTGAGCGGCAAAATGACTGTGCGTAATTGTAGATTGTGAAGTGGTAAAATCTACCGCCAAACTCCCTGTCACGGTTAAATGTTCTGACCAATTAATTTGTTGAATTCCTTTATATAATTGATCGGGATTTGAAGCAGTAAATTCAGTTAATGGTAATAAAATCCGATTAGCGACACGAGACCATAAACAAGCGCGATAAGCAACTTCCAACGACCCTGAAAATATAACGCCTGCTTTTTTTTCTGCCACATGATCAACACCAAAACTATTGAGTTCTTGTACTAATAAATATTCAAGGCCTTTTGGTGCTGTGGCAAAAAATTTTAGATGGGTATTAATAATTAAATTCCTAATTACTCGTCATTTGCCAAGTCCCACCCACACGACATGCAATAGCACGCATTGTCATAGGCTGTCCTCTTAATGTTGCATTTAAGAAATAATATCTGCAGGGTTGACCAGCATTATTGACATAAGTCCGTTCAACTATGAGTTTATAATTATTTCCTGACACTGGATTTTGCCAAGCAAATGGTTGTTCGTTACGTGTTGTTGATAATGCATGACCTAAACGTTCTTGATCAAAACCATCCATGGAAGCACTGATTGCATTAGTAATTTGTGGATTAGATGACGCGCCATTAACATCAAAAAAACCTTTATTACTTTCGAAAGTATTTGAACCATAGGATACACATGCTGTTAATTGTGCAGCTAGCCCTATAACAACTAATCCCTTTACCACATTTTTCATGCTCACTCCTTACTGTTAATACCATTAATAATTTGATCCACTACACTATGGAAATGGATAAGTATAACTTTATTAAGACACAACTGTAAAACGCATTGCTTTAACAATACGTGCAATTTGTCTACACTTCGGTTAAATTATGCAACTATTTATTTTCCCTCTCCCACGAATATGGGAGAGGGTGGCCGATAGGCCGGGTGAGGGAAATTAATTTAATTCTCGAAAATTAAATGCTAAACATATTTAATTAATTACCCTCATCTACCGAAGGCACCTTCTCCCACTTGTGGGAGAAGGAAAAAAAGGAAGGACATATTTACTAACAAATTAAAACAGTTCAAATAAGGATAGCTGAACATGGAAAACCAAGCTCATAATTCATCACAATTACTGGATAAGTATTTAACCAAAAAAATACGCGAAAAAATTGAGCAAGACTATTATTCAAAAATAAATGATCAAGCCCGCCTTGATAATGCATTACGCGATCCTGATTTCAAAACTAATCCACTAGAACATGTCATTATGCTTGCTGACCACGGCATTATGCATGTGAGAGATATTTCCGAACGGGTGTTACATATTCTTAATACACAAAATGGTATTCATTTTCCTTTACGTGCTGTAAACCACCTTGAATTAATGAAAGGATATGGCGTGATGGTGTCTTATTTGCATGATATTGGTATGGTTGACACCACCATAAAAGGCCGTGATATGCATGCAGAATATTCTGCGCATGCAGTGTATGGCGACAAATTTGAAGAAGACCTCAATCAAATTTGGGAAGAAAATAGCGGTAATATTCCATGGCATCTCGCAAAATTATCTTATAAGGGATTACTCAAACAACCGCCTAGAACCATTTTACGCGAGATGCTTGCGTTGACTTGCGCACATAGTAGTTATTGCATTTCTACAACCGTCTTAAATCACCCTGATGCTTTAAGACGTGAAATGATAGAAATATTGTCACATTCACTCCCTTATCTTTGGTATCAAAAAAAATTAAATTTCGCCAGAGCTAAATTAGTACAAACAGAAAAAAATGCAGATAATTATGAAACCGTTTTAAATGAAGAAAAACAAGCGCAATTAGATCTCGAAAATGCAATGAAAACAGGGCAAATTTCAGAAAAAATCAATAATTTTGTGGAACTTTATTATAAAGATTTTACCCACGAAGCTTATCAGTGGCTTGTTGATGAACATACTGAATTACAAGAGTTACGCGATGATGTCATTGATACGCTACGCGCATTACGATCTGCCAATGCATTCCGTCAACGAGGATCACGTCTGCGCTCATCGGGTAATTATCAAATATTTTTAGATCAAGTCACTGGCAATGCAATTTATTCAATCATTCATCATGATCAAAATTTTTTATTAGAAGCTAAAAAAACAACTATTGCCGGTGATGCTAATATCGCTGCCACCGATTTTACTGAAGATGGTGATTTAAGAGTCGCTTTTCATCGTGGTACATTTATGGATGCAACTGCACTTGAACGTGTCACTTTTAATGTCGCCGTCACCATTAATGGTCTTCACGAGGAAATGGTTGAAAGTTTTTCACGACCTGAAGGTGCACCTGCTTCTGCTGATTATCATAAAAAGCACCAATCCATTAATATTTTATTAGAAAGCACCGATGACAATCCGCATTTCACTTCGTTAATTGCACAACAACTTGAATATATGGATCCGTCTTTAAAAGGTAAAATTATTCTTGTTCCTTCATTGCAAAATACTTCACCACTAGAGCGTGATCGTTACTTACAAGCAAAAGATTTAGAATGGACCTTCAAGGAAAAACAAGATTTACTGGAAAAAATAGAAAAATCAGGTCATAAAATAGAAAAAATGGATCCAGAAGACGCGTTTACTAATGTTAAATTAAGTGATCTCAATCCGGGCGAACGCTTAATAGAAGCCGGTGCATCTTCTAGCTTTGTCTATGTTCCTCTCGCTGAAGGATTAATTGGTTATCCTGTCGATGGTTATCAACCCTTTTATTCTCATGTTTGGGTTCCCTTAGGAAATATAGGCGTAATTCGTGGTGATATTCGTAGTGCTACAATTATTGCTGAACAAAAATTACAAGTATTAATTATTCCCAAAGAAACCTATTTAAAAAATTGGCACTTTACTTATAGCGAAGAAGAATTCGTCAAATTAATTAATGATCCTACAAAGTTCAATAAATAAAATGAAAGTTAATAATAATTGCTTATAATTGTGCAATAATTAATTACTGTCATTCCTCCACGGGAATAATTTGAGAAGAAAATTGAACTTGCAAGCGGGAATCTATAACAGTTTAATATTCGAAGTATTATTAAATAAAATAATACCAATTATAATTACAGATATAGATTCCCGCTTAAGAGTAAAGAGTGTTTGTTATTTTCTGTGCCAGCGTAAATGACAACATAGAATTATTACAATATTTGCGACAAATTTTCATGATTACATTTCTCAACATACTCTATTCCATTGCTGTCATTATCTTTAGCTTTATGCTATTGGTTGGCATTCACGAATTTGGACATTTCTTAATTGCACGTTTAGTCGGCGTAAAAGTATTATGTTTTTCTTTTGGTTTCGGCAAAATTCTATATCGTTTTAAAGATAAGTTAGGCACAGAATTTGCTATTTCAGCAATCCCATTGGGTGGCTATGTTCGACTATTAGATGAACGGGAAGCAGCCGTTCCTGTTGAATTACGAGAGTATGCTTTTAATCGTCAACCGATATATAAACGTACTGCAATTATTATTGCGGGCCCTCTATTTAATTTAATACTCGCATTTATGATTTACTGGGCATCATTAACGATGGGCGTCATGCAAATCGTGCCCACAATTGGTGAAATCAAACCAAAATCTATTGCTGAGCTAGCAGGCATGCATCCCTCTGAAGAAATAATAAATGTCGATGGACATAATGTGCAGGGGTGGCCGGCAACAACTTTAAGAATTATTCAACGATTAGGTCATCCTGGGATTTTAACTATTACGACCATAATTCCCAAAACACAGACCAAACAAACTTATCAATTAAAACTGACGCATTGGTCAATAGGTGATTTAAATCCAGAACCGGTAGAAAGTTTAGGAATTGTGCCGTTAAAACCGCCAATGCCTGCGCAATTTGCGATGGTATTACCCAACTCACCTGCTGCACAAGCTGGTTTAAAAGCCAATGATTTAGTGATGAATGTCAATGGTAAAACCATAAAAAACTGGGAAGCATTATTAACATTAATCGAACATTCCCCCGGACAAAATTTATTATTTGGGGTGCAGAGAAATAAGCAATCGTTAACTATCAATGTCACCATAGGCAGTAAAACAACATGGTATGGCAAAACAGTTGGTTTCATTGGCGTAAAAGATGTACAACCCCAATGGCCTCCCAATAGTCTTCGTATAAGACAATATCCTTTTTATGTGGCATGGTTACCTGCCGCGCAAGAAGTTTATTTCTTTACGGAATATAATTTGGTGGTATTACAAAAAATGTTAAGTGGGGTTATTTCGCTGAAATCATTAGGTGGACCGATCAGCATCTTTCAAGGCACTTTGATAGCAGCCAACCATGGCATTATTGCCTATTTAGTTTTTGTCGCGTTTATCAGTATTTGTTTAGGAATTATTAATCTGCTGCCCATTCCCGGTCTCGATGGCAGTCAATTAATTTATTTTTTAATAGAGAAAATAAGAGGTGGCAAACCCGTTTCATTAGCAGTGCAATTGTTATTATTCCGCTTGGGTGTCATTGCTTTAATTTTATTATTATTCCAAGGCATGATTAATGATTTAATGAGACTCTAACTTTTTTTCCTTCTCCCACTTGACTTTTATCCATGTATTTTCAATCATTCGCCACTATAATTAAAAATTATCTATTCAATTTATTTGGAGATTAAAGAACATGGATATCTATAAACATGTATTGGTTGCAATCGATTTACATCCCAATTGCGACAAGAAAACCATTCAGCGTGCAATGACCATTGCAAAAGAAAACAACGCCAAACTAAGCATTGTTCATGCCATTGAACACATCAATGCCTATGGTGTTGCAGAAGCATATTCCGCTGTTCTTGACGTAGAAGAAGAAATGATCAAAGAAGCTAAAGCAGAAATGACCCGTATCGGCGAACAATTTAGCATTCCAGCCAGTTCACAATTTATTGAAGTAGGCTCTCCTAAATCCGTCATAATGAATAAAGCACAAGAATTAGGCGCTGATTTAATTGTTGTTGGTAGTCACGGCAGACACGGCATTCAATTATTATTAGGCTCTACAGCCAATGCGGTATTACATCATGCTAATTGTGATGTGCTCGCAGTGAGAGTATCAGAATAATTCTTGATCACTACTTTTCAGAATCCAATAGTCAATATGAATTAATCGTAGTTCGGACTGAGCAGCTCAGTTCAACCTACGACTAATTTATAATTTAAATTGTTTTTAACATAGATTATTAAATTTCAAAATTGATATATAAGAGCTTAAACATGGAATACATCGAAAATCTTACTTTTGACGAAATTAACATTGGATCAACAGCAAGCATTGAACACACCCTCTCCTATCAAGATATCGAATTATTTGCCGTCATGTCAGGTGACGTTAATCCCGCCCATGTAGACGAAGAATATGCTAAAGATGATTGTTTTCATAAAATCATCGCTCACGGTATGTGGGGTGGCGCCTTATTATCCAGTATTTTAGGCACTAAGTTACCAGGCCCTGGCACCATTTATTTAAACCAAACCTTAAATTTTAAAAGACCCATTACCGTTGGTGACACCATTACTATCAGCGTCACCGCCATCAATAAATTACCTGAAAAAAACATCGTTGAATTCGATTGTAAATGTATTAATCAACAAGGCATCACCGTCATCGATGGCATCGCAAAAGTGATTGCCCCCACTGAAAAAGTCAGACGAAAAAGAGTTGAGTTGCCACAAGTTATATTTAAAGATGAACATTCGGAACAGAATTAAATCTCTCATCGCTTGAAATTAAATTATTTGACGCTATTCCTGCACCTCCCATCAAGGTTAGAATTTAGCCCTTCCATTAAGTCACTCGGTACTGAGCAGCCGGGGCAAAAAAGCACAGCGACATTTCCGATAGTTCCTCTTAATACACCCGGATATGCCGCTGCACTCCATTGCCAGGACTAATATATCGGCACTCTACTTACTTTTCATAAAAACAAGTAAATAAATATCAATTTTCATAAATTATAATTAATTTTCATGCTATACTTACTTTTATCCCAATTTATAATCGTTTTTCATAAATTATGGCAACTTCTAATCGTTTTTCACATACTGTAAGCGTTTTTCATGAATTGCATTTGCCAGAAGACCGAGCATTACTCGCTGGTTACGCTGCGTTAATACAAAGCTACAGCCTGCAGGTGCCACTACCAGATACATTGGCGGCAATCAGTAAAAAACATACTAAATATCAACAAAATTGCTGGATAATGTACACACCGCGACATACTCCTGATCAATCATTATTCGGTCACCTGATTTTTGCTTTCAAGTATGAAGGTATCAATTTATCTGTACTCAAGGCTTTATTTGAAACAGTTAATAAAAAAGAAATTATAACGCTTATTAAAGATGAACCAACTGGCTCATATAGCCGTAGAATTTGGTTTTTGTATGAATGGTTACAAAATGAAAAATTAGCTATTTTCGATGCAAAGAAAGGAAATTTCATCGATGTATTAGATACCACATTACAATATCCCGGCCCATCTAAATTATCTAAAAGGCATCGCGTACATAATAATTTACCTGGCGTACCAGAATTTTGTCCAACTATTCGTAAAACACAAAAATTAGAAAATTACATTAACATGAATCTCCGAGATAAAGCACAACATGTTATTGGATCAGTCCGCAAAGATATATTAACGCGTGCCGCTGCATTTTTATTATTAAAAGATACCAAAGCATCATTTGCAATTGAAGGTGAAATACCACAACAAACCCGAGCAGAAAGGTGGAGCCAAGCAATTGCAGAAGCGGGTAATCATGAATTGTCAGATGATGAATTTCTAAGATTACAGCAAATCATTATTTCAGATTTTAGATTTATTCAATTAGGATATAGAAATGAAGGCGGATTTATTGGTGTTCATGACAGGTCAACGCGCCAACCTATTCCAGAACATATATCAGCAAAGGCACAAGATGTATATTCACTCATCAATGGATTGATAGAAACTGATAAATTACTCAGCACAAACGATATCGATCCCATTTTAGCTGCAACAACTATCGCCTTTGGTTTTGTATTTATTCATCCTTTTGCAGATGGTAATGGCAGAATGCACCGTTATTTAATACATCATGTTATTGCTGAAAAAAAATTCACACCACAAAATATCATTTTTCCGATCTCCGCTGTAATGCTTGATAGAATAGATGATTATAAAAAAATATTAGAAGCTTATTCTCGTCCCCGATTAAAATATATTAATTGGCGGGCAACAATCGATGGTAATGTTGAAGTTTTAAATAATACCATCAATTTGTACCGTTATTTTGACGCAACAAAACAAGCTGAATTTTTATATGAATGTATCCAAGAAACCATAGAAAAAACCTTACCTGAGGAAGTTGATTATCTCAAAAAATATGATGAAATGAAGTCATTCATAACAAATTATATTGAAATGCCTGATAGATTGGTTGATTTATTAATCAAATTTTTAAATCAAGAAAGCGGAAAATTATCCAAACGCGCAAAAAGGAAAGAATTTCAATTATTAACTGATAATGAAATCAAAACATTAGAAAATAAATATGCTGAGATTTTTAGTTCAAATTAAAAATACTTTTTTTGTAATCCTACTTTGAAATGTTTAAGGAAATATAAAATGGGCGTTACACATGAAATTTATAATAAACTTTATAAAGAATCCACTGATAATCAGCTTGATAAATCCGCTTTATATAAAATCATTTCTTCTGACAATATTAATGATACAGATGCCAGTGGTTGCACTTTATTGCATCTATCTGCTGCGAGAGGCGATTTGGAATTAGTTCAATTTCTATTAGATAAAGACGCTGATATTTCAATACTGGATGGTAGTGAGTGGTCTGCTTTACGTTTTGCAGTGGAAGCAATTACAGAAAAAAATTTTGTTACACAAGATGCCATCATAAAATGCCTACTGCAAAAAAAGGCGAATATTGATGAACGTGAAAGTGGTTTTAATTATACAGCCTTACACAATGCCGCTACGTCTGGTAATGTGATTCAAGCACAAATACTCATAGACAATGGGGCCAGTCTTTCTGCATTAACGTCTCGAAAAAAAACCGCACGTCGCATTGTGGAAGAAAGTAGTCATCGTAACAAAGAGGAAATGTTGAAATTATTTGATACGCCAGTTTCTACCATTAGGGCACTCACTAGCCGTCATTCAATTTTTTCCAGCAGTAATCTACAAAGCGAAACATCGAAACCCAATGTGGCCCCGGAGACAGCGGAACCAGAAAAATCGACAGAAGATGTTCAAGATAAAACTAATCATCCCTAAGTTAAAATTCTGCTCATATTCTATAATTAACTTATAGAAAAATATCATTCTTTGGTGAATTATATGCCTAGTGAGACTGATCTTCAGCAAGAGCAGAATAGTAATGAGTCTGGTTTTACAACTAAAAAAAACCTACCGCTCTCCCCTCGTGTAAAACTTCGTTTTGAATCAAGAATTCAACCTAAAAAAGAGGCAATAGAAAAAGAACAAGCAGAACAAGCACAACAAATAGCCCAACAACAACAAAAAAGATCAGAATTGACTAAATCTGCAGGCGAACTTTATCAAAAAATTATGTTATCACAGCATAATTCCAAATCTACCAAAACGATTGCTGCTGAAATAACAGAAATAAGCGCAAAATTTTTTCAACAAATGAATGTCGAGCAATTAACTAAAATGGATGAGTATCAGCGGAATATGTTAGCAATATTTGAAATGCCCAATTCAAACAATTATATAGATAAAAATATTTATACCCATTTTATTAAACATCTTAAAGCGGCTGTTGAAAATAATTGTAAAGTGATGGCAGAAGAAGGAACCAAATCGGTCGTATCTGTCTCTAAAGAAGCCGCCTTTGAAGGATTACATTTTTGGCATAAAGTTTTAACAGAATTACAAAACAATCATGATGATTTTAGTGTTTCAGTAGTGCTAGATATTTTAACTAAAAGACGCGCATCATTAGGTACAACTGAAGTTAATGGAAAAAAAGCAAGCACAGAATACGGTAATAAATACCCTGAGGATACAGCAATATTTACTAAATTTTACGAAGCGCAACGAAAAATTGATGGCAGTTTAGCAAAAGAGGAAGACCTCATTAATTATTGTATTAAACCAAATAATTCAATCCCTGCTTCTTTTCTATTAAACAAAATAATTGACAAATACGAAAAACGAAAAACGGATAACAATAATGGGTATAATAAAGATGATGTTTTAACTTATCAAATGCACGCGCTTCAGTCATCGTATTTCGCATACGAAATGGATAATTTGAAAGTAAAAATAGATAAATATAAAAATGAAAATGATTATAAATCTTTAGCGCCTTCGTTACTTGAAATGCGCGACATACAGTCAAAAGCCTTAACGACTATCGATAATAGAATAGAAACATGTAACAAACTTATTTCACAATCAGACCACACTACACTTCCCATTCGTTACAAAGAATTGAACAATTTGTTAGATTTAAAATTAGCATTAATCCATGAACAAAAATTCAATTTATCTAATATGAAACTCTGTAATACTAATAATAAAGAACCATCAAATTTACCTGAAAATTCAATAATCAATACAGATTATATTAAACCACTGGTACAAAAGCATTCTGATCTTGAAAAAGAAAAAACAATGATGTCATCCGATCTTACTGCTATTGCGTCGATAGAAAATATTACGAAAAAAATTGAAGAACTTAGAATGGTGCCCTATCGTGATAATAAGATGACAGAGGATAAGTTAAAGGGTCTCTATAACGACTTAATGAACGAAATTAATGCTTTTGCACAATCTCATATAGATGACAAAAAACAGCATACAAGCCCTTCATTGCAACAAGCATTAAAAAATGCAGTGAATACATTATCCGAATTAACAACCAATCATTTTGAGCATAGTATAATTAAAATATTAGCCAGACCCGATGTTATGCAAACATTGATAAAGCAATTAGAAGATGAACGTCAAAACTATGAAGTTAATAAGACGAATATTAATAATAAAATCATGCTTAATGCCATTGAATGGCTGAAAGATACCCGGTTTAGGCTTGATTATTTATTTAAGGTCACAAATGATCCTAATTTTAATGTGAACACCGATATTAAAACAAACTTGCAAAATCAATTAAAATCATTACAAAATTTATTAACGTATCATCACCAACCTGCAACAACCCCTGATATTACGCAACAGAATAAATCTTCAACCAATCCAGAAATATCACATAAGAATGAAACTTCAACAAAACTGGACCCTTTAAATACTTCAACTGAGCAAGCACCTCCACAACATACTACACCTACCCACCATCGATAAACATCACCACAATTTAAATTAAAAAAAGGGACTGAAAACTCTATAAAACTTAATCCCCCTAATATCTCTATGCTTATGGTTATTATCTATATCAGATGGCAAAGTCTTATAGAGGAATGCAATATGATACTAAAAGAATTATTTTATTCTTTTGCAATAAATATACCAGGCTCAAATTCCTTTGAAATAACGCCTTCTCCTTTATTGATTCTCATTATTCCTAATCTCAAAGCTTTACTAATTAGTGTTGATTTAGAATTGCAGTTTAATTTAATTTTAATCTTTTTCAAATATCCTTCAATTGTTCGCACTGATAATTGAGTTATCACAGCTATTTCTTTAGCTGTTTTACCTCTTAAAAGATAATTAAGGCATTCTGTCTCTCTGGCAGATAAATCAACATAATTAGTATTTTCAAGAGAGTATTCCGCAAGATAAACAGATATCCCAAATATCCCAATTATTTTTTTTTTGTTATATAATGGTGTTTTCATTGTTAAAAATACTATTTTTTTATAATTATCGACTCGCCATATATTATAAAATAATTGCGCTCTCTTATTTTTAATTTTCAGGCAGTCGAGAATTTGCACAAATCATTTCAAACAATTCTTCATTTAAAATTCCTTTAGCAAAAATTTTGAGTGGTGGAATTTGTAGGCCTTCTTGTGCTAATTCTGTTGCTTCCATTGATATGCTACCAGGAGACATTCCTCCTATATCTATCCAATGTGCAATATTAACAACCCATGCTACTAATTCGTTACCACAAAAAATTGGCATCGCAAGAACAGCATCATTTAAATGTGTAATACCGCCACAATAAGGATTATTCACAATAAAAATATCATCCGGTGATATTGCTTGTGGTTTATTATATTTATTTAAAATATGTTTAATGCTTTTACCTAATGCATTAACAAAAACCTGGCATCCCAGCACCGGACGTTGTTAAATTACCCTCTGCATCGGTAGTCACTGTGCTCATATCCAGCAATTCATAAATTAAGGGAGACATTGCCGTCATTTTCATTGCAATAAACATTTTTTCTGCGATGGCTTTTAAGGCACTTTGAATAATTGTCACTGTAATAAAATCAGTATTAACTCTTTCGGGTAGACAAGCTTCTGGTTGCATCATTATTCGTAAATTACCATAAACATCAAGTTCAGCTGATAAAAAAGGCAATATGACAATACTGGATGATGCATCTTCAATGATAGCAGGCCCTTTAATTTTAAATCGGGTTCCAATAACTCAGCATTAAATACAGGCGTTGAATGAACACCTGCAAGCAAATAATTTACAGGACGAGAATGAATTAATGCCTGATCACTGCTGTTATTACTCAATGCGCGTTTCTTAGGGTTCAACTTATTCATATTCACAGTTGCAGCAGTATGAAAACGCACAAATTCAACTGGGCAATCTAATTTATAAGTATATCTTCGTTGATAAGCGGCGTGAAAAGCTTCGATATCATCATTGATTTGATCAGTATTTGTGATGATCGTCGGTAGCTTTAATTCAATGACATGTTCCTGATTTTGATAACGAAAACATCCAAAATGCTCAAAATGAATTTCATCTTTTTTGATATTATCTTTTGCATAATTATAAATAATACTTTTTTCTATATTGATTAATTCGCTATTAATTTGTTCAATCACATTTGTAGCTGATAATGAAATGATTTTTGTTAGTACATAATCACGCTGTAAATCGCACATTAACATGCCCAACGCAGAAAATACTGACGCAGCGACTGGAATTATGACTTCTTTAAATCCTAATTCTTGCGCAAGTTCACAAGCATGTAATCCACCGCCACCACCATATGCCATCAAACTAAATTCTCTTGGATCATATCCACGATCGATTGATATTAATTTTAAAGCATTAATCATATTGTGATTCGCAATTCGCATGATACCACTCATTAAATCTACAGGAGATAAATTTTGTTTTTTACTTTATTCTTTCGCAATAATAGAAACACTTTCCATCTCAGCGGATCTTTCATGACCACATATTTTCTGTGGATTGATACGTCCTAAATATAAAAGCGCATCCGTAGTAGTTAGCTGATTACCTCCCTGACCATATGCAACAGGCCCTGGTTTTGCACCCGCGCTCTGTGGACCCACATTTAATTTACCATTATCATCCAACCAACTAATCGAACCGCCACCATTTCCAATTTCAACGATATCTACCACTGGCACCATGACTGGATAACCTGCTGATTTATTATTTCGCTCGATATAATAATCTGTATTAATTGATATACGGCCATCATAAATTAAAGAACATTTTGCTGCAGTTCCGCCAATATCTAGTGAAATAATATTGCCACAATTAATGAGTTTTCCTAATGCAGCTGCGCCTCTCACACCACCTGCTGGACCTGATTCGATCAGCGTAATGGGCATTTTCAGCGATGATTTAAAAGAATTAATGCCAGCATTGGATTGCATCATATCTAATCTGCCGTGAAATTGATTTTCTTCTAATTTCGACATTAATTTATTTAAATATTTTTGCACAATAGGTGTTACATACGCAGCTAAAACATTTGTACTTGTGCGTTCATATTCACGCCATTCACGCGTTATTTTATGAGAACCAATAACGGTTACCTCTTGCCATTGTTCATTAATTGCATTAATGAGTTTCTTTTCATGAACCGGATTCGCCTATGAATTAATTAAACATACTGCAATAGCAGTAACACCTTCTTTACGAAAATCATCTAAAATCCTTGGTAAATCAGTATATGTCCCACCGATATCAGCTGCTGCTCTGGAATTTGATGAAGAAGGCAAATTATTGTCTGTAAACAGATCATTATTCATGGAAATTCATCTCCAATTTTAATTATAAAAATTTTTGTTTACATTTTTAGCTTAAGTATCGCTACTATGCGATCTAATAAAAGTGCCAAATAACTTAACAAAAATATCTCGATAAACAGGAGGTAAATTTTAATTATATGGTCGTAATAATAAAACCCGTATTTTATACGTTAAAATAATGGTGTTATAAAAAAAGAATGGCTCAAATTAATCCCCATTCTCTATACCACATCCCCCCAAAATCATATACAATGCTCGGTTTCCAGTTACTTTGGTCGCGAAGTAGCTAACATTTCAACCCATCAGCAGTATGAGCTGATGTATTTTTTTGGAGAAAAGTTATGGCAGGTAAATATGAATTAGCAGCAGAACTTCGCAGCGTTAAGGGGAAAGGTGCGAGCCGCCGCCTACGCCGCGATGGAGAATTGATTCCCGCAATTATTTATGGGGCAAAAAAAGATCCCGTCTCATTGACCCTTAATCATAAAGAAGTGATGAAAGCGTTAGAAAATGAAGGATTTTACTCACACATTTTAACTTTGCACGTCAATGGCCAAAAAGAACAAGCGGTTTTAAAAGATATCCAACGTCATCCTTATAAACTACGTATTGTTCATATGGATTTTTTACGTGTTGGTCATGAAAAAATCACTATGCATGTTCCCATCCACTTCTTGGGTGGCGATGTGGCACCGGGCGTTAAAACAGCTGGCGGTATTGTGTCTCACTTGATGACCAGTGTTGATGTCCGTTGTATGCCTGCTGATTTACCTGAATATCTTGAGGTAGATATCAGCCATTTGAACGTTGATGAATCTATCCATTTATCACAAATTAAATTGCCTAAAGGTGTTGAATTTGTACAGTTATCACATGGTATTGAGCATGATTTACCTGTAGTGAACATACATATTCCACGCGCAGCCATTGAAGAAGAAGCCGTAACTGAAACAGTTGTCACTGAAGAAGCCGCAGCTGCTACTGCAACACCAGCTGCTGCTGCAACTGGTAAAGGGACTGAGAAAAAATCTGAAGGGAAATAAAACTTTTCTCATAATGTAGGGTGGATAAGGCTGTATATTCACCCTATCGTTACTGCTTATCATTAATTATTTTCACTTTTTTCACTCTCTCTCAAATCTGTACGCACCAATAATGTTTTTACATTCTTTGCCTATGTACGCGACAAAAAAATATTTACTGCGTTTTTTCCTTCTCCCACTTGTGGGAGAAGGAAAAAAAACACAGAATTAATTTTTGCCGTGTGCTGAGTTTCTTGGCTGATACGGCTCTATTTTTTATTGCTCAAAAGTATAAATATGATATAATGCATTTTTTATTTAGTATGTCTGTATACCATTAATTAAGAGTAAATCTTATTCAAAATCGCATGACACATTCCCCGTTTTATCAGAGGTATTTATATGTTAAGCCAATCACAAATTAATAATCGACTCAATGCAACCAGAAGAGAATTACCAGTAGCACCAGTTACTCAATTAAAAGCTGATAATTTAATAAAAATATCGAAACGAATTGATGAGACTATAAATCGTGAGAGAACTTTCTATGCCATTCATTTAATATTTGCTAATGCACAAGCAGCAAAAAAATTCAAAGATGACTATTATAAATATGCAGAACACGCCGCCAATAAACCGCAACTACAAATATTATATTATTACAGCAGTGATTCTAAAGATCGCATTCTGGAAGCTCCTATATTTATAAACACCGATCTCTATGAGTTATCTCGCGCACAAGATTCAATGAATAATGGTAATTTAATACTGGAAGAGTTAAAAAAACACCTTGATATCTCCGCTATTCCGTCTGTATTTTATGATTGTAAAATTATGCAAGAAATTTCTGATGAAAAAGCAAATCAATTATTACAAAATAAGCGGGAACCAGATGCTCAATTAAAAGCTGATCAACCCCATAAATCAATACCTGATAATCTTTTGCAATCAGCTAGATTAGCTGTGCCAAATAGTAGCAGCAACCCTTCTAATGTTTCTGCTATAGCTGCTAGAGACAAACCAGAAGTAAAACAATGTATGCCCTATCCAGTTGCTTCAATTCATGTTGATAAACTACCAATGCAACCGCCACCACAACCAAGCATTGCACAAGATAAAGAACGTCAAAATTTATTGGCTGAACTAGCAAGACTAAGAGCAGAAAATGCTGCATTACATGCATCTATTCCTGCTAATGCTAAACAAGCTGTTTGTAATAATGTACTTAATGAAGATAAAGCAACGCTTAAAAGTATGTTGGACTATTTCTTTGATCAATTATCCAAATACCCTGATAAATCGTCTGAATTGCTGCGTAGAATTACAACTGATTATCGTGAAACTCAAAAATCTGCAGAAAAAAATATCGAAGATATTATTAATTTTGCATTTGTTGGATCACCCATTTCTGATGTTGATAAACAATCATTATGTACAGATTTATGTGATATTCATAAAATAACTAAGTACAGTGCTGAGCAATTGAAATTAAAAGGCCGATACACTGCCAATGAAATTGCAAAAATGGTTTATGATGTTTCTATCGATTTGGTCCTGCAAAATGTTGTTAAAAATAGCAACAATGTAACTCCTAAAGTAAATGGTATGGCAGCAATGACTGAAGCGATGAGACGTTCTAGTAGCCCAGTTCATAAATCAAGAGATGTACAAGACCCCAGCATCACAAATAATAGCACTCAAGCCGCTACACAAAGCAGTACCGTTTTCAGACCAAATCAGTAATCTGTTCATGTAACTCTAAATTTCCGCTGGTTTATGTACCAGCGGATGCTTTGCACTTCACAAAATTCATATCAGCTTAATAGCTGTAGATCGGACTGAGCAAGGATTGACGTAATTTAATACATTGAAATTTGAATTTCGCGGTATAAAAATTAAAATTAAGACGATGTCCGACAATAGTTGTTGAACATCGATCAGATAAATAAAAATATTCGAAAGTAAATTAATTTTTCATAATTATCTTAAAAAATATAGATACCTCTCGAATTGTAGGAAAAATAATCTTTAAATTGAAAGAATTGTTTTGCAGGAATATTTCTAATCATTTCGTTGGTTATTTCTTTGTGTCTGAGCATCTGAAACTCTAACCTGACTACGTAATTCCTTGCTTGCTTTATTACTGTCAACAATTACTCTGACATCTCTAATATCTTTTTCTTTTATCGATTTTATTAATGAATTAATAAAGAGTTTATTTTCATCAGGAACTCTACTTTTATCCAACTTTATCCATTTTGAATTGATTCCTTCAAATTTTTTCTCAACCTCTTTTAATTGCTCAGCAAATTGTTTTTTTAATTCTTCGAGTAATATTATGTAAGGTTTATGCTCACTTTCTTTTAAATTTGACAATGCAATATCTCGCTGTTGAATCAGTTTTGTAATCTCACCTCTAATATTAATGAGCTGTGTTTTAAAACCCGTTTTATCACCCAGATAATATGCGCTAGAGCGTTGTTGCACTGGTGGGGCATCACTATTTTCAAATATCTTATTAATATCGGTTTTAGAGTTAACTGGTGATTGTATTGGAGTAGCACTATTTGAATTCATTAGCTGAGCCCGAGTTGCCTCATTTGTTTGTATAGCTGATGTTTGTACCCGAGTGTGTTGCATTTTGGCTTGTGCAGCTAAATGAGACCTATCGTGTAAAGCCGATATACTACGTTTAGCAATTTCCAATTGCTGCTTCATGTCCTGTAAGATTCTCTGCGCATTTTCATCATCAACAGCAACATGGGAAAAATTTTTTAACTCAGTAATAAAATCAATTGGTAATAATTTCTTTGGTATATGGTCATTTATTTGCTGCATAGCATTTCTTAATTCCGTTAAATCATTTAATTTGATCTCCTCTGGTTTTTGCTGAACAACTTGTCGAAAAATTTGATTAAGTTGATTATTTTTTTCATTAAATTGCTGGCTATATGCTCTAAATAATAAATGATCTAATATTAAATCCAAACTTAATAATCTATGATGTACTGTCACTTTATCTAGATCTTCAGTCGGTATTAACTTAATTCGACGATTTAATTCTTTTGAAATCCTATCACTTAATTCTGGATACTGTGTCATCATAGATTTTAATGCAGATAATCTCTCTTTAAGCCGAGATAGACTTTTTAAATCATTAACCTCTTCAGTGCCTATACAGGCAATCCTAATATCGTGAGATAAATTAAATATTTGCCTTACCACAATATCAACTTGATATTGCATTTCATCTGCGCTAGCTGAATGTTGATCTTTATTTTGCAAGGGGCCACGATAACCAACCTGAGTTGATTCTTCTTTGTTATAGTCATCGATATCCTGAAAGTAATTGACTAACGAAGTAATCCAACTATTATCATCTTTAGATTTTTGCATTATTATTTTGCTTTTCATAACACCCTCTCAATATCTATTAATTGTTAGCATTTATTTAATTATAGTTGAATAATAAATTGATGCGCTTTTAAGGGTATTTTTATATCTTCAAATAGTACTACGAGAGGAAAATAATGTTACGCACTTTTATATCAAAAACTGTAAAAAATCATTGATGATTAATGACGCACAGTGGGAGATGAGGACGGTTTGTCTGACGAAGACTCTTGCTCTTGTTTTCTGATAGGTTGCCAAAATTCAGAAGTCGCTCTTGGTGCTTCAGAATTTTTTGATGTCTGTGTTGTTATCTCATTTTTATTCTGTTTTTCAACAAATGTTACAAGAGGCTGCTGAGTAAAATGTTCAACGGCAGAATAAATTTTTTCTTTTTCATAGGGTTTGGTTAAATAATCATTCATCCCAGCATTTACAGCATTATATTTATATTCAGCTCGCGCATATGCAGATAAACCAATAATCGGTACAGATCCTTTACCAAGGTCTTTTTCTTGTTTGCGAATTATCTTCGTGGCCGTCATACCATCCATAACAGGCATTTGTAAATCCATAAATATGAGATCTATCTTATTCATTTTCCATAATTCAATCGCTTCTTTTCCATTATTAGCAACAATACAACGATGCCCGACATCATCTAATTGCTTACACATAATTTTCTGATTGACTATATTATCTTCCACAACAAGAATCATTTTAGGTATAGCGACCTTTTGAGGAGTTTTTGTTGAAACAGGTGATGGATTTGTTATTTCTTCAGGAAATGCTGTAAATAAAGTGATCGTAATAGTGAATTTACTACCCACACCTTTTGTGCTTTCTACCTGAACTTCGCCATTCATTAACGCCAAAGTATCTTTTACAATAACCAGCCCCAAACCTGTACCCTTATATTGGGAAGAAGCGACAGGACATGAAAAGCGTTTAAATAATTGTGCGCATTCCTCTTCTGTCATACCAATACCCATATCTTCAACACTAATCTTTAATGTACTTTGTGTAGCAGTAAAATCTTGGATTTCTAAAGACACTTTAATATTTCCTTTATCTGTGTATTTAATTGCATTGGAAATAAGATTTATCAAAACTATTTTTAAGCGTTCCTCATCTCCTTTCACTACGGGAATTTTTTCGGGTAATTGTAAAATTAAATTCAGACCTTTACTTCTTAATTGTGCTGAAAATATATTTACCACCGTTTCAATTAATTTTTTAGGTTGAAATGGTTTAACTTCTAAAACAATCTTTCCTGCTTCAAATTTTGATACGTCAAGTGCGTTATTAATTATTTCTTTTTGATGTGCAACACATTCTCTTATAGTTTGTGCTTGTTCTTCTAAGTTTTTCACCTGCTGATCACGCTGGCCCAGCTTTTTCAAATCAGCAATATCTTGCTCAATAAATCCTAAACTTCCCGTAATACCGCTGATAGGATTTCGAATCTCGTGACAAATCACGTCCATGAAAGATTCTTTTTCTCTTTGATTTTTTTCAGCATCATCCGCTCGACGTCGTTGTTCATCAGCAAATTGTTGTTTCACCGCTAACTCACTTTGAACTAAACGTGAATTGCCCAAAGATGTCGCCATTTGTCCCGCTAAAATAGTTAATATCAACAAGTGTTGGTGTGTAAAAACATAGGGCGCCAAATTATTCTCAAGATAAATTATCGCAACGAGCTGATCTTGTTTTATTACAGGTGCACATAGCACAGAATAAATTTGATGTTGCGATATATATATATCTTGAACAAATCGTTCATCTTTATACGCATTTCCTAATAATATCGTTTGTTTTGTTTTTCTCACCTCGTCGATAATCGCATGCGATCCATTACGCCAATCCATGAGAGGTATTTTTTGAAACGTTTGAATTTGACCTTCTGCTGTATATTCTGCCTGTAGCCAAAGCATGTCTCCTTCTTCAATAAAGAAAGCGCCTTTTTGTGCACCGGCATTTTCTACCACGACTTTCATAATATTTAATAACAGTTTTGATAACTCAATTTCTTTAGAAATGGTTTGCGAAGCTTTTAATACACTGGCCAAATCAAGCGATCTTAAACTCTTCGCGCTAATTGTCGCCTCGCCACTGACATGCAAACTGCTGAGCCCAATGGCAAATGGCATTAATAATGTACTATGCTGCTTCATCAAAGCACTTGCCTTATGTATGGCGCCCCATTGTCCATAACTCTGATATGCAATCAACATGGGTCCTTGGGCACAACTTAGCATTCCTTGTGATAACCAAAATTTAGCTGCTAATTCATTGGTGATTGCTATTTCTTGAAAGAATTCATCATAAGGCAATGGTGTAAGAGCATCTTCATATAACTTCATTGCATTTGCTGGTTCATCTTTAACGCGACACAATTCAGCAGAAATTAATTTATCTCTGGACATAAAATTTTCTGGACAATGATCAACCCAGATCTTCATTTGCGTTTGATTAATTTCGATTTGCTTCAAATATTCGCTTTTTGTATCATTATCGACGGCAGGATAAAGCGCCAATAAACATAAAGAATAATAATAATTATGAACAGCAACAGAGAAATGACCAGGAATATAAGAAATATATTTTTTTGCTTGTACAATTAATTGCAATGATTTTTCATAATCTCCATATAAATACAACACTTTTGCCTTCAAAATTAAATAATTAGCCAGTGCATAAAAACTTTTATTTTGTAGCCATACCGCTTGATATTCTTCTTCACTGTGATTTCCCTCGGCAAAAATTGAAATATTTTTAGATTGGCCTGATAAATTGGATACAATTAATTGCACTGCATGAATGCTATCCATGACTAATTGATTTTTGCAATTATAAGTAAGTGATAAAAGTTTAGAGAGTTCAGTATAAATATCTACAAGTGATGTCCCTGTATAAAAAAAATAAGTGGCTTGAAATTGTGAGAGATATCCTAAAAACTGGAATTCACCTGATTCTAATCCAGCTGCTAAAGATTTCTTCACATGAGAATCAACTTGTAGCAGAGGTTTTACCCAATGATGAATAAAATTAGCATAAATAAAATGCGTTTTACATAATAATGGTAAATGATGAAATCGATTACTTAATTCAATGGCTAACAGACCAAATTCAGAACCTAATTGAATCTCTCCTAATTGAGCACTCAATAACATAGCATATGATCCATAAGCCATAGCTGAATCAACTGCGTTACCATAATTTAAACTGAGCTCAACCATTATTAATGTAATTACAGCATATAAGGGTTGATTTGCTAGATAAGTAGGCGCCAATAAGTTATGCAGTAATTTTATTGCTGCTTTAATTTCCGGATTTTTCATTTCAGGCGCATCAAGAAGCGTATTAATTTTTTCTATTTTTTTCTGCTGCAATAGTACTTTCACTTTGACGATCTTATCCTGTAATGCATGAGATAAATTTTCGGTAGGTAATTGGATTCTTAATAAACGCAATGCTTTATTTCCAATATCAATTGCTTCTTGATATTCTGCTGCTAATGTTTTTTGTATCACTAATTGATTATATATTTCAGCTTTTTCTAATTCAGTTCGCGCATTTCCTAATAAACTATCAATATATTCTGTTGCCGCATCAATGTTTAAATTTAAATAGGCAACGTCTGCTAATTCTTTATATAATTCAAATGCAATATCATAATTTTCTTCCCAAAATTTTGTTGTCATAAAATGAACCTCTGCTTCTTTTAGATAACGCAAAGCTGAAGCATAAGCTATAGCATGTTTTGCATGCTTCGCAGCTTGAAAATTCAATTTTGCTAAAGCGGTTTGCTCATCACGATCAGTGATTAAATTTTTGGCTATATTGAGGTGTTCAACAACTTCAAACAACTGATTTGGACTAGGAATTAAAGGTAATTTAGACTGCAACAATCTGCCCAGTAAAAGAGCTATTTTTTGACACTCATTTTTCGGAATTAATTGATTTATTGCCTCTTGAACACGATCATGTGCAAACCGCAAATTATTATCAACTTGCACAACTAGTCCTTTTTCAAGACATGTCGCCAACAGAGTACGAAGTTCTTTTTCAGAATAACGTGTGATGATTTGTAATGTTTCCCAGGAAATTTGAAAACGCAAACAGCTTGCAAGTTTTAATATTTCTTGAGCATCTAATGGTAATTGCTTTATTTGATCGATCATCAAATCTATTACATTATCCATTGCTTTGTGTTGACGAATTTTATCCAAATCCCATTGCCAACCTTGTTCACTCATTATCGTAAGAAATTTTTCTTCATAAATTGCATATAAAAATGATTTCACAAAAAAAGGATTTCCTGCTGTTTTTTGATAGATTAATTCACTCAATGAAATTGTATTTTCAGGCGGCAGGTTAAGCGTATCGGCAAGCCATAGATTCACATCTACTAGCTTAAGAGAATGTAGCTCGATGAATTGCATAGAAATATTGGATTTTTGCAGTGTTTTTAAAGTATTTATCAGTGGATGTGATGAATCTACTTCGTTATCACGATAAGCGCCAATAAATAACGAATAGCAACTTTCAGGATTAATCATCAAAGCTTCTATCAAATTTAAACTGGCAAGATCAGCCCATTGCAAATCATCCAAAAATAAAAACAAAGGAGATTTTTCCTGTGCAAACAAATTAATAAACTTTTGAAATACCAAATGGAAACGATTTCTTGCTTGATCAATACCTAATAAAGGCGGTATAGGTTGCTTACCGATAATTGATTCTAAATCTGGAATAACATCAATAATGACTTGAGCATTTCCACTCAATGCATCCAACAATCGAAATTTCCAATTTAAAATTTCTTCTTCACTAGAAGTGAGTACTTGTTTTGCCCAACTGCTAAATGCTTGAGTGATTGCACTATAAGCAGTTCCGCGATTTAATTGTTCAAATTTACCTGATAAAAAATGACTTCTTTTTGCAACGATATGAGGACGCATCTCATTGACCAACACCGATTTGCCTGTTCCAGCATGTCCCGTCACCATTACTACTGAAGCTGTTCCCTTGCAAGTTTGCGCATAGGCATTTTGCAAATGAGAAATTTCTGTTTCACGTCCGTATAATTTTTGTGAAAGAAAAAAACCTTCAACTCTATCCTGTTTTGCCAAAGCAAATGGTTTTATTTCTCCTGTCTTTTGATATTGAACTAAACAATTTTTTAAATCATCTAAAATTCCCCACGCACTTTGATAACGTTCTTCTGCAGCTTTTCTCATTAATCTCATGATAATGCTTGAAATAACTTGAGGAATGCTTGGCTTAATTTCTGAAGGTATTATGGGTTGTTTTGCGATATGACAATAAACCAGTTCCTGTATCGTTGTCACTTTAAAAGGCAATTTACCGGTAATCATTTGATAAAAGGTAACACCTAAAGAATAAAAATCCGTACGATAATCAAGTCGCCGATTAATACGAGCGGTTTGTTCCGGGGAAATATATGCCAAAGTTCCTTCAGTAATATCAGGACTAATTAATAATAATTGCGATTCATGTAATGGTGAAGCACTTCCAAAATCAATGATTTTAACATCACCCGATTGAGGATTAATTATCATATTATTAGGTTTGAGATCATGGTGAACGACATTATTATGATGAATATCGTTTAATCCTTGTGTAAGCTGAATGGCTAGCTTCAAAAAAGTTAAAGTATCAAATCCTGTCGCTGGAATTTGATCATTTAATTTAATGGCTTGATCATCTTCTATGACTAAAACATTCCCATGTGTGTAATGAGCGACAAGCGCTATTGATTTAATAACATATTGAGATTGAATTTTTTGACAATATTCAAATTCACGCCGTAATTTATCTGCACCTTTCGTATTGGGTAATTTCGTATTTGGAACTTTAATAATAACGCGCCGCTGATTCTCTTCTAGACTCATACCACGATAGATAGACGAATTTCGCCCTTGATATATTTTTTCTATAATTTTATATCCTGGCAGTGTAAACATAGCTCTCCTACTCTCTTTTAATAATTTTTATATTGAGCTCTTTTTAAATAGATTTAATTGATGATCGTCAATAAATTGCAACAATAAGTAGTGAGGAAGTATTTAAGAGGAATAAGAAAAAGCGTTGAAATAACTAGAGTAAATATTAAGCTTAAGACGATATACAATAATTATTGTTGGACATCGCACAGCTGTATTAAAAAATACGAGAGTGATTTAATTTGCATATAATTAAAAAAAGGGGGCAAATTTCACCTATCAACTTATTTGCAATAAAGTTGATAGCTGAAATTTGCCCCCTTTTTTATAAATATATTTACTATTCTGCGACTTCTTTCATACTCAAACGAATTTTACCTTGACGATCAATTTCCAATACTTTGACTTTGACCATCTGACCTTCTTGTAATTTATCGCTGACTTTTTCGATGCGCTCATTGGAGATTTGTGAAATATGCACCAAGCCATCTTTACCCGGTAATATTGTTACGAATGCGCCGAAATCAACAATTTTTGCGACTTTTCCTTCATACACATTACCTACTTCTACTTCAGCAGTTAATGCTTGAATTCGTTTGCAAGCTTCTTGTGCAGCAGTATCATTAATTGCAGCAACTTTTACAGTGCCATCATCTGAAATATCAATGGTGGTACCTGTTTCTTCTGTAATAGCTCGAATAGTAACGCCACCTTTACCAATGACATCACGAATTTTATCAGGATTAATTTTAATGGTAGTAATGCGTGGTGCATATGCAGAAACTTGTGTACGTGGTTCAGCAATTTCACTGTTCATAATATGAAGAATATGTAGACGACCTACTTTTGCTTGATGTAAAGCAGTGTCCATAATTTCTTTAGTAATGCCATCAATTTTAATATCCATTTGTAATGCAGTGACACCATTTGCAGTACCTGCAACTTTAAAATCCATATCACCTAAATGATCTTCATCACCTAAAATATCGGTTAATACGGCAAATTGATCGCCTTCTTTAATTAATCCCATCGCAATACCAGCAACAGGTGCTTTAATGGGCACACCCGCATCCATTAATGCCAAACTGCTGCCACATACCGATGCCATTGAACTGGAACCGTTGGATTCAGTAATTTCTGAAACAACACGTAATGTATAGGAAAATTCTTCTAATGAAGGTAATACAGGTGCAATACCTCGTTTCGCTAATCGACCATGACCAATTTCACGGCGCTTTGGACTTCCCATTTGCCCTACTTCACCCACAGAATAAGGTGGGAAATTATAGTGCAACATGAAATTATCTTTTGTTTCACCTTCAAGAGCGTCAATAATTTGCGCATCTCTTTCAGTGCCTAATGTGGCAATCACTAATGCTTGTGTTTCACCGCGAGTAAATACGGCAGAACCATGTGTACGTGGTAATACACTGGTGCGAACATTAATAGGACGAACTGTTTTTGTATCGCGGCCATCTATTCGAGGTAAGCCTGTCAAAATTCTACTTCTGACAATTTTCGCTTCCAATTCTTCAAATACATTTTTAATGGATTGTTCATTCATTTCTGGGCGAGTTTCATCAACTAATTTAGTGACGGTATCAGTGCGTAATGAATTAATTTTTGCAAGCCGTTCAGTTTTTTCTTTAATTTGATAAGCGTCTGTTAAATCTTTTTCAGCATGTTGTTTAACTGCATTAATTAAATGATCATGCGCTAATGAAGGTTGCCAATCAAAAGGTGTTTTTGCTACATCTTTTGCAAATTCTTTAATCGCATTAATCGCAATTTGCATTTGTTGATGACCAAACATCACCGCACCTAACATTATATCTTCAGGTAATTCTTTGGCTTCTGATTCAACCATTAATACGGCTTTTTCAGTACCAGCAACCACTAAATCCAAAGCAGAATCTTGTATTTCTTTGGATGATGGATTTAATAAATAGTTGCCTTGTTTATAACCCACTCGTGCCGCACCAATAGTGCCATTAAATGGAATACCTGAAATGGCTAATGCCGCTGAAGCACCAATCAATGCAACAATATCAGCATCAACATTATTATCCAGTGATAAAACTGTCGCGACTATTTGCACTTCATTATAAAAATTTTCAGGAAATAATGGTCGTAAGGGACGATCAATTAATCGTGAGGTTAATGTTTCTTTTTCAGAAGGACGTCCTTCTCGTTTAAAATAACCGCCTGGAATTTTACCCGCTGCATAAGTGCGTTCTTGATAAACCACGGTTAAAGGAAAAAAATCTGTTCCTTCGCGCACATTTTTATCAATCACCACAGTGACTAATACCACTGTATCGCCCATACGTATCCATACAGCACCAGTTGCTTGACGTGCTATCGCGCCCGTTTCTAAGGTGACGGTATAATTTCCAAATTGAAATTCTTTTCTATGCACATTTTCAAGCACAGTTATTTCCTCACAGTAAGTTGAATTAAGTGAATTAATTTAAGGTAACCAGAATAAATCTTAACGACGTAACCCTAATTTACCTAATAAATCATTATATTTTTCAGGTAGTACGCGTTTTAAATAATCTAGTAATGAACGACGTTGACTCACTAATTTTAATAAGCCACGACGTGAATGATTATCTTTTACGTGGTTTTTGAGATGTTCAGTTAATGCATTAATTTTCTCGGTAACTAAAGCTATTTGAACTTCAGGTGATCCAGTATCACCTTTTTTACGCGCATATTGATTAACAATTTCCGCTTTTGTTTGTGTACTAACAGACATTTATTTCTCCTACAATCGATTTAAATCTTAATGTTGACTCGCTATTTTAGCGGTGAATTGCGGATCTCACAAGCTCTATTTTTTCCTTATTTTTTCCTTCTCCCGCTTGCGGGAAAAGGTGCCGAAGGCGGATGAGGGTATGTCAAATATTTGTTTAACGCTTTTAATACCCCCTCATCCGCCTTCGGCACCTTCTCCCCATCGGGGAGAAGGAAAGAAAGATTATTGACAAATTCATTGTTAATAGGCATTATTTCTCGCTATTTTTTCAATCAGATAAATTGGAGTTATTCCCTTGGCAAATACCAAACAAGCAAAAAAACGTGTACGACAATCTCGTAAACACCGCGAATTAAATTTTTCACAACGCTCCGCGTTTCGCACCAGCGTTAAAAAAACAGTTGCAGCAATTGCTACTGGTAATAAAACAGATGCTGCCGCTGCATTTAAAAAAGCAGTGCCATCAATTGATAGCATGGTAAACAAAGGTTTAATCCATAAAAATAAAGCCGCACGTCACAAAAAGCGTCTTAGCGCACATATTAAAAAATTAGCCGGTAAATAAATTATCTCCGCATTTATTCCCTCTCCTTCGGGAGAGGGTTATGGTGAGGGCCAATCTTAATTAAATTATTACCATGAACCTTCTCATCCGCCTCATCATTCTCATTTTCAAATGTTTCCGCACCAAGCGAATTCATTTATTAGATGAATCCCGCCTCCAATTCCGTTGCCTACCCACTGATTGTGACATCAATTTACACATGACCAATTCACGCTATTTAAGCTTCATGGATTTAGGCCGACTTTATTATGCCGCCCAATTAGGCGTTGCCAAATTATTTATAAAACAAAAATGGAACGGTATACTCAACGCCATTGAATTAACATTTATACGCCCTATTCGACCCTTTCAAAAATTTACCATTGCCACTCGCGTAATTGCATGGGATGAAAAATATTATTATTTCGAACAACGCTTCATTTCAAAACACACACTCTATGCCGTAGCATTAGTGCGTGGTGTATTTTTACATCATGGCAAAAAAGTCCCTATGGAAAAAATTCAACACATCATTGGACAACAGGTACCCCCCCCTGAATTCCCAGAAGTCATAAAACTATGGAAAGAATTAATTGATTTAAAAAAAAATACATCACATATCCCCTCTTAGCCCAGCAGACCATCCATCTACACGGTCATATTGTGTGCAGGCTCTGTCACTTTTATTCAAAATAAATAATCTTCACCCCGATTAAAATTTATATCTTATTAACCATTTTCAAAAATATGATCTATATTAAAAACAAATAGGTAATAAAATATAAATATTTGAAATTCCTCAACTTTTTCGAGGATTTTTTTTGTGATGAGGTAAAGCATATGGATTAGCAGTTATTTCCAGCGGGAATAACTATTTAAATTAATGATTAATGCCGAGTCCACTAAGGACATAACAACAATATAAGCACGTTAATATTATTTTATAAGAGGTA
This sequence comes from Pseudomonadota bacterium, assembly GCA_021777765.1. GTDB lineage: Bacteria > Pseudomonadota > Gammaproteobacteria > DASZBR01 > DASZBR01 > JAJYDF01. The sequence goes on along the minus strand of JAJYDF010000011.1, from coordinate 60,661 downwards.
ATTAATCATGAATTCAATAAATAAGTCATTTAATAAGCTTTGGCAAAGCTTATTAATTTCAATATTCTTAGTTTCTTTAAACCATTTAAGTTACGCACAATCTGCACCCATTAATAATGGAACATTAAACTTTGGCTTAACAAGCGCCTCTCTTAGCCAATTAAGCATGGGGGTGAACTGGCCATTTTTCGGGAACAGCATTGTAAATAGCTCATATAATCCTCATGAAAACATTCTGACATCTGCCACAGTCCCTTACATGGTCCCAAAATGGATTTATCAAATTGATACAATGACCGGTATTTCCGCAAGACCAGCTGTGGTAGATAATATTGTGTATTTCCCTGATTGGGGAGGAAATTTACAGGCATTAAATGCTAATGACGGATCTGTTATCTGGAAACACAATATGGATGCAGACTATTCACAGCCAGGTAAAACGGTAGGTGAAGCAAGGGCAACCCCAGCAATTTTTGGTAATACAATTTATCTAGCCAGTAACAGCAGTTCACCTGTATCACCTCCCAATGGTGCAGTCATGATGGCTATTAATCGCGATGATGGAACATTGAGGTGGAGCACATTGCTAGACTCACATCCTCTTAGCAAAGTCGACCAATCTGCTATGTACTACAAAGGCGTAGTCTATGTTGGAGTTGCTTCCAGTGAGGAAACAGCATCACCCTTTTGCATGGTAACTAATACCTGTTCTTTCAGAGGTAGTTTTAATGCTCTTGATGCAAAAACTGGTAAGATCTTATGGAAAACATATATGACTACTCCAGCCTTTACCGGCGCTGCAGTATGGGGAAGCACACCTGTAATCGATGTTAAACGTAATTCTATTTATATAGGTACTGGTAATAATTACACAGGACCTGCTCAGGATGACCCTAACAATTTAGATGATGCAATTGTGGCGCTTGATTTGGATACAGGTGCTGTTAAATGGGCTACCAAATTAAGCCCCACTGATTCACCAGATATTTGGACTTTAATCTGTAAGATAAGCCATTTGTCTTGTGGACCCGACGCTGACTTCGGTCAAGGCCCAATGCTTTATACAGTTAAAATAAATGGTGTTGATCAGGATATGCTCGCAGCTGGACAAAAGAGCGGTGTTTTATATGCTCTAAATCCAGATAGCGGCCAAGTCATTTGGTATACATCTATTGGTCCAGGAAACACTCTTGGCGGCATGGAATGGGGATCAGCAACTGATGGCAATAGGATTTATGTAGCTAATTCAAATATTGCACATGTACCTATTACTTTAGTTAACCCTTCACCAGGCAGCCCAGCTGTTACTACCAATGCGTTATGGGCTGCTGTTGATGCAATTTCTGGAAAGATAATTTGGCAAACAGCCGATCCAAATAGTAATGATCTCGCTGCTGGACCTGTTGCTGTCGCTGGTGACGTTGTTTATGCAGGATCTGCAAATAGACTGGGATTACATTCAGGTTATTTTTATGCCTTTAATGCATCAGATGGATCCATTTTATGGTCATATCCAACAATGGTAGATGATAACGATTCCGGTGCTGTATTGTCTGGTGCAACTATTGTGAATGGAACTGTATATTGGGGATCTGGTTATTTACCTATACTCAGTCATTCACATGGCAATAAATTTTATGCCTTTGCGTTACCATCTTCACAATAAGGATCATTTATTAATCATTTGACTCTTGATAAAAAAACGGCGGCAATTTAATCATTGCTGCCGTTTTCATATTTTGCTGTGAAATAAACATTTAACACAATGCGTTTAAAATAATAATCAGAAAATTGATATATTAAGTAGATTAAGTTGTATAATTTAAATATTTTTTGCAAGTTCAGTAGCGATACCTAAATAATTTACTGGTTTTAATTTCAATAACTCATCTTTCGCGTCTTGATCAATATTTAGCTGATGAATGAAATTGCGGATAATTTCTGAGGTAATCACCTTACCTCTGGTTAAAGTTTTTAATTGTTCATAGGCATTACTGATACCATATTTACGCATTACAACTTGTATAGCTTCCGATATTACTTCCCATGCATTCTCTAAATCAGCTAATATTTTTTCAGCATTCACTGTTAATTTCTCTAAGCCTTTAATTAATGATTGATATGCAATATTAGCATGTGCAATGGCTACACCTAAATTTCGTAGTAATGTTGAATCGACTAAATCACGTTGCCAACGTGAAATAGGTAATCTTTCTGCTAAAAAACTTAATAAAGCGTTGGCTAAACTGAGGTTGCCTTCGGCATTTTCAAAATCAATGGGATTGACTTTATGAGGCATTGTTGATGAGCCAATTTCAGATTCTACTTTTTGTTGGGCAAAATAACCTAGTGAAATATAGCCCCAAATATCACGGGATAAATCGATTAATACAGTATTAAAGCGAATTAGTGTTTGACAATATTCGGCAATATAATCGTGTGGCTCAATTTGCGTAGTATAGGCATTCCAAGTTAAACCTAAATTAGTCACAAATTGTTGTGAAAACCCTAACCAATCTACCTCTGGATAGGCAACTAAATGCGCATTAAAATTACCCACTGCACCATTTATTTTTCCCGTAATGGCTGTATCAATAAATTGATTACGTTGTTTTATTAATCGCGCAACAAAGTTGGCCATTTCTTTACCTAATGTCGTTGGCGTTGCTGTTTGGCCATGGGTGCGTGATAACATTGCCTGATCAGCATATTGATGTGCTAATGCTTTTAATGAATTAATTATTTCATCCATCAAAGGTAATACAATTTGCTGACGTGCCGATTGCAACATTAAAGCATAAGATAAATTATTAATATCTTCAGAAGTACAGGCAAAATGAACAAATTCACTCACCGCTGATAATTCTGCATTTCCTGCTATTTTTTCTCTAATAAAATATTCAACGGCTTTGACATCATGTTTGGTGGTATTTTCAATATTTTTAATTCGTTGTGCATCAGCCTCTGAAAAATTTTGTGCAATATTTTCTAACTGATGATAAATATGTGGACTAAATGGACCAATTTCTGCAATTTCAGGATTTTTAGCTAACGCTTGCAACCAGCGAACTTCTACTAAAACACGAAATTTCATTAAACCGAATTCACTGAAAATAGGTCTTAAATCTTGTGTTTTCTCTGCGTAACGACCATCGAGTGGTGAAATTGATGTGAGGGTAGATAATTCCATAGCATTTCCTAAATTAAAACAACGCAATTAAATGTAAATATTTTAAAATAATCATTTATGTTGAAACTCTGGCATTTTACTCCAATCAGGATAACAGAGCTCCCAGATTTTAAAAATTTTATTATCTTTAAATTCGCAAATTAAAATCACTTCTAATTCTTTAACGGGCTCATTAGGTTTAGAAATAACAAAAAATACTCGTGCCGCTACTTTTTCATCGTGTTCCATAAAAGTTTTCTCATCATAACTGACTTTATACTGAATATTTGATTGATAAACCTTTTCGTGAAAATCCAGAAAATAAGCATAGTCGTGAGTTTGCCCATTAGCATAAAGCTCAAATGCTTGGTGATAATATTTTGGAATTAAAGAGGCATCCTTTTTCTCAACCATTTCAGAAAACATTTCTTTCAACAATTCAAGGTACATAGTATTTAACCTCTATGAATTTTTTATAATTTGTTTTACTTAAAAAACCGCTCTATTTATCACGACAATAACTTATTATTTATTTTCTTTAGTGAAATATTAATCAAGATATTCTTGAAAAAATAAGAATAGTACAGGATTTTTATACTGAAGTGATGTTAACTATTTCCAAATCAAATATTAATGATTGTCCACATAAAGGATGATTAAAATCCACTAAAACGTCCGAATCGTTCATTTCACGTATAATTCCAGGTACTTCAGCGCCATTGGGTTGTGTGAAACTGATTAATAATCCTTCCTCTAATGAAATATCTGTAGGAAATTGTGTTTTCGGTAACCAATGTAAATTATCGGGATTTGCTAGACCGTAACCTTCTTCCGGTGATAAGACAATTTTCTTTTTATCCCCTACTTTTAAACCAATCAGTGTTTGTTCAACTTTATCTAAAATATCGCTTTCACCAACAATAAATTTTGCGGGTTTACCATATTCTCGTGTGCTATCTGCGATTGAACCATCGCTTAAACGAATTGCGAAATGCATTTCTACTTCACTACCACGTTGAATTGTCTGTTCTGATGTTAAATTCATGTTAAATGATCTTCTTTAGAAAAAAATGTTAATGCAAATAAAATTGCGCCGATAGTCACAGCAGCATCCGCTAAATTAAAAATAGCAAAATGCCATGCGCGAATATGAAAATAAATAAAATCGATCACGTAACTGTGAAAGATGCGATCCCATAAATTGCCTAAAGCGCCCCCCAGAATTAATGATAATGAAAAGGCTTGGAAATTATTTTTACGTGGCAATTTCGCTAACCATGCAACGATAACAGCGCATACTACTACGGCAATAAATATAAAAAACCAGCGTTGCATTCCACCTGATTTATTTAAAAAGCCAAATGCTGCGCCGTAATTGTAATCTAGTGTCCAATTTAAAAAAGGAGTGACTTCGACGGGTTCACCAAAATAAAGATAACGAATTGCTAACCATTTTGCGGTTTGATCAACGATAAACACTAACCAACTAAACCACATCCAGCGGAGATTACCGATTTTTACAGTCGCTTGTGTTGACGTTGCTTTCATCGTAGATACACCTGTTTGTTGGATATTCATGTTATTTCCATTATTCCTTATCCTCTTATGAGAGAAGGAAAAAAGTGTGATTATAATTTACCTTTCCATACCTCAGCAACTCTTGCATCCCTACCACAGGTAAACCGATAAAATTCATAATGTGCTGGGTTCTTTTGATAATATTTTTGATGATAATCTTCCGCAGGATAAAACATCGTTGTAGGCAATATTTCGGTATAAACAGTGTTAAATTGCTTCTTAATCTGATCGAGAGAAACCTGCGCCTGCTGTTGTTGTGTACTATTTAGATAGAATATGACCGTACGATATTGCGAACCGACATCGCAAAATTGCGCGTCTTTTACAGTAGGATCAATATGGTGCCAATAATAATCCAACACTTGTTGATAACTGACTATTTTAGGATCAAAAGTCACTGCAACAGATTCAACATAATGAGTCGTCCCTGATTCTACGAGTTGATAAGTTGGATTTTGCGATTGTCCACCATCATAGCCGACCGTCGTATTAATCACTCCCGTTAATTTATCAAAATCAGCCTGCATACACCAAAAACATCCACCTGCAAAAATGGCTGTTTCACTTTGAGCGAATACTACACTCGAAGATAATAATAATAAACCGAATAATATTTTCCTTAACACTAATCAATTCCTTATTTATTTATGCGTAAATTCTCTGCTCACCTTCACCTTCAGGTAAATTTTTAACGCATCGACCACAAATATCTGGATGATGAGGATCGACACCAATATCTTCTCGTCGGTGCCAACAACGTGCGCATTTTGAAAAGGAAATGGGATTAACATTAATATTAAATGGTCCTTCTTTAACTGTTGCAGCAGAAGTAATTAATACAAAGCGTAATTCATCGCCTAATTTTTTTAATTGGGCAAAATTTAATCCATCACAAGTTATTTCAACATTCGCTTCTAATGCTGAACCTATAACACCCTCATTACGTTTTTCTTCAATTTTTTTATTCACTTCATAACGTAATTTTATGATTTCATGCCAAGAAAAATGATCATCTTCTGAAATGATAGGGAAATCATACCATTGTGCTAATAAAACAGAATCAGCCGTTTTATTACCAGGAATGTATTGCCAGATTTCTTCAGCAGTAAAACTGAGAATGGGGGCTATCCAACGAACTAATGCCTGTAATATATGATAAATAGCTGTTTGTGCTGATCGTCGCCCACGACTATTTCTTTGCATGGTGTATTGACGATCTTTAATTACATCCAGATAAAAACCACCTAATTCTTGCGAACAAAAATCAAATATTTTTTGATAAATAATATGAAAAGTATATTTATCATAATATTCTTTAACTGAATTTTGAATTGCTTTTGCTAAATTAATTGCCCATTTATCCAATGATAATAATTGATCAGTGGGTAATAAATCTTTAGCGGGATCAAAATCATGTAAATTCGCCAATAAAAACCGCGCTGTATTTCTAATGCGCCGATAAACTTCCGTAACATGATTTAAAATATTATCTGAACAAGTTATTTCATTACGGTAATCAACCGATGAAACCCATAAACGTAAAATATCAGCACCTAAAGTACTCATCACTTTATCTGGTGCAATAACATTTCCCAGTGATTTCGACATTTTACGGCCCTGTTCATCCACCGTAAAGCCGTGTGTTAACACTTGTTTATAAGGTGCCTGACCATACATGGCTACAGAAGTTAACAATGAAGTTTGAAACCATCCGCGGTGCTGATCAGATCCTTCTAAATATAAATCCGCTTGAATGAATTGATGTTGATCTTTATTTAAGCGAAATATTGGATTTTTATCTAACACAGCAAAATGAGAAATACCAGAATCAAACCAAACATCTAACGTATCTTTCACACATTGATATAGATTGGCTTTATCACCGAATATTTTTTGTAATAAGCCTTGCTCATCATTTAATAATTCATACCACGCTTCAATGCCTTTTTGTTCAATTAATTCGGCAATTTCTTCATGATATACTAATTGTGTATTTTCACTGGTGGTAACTTCAAATTCATTTTCATTAAATTCATTAAATTGTTTAAAAACTGCCATCGGTGTACACCAAGCACGTTGCCGGGAAATACACCAATCTCCCCTGCCATCTATCATGCTTTCGATTCTGCCTTGTCCCCAATCAGGAATCCATTTCACATCTTGAATAGCATTTAATGATTTTTGACGTAAATGTTGCGCATTCATACTGACAAACCATTGCGGCGTTGCTAAAAATATCAACGGAGATTTATGTCGCCAACAATGCGGATAACTGTGTTCAATTTTTTCTTCAACAATTAAATTGCCATTTTCGCGTAATACGTCAATGATTTTTGCATTCGCTTTAAATACAAACTCACCACCAAATAATGGTAAAGAAGCAATAAATACGCCTTTTTCATCAACGGGGGGGGCCAATGGTAAATGATATTTTTGTCCAACCGCATAATCATCGATACCATGCGCAGGAGCTGTATGCACTGCGCCCGTACCCGCATCTAATGTGACATGTTCACCAAAAACCACAGGTACATGTCTGTCGTAAAATGGATGTTGTAATTTTAAAACTTCTAATTGTTGCGTATTAATAATTTCTAATATTTCAAAATCATTAAATTTATATCGTGCCATGACCGATTTTAATAATTCTTCAACAACAATTAATCGCTCATTTTTTTCTGGATTTTTAATTTGCACTAAAACATAGCGATGTTCAGGATTTAATGCGACCGCTTGGTTTGCTGGTAAAGTCCAAGGCGTTGTCGTCCATATCGGTATACTTAATGGGCCCTGCCCTTTAAATCCGGCATCATTAATTACTTTAAATCGAACATCTATTGCTGGTGAAGTTTTATCCTGATATTCAACTTCTGCTTCTGCTAATGATGAGCGACAATCAATACACCAATGCACCGGTTTAAATCCTTGCACCACATGACCATTAGCAATAATTTTTCCTAATGCACGAACGATATTGGCTTCATAAGCAAAATCCATAGTGAGATAAGGATTTTCCCAATCACCTAATACGCCTAATCGTTTAAATTCTTCTCGTTGAATATTCACTTGTTGAAACGCATATTCACGACATTTTTGACGAAATTCTGCATGTGATAATTTTTCACCGGATTTACCATATTTTTTTTCTATATTTAATTCGATAGGTAAACCATGGCAATCCCAACCGGGCACATAAGGTGCGTCAAATCCATCTAATGTTTTCGCTTTAATAATAATATCTTTTAATATTTTATTGACCGCATGGCCTAAATGAATATTGCCATTCGCATAAGGAGGCCCATCATGCACAATAAATTTATTATTACCTTTTCGTGCATCACGGATTTTTTGGTAAATTTGGCTATTTTCCCATTGTTTTAACATGGTTGGTTCACGTTGTGCCAAATTGGCTTTCATGGGGAAATCAGTTTGGGGTAGATTCAGCGTATCTTTGTAGTCGGTCATATTTTCCATCTGCATATTTAGATTAAATGTAAAATTTCTTTGGCATGCTGCACATCTATTTCAATTTGTTCTTTCAATGATTGTAAACTATCAAAACGCATCTCGCTACGCACATATTGTACGAATTCAATTTCTATATATTTACCGTATATTTCTTGATCAAAATCGAATAAATGGACTTCTAACGATCGGCGTTGGCCATCAACGGTTGGCCTTGTGCCAGCATTTGCAACGCCATTTAATTGATGATCACCAATGCCGCGTACACGAACAGCATAGACACCACTGAGTGGTAATACTCTTTTACCTAAACGAATATTTGCCGTTGGGAATCCTAATTGTCGCCCTCTTTTATCGCCTTGTATGACTTTGCCACAAATTGTATAAGGTCTACCAATTAATCGATTTGCTAATGATAAATCATGATCAATTAATGCTTGTCGAATACGTGTACTGCTAACGCGATGCAAATCATCTTTAATTGGTTGAATCATGCCGACCTGAAAATGAAATTGTTCGCCTAATTGACGTAATACCTGAATATTCCCTGATCGATTTTTACCAAAATGAAAATCCTCGCCCACAATTACATTGGCAACATTTAAATAATTGACCAATATTTTTTGTACAAATTCTGTTGCAGATAAATTCGCTAATTTATTATTAAATTTTATACATGCAATGTGTGTTATGCCAGATTGATTTAATAGATGAATTTTTTCTCTTAATGATGTTAAACGTGGCATTGTAGAAGCGTGTGAAAAATATTCTTTTGGCTGTGGTTCAAAAATAATTAACCAAGGTGATAAATGTAATTGTTCAGCTTGCTGTTTGAGTTGATTTAATACGGCTTGATGACCAATATGAACACCATCAAAATTTCCAATGGCAACAATTGATTGCTCGGATTGTATTGTTAATGTATCCATGTTACGAATGAATTTAAACCGCACTGCAAACTCCAAGTGAATTTTTTTCATAAACAGTGGATATTATCAGAAGTAGATGTTGCGTGGGTAGTGAGTGAGTCAGCCGATAAGCCGGGTTCTGTCGTGGACAATCATTTATCTAGGATGTTTGTTACCAAACACCTCAAGCGACCTACCCGAATCCAACGCGGGCCGCGATAATGGATTCCTATTTGGTCTTGCTCCAAGCGGGGTTTTCCCTGCCACTGTTGTTACCAACAGCGCGGTGCGCTCTTACCGCACCTTTTCACCCTTACTGTTTTGACACAGCGGTATATTTTCTGTGGCACTTTCCGTAGGTTCACACCTCCCAGGTATTGCCTGGCACTTTGCCCTATGGAGCCCGGACTTTCCTCTATAAATAAATTTATAGCGATTGTCTGGCTAACTCAACTTTTAATTATAGCAAATTTAGCAGCATTTCATATCAATTATATTTATTGTTTAATGCGATTTTAAAATATTTACTACACGAGCAAATAAACTACATGAAAAAGTGAGTATGAAATGTCATTAATTTGTTGTGTATAGAGTTTAGTTAATTACATTTATCTATCATTAATAATTTGTTAACAATTTTGTGATTAACTAAATGTGTTTCAATTATTTCATCGATATCTGCTTCATTACGATAACCATACCAAACTCCTTCTGGATAAATCACAATTGCGGGACCTTCTGCGCATCTGCCTAAACATCCAGCTTTATTAATTCGCACCTGATGGTTATCAGTTAAGCCTAATTCTTTAACGCGCATTTTTGCATACTCTAGCATTTCTGATGCACAAGCTTGTTGACAACATTTTTTATCATTATCGCGTTGGTTGGTGCAGAAAAAAACATGCTGTACATAATATGTCATAATAAAATCTCGTATAGAGTTTCGTTCTTAAATTACCCACTTATTAACAAATTCATTGACTGGCATTGATAATAATTCATCTTTGTTTTGACAGATAGCCAAAATATTTTCAGCTTGCTGTTTAGGAAATCGCGTCGATAAATTTTCAGTAAACTTTTTAACTAATAATGGTAATCCTTCTTTACGACGACGGCGATGACCTATCGGATATTCAACGGTGATTTGCTCTGTTTTACTGCCATCTTTAAAAATGATTTGAATGGCATTAGCAATGGATCGCTTTTCTGGATCTAAATAATCTCGACTAAAATCTTTATTTTCTGTCACGACCATTTTTTCACGTAATTGATCAATACGTGGATCAGCAGCAACGTCTTGTTCATAATCATCCGCAGTTAAATTGCCAAATAATAATCCAATTGCCACCATATATTGTAAACAATGATCACGATCAGCAGGATTATATAATGGGCCTTTTTTACTGATAATTCGAATGGCTGATTCATGCGTTGTTAATTCAATTTTATCAATTTGATCGAATTTATTGATGATTTGTGGATGTAATTGTACTGCGCACTCAACTGCCGTTTGCGCATGAAATTCGGCAGGATAGGATATTTTAAATAATACATGCTCCATTACATAAGAATTATAAGGACGCTGAAATTTAAAATGTTGCCCTTTAAATAACACATCATAAAATCCCCAATTAGGCGCCGTTAATGCACTGGGATATCCCATTTCCCCGGTCATAGCAATTAATGCCAAACGCACTGCACGGCTGGTTGCATCTCCCGCTGCCCATGATTTACGTGATCCGGTATTTGGCGCATGTCTATAAGTGCGCAAACTTTGTCCATCAACTAATGCTAATGAAATTGCATTCATAATTTGTTGTTTATTGCCACCTAATAAATGCGTTACTACAGCCGTTGATGCTAATTTCACTAAAATCACATGATCTAAACCGACACGATTAAAACTATTTTCTAATGCAATGATGCCTTGAATTTCGTGTGCTTTAATCATTGCAGTTAATACATCTTTCATGGTGAGTGGTTTATGATTTAAGGCAATATTTTTTCGACTGATATAATCAGCAACCGCTAAAATACCGCCTAAATTATCTGAAGGATGTCCCCATTCGGCGGCTAACCAAGTGTCATTAAAATCTAACCAGCGAATTATTGTGCCTATATTAAATGCCGCTTGTACGGGATCGAGTTGAAATTGTGTACCAGGAATTTTTGCACCATTAGGTATGATTGTTTGCGGGACAATGGGGCCTAATAATTTAGTACATTCTGGATAGCGTAATGCAAGCATGCCGCAACCTAATGTATCCATTAAACAATATCGCGCAGTTTCGTAGGCTTCGTTATTTTCAATGGTGTAATCGTATACGTAATTAGCAATGTCGCTTATTTCTTTATCGAAATCGGGACGAAGATTATTGTCAATATTTAATGTCATTTTCTGCTCCAATAAATCTATTTAAATATATGTTAAATTTAATCTGAAATTAAATCATAATATAGAGATTGTAATATTTTAAACGAATGAAGATATGTAAAAAAATATTGCACAATTTATTTAAAACACCCTCATCTACCGAAGGCACCCTCTCCCGCAATCGGGAGAAGGAAAAAAGTGTGTGTAAATTATCTTTTCTCAAGCGGTATAAATGGTAAAGGCTCCGGCCCAATATAATCCGCACTCGGTCTAATTAATTTATTATCACCACGCTGTTCAATAACATGTGCCATCCACCCTGAAATTCTTGAAATAACAAACACCGGTGTAAAAAATTCTGTCGGAATTCCACATAAATGATAACTAGAAGCACTATAAAAATCTAAATTAGGAAATAATTTTTTATCATCCCACATCACTTTTTCAATGGCTTCAGAAACAGTAAATAAAGTTTCTTGATGTTCCGCTGTTGCTAATTTTTTTGACCACGCTTTAATAATATCGGAACGCGGATCAGAAATCGTATAAACACGATGACCAAATCCCATAATTAATTTTTTCTGCGATAACATTTCATGCACACCTTTTGTGGCATCTTCTGGTGATTTAAATTGTGAAATTAATTTCATTGCTTCTTCATTAGCACCGCCATGTAATGGACCGCGTAACGTGCCAATTGCTGAAGTAATTGCAGAATAAACATCTGATAAAGTTGCAGCGGTTACACGAGCTGCAAATGTTGAAGCATTAAATTCATGTTCAGCATATAAAATAAGTGAAACATCCACTGCTTTTCTAATTAATTCATCGGGTTTTTTACCATGTAATAAATGTAAAAAATAACCTGCTAATGACGGATCATCTGTCATGGTATTTATTTTTTTGTGATGCTGATGATAATAGTGCCAATACGTTAACATACCCGGAAAACATGCCAACAAACGATCGGCAATTTTAAATTGATCATGCTGTGCGGACTCCTGCTCCATCGTGCCTAATGCAGAACAACCAGTACGTAATACATCCATAGGATTTGCGTTGGCTGGTAATAATTCTAAAACTTGACACAATGCTGGGGGTAAAGCACGTAAACTAATTAACCTTTGTTGATAATTTGCTAATTCTGTTTTATTAGGTAAATGGCCATAAATCAGTAAAAAAGCAACTTCTTCGAAGGTGGCATGCGCAGCTAAATCATCAATGGAATATCCACGATAGGTCAAACCTTTACCTTCTTTACCAACAGTACAAATTGCAGTACTACCAGCAGTGACCCCTGCCAAACCACCCGTCTTTTTTACAACAGCCATTTATATTCTCCTTCAATATTTATAAACAGGTGCGCATCTTACAATGAGTCATGACAGATTACCAATATTGCCTTAGAATGCGCGGTTTATAGAGATAATTAACACATTATCACTATTTCAATAAAATAAGAGACCGATATAAGGATAAACATGCCCAATTTTTATGATGATGACTATGAATTATTGGAATTAGATGATGATGCATCCTACGAAGACTTGATGAATAATTACACGAGCATCATTGCCAATCAAAATAATAATAAACAATCTTCTGCAACTGAATTAGATAAAATAACCCAAGCAAAAAATCGTCTTGAAAAATTATTACTCCCCATAGCAAAAGACAAACTAGTCTATGCCATTGATTTTGATTTAACCATTACTAAAAAACATACCGCTAACAATAATGAATATGTTAATTGTGACGATCAAAAAATTCTGAATAATTTTCGCAATCCAAATGAATTAAAACAATTTATACTTCTGGCTATAAACAATGGCCACCGCATTGCAATCATAACATTTAATGAAAAACGAGTTGCCTACGAAGAGAAAAAGGAAATCTATTTAGTCAGGCATTTTTTATTAACATTGTTAAATAAAGATATTGTTGCACAAATTTTAATAATTGCTAAAAATACCTATGATAAAATTAAAAGACATCATATTAATATGATACGAAAAACATGGGGCGCGGATACCCATCAAATTGCGATGATCGATGATGATGAGCAGGTTTTAAAAAATACGGCAAAATCTTACAAGAATCGTCTAACCACCTTATTAATGCCTATATATCAATCTGGCATTGATATCGACCATCTCAATATCTTGTCATTATTATCACAGACAGTAACCAATATATCTATATTAAACGAAATACCTTCAATATTAGAACTTACTGAGCAATATTTAAAAATTTGCGCCTTGAATGGAAAAGATCCTAAAAAAGTCTTTGAACTATTTAAACAATATATTGCTAAAGATTTTGATAAAATTCCCAATTGCAGCAAGCTAGTCGGCTTAGCTGCATTACTGCAAAACGCAATTCCCTACACAATATTATTTGATGAATTACTTGCTTATAAAAGCGTTCAACAAGCTTTGTGTGACCATCCTTTAACGATTTATGTTTTTAACACTATCACTGAATCGCGCTTATTACCTCATATTTCAGATAATCCATGGAACCAAAGCGCTTTAATTTTATCCCTGCTTAAAGCACGTCAAGATTTTTATTCACAACATCATTCAACAACACTCATCATTATTCCTGAACAAATTTTAAAAATGCCTTATCATAATGTGGTTAAGTATTTTGAAATATTATTGTTTGAAAAGAATTGGCATGTCGTTACACTTTTATTCAAAACTTATAGAGATATTTTGCAACAATCGATAGAATTGCATCAATGTCCAAAAAATATAGAGAATTGCTATACCCTTTTTCCACGTTTTTTTAAACAACGACCGACAGAGCAAATTGCAATAGGCACAGAACTATTAGAATTATTTAGAAACGCCTTTCATAAAAGTCATGCAAATCACATTACCAACGAGGTGTTATTCCATTATTTAGCCTTAGAAATAAGTTATGGCACGATCGATTCATGCAAACACATTTTATACCGTTATTTCAATACAGCTGATAAAAACGTATTAAAGCAAAAAATATTTCAAGATGTTTTAACATTGCAAATTGTCCCAGTATCTTGTGATAATGATTTTTCATCATTAGCTTCTTGGTTAGACTTATTACTGCAGTATAATGCTTATAATGATCGCACGGCATTTAATGAGAAAGAGTTTTTATATCAAGCATTCTTGACTGATGACAGCGCGATTTTTAATAGTATATATAGTTACCTTAAATCTCCTCCTATTCCTATTGAATGGTTAATGCAAACATTAACCCGACAAGCTTTTTCATTATTTAACCATTTAATTCCATTGGTTGATGCTAAATCTCTCACTGATTTGATTTTCGCCAAATTATTTAATACACCCAACATCAGTCTAAAAACATTAACAGAAGCGCGGTCACTATTTCTCTCACGAGATATAGCAGTACCTGAATTGAATTTGGAACATTTATTATTAATGGATATTCAACATCGAAATCTGTTGCGGATTGTGGAAATATTGTCTTCACATAAAGTAAACATAGATTTAAAAATGATCTATCAAGCCATTCAGACGCAAAATGCAGACATATTATCTCTTTTCATTTTATCAGCTTCCCCTACAATCATTTCTAATCAATTGTTACATTATATTGCTCAAACTGAATTCATAACCCATCCGGTGGGATCAATAATTACATGTAAATCAACAAGACGTGATTTATTAAGAACAGTTATTTTGACTGGCAATGTAATTGACATCGATAGTGTTGATTCTCGCTCGGGTATGCCACTCATACATCAATTAATTTTAAAATGTGATCTCCAAAGCGTGCAATTATTACTTAGCTATGGAGTCAACACACAGAATAAAAATGGTCATGGCCGATCCGCATTGCAATTTGCAAAAGATTTATATGAAACGATTGAAACGGCGACAGAAGAAGACAGCTTTGAATTAGATTATGAAACTATTTTAGAAACACCTTTTAATTCAGAAAAGCAAATAACGCATTCAGAACCATTTATTCAAAAAGAAATGCATGATTCAGATGCAATCATTTTGTTATTAGATCAAGCGGATAAAAAAACAAGACAGTTAGTTTCATGTGAAACGAATATAATTTATTTATACCATTTAATAAAAACCAATCAATTATCACCATGTCAAACTTTGTTAATAAAATGTCCCAGTGTAACCACACAATTAACAGATAAAAATCATCCGCTAGGCTTTGATTTATTAGACATCATCCTTTTTAATACACAAAATCCATTAATGCTGCAATTAATATGTGATAATGGTTTTATACAACAGTTATATGAACCAGCTATGTTCCGCATATTAGAAAAATTAACTCACCGCATTATTGAGCAACATCCCGATGATAAAACAGGATTTTTAGATTTATTCAAAACGCTATGTCATAATTTGTTTAGATCACAGCAAATTAAATCTTTACTTAAAGATCTGGCATTGTTTCGTCAAATATTATATGTAGCCTCATTAGATACCTATCCATTAACGAGTGGTTATCATTTGTTAGATAAATTGGTGGCGATCATAGGACCTGATTTATTTCACCATCCTCTTTTAACTGAAAATTCAAATGATCAATTAAATACTTTTATCAAAACAGTGCGCATGGCTTATAACAAATCAAATCTTATTACACCTGCTATTGAGGTAAAACTACCAATCTGTTCAACCGTTAGAATTACGCAGTCTTTAATAGCACCCACTGTTTTGCCATTAACATCAACTATAACAATAGAAACAACAGCAACAACATCCTCTTCACAAGCTGATCGGTTCACTCTAGAAATAAAAGATAACGAAAGATTATTACTATTTGGTGGTAATTATAAACTTAATAATCAAGGAGGAATTAAAAGAACACGCGAAGAAGATGCAGATGTTATTAATCCTGAACTTCCACAAATAACGAAACACACGACAATATGATATTAATTTATAATTTTTATCAGAGGGGATTATTTACTCTGTACGCGACAAAAATTAATTCTGCGTTATTTTTCCTTCTCCCGCGAGCGGGATAAGTAAAAAAATGCATTAAATTAATTTTTGTTGTGTACAGAGGATTATTTAACGTTCTCTGACACCACATAATAATTGATAGGGACTCAAATCAACATAACTTGCAATTTCTTCAACGGGTAAATTTTTTCCCCATAATAAAACAGGATCACCAATGGTTGCTTGTGGTTGTGTACGTAAATCTACTGCCAACATATCCATAGAAACACGACCAATTAATGGCACACGTTTATTATTGACTAACACAGGCGTTCCATTTTTTGCTTGACGGGGATAACCGTCACCATATCCTACTGCAACAATTCCCACGGACATATCTTCAGGACAAACCCAAGTACCATTATATCCAACCGCATCACCTTTTTTTAATTGATGAATCACAATTAATTGCGAAGTCCAATCCATTACTGGCAATAAATCATAATCATTTCCTGTTTTTTGTGGAAATGGCGAAACGCCATATAACATGATACCTGGTCTCACCCAATCACCATGGGTTTGTGGCCAACCAATAATTGCGGCTGAATTTGCCAAACTTCGTTCACCAGATAAATGATCAGTTATTGATAGAAATAATTCTGCTTGTTGCATAGTCAGAGAATTATCTAATTGTTCCGGTGAAGCAAAATGTGTCATGAATCTTAAAGGTTGTTTGATATATTTAATTTTTTGTAAACGCTCAATAATTTCATTTAATGCAGTAACAGGAAAACCAAGACGATGCATGCCAGTATCTAATTTAATCCAAATCACTAATGGCTGAGATAACTGTTGTTGTTCTAAAATAGCTAATTGTGACCAATCATGTAATACCATTTGTAATTGATAGGAATTAATAATTGGTAAATCATCTACGCTATTTAATCCTTGCATTAATACAATAGGTTGTGTGATGCCATTTTCACGTAATTGTTTTGCTTCATTAATACACGCAACACCAAATGCATCGGCATCAATTAAACCACGCGCAATTTTAATTGCACCATGTCCATAGGCGTTTGCTTTAATCATGGCTAATATTTTTTTACCAGGCGCTATTTGACGAATGCGTTGGAAATTATGCTGAAGTGCAGAGATGTCTAATTGAATTTTAGTTAATTGCATAAAAACCCTCGATTTTTTCCTTCTCCCGCTTGCAGGAGAAGGAAAGAAATTGAATTACATCTCCCGATACCTATCCGGCACAAAATTCTCAAACCGTGTATATTTACCCAGAAATGTTAATCGCACCTTCCCAATAGGACCATTACGTTGTTTAGCAATAATAATTTCTGCAATACCTTTATCGGGTGTATTTTCGTTATAAACTTCGTCGCGATAAATAAATAAAATCAAATCGGCATCTTGTTCGATGGCACCTGATTCACGTAAATCAGACATCACTGGTCTTTTATCTGCACGTTGTTCCAGTCCACGATTTAATTGCGATAATGCAATGACCGGCACATTTAATTCTTTAGCTAATGATTTTAAAGCACGAGAAATTTCTGAAATTTCAGCAGTACGATTTTCTTTAATACCTGGCACTTGCATTAATTGTAAATAATCAATCACGATTAATCCCAATTGACCATGCTCTTTTACCACACGTCGTGCACGAGCACGCATCTCAACAGGGCTTAATCCTGGTGAATCATCAATCAACATTTTCGTTTCTGATAACATTGCCACAGCAGAAGTAATTCTTGGCCAATCTTCATCTTTTAATTTACCAACACGTAAATTATGTTGATCAATTCTACCCAGCGACGACAACATACGAGTAGCTAAAGCATCACCTGGCATTTCCATACTAAATATTAAAATAGGTTTACCGGCTTTAATAGCAGCGTGCTCAGCAATATTCATCGCAAAACTGGTTTTACCCATCGAGGGTCTACCAGCAACAACCACTAAATCTGCAGGCTGTAATCCCGAAGTCATTTCATCTAAATCAGCATAGCCTGTTGCTAATCCTGTGATGGGTTCATTGGAGTGATATAAAATATCAATGCGTTCTACTGCTTTTGATAATAAATTACGAATAATTGCTGGACCTTGATTGCGATCATTCGATTCAGCAATGGCAAATATTTTTCGTTCAGCTTCATCAACTAATTCTAAACTTTGCCTGCCGTTAGGATTAAATGCGCTTTCACCAATTTCATTTGAAATACCAATTAATTGGCGCAAGATAGATCGTTCATGCACAATTTCAGCATACGCGTAAATATTAGCAACACTGGGTGTATTTTTTGCTAATTCAAATAAATAAACTTCACCACCCATTGCATCTAAGTGGCCTTTATTTTTTAACGTTTCAGAGAGTGTGAGAACATCAAACGGATTATTACGGTGGGACAAATCATGCATTGCTTGAAAAATCAGACGGTGTTCATGTCGATAAAAATCTTTTTCTTGAAGTAATTCTACAACACGATCCCAGGTCTGATTATCAAGCATTAATCCGCCTAACACGGATTGTTCGGCTTCAACAGAATGCGGCGGAATTTTAATGCGATCAGTAGCAGAGT
This sequence comes from Pseudomonadota bacterium, assembly GCA_021777765.1. Lineage (GTDB taxonomy): Bacteria > Pseudomonadota > Gammaproteobacteria > DASZBR01 > DASZBR01 > JAJYDF01. The sequence continues at coordinate 41,642 of JAJYDF010000011.1, read as the reverse complement.
CTTTTATTTTATTTTTACTGAACAATTGCTCTGCCATAAATTAAAATTTATTCCGCAACAACAGTCACTTTAACATGTGTCATTACATCACTGTGTAATTGTACATGAATTTCATATTCACCCAATTGACGAATAGGACCTGTGGGTAATCGAATTTCACTTTTAGACACTGGTACACCCGCATCGCTGATGGCTTTTGCCAAATCATGGGTACCAATTGATCCGAATAATTTGCCTTCGTCGCCCGCTTTTGCAGGATAAGTAACTTGTAATACCACTAATGCATCTGCACGTGTTTGTGCGGTACTCAGTGCGGCTGCAGCTGCTCTTTCTAACTCAGCTCGACGTGCTTCGAATTTAACAATATTATCTGCTGTTGCAAATTCAGCTTTACCGGTTGGAATTAAATAATTACGACCGTAACCTGGTTTAACAGAAACTTTGTCACCTACACCACCTAAATGGCGAATTTTTTCTAGCAATATGACTTCCATCTTATAACCTCACTTATTGATTTACTGGGCCTACATAATGTCGAAAATTAATCCAAACATCAGTTGCCGCCACTAAAATTAAAAAACACAACACATATAAAATTGTAATCGGTAAAAACAATAAAATGTAAAACACGATTAGCAATACATAATCCCAAGATGTTAATTCACAATAAAAATGAATTAAACTAATCCCAGCTAAAACAAATGGTAATAATAATGTGGGCAAACAATCTTGTATTGTTGGCACTTTCATTAACATTAACCCAATAATTCCCACTATAATGAGTGTGGTTTTATCCAAGCGAAAACCATGTAATTCTTGCTTTAATCCACCAGGATTAAAAAGTGTCGCTTGAGCCCATCGCGCAATGACTAAATTAAATAAATTAGTCAATATAATGATATCAGCTTGTAACCCTGTAGCAATTTTCGCTGTAGTAACTACGGAATTTTTAATGACATCAGGTGTTAAAACATTACTCATTAATTCATTAAATTGATTCAATATTTGTACTACATGAATTTGCCACCATTGCGAAATATTGGGATCAGCAATATGTAAAGAAATTATTGTTATTACTGCCAATAAAACGACTGCTTGTACCACTAATAACCATGATCGGGTCTGGCGTAATATGATTGCCATTAACCAAACTACTGTACTACCCCCTAATGCATCATATAGTGCGTATCGATAATCCTTTAATACAATACTGATAACGATGATGGGTAAAATTATCCACGATAAAACAAAAAATCCTTCTTTAGCACCTTTACGTAATGTCACCAATGCCATGATGACAACACCAATCCATCCGAAAAAAGGTATAAAGGTAAATAAAAGCGCAATTAAAACCGCCTGCCAACGGCCTCGTAAAACATACTCAGCTAAGGCACGCATTAAATTTTTTTATCGCTTTATTGATGTTTATCGGTATAAGGCAATAATGCCAAAAATCGTGCACGTTTAATGGCTAAAGCAAGTTGTCGTTGATAACGGGCTTTTGTGCCAGTAATACGACTAGGAACAATTTTACCGGTTTCAGTTATGTAATTTTTTAAAACGGGTATATCTTTATAATCAATTTGTTTAACGCCTTCGGCACTGAATCGGCAAAACTTTTTACGACGAAAATAACGGGCCATATTTTTTCTCTCTCAATAATTTAGTTCATATTCAAGTTACATTTATCTCAACGATTTATTTTAAGTTGAGTTTAGGTATTACTCTGCTTCATCTTGTATTTCAGAGTCTTCAAGTGTTGCTTCTTCAAACATCACTTCTTCAGAACGTTCTTCACGATCCTCTTTACCCTTAATCAATGGAGATGGGTCGCTGACTGCTGAATCCGTTTGAATAATTAAATTACGCAAAACCGCATCATTGTATCTAAACGCATCTTTCAATTCGATGAGGGTATTTTGATCGCATTCGATATTCAGTAATACATAATGGGCTTTATGAACTTTATTGATAGGATAAGCTAATTGACGACGGCCCCAATCTTCTAAACGATGAATTGCACCGCCACTGGATTTGATCATGCCAGTATAACGATCAATCATACCAGGCACTTGTTCGCTTTGATCCGGATGTACTAAAAATACTACTTCATAATGTCTCATAGACACTCCTCGTGGTTAATAAGCCTTCCTACTCATTGTTAAATTCGCGGTAAGGCAAGGAGAACACAGTTTATAGAACTGCGTATGATACGGGATGATACGCGAAGGGGTCAAGTACCGTCTTGCAAGTTAACTGTAATTAACTTGCAAGACGGTACTTGACCCCGTTTTGAATTAACGTCGTCCAAAACGATTTCTTTGTTGAGCATCTGGATCGGTATCATCTTGCGGATTATTTCTTTCCCGTTTGATGGTATTAGAATCTGATGGGGCATTACCACTCAGTGAAAATTGTAATGAATCGAATAATCCACAATTTTTTAAATGCTGTTTGGCAAAAGCATGTTGATGTAGGAACTGAGCAAAAGATTGATGGTAATCAGGGCCTAAAGGATGATCAACTATAAATCTAGGATCAATAGATAAATATTGATCCATAGATGTCATTAAATTCTTAAGCTGACTTTTGGCATTCGATGTAGAGACTGGATTTGAAAAATCAATTTGTTCTATCTGCGCAAGAATATTTGTATATATAGTATGAAAATGTGTCATTTTCTGTACAATTTCTGGTACTATTGTTTGATTATCATAATTGCTTGTGATTAATAAATTATAAGATGCTATAAAATAATTAAATAATTGCTCAAATACTGTCTTTAAAATTAATTGTGTATTTGGATCTCTTGTCATATCTTCTTGTGTTTGCATGTTATATATCTCTTTCAAATTAATTCTAAATATTATCACATATACATATTTAACTAAATAATTTATTGGCCTTATTCCACTAACACCTTACCGTCTTCAGGACGCAAACGAATAAATAATATTGACGCACATAAAGTAAATAAACCCATAATAAAAAATGTTTCTCGAAATACTGGCACTGTTAATAAATTATGTTCTGATAAATGACGCAAAATAATTGCACAAAATGCAACGCTAATACTTTGCGAAATTTGTTGAATGGTTCCCAAAATGCTTGTGACATCACCTAAATATTCACTAGGCGCTTCTGAATAAGCCAGTGGATTTATGACACTAAACTGCAATGATGATCCAATTCCAAAAATAAGCGTTAATAATGCAATGCCAATTAAGGGGAAATGGTTATTTATTAACATAAATGACCAAATAATCAGTCCTAGAAACATGGTATTTAACATTAAAAACCATTTAAAATATAATTTTTTTATGACACGTTTGATAAAGGGTCTGACTATCATTAATCCCATTGCGGTAGGCACTAACAATATGCCTGATATAAGCGCTGAATATCCTAAAGCAATTTGTAATAATAAGGGTAATAAAAATGTGATGCCACCAACACCTAAACGCGCTAATAAATTACCTAACGCGGCAATACGAAAAGTCCGATAGGATAATAAGTGCGTATTAACAATGGGATGAACTCTGCCCCGAGAATGCAAAACATATGAAATTAATAAAATAATTGATAGCACTATGCTTAAATAAGCAATCATTGGATCAATATTACTTTCACTTAATGCCGATAAGCCAAATGCAAGCAATGCTAAACCAAAACCGAACAATATAAATCCTATTTTATCTAAAGGTAAAACCGGTTCTGGTGTAACAGGCGTTAATTTAAAGAAAGTCGCTATGATTGCAATAATTCCCACCGGAATATTGACCCAAAAAATCCAACGCCATGAAAAATGATGCACAATGAGACCGCCCACAAAAGGCCCTAACATGGGACCAATTGCTGCAATCATAGCAACGCGTGACATCATCGGAATAATTTCATTTCGTTCAAAATTGCGCACAATAATTAATCTGCCTACTGGCAGCATAAATGCACCACCAATGCCTTGCGTTGATCGCGCTAATACTAAATCAGACAAACTATCAGCAAATCCACACCAATATGAGCTCAAAGTAAAAACAATTAATGCCAATAAAAACACTCTTTTTGCACCAAATTTATCTGCAAGCCAACCGCTAATGGGAATGAAAATTGCTAAACTGAGTAAATAACTTATTAGCGCAATTTTTAAATCGATAGGTATAACATTTAAACTATATGCCATAGTGGGGATTGCTGTATTAACAATAGTGACATCCAGTCCTTCCATAAACATAGCCACAGAAATAATGATTAAAATGATATGCTTTGTGGCAGAGTGATGAGGATTAAGATTATTCATTTGATTTTAATTTTGATTTCTGATTTTTACGAGATATTTTGATTTTTGCTTTCACTTGCTTATGTTGAGATTTCTTTATTTCAGGAGTTAGCTCTGCAGCAGAAACAGAATATTTCGCTGTTGGCTCACGGACACTGAATGTTAATTTATTTTGGCGCTCTGTTGAATATGAATACTTCTCATCAGAAATCTTTTCAGCTAGCAACATTTTCATAAATGATTGATATGGCACATCCATTTTATTAGCAATTGTTTTAATTCTATCAAGCAAATCTTTTGGTAATCGTAGTGAAATAGTTTCTGTTGATGGTTTTAAATTTGGAAAAGAAGCTTCCTTAGCCAAAGACCAATCTATATAATCCGTAGAATCATGGTTAAGCCAAAAAACTCTTTCTTCTTCTTCATTTTTAAATCTAGGTATTTCTTTTTTGCCCATAAAATTCCCTCTCAGACTTAATCATATCTCGTGCGGATATGATACGAATTAATTTATCTCTTACTGTGAATGCAATAAATAATTTTCTCGATTTATCTGTTTGCCCTAGTACATAAAATCTATCTTCTATAGCAGAATGTTTCACATCAACTTCGATTATGAGCGGTCGATTAAAAAAAACTTGTTCGCATTCGATATTGGACACTTTATGTTTTTTATAATTTTTTGTTTTGTTCCCGCTGTCCCATTCAAAACCCTCAAATTGATCTAGTTCCACTTAGAATACTCCAATACGATCAGTATAATGTATATTTCTATAATATACAAACTGATTGTTAAGGGTCAAGTATCATTTAGCAAATTAAAAATTGGTTAGTTGATAATAATACTTGTCTTTTCTTCAATCGTTTATTACCAATTTAGTATAAATTGGCAGGAAATTGGTAATTAAATCACCTTGTCTATTCGATCAGTTTATTACCATCTTCTGGTTTTAATCGCGTGAAAATCAATGAAGCGCATAAGGTAAACAACCCCATCACAAAAAATGTTTTGTGAAATATGGATAATGTTAATACATCATTGACAGATAAATATCTTAAAATAATTGCGCAAAATGCCACACTGAAACTTTGTGATAATTGCTGGATGGTACTCATAATACTGGTGACATCACTTAAGTATTCACTGGGTGCTTCAGAAAAGGCTAAGGGATTCATCGCACTGAATTGCATTGACGATCCCATACCAAAAATGAATGTCAATAATGCGATTCCATATAAGGGAAAATGACCATTAATTAACATAAATGACCAAATAATTAATCCTAAAAATACGGTGTTTAACATTAAAAACCATCTAAATTGTAATTTTTTAATGATACGTTGAATAAATGGTTTGACAGCAATTAATCCCATTGCCGTTGGCACTAATAATAATCCTGATAATTGTGCCGAATAGCCTAATCCGATTTGTAATAATAATGGCAACAAAAATGAAATGCCGCCGATACCAAGCCGCGCAACTAAATTTCCTACTGATGCAATTCGAAAAGTACGATAAATTAATAAATGCGTATTAACGATGGGATGTGCCCTACCCCGTGAATATAAAATATAAGAGATTAATAAAACAATGGATATCGCAACCGTTAAATATGACGTAATCGGTTTAAAATTACTTTCACTGAAGGCTGATAAACCAAAAGTCAGTGTTGCTAAACCTAAACCAAATAAAATAAATCCAATTTTATCTAAAGGTAAAACAGGTTGTGGTGTAACATTAACGAGCTTAAACCAAGTTAAAATAATAGCGATTATTCCAACGGGAATATTGACCCAAAAAATCCAGCGCCATGAAACATGATGTACTATTACACCACCGATGAAAGGACCCAACATGGGCCCGATGGCTGCAATCATAATCACGCGAGACATCATAGAAATAATTTCATTGCGCTCAAAAGAGCGTACAATAATTAATCTTCCTACTGGCAACATGAATGCACCACCAATCCCTTGCAATGAACGTGCGATCACCAATCCCTTTAAATGGCTGGCAAAACCACACCATAAAGAACTCGCCGTAAAAATAAACAGTGCAGATAAAAATACTTTTTTTGCACCAAATTTATCGGCTAACCAACCACTGATGGGGATAAAAATCGCTAAGCTGAGCAAATAACTAATTAATGCAATTTTTAAATCGATGGGACTCACATTTAAACTACGGGCCATTGTGGGTATTGCTGTGTTTATGATGGTCATGTCTAAACCTTCCATAAACATGGCAACGGATATTATGGTAGGAATAATGTGTGTTGATTGGGGTTGTTGTGTTTGCTCCAAAATCATTTTGTACTCCTAATCTACCTTTTTTTCCTTCTCCCGCAAACGGGAGAAGGAAAAAATGGTGTTTGCCCTATTAGAGAAATAATTGCGGAATTACTGATGCTAACTTTGCTTTAAAGAAAACGATTTTTAATTCAATATGATCAATTTTTGCCAAGCGTACGTCACTCAAATAGGAATGGTCTTCCAGTAATTCTAATGTTTTAATTGCAATAAAATAAGGTAATAATATAGGGAAACGCAATGATTTCATTTTGACATTTTTAATATATTTTCTAGCAGAAATAAGATATTTTTCCGCTTGCTCGCGCCATTCATCCGCTAAGGGTGAAATTAATTCAATATTGTTACGTAAATCTGCAATATTAATTTGCTCTCTAATCAATAGTTCAGTAGGCATATAACATCGATTTGACTGCAAATCTGTGGGTAAATCACGTAATATATTGACCAGTTGTAACGCTTTCCCAAAGTTAATCCCAAGCGTTTTTGCTTCTGGCAATGATAATTTTGAATAATTTGGCCAATGCAGAAAGCATAACTCAGTCCAAAACTCACCGACACTGCCCGCTATTTCATACAAATATTTATCAAGATCACTAATTTTTTTCAGACTGACTATTTTATTTCTATAAGTAAAAGTATCTGCATCTCTTTCGAACCCGCTAAAAATAGTCAATAACGCTTTCAAGGCTAATTGTTTATCTGCAGGTGGAAGCGCTAAGAAATAATGTAAACACAGTGGCAATGCTTTTAATAAATCTTTATCAGCAATCACATTAATAAGACTCAGTTGTATTTTATCAAATGCACTCTTATTTGACTCATCACTTTTTTCCAGAATCTCATTGCGTAGTAAATAAATAAAATAGATTTTTTTATAATAGCTGAGAGAGACATCGTCAATGATATTATCAGTTATACGCGCCAATAAATAAGTCAATGACAAAGTATCGTGTATTTCGGGTGGTAACAATTTTAAAGTTAAATAAAATGAGCGGGCCACTCTGTTTAATAAGGTATTGTACAAAAAATCGCGATCTTGTTGAATATGAACGGTTTGACTCATTGTGATGGTATTTCCCTGCCCTTAAGACTCAAAAAATTTTGCCAATTGTAACTTAGAATTTTGTAATGATCACCTATACTTTAGTTAATACATAACAAGAATTTTAACCACAAAGCATATAAAGGGGCATGAAAATGAATATGCAATCTTCCAATGCCGAACTTGATATATTAAAACAAAAAGATATAGAGAGGATAAAACGATTATCTGAAGATTTGGTCAAAAATAAAAAATCCAAAACTGCTACAGATTTTGCAATTCAATCAAATTTGATATCCTATTTAAGACACAGAATACAATTAGCAGAAGCTATAATTGCTAATAACCAAGACAGCATATTGACAGCCAAACAATGTTTAGAATTAAGTCAACACGTATTAGAATATCTCAAACATCGACAATTTATCATTCCTTTCATTAAAGAATCGCAACGCTTATTATTTTTAGCTGAGCAAACAAAATCATCTGATGAAATGAAAAACGTTATTAATGATTTTCATAAAATCAATGAAGAATATATGCAACTTGCTAATAAGTTTATATCAAGCAAGAATGCCAATTTAAAAGATTATCTCAGAATTAACAAAAAATTAAATAATTTATTCACTGCCTATAATTCATTAATAGAAACACTTAACAATACAACCGAAATAGAATCACTCAAAACACTTCGATCAACAATCGATGAAACAATTTTCCAAACTGAAGATAAATTTCAGAAGTTAAACATGAAAACAGATATGCATAATACCTATGCTGAATTGGTTGCATTAAAAAGTGAAATTTTAGCAGCAGCCGATTTTAATGAACATGATTTTAATATGAAATTTGAAGAATTAACTGAATGTTTATTAAAAGCGAATGAAATACACTTCGAACGAATTAATCGCCCCCAAGGAATTGTAGATACCAAATATGCCGCCATTTTTGCAGGATTAAATAAGTTAATAACTGATGCGAGTTATCGTGAAAATCGTCAAAATCTACAAACCAGTATACTTGCATTAAGAGACTTTGCTCAACCATTCGCTACCGGGGGAAAAAAAGCATTAGAAGCGGATTTTAAAAAAGCATTAACATTGTTTAATGCAATCAGATCATTTAGTGACAAACTAGGAGATGATATTCAAGAAGATAATTTACAACAGCAAATATCACAGAGTATATTATTAGGTGAAATTGTTCGCAAAAGCTATGACCCACATAATACAAAAGGCACTAAACCATTTACAATTGAAAATAAAAAACCATTTTCCATCACTTTCGCGCAACACCCAAAGAAAGAAATATCCCATAGCGCAACATTTAACCCAAATGAATCACATCTCAAAAAGTAAAATAAAGTCACATTACTAATGACTTGTTTTACACATTATATTTACATTTTAAAATCGTTAAATTTAATGATGATAAATTATATTAAATAGAACTAGTGACTATATCAATTATTTTTTTCTACGATTAGCTCCAGCTGAAGAATTATTTTGCCCTATTTGTTCTGATTTATCCGACTTTTCGTTAGATTTTTTATCACTTTTAGGCGTCACACTCTCTGCAACGTTTAATTTTTTGTCATCATTTCTATCTTTATCATTTGCATTCCCTGATCCTAGTTTCATTACTACGGGTACATGTGTTTTTTGTGAATTGAGTAACGACAAAATATTCAGTGTAGATGATAACCCCATGGCGTTAAACACAGTATTCATGTCAGATCCTGCACCTATTGTAAATATCTCCTCATCATCATTAACATCAATATTATTTTTTTGGGAAAATTCATTTATCATGTTAATAATCTCTTCCTTGCCATATTGTTTAGCCGCTTTAAGCGCTTGGACTAAGTGTCCTTTTTCAAGTGGGAATTTAGAATATTGTAGGATCATTTGTAATGATTTTGTAAATCCTTTGTAGGCACATACCGCTAACGGTGTTTGAAAATCTGATTCACGTGCAATGCGCGGATCAGCTCCATGCTCAAGCAGAAACCTTACTAGGTCAGATGAATTTAATTGGCATGCAAATGATAATGGCGTCTGACCTAATCGACGTGGACCTTGATACCAATTGATATCAAATGAGTAGCAATTTTTTAAAAATATTTCAATGATTGCAAAATCTGGTTTTCTCTTCTCCACCATAGTCAAATGGCCAAAAGCATTAAACCCCTGAAGATCAGCTTTGAAAGTCGAAGCACCTGCATTCAATAAAGCCACCATCTCATCAACACGCCCCTGTTCACAGGCTTTTGCTAATAAGGTGTTGCCAGATTGGCTATATCTATCACAATAGGCACCTGCTTTTAATAATGCGATAAAAATCGGTGTATTTCTTTTTTCAAATACAAACTCCAATAATGAGATACGCTTTTCAGGAATTAATAAATTAATATTAATATAGGTGTGATTTTTCAATATTGAAGTTACAATTAAGGGATTATTGTACTCAACTGCACTTAACAAATCATTAAAATCAAGCGCGGGTATTAATTTAACGAGTTGATCACAATCTTGCTCCGTCAATTTTTTAATATCGTTTCTTGAAGTCATGAACTGTTGTAACTGTGCACGTGCCAATTTTTCCAAATCTTTTGATCTTAACATGCAATCCAATACAATATCATCGCCTTGTACAAGATTAAATTTATCTAATAATAATTGATGTTCACAGACTATTTTATTCCAAGGCAATATTGTAGAATCTGACTTTAATTGAGATAATTTAGTATCAATAGCTAATAACTTTTGCTTATCAATAGACTCTTTATTTTTTCCGACTTTATCTTTTCCTTCATCACTGTAGTTTTTATTGATTGCTTGGTCATCACGATCAACAGATGTATGACTTTGCCTATCTGCAATTAAAGCAATTTTTGCACTTATTTCAGATAACATATTATCAATGCGCACTTTTAAAGCATTAAAATATGAAAGTACATGATTCTCTGGTTGTAAATTAATTCTAAACCATTCATTTAATTGCACTATCAACAATTGGAGTTGTTGTTTATATTTTTGATATTTTTCTAGTTGCATGTTTAAATCGCCATCTGCTGATAATGATTTACTGAGAAAAGTTAATTGACCCAATAATTCTTCATGATTTTTGCGATATTCAATATTAGCGTTTATATACAAATCCCAAAGTGACTGACAAAAATTTTCTGTTAAACCCTTTACCATTTGCATAATATTCGTTTTTGCATCAATGGGGATAAGATTTTGATTCGAATTACGAAGCGTACTAAATACAATCTGATTATTCTTATCGAAGTGAACATGTAGAATAGCACTTCCAGCACCTTTACTGACTTTTAAATTGATCGTTAAATGATAACTTGTTTCAGTACTTTCTCCTGAAGGTACGGTATTCGCATTAATGGAAATATGATAATCATTTACAACATATTCAATATCATTAATTAAATATTTAGTAGCGTCTTGATTTATTACTTTTGGCTCGATGAGATAATATGACTTGCCATCTTGATTTTTTTTCAAAGTCACTTGAAATAAATTCTTAAATTGATTTATTTTTAAAGTGATTAACATAAATAAGGGATTTAACATGCTTATCTTCTCCTATCGAATAATATTATTTATTGATTATACAAACGATGCTATTTTCCTTAATTAAATTGCCGAGATCCCCTCTTCACTACTACCTAAAATCAACGGCTCATGATGATTTAATTTTTTTAAAACTATTTCTTGACCATGTAACGGCTTTAAACTACTGCGATGCCCTACACTAACAATCGCTGCAGTAGGTAAATCGGTAAATAAATGTTTATACATTTTCTCTTGCGTATCTTCATCTAAGGCAGATGTTGCTTCATCTAAAAATATCCATTGCGGTTTTTGTAAAAATAATCTCGCAAAAGCAATATTTTGCTGTTCACCTAAAGACAATTCCGCTGCCCAATTACGCACCACATCTAATTCAGGAATAAATCCTTTTAAACCGGTTTGTTGTAATACAGATAAATAATCAATGTCAGAAAAACTACTGGCAGGTTTTGGATAAGCTAAAACATCTCGTAAGGTGCCTAACGGTAAATAAGGTTTTTGCGGTAAAAAGCGAATATTATTTTTGTCAGGTAATACTATTTCACCATGACCATAAGGCCACAATCCTGAAATAGCACGCAATAAAGTACTTTTACCAGAACCAAAAGGACCACTGATCAATATTTTTTCACCGGGATGAATTTGCATATTAAATTGATTTAATAAAGGTGTGTTATCCGGCAAAAGCAAATCTAAATTTTTAATATCAATCTTAGTGTTTGTTGTATAAGTGACTTTAATCGGATTTGCTTTGAGTTGTTCATTCGAAGCTTGCATTAAATGATCAAATTCAGTTAAACGATTAATCACCGCTTGCCAACTTGCAATAGTGGTAAAGGAAGAAATAATAAATGACCATGATCCGATAACTTGATCCATCGCTTTCGATACTTGCATCAATATACCAATTGCCATGTGTTCAGCAAAATAACGTGGCATACCAATCACTAATCCGGCTAAATAAGATAAATAACTATAGCTATTAGAAAAAAAGGACAAATTTCTCTGCACACGAATAATGTTCAAATAATTATTAAATACAAAATTAAAGGTCTTTTTCAATTTATTTTGTTCTTCGGGTTCGCCTTTATATAAAGCAACTTGTTCAGAGGATTCACGGATACGAATTAATCCAAAACGAAAATTCGCATTAAATCGCTGCTGATCATAATTAAGCCCCCACAAACGGCGACCGATTTTAAACGTTAAATAGGTACCCACAATTGACCAAATAATGGTACCCCAAAACATATAACCGTGAATTTTAAAAGTCAGGTGACCTATGGGAACAATTAATGGCCCAGATAATTGCCATAATAAAATACTAAAATAAATTAAAGTCAGCACTGAACTGAATAAATTAGTAAAAAGATTGAGTGTTAGTGACGGAAAATCATTGAGATCTTCACTGATACGTTGATCCGGATTATCCATCGTATGATGTGTCACTTGCATCGCATAAAAAGTATGATCGGTTAACCAATTATTCACATAACGGTAAGTCATCCAACGACGCCAACGATTGGTCAATAAACCGCTGAAATAATCACCATAAGCAGAAGTGAGCACAATAATTGCTAAAATCGCAATATATTTCAACATACATACTTCAATATCATGGACATTAAATGCTTGTAATGCATCGTATATCGCTTTAACCAGATAATTAAAATAGACTAATATTTTTACTTGTATCCAATTAAAAAATAAAATCGTAATTAATAATATCCCTGAATAGATTTTTTCTTCTGAAGTCCAATAAGGTTTTAATAAGCGCCACAAGCTGTTAAAAAATTCTCTGTTATATTTGGGTATGTTATAAATCATTTTATTTTCCACGTACGTCACCCCATAAAATTTTATGTAATTGTATTTGAAAACGAACTTTAAGTTGGTCTGATAAAATCCAATCTGCTAACTGATGTGCTGGTAATTGCTCATAACTGGGTGAAAATAAAATTTGGCAGCGTTGCTCTAATTGATAATCCACCATGATTTGTTTAGACCATTCGTAATCCTGTCTATCACAAATCACAAATTTAATTTGATCATGCGGTAATAAATGCGAAATGTTATCAAATAAATTACGCTGCATTTCTCCTGAGCCAGGCGTTTTAATATCAACGACTTTAATGACACGTTGATCAACTTGCGCAACACTTAATGCACCACTGGTTTCCAACGAAACTGTGAAATTAGCATCACATAACAATGATAATAATTGCAGGCAATCTTTTTGTGCTAAGGGTTCGCCGCCGGTAACTGTGACATGACTAGGATTATATTTGTTAACTTCCGCAAAAATTTCTTCAACAGACATCCAATTACCACCTTGAAAAGCATAAGTGGTATCACAATACTGACAGCGCAGTGGACAACCTGTGAGCCTGATAAAAACAGTAGGAATTCCAACTGAATTGGTTTCACCTTGGAGGGAATAAAATATTTCTGTTATTCGTAATCGTGGCATTGAGTATTTTCATTCTTTATTTCCTTCTCCCACTTGCGGGAGAAAGAAAAATATTAGTGTCCCTGCAATTTCATTTCTTTTAATCGTTCAGCAGCCAATTGACCCGTGGCAGTATCGGCAAATCGTGTTTGCACTAACATCAATTGTTTACGCGCTAATGTCCATTTTTGTTCATCCGCATAGGCAAATCCTAATTTCAACATAGCGTCACCTGTTTTAGGATTTTGTGGATAATTAGAAATTACCGTGTGAAATTCAGTTGCTGCTTGGCCAGGCATATTTTGTAATAAATACATTTCTCCTAACCAATAATGTGCATTTAAAGCATAATTACTATTGGGATATTGTTTTACAAATGCTGCCATACCATTCGTTGCACCGGTATAATCTTTATTTTTAATTAAATTATACGCTTTTTGATAAGCTTGTTGCTCATCTAAACTATTATCAACCGTGGCATTTGATGCAGTATTATTAGAACTATTCGATGGTTGATCGGCAGAATTATTTGCTGCATTTTGATCAGCTGTATCATTTTGTTGTTGAGTTGTCGTTGTTGCAGCAGAATTATTATTTGTTGTCGCAGATGAATTAACAGTATTAGACGGATTTGCCGTTGCATTATTATTAAGTTGAGTACCATTTTGTTGTGTTAATTTATTCGCTGTCGGATTTTCTAAATGACTCAATCGTTGATCTAAATCTGCATACTGATTTTTTTGCTGATTTTGTAACATTTGTAAAGAATGTGTTGCGTCTTCAAGCTGTCCTGTTAAATCTTGAACCTGTTGTTGTAACTGATTCACTTGTTGCAATAAATTCAATTGATTCATCGCTGCAAGTTGCCGTTCTAATTGTGCAACCCTTTCATCCAATGACATGGATGCGTTTGAACTACTTGAATCATTATTATCTGATGGTGCTTGATTCATGGCAGGTTGTGCAGCAGATGGAAATGATGATGACGAATTACCATTATTTGATGATGAATTGTCAGCAGTATTATTTGATGGTGGTGCATTATTTGGTGCGGCATTTTGGTTGGAAGATCCGCCTGCATAATCTGCTGCATCTGGATTGCTGTTACTATTATTACTGTTGTAATCAGCTGTAGGATCAACCACTGGTGCATCTGCATGCACCAGTGATGGCAAAACCAAACTTAAGCAACAAACCGTTGTATAAACAGCGTTACGTAAAAAAATCATGCTTAGTGGGCCTCATAAATTAAATCGTCACGACGGTTTTGTGCGTAAGAAGCTTCATCAGTACCTAAAGCAACCGGCTTTTCATCACCATAACTGATGATATCGATTTGACCTTTGCTAACGCCTTGTAATTCCAACACGTTGGCAACAGCTACAGCTCGACGCTCACCTAAAGCAATATTATATTCATGGCTGCCTCGCGCGTCGGTATTACCTTCAATACGAACACGTGCTGATGGATGCGACACTAAGTAATGGGCTTGCGCCATAATGGAAGGCATATCAGATTGATGAACATCACTCTTATCAAAATCGAAATAATATTTTTGATTAGCGCCAGGAATGGTATTGCTACCCTCGCCTGCAAAACCGGTTTCATCTCCCATACCATTGGTTGATACCCCAGCACCTTCACCAGCATTATATGCATTTGCCCCTTGACCATTCTTATTAGTCCCTGTAGTGGAGCAGGCTGCTAATGCCAAAACGCTAAAGCCTAAAGTTAAAATTTGTAGATGTTTACGCAGCTGCATATATTTTCTCCTCAATATATAAAAACTAAAAAATCAAATCTTCCTCCTTCTCCACGAAGAGGAGAAGGAAAAAACTCATCCCAAAAACGGTGACCACGCTGGATCTTGCACATCGCCATCATTAGCTGGCAACCGTAATTTAACACTATCATCCGTGGAAACTAATCCTAAAACACCTTCATTACCCAATTTGCTAGCATACAACACCATCGCACCATTAGGCGAGAAACTTGGTGATGAATCATTACCCGAATTGGTTAATACATTGAATGTTCCGGTTTGCAAATCTTGCACACCGATATTAAAACCACCACCCTCTTCTTGATGTATCATGGCAATTTGTTGTCCATCTTCAGATAATGAAGCGCGTGCATTATATACACCATTAAATGTAATACGCTGTATCTGATTAGTCGCTAAATTCACTTGATAAATTTGTGGATGTCCGCCTCTATCAGAAGTAAATAACAATGATTTGCCGTCTGCTGTATAACTAGGCTCGGTATCTATACCGGGACCATTAGTAACCTGGCGCAACTGTTTAGTAGCTAAATCCATGGTATAAATTTTGGGATTACCATAACCGCGCGATAATGCTAACGCCATTTGTTGATCATCAGGAGACCACGCTGGCGCACCGTTAATCCCTGCATAAGCACTAATTAATTTACGATCACCTGTCGCTAAACTGGACACTACAATTTGGGCACGATGATTTTCAAATGAAACATAGGCAATTTGTTTACCATCATGTGACCAGCTGGGTGACATGATGGGTTCAGAAGATCGTAATATGGCTTGCGGGTTATACCCATCAGCATCAGCAATTTCGAGTGAATAAATAGGCGGCTCGCCTGGCGTTCTTTGCACTAATACATAGGCAATTTTTGTTGAAAAAATTCCACGTTGACCCGTTAAATTTTGATAAACAATATCACTGATATGATGCGCTAATCTTCTTAATTGCGATGAGGGTACCGTGAATTGTTGTTGTGCTAATACATTATTAGCACCACCAGGCGCACCATTATTTTGTCCTTTATAAACATCTAATAATTGAAAAGTGACAACATCAGTGCCATCGCCACGATCTTGAACCTGACCCACCACCAAATCATCCGTTTTTAATTTTTGCCAAGCGCTGTAATCAACATCTGCTGCAACATGTGGCATCGCAGGCATATTACTGGTAGCCAAAGTTTGAAAACGACCACTATTTTGTAAATCATTATTAATTACTGCGGCAATATTATTCGTTGCAGAAGGATCAGTATTTTCCTGGCCTGCAAAAGGAACAATAGCAATGGGTACTGCGCCGTTAACGCCTTGCGTCAACACTAAATCTAATGCGGCACTGGCAGGTTTTTGAATAACTAAAGTCAGAAAGGTGAAAAAAAATAGCTGTTTAATTTGTTGGACTGTTTTCACTGTGGTTCCTGCCTATAAAATGATGAGAAAAAACGTCCTATTTTAAAAGCAAAAATGGACAGTGTGCAAATTAATTTACAGCTGTGTCTGCAAATAGTTTAATATTGTCGAATATTTATAATAATTGTCAGAAGGTAATAAGAATGCCAAAACATGACCATTCCACACATAGAAAAAGACATTTTTTAAAAAAACTGTTGTGGTGTGTGGTGTATTTAAGTTTTGCGTGGCTATTTGTTTTTATTTTATTACGTCAATCTGCGAATAACGGCAAAACTAACATTAATACAAAATTCAATAATGTAACGTTTCAACCGATAAACCAGTCTCATTATAAAAATATTTCTTCTACAGCAGTATGCCAAGCTAGGCATTTGATCTCATATCAAAATTCATCTGCAAATATATTGCCACATTTAAATGATGCACAACTTGCAAAAATTAATACCCCAGTTACTCAACCTCGAACAACATCTAATAATATCAGTCAATCACCACAAAAATCACCATTAACGACACAAAAAAAATATGTGTTAAATATTTTAAACACCGAAAGAGCTGACGCTAACACTACTCTTATAAACGCAGTATTAAATTATCAATTTACGACACTCATAGTGACCCCACCATCTGCAGAGTATGGCGAGGAATTAAAAGCATTTTTATCAAGCGATGTTGTGCAACTAGCTGAATTACTCCAACTTAATCATTTAGACATGCTCATTTATCAAAATGAGCGCTTTTTTACATTATTAGAATTTGCTGCCAGAGAAAATTTAGCTGAAATAGCAATATCAATATTAACATCACATTATAGGGATAAATTAGAGTACAGCGCAGACATCTATCTTAAAACACTTGAATATGCCATTAAACATAATAATTGGTTAATAACCAAAGCTCTGATTGATTTTAAAAAAGAATTCACTGATCTCTCCCAGTTCAATAATGCATTAAATTACTCTTGCTATCTTGGTAACCTAAATATTCTTCAACAACTCCTCAATCACCAATATTTTTCATTTACTAATAACAATATTCAAAATCGAATTATGGCATTAATAACAGCACTGAATGGCGGAAATTTAAACGTTGCAGACTATATCTATAATTATCAATCTGGTATGGCTCATTATAGAGACATCGATAATCAGAATATATTGCATAAAGCAATTATGATGTACTCTGATTTTAAATATTCTGCAAAACAAGCCTTTTCTGTACTCACCGTTATTGATTTTATGGGCAAATTGGATCCTGAATTGATTATCACTGGCGATAAATACAATCAAACTCCTCATTCATTAGCCAAAAAACAAGGCTTCACAATAGTAGTTAATCTATTAAATCGCTGTTTAGATAAACGCAATCGTTCTAACGAAATATCAGACAAAACGCATTCAAACGCCAATTTCAACATTTATAATTTATCTAAATATTTATTTCCTTTGCTAGGAACGATTGCAATAGGATGGTCTATAGTTCGATTTTATCTGCCATTCAAAACAAATCGCATTAACAAAATAATCAGCACCCTCATTACGCTCAATAAATTAACCGCAGATATCTTAAGCACTCAATGGCAACATATCAGATGGAACCAATTTCAAATTGAGTTAATATTTAAAACTGATCAAGAATTAGCCTCTTTAATGAATAAAGAATTCGGTTGCAAAAAACAATTCACGATAGACAAGTCCAAACAAAGAATTATTGTAATGGGTTTTTTACAAGAGATATTTCAAGAAGCTGGCATAAACAGCATTCAAAAAGAAAATCATCTTCAGATATATTACAATTTTAATGATGCCCCTAAGTTTAATAAACAACGAATTACAAAATTATTCACTGAACTATATATGAATTCTGAAATGTATAAGAATTCTATCGTTAATAGTTTAAATACTCTTTTTGAAAAAATAGTCATTTATAAATGGCAGTCGGTAGCACAACATCAATTTGAATTACAGTTAGAGTTAATGGCTCCCGCCCAATTAGCGAATAATTTGATGGGCCATTCTTTTAATTCTTTAACTTTGCCACTAGATCGATTTATATCCATTTTAAATTTAGAATTGAGTAAATTATCTTCAGAGAAAGGTAAGTTTCTCATTTTAAGTAACACTAAAATCATATTTAACCTTAAACATTCGATAATGATGGCGAGAGATTTCTCAGATATTTGGGACAATCTCAAGACACAAATCATTAATCAATCCAATGAATACCAACAAGCTGCAATGCATGCAGCGAACAACAGACAATTAAATGAAATTAAATCACTACATGATAACGTATCCTCGTATGTAAATAATATGAGATTAATTCTGACGCAGCCAGCCAAGAATAAATCAATTGAAATGCATGCTAAATTTAACAGAGATGGCATAGAGAATATTAATTCGCAAATAGTTATGGATGCGATCCGTAAACATATTCTGCTACTTGAAACACTCGAAAAATTACATTGCACAGCGTTATTAGAGTTATCGGCAACATTAGAAAAGACTACTGTACTTCTTAATGAATTTAAATCATTCAATGAAAAGTCTTCTACTCAGTCAATTTCAGAATACGCTAATTCACTGAAACGATATCAACACAATCTGGAATCATTAGAAAAAACACGCAATAATATTAATTTAACTTATAAAGAAACTGTCACGTTTTTTGATGAGCCTTTACGTGAACTTGTTAGAAAACATCCTGCACATCGCAATAACAATAATAAACATCAATCAGCGAAATCCATACCGACCGCTTCTATTTCTTCTAGCAGTCAACCTAACGAAATTACAGCAACGCCGTCTATCAGCGCAGATTCTCAACCTTTCGTGATAACACCATCAAAAGAGGAATTAACATCGACCACATTACAAACTTCCATTCAAAGTTATCCTATGCAGAGTAGCTCATCCGATAGTAATCAAACAAACACAGCGCCAGTGTTAAAAAATAGTGTAACGGTCTCTCCACAACCTACTCTAGCACCATCTATTGCTGCCCTTTCAAATTCATCACACAGTCTTTTTGCATCTCAAAATTTAGCCATGCCAAATTTGACACAGAACGCAGCGGCAATAAATCCTGTAGATTATTATGCGATTATAGGTTTTGGTTTTTCCGGCGCAGATGAAACTTTATTACAAATTCAATTATGTATTAATAATATCTTGGTTCAGATGGAAAATAAGCAACCCAATTTGACTGAACTCAAATTTTTAGTTAAAACACTCTGTTTTAATAGCACTATTTATCAAAATATTTATCCTGAAAAATTTGAACAATGCTCCAATAAGCTGATTTTATTAGAAGGCATTGAGAAAATTTACAATCCAAGTCTTGATTTTGGCAATAATGCAATACAATTATCCGATCCGAAAGTTTTAATTTATTGCCAACGGATTAAAGAACTAATAACCCAGTTTAAAATTGATCAAGCGCCTTCTTATAGAGTTGTTTAAATGTTCAAGGTTGTAACGGATTTCTAAAAGGTGTTGGTTTAAATGGTGGTAAAGTATTTGGTTTCCATTCAAATTGATATCCTAACGAATTACAAACTTCATTAATAATTCCAGGTATTTGTCTATTTAATTCCACATCAAATTTAGCTCTTTGTGTGTTTGATATATTTCTAAATGTAATACGATTATCCCCTAATTTATCATTATCAAGAACCATATCTAATTGTAATTGTAAAGCCAATTTTTCTTGTGCATTTGCTATCGCTTGTAAAATTTCTTTGTTTAATTCTTGTTTTTTATCTTCATCAATGGGTTGATTACTTGTTACCGTGAATGTTGAATAATATGATAACTTAGGTGGTGGAGGTTTTATAGAGAGTACCAATTTTAATCTTGTATTATCATTGGCAAAATCCTGTGTCACTTCTTCAGCAAGTGTCGTAGAAGCCGTTGTAAAAATATCTGCTAATGCATTTGCAACTGATGGCAATGGTGTTGGCGATGGCAATGGCGCATGTGGTTTATAGGGCCTACCTTTTTCAATGTCTTTCCAATTAATATCAATTTTATATTTCATGCCCATAATTATTTTCTACTTTGAATGACTATTTAAATTATAGTCTATTCATTAAAATGTAGATTGGACTGAATAAAGTAAAATACATTAATATAGATAAAATTGAGGGCTTTGCTCTTATTTAACGACAGGAAATTTAAAATGACAAATAAAGGTAGACCCTTTATTTATTTCAGAATTGACCGATATAGTCCCGCCCATAATTTCCACGAGCTGTTTTGTAATAGTAAGACCTAAACCGGTTCCTTGTTGCGGTGAATAATTGCTATGAATTCGATTAAAGCGATCAAAAATAAAAGCTAAATTGTCTTGTGATATACCTATACCGGTATCTTTAATAGCAATATCAAAATCGGCATGAGTATCTGTATTTATTTGTGAGGTCACCGAAATATCAATTTGTCCTTTATCGGTATATTTTATGGCATTACCAATCAAATTAAATAAGATTTGTCTCATCCGTCTTGAGTCAATAAGCACCAAACGAGGAACATCTTCTTTATAATTAATCTGTAATTTTAATCCTTTTTGTTGAATTAATGCTGACATTATCGCAACTGTTTCATCGATTAAATTAAGTAAATCGGTTGGCTTATTATGAAGATGAATTTTACCAGCTTCTAATTTCGAATAATCTAAAACATCATTAATGATACTTAAAATAGTTTGGGATGCATTTAATATGTCATCCATTGCGTCCTGATGTTCAGGTATTTTGTCTCGTAACAGTTGTGCTGTACCAACAATTGAATTTAAGGGGGTTCGCAACTCATGATTCATCACTGCCATAAATTGTGATTTAGCTAGGCTTGCAGTTTCAGCACGTTCTGCACGATCTATTTCAGCGCGTAATGCATCTTCAGCCCGTTTCTGTTCGGTGATGTCGATTGAAAGACCTAATACACCAATAATGTTACCTTTGCCATCACGTAAGGGTGTTTTTATTGTTTTAAAAGTGCCAATGGTACCATCAGCTAATTTACCTTCTTCTATCATGTATTGTGTAACACCACTTTCCATAGCTAATAGATCATTTTTTTGCAATTCAGCAGCTATTTCTTTCCAAGACAGATCATAATCTGTTTTTCCAATCACTTCTTGACGTGACTTTAAACCACTCATTATCGCCATGCGATCGTTACAACCGATATAAACACCTTCTTTATCTTTCCAATAAGCATGCCCCGGTAAATGGGAAACGATACTTAGTAATAATTCATAATCTTCCTTATGTTTACATTCTTTTTTATTATCTTGTGTTGGATTCAATGGTGATAAAGTGTCCATATAAATCTCCGTCAATTAATTTAATATTGGAATTCGAGATATCGAAATAGCCTCATGCAAGTTGGCGAATGATAGCAGAAATGTGACGAATATGCAGTAAACATCTGCAAAATCACACTGAGTTTAGCTTTAAATTAAAGGGTATCTAACCATCTTGGCTTTCTGGTTTTACCGTCAAATGTAATTCACGGAATTGATTAAAAGCATCTGAATCAGAGGGAACAGGTAATGGTGATGCTTTGTAGACCGCAGCAATAGCTGAATGATCTAGTGCGGTATTGCCACTACTGGTTACTAATTGTACGTTTAATACATCACCGCCTGGTGCAACACGGATTAATAATTCGCAGGTAATTCCTTTTGCTAAATCTGAAGGCACTAGCCATTGTTCACTGATGGCTTGTTGAATTAACGCTTTATATTTATCAACCTCTGATGCAACTTGTTGAGATTTTGCATCGCTGTCTAATTGGGATTGATCGCTATTTAATTCTTGCGCCATATTTTGATCGAGAGATTGTTGTAATTGTTGTTGTAATTTTTTTGCTTCAGCGAGTTTTTGCGCTTTGAGTTTTGCTGCGGCTGCTTTTTCGGCAGCTTGTTGTTGTTCTTCTTCTTGTTGTAATAATTTTTGCTGTGCGATTTTTTCTTGTTCAGCAATTTGTTGTTGCAATTTTTGGGCAGCTAATTGCTTAGCCAATTTTTGTTGCGCTTGTTGCTCAGCTAATTGTTGAGCGATTTTTTGTTGCTGTAATTTTTGTTGTTCCTGTTGTTCAGCTAATTGTTGGGCAATTTTTTGCTGTTGTAATTTCTGCTGTTCTTGTTGTTCTGCTATTTTTTGTTGTTCAACCTTTTGTAACGCTTGTTGTTGAATCAACCGTTGTTGTTGCTGCTGCTGAACAATTTTTTGTTGGGCTATTTGTTGTTGTTTTAATAATTGTTGTTGCTCGGCTTGTTGTAATTGCAAAGCGTGTTGTTGCTGTAATTGTTGTTCACGTTGCTGTTGTGCTAATTGCTGTTGATGTTGCAATTGTTGCTGCTGTTGTAACTGTTGTTGTTGCAATTTTTCTTGTTGTTCCGCTTGTTGATTAGCTTGAATTTGTGCTTCTTGTTGTTGTATTTGGCTAGAAGAAAGAGTGATGGCATGAATAATATTTGCTGAACTATTGGGTAAATTTTCTGGCATTTCTAATTTAAAGATCAAAAGCGCGATAACCACTACATGCAATAAAATTGCAAGTATTACGGGTATTGGATAATTGTTTTTTATCGTTGTGCTTTCAAACATAATCATTTAAACCTTGCAAAAAAATAATTACAGTTCAGTGTAATTAATATTTAATTGTTAACTCTAACTCGATGCAAACACATCCTAACTTTAACCGTAGCCTGGGTGTAGCCAATTGAAAAACATAATTTATTTTTATAAAATTTAATTATTTACAATTTTTATTTTAAACTAAGGGCGAAACCCGGGATAAAATTCGAATTTCCCGGATTACAGCAGAGCATGACATTATTACAATGTATACGCCTGTTGTGATATTTTTTATTATTTTGTCATTTGCTTTCATCCAGGCTACAAACTTCAAATGCAACATCACTTCGTATTTAAAGTGGGATCAGTCACTAATCCAACACTCGCTGCACCTGCTTGTTGTAATAACACCATGGCTTGCATCACTTTTCCGTAATCAACATGTTGATCGCCTTTAACTAATACTTGTCGCGATTGACTCTGTTGTGCATCACTGCGTAATTCTGTCGAAACACTATTGACTAAATTAACAGCATCAATGGGTTGATTGGGATCGGTTGCGATATTTAAATAATAATTCCCTTGCGCATCCACTGATACCACAATGGGTTCTTTATCTGCGCCAATGGCCTGTGCTGTCGCATGGGGTAAATCCACTTTTACACCTTGTGATAATAACGGCGCAGTAATCATAAAAATAACTAATAAAACCAACATCACATCGATATAGGGCACGACATTAATATCAGCCATTGGTCTGCGGCGATCGCGTCTTATATTCATACAGTGGCACCTGCATGCGCTTGCCGATAAAGAATACTGGAAAATTCTTCTTGGAATGTATCGTAGTGATTTAATAATCGTTCAACGTCATTAGCAAAACGGTTATAGGCAATTACTGCAGGAATTGCTGCAAATAAACCCATTGCTGTTGCAACTAATGCTTCAGAAATACCCGGTGCAACCATTGCTATTGTTGCTTGTTGTTGTACACCGACTAATGAATGAAAAGATGTCATGATACCCCAGACTGTTCCAAAAAGACCAATATAAGGACTGGTGGATCCCACTGTTGCTAAAAAGGATAAATGTTGTTCCAATTTTTCTAATTCATGCGAGCGTGCAATTCGCATAGCACGTTGCGCACCTTCTAATATCATGGTTGGTGAAACGTGCGTTTGTTTACGTAAGCGGGTGAATTCTTTAAATCCCGCTTGAAATATACTTTCTAAACCCGCTGGCTCCGTGCGTCGTGCATTCACTTCAGTATAAAGTTTTCCTAAATCAACACCTGACCAAAATTGATTTTCAAATGCGATGATGTCTGAACGCGCTTTTTTCAAAAATAGGCCGCGTTGGAAAATGAATGTCCAAGATGCTACGGAGGCGAATAATAAAATTAACATCACAGTTTTTACAACGGTGTCGGCATCCATAATAAACGATAAAAATGTATCATTAACTCCCATTGAGGTTCTCCATTAATAAATTATTTATTTATAAAATTAATTACATGTGGTTTTGAATTTTTATCTAAACATGCAATTTTAATATCTGCTTCACAATAAATGATTTCTTTATTTTTTTGTGAGCGAAATATTTGTATAAATTCCATGCTGACACGACCCATGTGTTTAACTATCGTAACAATTTCGATTTTATCATTAAAAAAAATTGGTTTGAGATATTTAATATTGATTGAATGAACAACAAAATAAATTTCTTTATTGAATAATTCTCCCAAATCAACACCACGATCTAATAACCATCCACTTCGGGCTCTTTCCATGAATTTAATATGATTTGCATGATGGATCATGCCAAACATGTCTGTGTCTTGGGGATATATTTGTAAAGGAAAAATGTGTTCTTTAATCAAGTTATTTACCTATATTTTTAATTACCCTCATCCGACTTCGGCACCTTCTCCCGCAACCGGGAGAAGGAGGTGCTAATATTTATCGCAGTAATCTGCACTCGCACTCACCTTCTCCAACCCATTATGCTATTAAATCAATTACTGTCTGCGTTGCGAACACCCAGTTCGCAAACCAAAGCAAAGCGAAAAATTCAATTTAGGACTAAATCAATTATTCTTCTGTTTTAAACAAATCATTTTGTCTCAACTGCATTATATTATCCGGCACCACCAATCCAAAATGTAAATAAGCATTTTTTGTCGCAATTCTGCCACGCGGTGTCCGCGCCATAAATCCTTGTTGTATTAAAAATGGTTCAATCACATCTTCAATTGTGCCGCGTTCTTCACCGATGGCTGCAGCTAAACTATCTAAACCAACAGGACCACCATCGAATTTATCGATCATCGCTAATAATAATTTGCGATCCATAATATCAAAACCATGCACATCGACATCTAATAAATCTAACGCGCGATCGGCAACGATTTGAGAAATTTTGCCATCCGCTTTCACTTGTGCAAAATCACGTACGCGACGTAATAAGCGATTAGCAATACGCGGCGTGCCTCGCGATCGTTTTGCAATTTCAACAGCACCATAATCGTCAATCATCACATTCAAAATCGCAGCTGATCTTTTTATGATATGAGATAAATCATTAATTTCATAAAATTCTAATCGTTGCACAATACCGAAACGATCTCTTAAAGGAGAAGTTAATAATCCTGCTCTTGTTGTTGCACCCACTAAAGTAAATTTAGGCAAATCAATTTTAATTGATCGTGCTGCGGGGCCTTCACCAATCATGATATCTAATTGATAATCTTCCATGGCGGGATATAAAATTTCTTCAACAACGGGGCTTAAGCGATGAATTTCGTCAATAAATAATACATCATTTTTTTCTAAATTCGTTAATAATGCGGCTAAATCCCCTGCTCTTTCTAAAACAGGCCCTGAAGTTTGCCGAATTTTTGCGCTCATTTCATTAGCAATAATATTCGCTAACGTGGTTTTACCTAAGCCAGGTGGACCAAAAATTAATACATGATCTAATGCTTCACCACGATTTCTTGCTGCATTAATAAATACTTCCAATTGTTCTTTCGCTTTTGGTTGCCCAGTATAATCAGATAATTTTGATGGACGAATTGCCGCTTCAAAAACAGCTTCTTCAGGAAAAGTTTGACCAGCAATTAAACGATCTTCTTCTATCATGCCGTCATTCCTTTTAATGCTAAGCGAATTAATTCCTCAACCGTTAAATTATCTGCTGCAATTTGTAATACGGCACGACTGGCTTCTTGTGGTTTATATCCTAATGCAACTAATGCTGAAATAGCTTCGTTACTCGAGCGATTATTATTTTTATTCATATTAGAATTAACATTAATATTCGTTACCGAAATTACATCATTTTGCCAATCATCTAATCGATCGCGCATTTCAACAATTAATCGTTCTGCTGTTTTTTTACCAACACCTGGAATGCGAATTAAACTATTACTGTCATTGTCATTCACACAACGCACAAAATCATCCGATGAAATACTCGATAAAATCGCTAATGCTAATTTAGGGCCAATACCATTTACTTTGATTAATGTGCGAAATAAAGTCCGTTCACGTTGTTCATAAAAACCAAATAATTGATGCGCATCTTCACGAATGGCTAAATGGGTAAATAAAATGACTTCATTGCCAACAGCAGGCAAATGATAAAATGTCGTCATCGATGCAGAAATTTCATAAGCGACACCAGCAACATCTAGTAATAATTGTGGTGGTTGCTTTTCTAATAATATGCCACGTAACCGTCCTATCATCGCACTCTCCCGCGTCTGCGCCGTAATAAATGTTGAATATCGCCTGGCATTAATTTAATGAGCCCTAAA
Organism: Pseudomonadota bacterium; assembly: GCA_021777765.1. Classification (GTDB taxonomy): domain Bacteria; phylum Pseudomonadota; class Gammaproteobacteria; order DASZBR01; family DASZBR01; genus JAJYDF01. Next base: position 14,379 of record JAJYDF010000011.1, on the reverse strand, counting down.
TTTTCTCGACTATGGGCATGGCAAATTGCAATCGCTAAGGCATCTGCTGCATCAGCTTGTGGTGTTCCTGAAAGATTTAATAAGGTGCACACCATTTGCTGCACTTGTTCTTTCTTAGCAGCGCCATAACCAACCACCGCTTGCTTAACTTGCCGAGCAGAATATTCTGCCACAGATAATGATTTTTGTGCAGCGGCAACAATAGCTACACCACGGGCTTGACCTAATTTAAGTGCTGAACCGGGATTTTGATGCATGAAGACTTGTTCAATAGCGGCTTCATGGGGTTGATATTTAGCAATGACTTCAGAAATGCCAGAATAAATTTGATCTAAATTTTGTGAGACAGTTTTGCCGGAAACACGGATACATCCACTACTCACATAAATTAATTGTTTTTGTTTTGCAGTGATGATTGCATAACCTGTAATTCGTGAGCCGGGATCGATGCCGAGGATAGTAGTCATTTCCTTTACCTAAGGAAATTCAATTTTATGATGTTTTTCTTCATATGCTTCCATTAATGTAACCAATTTTTCTAATCAATCACCATTATCCGTATGAGGTTTTGTTTCAAAAGTAGCTCAATCGTATGCAATGCATCTTGATAAGCTTTTTTAGCCTTAATCGGTTTAATTTTCAACATATTGTTATCACTCAAATTTAATGAGTAAACTAATTTCCATTAATATTTTCAAAACGTCTTTTTCGAATTTATTCGATATAAGCTTTAACACATTTAAATTCTTTACGTTTCCCCCACATACCAAAAGCGTCATCAGTTACCTTTTTTTGTTTTTTTAAGTAACCACATATTTTTTATATTTCAGATAGTATTTCATCAGAAATGTCTGCATTAGAATAAACCTCCTGTACATCATCTAGTTCTTCTAACATATTTGTTAATTTCATCATTTTTTCAGCATCATCTTTATTTAAACTAATGTAATTTGCAGGCAACATGGTTACTTCAGATTGTGCAGGTTCCAGATTATTTTTAATCATGGCATCTTTAACGGCATTGAATTGTTCTTCACTAGTTAATACTTCGATACTGCCATCGTCATTAGTTACTACATCATCTGCACCCGCTTCTAAAGCAATTTCCATCACTTTATCTTCAGAAATGCCTGGTGCAAAAATAATTTGGCCTTTTTTAGTGAATAAATAAGCAACTGATCCATCAGTGCCTAAATTACCGCCACATTTAGTAAATGCATGTCGTACTTCTGAAACAGTACGATTACGATTATCCGTCATGCAATCAACCATCACCGCAACACCACTTGGCCCGTATCCTTCATAACGGATTTGTTCCATATCAGCACCTTCTAAACCACCAGCACCGCGTTTAATTGCACGATCAATGGTATCGCGTGTCATATTTGCAGTAAGCGCTTTATCAACCACTAATCGTAAGCGTGGATTTGAGGCGATATCACCGCCACCCATTCTCGCAGCGACAGTTATTTCGCGTATGTATTTAGTGAAAACTTTTGCGCGCTTAGCATCTTGTGCACCTTTGCGGTGTTGGATATTTGCCCATTTACTGTGTCCAGCCATAAAACCTCTATGAAAATTTAAAAATTAAGTCTATTTAGATGAATAATTATAATCACATAAAAAATTATTTGTGCACTCTTCTTTTGACAAAAACATTAACAATGCTTGCAATTGACGTAATATTAATTATGTTACTAATTATTTCTGCAAATTAAAATTCGGCATCTATTTTTGAATACTATTTAGAATGATAAATATAAAATTTAAAAGCCCACCCCAATCTCTTACTGTGTCGTTTTTTGCAAATTGATTAAAACCTGCATACTTTTGTCTCTTTTCTAATGATCTTTTAGATTGTTCTTAAGCCATCGATATAATTCTATCTACATAACCTGATTTAATTGATTCAAAAGCAGCTAATTCGTTACATGATGACAAAGATCCACTATGATCATCTTTCGAATCAACTTTCTGTGTGTTGCTGTTAAAATCATATGAGGGATAAGACTCATCAAGATTTTGCTGATTATTAAACATGTTTTTGGTCTATTCCAGTTTTAATATTTTTTAAATTATTTATAACATTTCTTAAATCTTGCCCTACAGCTTGCCAATCATAAGTAAGCGCTTCCTCATCTGTTTTATAAGGAATATTAATTTTTGGCGCATCATATCTCGGAAAAATGTTTAAAATAGTTCCAATACCACTTATATAATTTTTTGCTTTCATAAAATGACATTTCTCAAGAGAAATTTTCTCATTACTATATATTATAAATTTACTGGTGTAGTTTCCGTTTCCGATTTTTTGGGTTGTCTTAAACGTATATGCAAATCCCTTAATTGAATATCATCAACCGGTGATGGTGCTGAAGTTAATGGACACGTTCCCGTTTGTGTTTTGGGAAATGCAATAACATCGCGAATAGATTGTGATCCTGTCATTAACATAATTAAGCGATCGATACCAAATGCAATACCACCATGTGGCGGGCAACCATATTTTAATGCATCTAAGAAAAAGCCAAATTTATCGCGGGCTTTATCTTCACTGATGCCTAATAAATTAAATACCGCCATTTGTAAATCAGAACGGTGAATACGAATTGATCCGCCACCGACTTCTGTGCCATTTAATACAAAATCATAGGCTCTTGCGACACATCTGCCAGGATTTGCAACCATAGCTTCAATATTGGTAATTTTCGGTGATGTGAATGGATGATGTACAAATAACCATAAATTATTTTTTTCATCCCATTCAAACATGGGAAATTCAACAACCCATAATGGACGCCAACCTTCTGCCACTAAGCCGCGATCATGACCAACTTTAACGCGTAATGCGCCTAGTGCATCGTTAACGATTCTTGCTTTATCGGCGCCAAAAAATAATAAATCACCAGTTTCGGCACCAGTACGTTGTAAAATAGTTTCTACAATATTTTCTGGAATAAATTTTAATATGGGTGATTGCAATCCTGCGACACCAGCGGATCGATCATTAACTTTAATATAGGCCAATCCTTTTGCACCAAAAATTGATACATATTGTGTGTAATCATCAATTTCTTTACGACTTAAATCGCCACCTTTTGGTAAACGTAATACGGCAACACGTCCATCGGGATCATTAGCAGGACCTGAAAATACTTTAAATTCTACTGATTTTAATAAATCAGCGACATCCACTAATTCTAATGGAATACGTAAATCAGGTTTATCACTGCCGTATTTTGTCATTGCTTCGGCATGCGTTAAACGAGGAAATGGATCAGGTAATTTCACATCAAGAAATTCAGCAAATAATTGACGAATCATATTTTCCATTAAATCTTGAATAATTTTTTCATCAATAAATGAGGCTTCGATATCTAATTGCGTAAATTCAGGTTGACGATCAGCACGTAAATCTTCATCACGGAAACAACGGGCTAATTGATAATAACGATCTAATCCTGACATCATTAATAATTGTTTAAATAATTGTGGTGATTGCGCTAATGCATAAAATTCACCAGGAAAAACGCGACTTGGCACTAAATAATCACGCGCACCTTCGGGGGTAGTTTTTGTTAATACCGGTGTTTCTATATCTAAAAAGCCATGTTGGTCTAAAAATTGTCTAATAGAATGCGTCACTTTTGCTCTCAATTGAAAACGTTCACGCATTTCGATGCGTCTTAAATCTAAGTATCTATAACGTAAGCGCACTTCTTCAGAAATATTTGAATATTCATCTAATGCAAATGGAATAGGTTCAGAACGATTAAGAATTTCTAATTTATCTGCAACGATTTCTACGTCACCTGTAGGGAGATCATCATTGTGTGTTCCTTCGGGACGCGTTTTAACCGCACCTGTAATTGATACTACAAATTCATTACGCACTGTTCCTGCTAATTCAAAAATTGCAGATTGTTCAGGATTAAATACGACTTGTACTACTCCTTCAATATCGCGCACATCTAAAAATATAACGCCACCATGATCACGACGACGATGTACCCAACCGTTAATAGTTACTTTTTGTCCGATTAATGAATGAAAAATTTGTCCACAATAATGGGTACGCATGTTTAAACTCCAGATTAATTATGTATAAAAACAACTTGTTAATTTTGTCATTCCCGCTGGCACTAAAAATAACCATACACTCTAAATTATCAAGCGGGAATCCAACTCAGAACTTATCACTTGTAATATTTCTCTTATATACTTCGATCATAATTTTGCTATAGATTCCAGCTTGCAAATGCACAATTCTTTTAGACACTTTCACGGCGGGAATGACGATAAACAATTACTCAGTATCCCCAGCAGCCACAATACCTTTAGGTTCACCATTTTTACTAACCCCAGGCTGCACCACACCTAACGAAATCACATATTTCAATGCATCTTCTACATTCATTTCAAGTTCAATGACACTACTGCGTGGTACCATCATTAAAAATCCAGAAGTTGGATTAGGTGTGGTGGGAATAAAAATAGATATTAAATCAGTATCTAATTTTTTATTTAATTCTTCCGAACCTGCGCCAGTTTGAAATGCAATACTCCATAATCCTTTTCGTGGATATTCTACAAATAACACTTTACGAAAAGACTGATCTTTCGAGGTAAATAAAGTTTCTAATACTTTTTTTACTGCAGAATAGATTGATCTCACTAATGGGATATGTGCTAGGAGATATTCACCTAATGCTACTAATTGTCTACCAATAAAATTACTCACAAACATGCCCGTGATAATTATCACGGATATCGATATGAGTAATCCTATACCTGGAATATGAATTCCTAATAACCTATCGGGTTGATACTGTGTGGGTATTAGATGAAGAGTGCTATCTAAAAGATCAATAACAAATTTTACAATCACCAACGTTGCCCAGATCGGTAACCAGACTAATAATCCTGCAATAAAATATCGACGTATCAGTGACACAAAAATCCTCTTTCATTTTCCATCATTTAATCAAATTTTTTTCCTTCTCCCCGAAAGGGAAAAGGAAAAAAGATGTTTTTAACTTGCATCTTTTGCAGCTGATTTATTTGTTCCTTCTAATTTTTTATCAGATTTATTCTCAGATTTTGTTGCTGTCCCATTATCTGTCTTCCCACCCTCTTCTTTTTTATTTTCTTTATTAGCATCACCTTCAGATTTATTGCTTTCTGTTTTTGCACCCGTATTTTTATAATCAGATTTATACCAACCCGATCCTTTTAAATGAAATGCGGCCGATGAAACTAATTTACGCACATCTGATTTATTACATTCGGGACAAGGCGGTAATTCATCATTTATTTTTCGTAACATTTCAAACTGATGCCCACATGCATCACATTGAAACTCATATATTGGCATAACAAAACCTCTAACAACTGACTGATTTGAGAATTGGGTATTATAGCGGTTTCTATTGAGAAGGCGAGAGAAAAGATCATTGATGAAGCAACTGGACATCGAGTAATTTTGCAAATTTTTTATCAAAAGTTATTACAACTGCACCATCCTTCTTCGCTTGTAAATAGATAATGCAATCTGCAAAGTTACAATTTTGTGATTCAAATAGATGCAGAGCTTCTGCGAATAGTTTCTCATCTTGCAAAACAAAAGCATCATTTTCATAAAGATGATTTAAAACAAATATAATCTCGTTTTTTTGTAATTTATAGGCAAAATCCAATACCCAAACAAGCTCCACTTGCACAACTTGGGATATATATATTTTATTATGTTTCTTTGCAAACTGTCTTGCAATTTTGACCTGGTTAGCTTGTTTTTCATCATCAACAACAATTCTTACTAACACATTGGTATCAATTGCAATCATTCACTTCCCCCTTTACGAATCACTTCTTCCATCTGCTCAATACTCACAGACCGCTTTGCTTTTACAAGCCCGAAAGCGGCTTCAACGTCATCAATCTTATGCGTTAAAATGACATGATTATCTTCGACGGTAAATGCTACTTTATCACCAGGTTTTAAATGTAATTGCTGACGAATTGCATAAGGGATAGTAACTTGCCCTTTGGTAGTAATAGATGATGAAAGCATGACAGTTCTCCAATGGTAATACCCATATAAATAAGTATTACTTCGTTTCTAATTTCAGTCAAGCCTATAAACGTCTAGCTCTCCATCAAAATATTGCCTATGATAGTTGCCTTTTTAAGACAACTGGAACAATCCATGTTACCCTTTTTGTTTATATTATTAGGTATTGGCACAGGTGCATTCAGTGGCATGATTGGTATTGGTGGCGGCATTATTGCCATCCCTGCTCTCACAATGCTGTTTGGATTTTCGCAACAGCAAGCACAGGGAACTACCTTAGCAATGCTGTTACCGCCCATTGGAATTCTTGCGGCATGGGCTTATTACAACCAGGGGTATGTAGATATCAAAGCCGCTTTATTAATGGCATTGGGATTTTTAATCGGTGGATATTTTGGTGCAAAATTAGCAGTTGTCTTGCCTACGCATGTTTTAAAAAAATTCTTTGCCCTTATTTTATTAGCCATCGGAATCAAAATGTTAGTGAGTAAATAACTATGGAAAAATTAACAGGAAGTTTAGAATTAACTAATGGATTTTTGCCAACACAAGATCCGCTTTTGAAATTACCTAAAGAATTTAGTGAGTGGGAAAATCTCGCGACACAATTGCCAAAATTATTAATGAGCAATCAATTACGACAAATTATTAAACAAATGCCATCATTTCCAACCGATAAATTAATCAAAGAACAACAATTAGAACGAGCCATGTTAATTTTATCTTTTTTAGGCCACGCTTATGTGTGGGGTGAAAAAACGCCAACTTTATCAATTCCTGCAATTTTAGCCCAACCATGGTATAACGTTGCAAAACAATTAGGTCGTCCACCGGTGCTCTCTTATGCATCTTATGCATTACATAATTGGCAAAAAATAAATAGAGATTTGCCTATTCAATTAGGCAATATTGCTTTAATTCAAAATTTTCATGGCGGCCAAGATGAAGAATGGTTTGTATTAATTCATGTTGCTATAGAAGCTAAAATTACCAGTGCTTTGCAAGCGATTAATCCACTTTTGAATGCCGTCAAGAAAAAAGACAGTGCTTTGGTGAGTGAAAATTTACAAATTGTAGTAGATGGTTTAAATAAAACTTGTAATATTTTAGATCGCATGGTTGATCGTTGTGATCCTTATATTTATTTTAATCGTGTGCGCCCCTATATTCATGGCTGGAAAGATAATCCTGCTTTACCCCATGGGCTGATTTATGAAGGCGTTGCAGAATATGAAGAACGTCCGCAACAATTCCGTGGTGAAACAGGTGCACAAAGTTCTATCATGCCGGTAATGGATGCCTTATTAAATATTGAACATCAAAATGATTTATTACGTGTTTATTTACAAGAAATGCGTGATTATATGCCGCCGTTACACAGAAAATTTTTAGAAAATATAGAAGCAAGTAAAGGTGTTCGTCATTTTATAGTGAATCATTATAAATCCATGCCATTATTGCGCTCTCTTTATAATGAATGTATTGAATTAATCATGCGTTTTCGCAGTACCCATTTGCATTATGCCGCTTTATATATTCAAAATCAGGCACAAGTGGATCCCACTAACCCTAATGCAGTCGGCACAGGTGGTACACCCTTCATGACTTATTTGAAAAAACATTTTGATGAGACAAAAAAGTTTTTAATTTGATAAATTGTTATTCAATTTTTGATAATTATACTTTTTTATTGAGAAGATGAAATATTAGGAGAAAAATTAATGAGCACTAACGCACATTTTTTATTTGAGGAAGATACTGATACGCAATCGCAACCACCAGCAGAAAGTCATCTATGGACAACTGCCCCCCAAGATTACGTAGTTAAGGATGCCGATTTACTTCTTCAATCAGACACTCGCCCTGACGATAAAAATTCCATTGAATTAAGTGAAGATACAGATGGTAAATTTCGCCAAAAAGTACAAGAGAAAGCAGCTTGGTGGGCATCAATATTAACTGCTCTTAAATTAGGTTTCCTAGTTGCTCTTTTTAATTTCTTCAGAACATCTGGTTTGAAACAAGTATTCCAAACCACCGCATTGCATTACGCGATGTTACCTATCGCTGTTGCATTTGAATGTGTAGAAGTCATTACTGATAGTATTCAAATTATCGCTGCGAAAAAATCCACACCAAAACATTGGATTTCTTTAGGTGTTAATCTTTTAAGACTAGCGGGAGTAGGTCTTGCTGTAGGACTTATTTTAAGTGGCATTGCAGTTGCAGGTAGCGTATTTGCCACACTTGCTGGCGCTGCATTTGTTTTTGCTGTTGGCGTCAAAACATTATGGCATGCAGGTAGTGCTATTTATTGTGGCATTAAATCATTGACTGTAAAAAACGAAGAAGAAAAATCCAATTTACGTCATGAAGCAATTAATCACACTATAGGTGCTGGTATTGCTGCTGCTTTAGCGGTGTGTATTGGTTTTGTTATGTTAAAAGGTTCATTACTTTTCGCCGCTGTCGGTATGGGTGTTTCAGGTGCTGGTGCAATAGCAGGTCTTGGTATAATGGCAAAAGACTATTATCGCAAACAAAAAGCTCAACAACATCTAGTAAGTGAAGCAAAAGACGAGATAGATAATGATCCGCTACTCTCAAAAAATTACCCTCGAGATCCTTTAGCACCACAAGTAAAACACGATCCTCGCTATCAATCATCTTATGAGACTTCAGAACAACCTACAAAAAGCGATTGGCGATGCTGTAATCCATTTGCACCATTAGGAAAATTACTCAATCGTTTGAGCATTTTTCCAAATTCATATGTGAGCGCAGAAGATGCAAAACGTAAAAGGGATGATGATTATCGCCCTGAGAATGATTCCCCAGAAATAGCTTCATCACGTAGAGGTCCAACTCCCACTAATAATGGTTAATAAATTGAGTCGTAACCTATCATTAATAATCAAACGTAGCCTGGGTGACGCCAAATGAAAATGCAGTTAATTGCAATGAAAATGACACTTAACTGCAATCTGTTTAGAACTTCTGGCAAAACCCGGGAATTAAATTGATTTATCCCCAGATTCCTCCATCTACAATCTACAATTGAATCAATAATTTATTTATAGTAATATTTTTTACTGCTAACTCTAAAGACTTCAACTTGATAATTTCTAGATAAAAAAGTGGAGATCAATAATGCCTTTATTCCCAATTATATTTCCATCTCGAAACAAGGAACGCCGATCTGCGATTCCTGATACTGATTTAACTACGCAAAAATCTTATGATCAATCGCGAGAAGAACGACTAAAAAAATTAGACTTTAATTCAAATTTATTTTCTGCAAACAAATTTGGCTATTATGCTGGGACATTTTTCAATTATTTTAATTTGCCCCACCTTTCCATTTCATCGACTTTCTTAAAGTCTCTTTTAAGATACAGTTTGTTGCCTATTGTGGTTATTTTGGAATTAACTGACGTTTTATTTGATACTGCCAAAATAATTCGTGCCAAAAAAGCAACACTAAAACATTGGATTTCCTTAGCAGTCAATCTTATAAAATTAGGTGGTGTCGGGTTTGCGGCAGGACTCATCTTGGCAGGTATTGCTGCTGCTGGTAGTGTTTTAGCACCAGTCGCTGCAGCAGCTTTTGTTCTAGGTTATGGTGCCAAAACGCTATGGCACGTTGGAAATGCTATTTATAGCGTTGTTAAATCTTTTGATCCTTCCTTAAAAGCACAACAAAAATCAGACTTACGTCATGAAGCGTTTAATCACACCATCAAAGCTGGTTTTACTGCGGCTTTAACTGTATGTGCTGCTTTAGTAATCACAAAAGCGACATTGTTGTTTTCAGCAGCGGGGATTGTAGTTGGTGTATTTGGTTTAATTGTATCATGGGGGCTTATGGCCAAAGATTATTTTCGCAATAAAAAAGCAGCACAAGTGTGTAATCATACAAAAGATAACGACTCATTATCACTGAATCATCCGGAATTGCGGCCGTCAGCACCAGCACCAAGCTATGATCGACACTACCTATACCAACCAAATTCTCAAGCACCTCAAACATATCCTCAAACTCCAACCATACAAAATGACTGGCGTAACTATTCTTCACCTTCGTTTGCTCAACTACACAGTGGTAGTTCCACTTTTCCACAGACAACGTATCAAACTCATAGAGCGATGCTATTTTTGCAGGCATGCGAAAAATTAAAAATCGCTATAACCCAAACAGTCACAAAGGTATTTTTTGCCCGAAGTCAATTTCAATATTATCAGCCGAAATATAAGCTTTTTGATGATTAGGATTGCAATCCGATATTTTCAATAAATAGTTAGGATCGCAATCCGATTATTTACAGCCTGATAAAGTCATGCTCCAACTAGTCTAACACAGCCAAAAAAATCGATTTTTCTTCCACACAAGCTATTGACACAATTTCTCTTTACCTGTACAGTTGTCCGTACAACATGACATCCGTACAGAATAATTAGGAGTTTTTATGAGTAAATTACAACAAGATATTGAAGACTTAAATGATCGATTACCAAATCCCAAATCTCCTCAAACAGAATCAGTCGACGCTATGGAACGGATACCTGCAGCTGATGGAACTGAAATTCGCCCATTAGCGGCAAGCAATGAAATTGATTACGAATTATCACCGTTTGACATTGGATATGTAAGTCCTAACGAATTAGCAAAGGAGATGACTGAATTAAATCTCAAAGCAAAACAATCTCACAGTCAGGTCAAACAACCAGCAAAAATTAAACGCCGCGTAAAATTAATCAATACTTATGACAAACCGATTGATGATCAAAATCCTTGGTATTTTCGCTTTCTCCATGGCGCCAAAGCAGGCTCTTTAATCGGTGCCTCTGCAGGCGCTCTTTTTAGTCCAGCAGCACCATTGGTTAGTACAGCGGTTGGTACCATATTTGGTGCGATTGCTGGTGGAACTTTTACCGCATTTATTGGTCCGGTGATTGGTGGCTATATAAAGCAATATTTTCCAAAATTACATAATTTTTTCTATCCACCCTATGTTGAAGTGGACATGGAATTAACTGATCAGGAATATAATTATATTGTTAATTCCCACGTTGCTTATAACGAAAGTGAATTCAATCTCGAGGCTGCTATACGATTAGCAGCAGCGCAAGAGCGAAAGGCACAAGCAATGGTGCAAAAAGCAGCAACAGGATCAGCATCAGAAGTTGAGCAAACCGCATTAAACGATGCGCTCAAACAAGCGACTGCTAATCGAATGGCCCTCGAACGTGAGCTAACAGACATAGAAAAAGAACGCAAACTACTCCTTATCGGTGCAAGAAATCAGTTAGGTCACAGTCTAAAACTACGCTACCTTTACCCCCAAAAATCAACGCAGTTCTCACGTCCTTCTATTTTCTTAAAATGGGACATGAATACTATGATGGGAGCATTGGGTGGCGTCACCATCGGTGCTGCTATCGGTACTTTAATCGGTGGCCCTATAGGTGCAGCGATTGGCGGTGTAGTGGGTGGCGCCATTGGTATCGCAATCGCTACAGCAGCACCTCACCTCACACAAAGAATTCAAAATACGGAAATCGTCGTTACACCGGTAAATAAACAAAATAGATCGAGGGAAGAGATAACAGAACAACTTCGTTTGGGGGCGCAAAAAACCCTACAAAACGCGGCTAATACACCTACTCCACCTCAACCCAAGTTAGGGAGTTGGTATGAAGAATCACCGAATGATGTTCCCTTTGCTGTACGAATAGCAGTGGGTGCTGCAGCGGGTGCTACCATTGGTTCCGTAGTGCCTGGTGTTGGAACATTGGTTGGTACCGCGGTAGGTGCTCTAGTCGGGGCGGGAGCTGGTTATTTTTCACCTACCCTATTTCGCTTTGCACGAGGAGCAATTAATACGGTAAAGAACCTCTTTGTCTCTCCTGATGATAAACCCCAAGCACCAGAAAATGACGAGCGTGACGATAAAAACTGGCCAGAGTCTCTCAAAGAAGATCAGTACAACTTAAACTGGTATGTCCGTTTAATGCCTGGTGTAGTCACCGGTTTAGCAGTGGGAGCGGCCGTAGGAACAATCTTCCCTGGCGTCGGTACAGCAATTGGTGGTGTGCTGGGTGGTGTCATTGGTGGTTTAACTGCTGTAGGCGTATGTAGTTTAGTCGGTGTAGCCGTTGGTGGTGCACTCGCAGTCGCTTCGCCCATGTTATTTGCTGCAGCTAGAAAAGTGGTTGCAGGGATTAAAACAAGTTATTCGTTTATCAAAGGACTTATATTGGGTGAGCAAGCATCTTCAGATGTGAAGAAACAACAGGCTACTCACCAAGAATCGGATGAAGTTGATGTACCTTGGCATATCCGAGCGCTAGCTGGCGCCACAACAGGTGCAGCTATCGGCGGTACTATCGGATTAATAGTCGGTACTGTTGTTCCTGGTATAGGTAATCTGGTTGGTGTCACTGCCGGAGCCGCTATAGGAACCATGGCGGGTACAGCTGCTGTAATCGCATGGACACCAGTTCGTGATGCGGTGGTAAGCATTTTCACAGCACTTAAAGAAAAAATATTCCCAACTAAAGAAGTGGTTGAGGATGCAGATTACTATTTAGTGGATCAAAATACGAAAGTCTGTAAGCAAGTTTCTAAAGAGGACTATTTAGTTGCTTCAGCAGCTAACCCTAAGGATAAAAATATACCTTGGCATATTAAAACCATGGCAGGTTCTATGGCTGGCTCTATTATCGGAGGGGCTATAGGAACAGTCGCCGGCTCCATCTTTCCTGGTATTGGTACTGCATTAGGAGCGCTTGCCGGTGCGGCAATTGGGGGCGCAGCGGGGGCAGGTATTTATTATGTAGGCTCGCTGATTATTGAAAAAATAGCTGCTAGTAAGCAAGCTGCTGAGGAAAAAACCATCGTTGAAAATTATAGACATACAAGTGTTAGTAAACCCGCAGTAATTGTCGAACCAGCATCAGACTTAAAACAGGCAGCACCTGTTTTAGTGGAGAGAAAGTCAGCAGAATTTAATGCTGTTTCTCCTGATGTTCGCGATAAAAAAGCGATTGTAGCCTATTTACAATCGCGTAAGAGACAATCAGCAGTTCCTGGACAATTCATGGGACTTGCTGCAGCTGCTACATCTACAAATATTGCAACTGAACAAACAGCCGCAACAACTGCTGCCGGATTATTTGCTGGACTGGGTATGTCCTCTTAATAGTTTAATTTGTAGCCCGAACAAAGGAGCGTAGCGACGTGTCCGGGAATTGGCTAAGGGCCCCGGACACATCGCTACGCTCCTTTGTCCGGGCTACAAATTTATTTTTGCATTTGAACTGTTTGCGTTTACTGGGATGGTAAACACCCAAAACTCTTGATTTATGTAAATAATTTCATGGTAAGATGAATGATCACTTTTTTTACGAGCACTTAAATATATGCAACCTACGACATGTCAGCCCCGTTATGCAATGCTAGCCGCATCGCTAAAACAGCAGATTGATCAAGGCATATTCCCTATTGGATCTCCCTTGCCCACTGAAGCTAAATTATGTGAACAATTCAATGTAAGCCGCCATACGGTCCGTGAAGCACTACGCCTTTTACAAAAGCAAGGATTAATTGCGAGTAAACAAGGTTGTGGTTCTTATGTGACTGATCGAAAAACTGAATCTAATTTCACACACGCATTAGATTCCATGGCCACATTTAAAGATTTTCGTAATCAATTTACCCCAAAATTAATTTGTAGTTCATTACAACCCCTTGAACCCGAACATGCCAAATATGTAGACAGTGATCCCAAACGATTATGGATGCGTTTACATTTAATTTGGACATGGAATCAAAATAATTTACCAACCATAATCACTGATGCTTATATTGATGGAAAATATAGTTGCATCCAAAAAGTCTATACCTGCGATAAACCCTTGCATGATGTTCTTGAACAACATTATGGTGTACACACTGCTTATATTCATCAAGAAATTCGGGCCATTATGCTCAATGAAGAACAAAAGAAATTATTAAATGCCAATAAAAATACACCTGGTATTTTCGCGATTCGTCAATGTTTTAGTGATAATGATGAAATAGTGGTGATGTCATTTAATGTGGCGCATGGGGATAGGTATTATTATTCGCATAATTTGAGGAATGAATAAATTTTATCTTTATTATCTTTCAGCCATTTAAAATGTAGCCTGGGTAATAGTATGGACCCTGCCCACCTATAAAAAGGCTTCGCAATGAGCCAGAATGAAGATTGGAAATTATCATTCAAAATTAGGAGGCAGGGTTATGAAGAATATTAAATCAATTG
>JAJYDF010000042.1 GCA_021777765.1 Pseudomonadota bacterium | reverse complement strand
GACGGAACAAAAATCTTTTCCAGAATTGATAGAAGAACGATAAAGAAAACGGTTTGTAACAACCTCTTTAACATCTAATTGAAGCTGGTTCCAGTTTGAGATATCTGCCAATATGCCCGCCCCATAATCAAAAAACAGTTTCCACCAACACTCAGGCAACTTATAAAGGGCAATTAAATGAAGCGGCGTTTCTTTTTCTGTATTTGATCCATATTTGGCTTGGCTATTAGCTCCCATCTCTAGCAAAAATCGAGCTAATTCAAAATCCTTTTTTTTAATAGAATGATGTAACCAAGTAGTATTATTAATGCGGTGTTCTATGTTGGCGCCCCATTTAATTAAAATTGCAGCGATGTCATATATTCTTTTTCCTAAAGCGTAGTCTAATGGTGTTTTTGTCTCTTTATTTTCTGCATTAACATCAGCACCATTTCTTAGCAAAAAACGGATTAATTGTTTTCGTTTATTTAAGTGTTCCTGCTTTTGTCGATTTTGCTCTTTGCTTGATAATTTTTCATCTGTTTTTATTTCATTTACGGACATAACAGCATAATGAAGTAATGTTAAACCATTTTTATCCGGAGTGTTAACGTCAAAATATTTTAATTTTTTATCTTTATAACGTTGAGGATTTTTTTCAAAATCTGTTAATAAATTTTCTATAAATTGCTCAAAATTATCTTCTGAATTTAACTGTGGGTTATTCATTGTCTGTCCTATAAGTATATGGATTGGTATAGTGTAAACAATAAAAATTTTACATCGTCCTTCTAACTGATGGAAGTGAAGGACGAGAATTTCCTAAGTCTTTCTCTTTATTGTTAGGCTGAGCTAAACTCGTAGGTGTTGTTATGCCTAGCTCATTATTAATTTTCTTTAAACATTCTGAAACAGAGTTTATTGTATCTCTTAAAGGTTGAATAGTTTCCATAGAATGCATTGCTTTTTCAAGTGATTTGCTGAGATAAGTTTGTTGCTCCAGAAGTTGTTTTTTCATATCAGCCAAGGCTGTATGATCATTCTGGCCAATAGCTTCATCGGCTTTAGCAATTAAACTATTCAAATCAACATTTTTCAAAGATTCTTCTTTAAGCGCTTGTCTTTCTTTCCTTTGCATAATTATTTGTTGTTGGTGCTTTTGATTAATCTCATTCATATTGCTATTACATGAATCCCATAATTTTTGTATGTTGTCATTGCTTTCCCACTCGATTATGTATTGTTGTATGTTGTTTACCAAATTTCCATGTAATTTGCCTATATCTAACCTTTCATCGTTGCTGATAGAAGATGATTTGGTTAAGTTTTCATAATCGCTCATAAATTGTTTATATTGATTCGATATAATTTGTCCATGTAATAATTTACAAAGCTCGGTTGCAAATTTAAATTTATCTTCATCTAATTTGACCATTGCTGGATCATCTTCTCCTAGTGAATTGAGAGATTGATACATCTGTGAGATTATCGTTTTAGATTCTGACAATTTAAGTGCAAGAGCATCACTCATTTCGCTGTTCTTTAATTCAATAGCGATATTTAGGATAGTTTTATATTTTTCTTCAAGTTCAGCTCTAATTGATGATTTAGTTTCTTTCATATCATTACTTACAGTAGCATGTAGTTTTTCACTATCTAATTCCTTACTGTCCTGCTTAATGATTTCTAGCAATTCATCAAGATCGTATGGATTATTAATTGATTGTGTATTGCCAATTGTTTGATGTATCTCAGTAACAGCTTCATTCCACAGCGTTGTGTCAACTAATTCTGAATCGAGATCATATATTTCTATCTCTTCTTTTATCGTTGGGTCTTCTAATAATGTGTCAAGGTCAGTATCATTAGTATTCTGAACTTTTTCGATATTGTCTGGATAAGATTTGGCAAAGGTTATATCACTTTCTTGAGATAAATTTTCATTAGTTTGTTCAGGTGCAATAAGTGAATAAACGATATGATGCATTTGAATATAAATATTCTTTTCATTTTCTAAACTTACTATTAAATCATTTGAGGTTAGAACACCTTCTTTCTTAAGAAACGAAATTAATTCGTCAAGTAATTTAGTTGCGTTCGCACATATTTCATTAGCTTGTTCAACATCTAATTCAGAAGTGCCAGATTGATTTATACCAAAATTATTATAATTTGATGAGATTTCTAAAATACTCTTATCCATTTTATTAACTATATCTTCAGTATCATTTTCTTCTTTGATTTGTTTTTTAATAGCTAAAGATAGAGATCCTTCTTCTCCGGGCAAAATAGTGAGTTGGGATAACAGATTTTGGAAATCTTTAGCCTTTGCTACTATTTCAAGTGTTTTATCATCGGCTGTATTGCGCATAACGATACCTTGTGTCTATGTATCTGTTTTTACATATTTTATATAAAGTATAGACTAATATTTCTAAGCTAAATAAAGAGACACAAGGCCAAGTAACTGGTACTAAAACTTGAATTATATCGATTATTTAAAAATTCAAATTAGCCAAGCAGGGGGCAGTAAGTGAGGAAAATTAGCATGTTCTTTATATAAATATTAGTTCGCTTTAAACGGATATCACCCATAGATTTCACTGGAATATGCAGAAATAACAATTATGGAGCAGTTGGTAGCTTATTTCTTATTGATAGAAGGGGAAAGTAGCTATCTTTAAACTTGATTTAATACTATAACATGCCGTTTGAGTAAAAATGACAGGAAAGTTACTAAGACAGGATGTTTTTAGATAATAGTGGATTATTGTTTTACTTAAATTATCCGCCCGAACTAATGATTGTGTTTTGGGCGCTCTATAGTGGATGCAATGAATTGAATTATCATTATATGATATATTAATTATGAACCTTGATGAATTTGATAAAGAAAAGAGGGCTGCTTTACAAAGGCAAGCTTATGGTAAAGTATATGCTTTATGCAGCGAGTGCAATATGCCGCTAATCCCAACATCTAAAATTAGCTCCGATAAAAATTTATTATATGAAGCACAATTTATTAAATGTTGCTCAGATGGAACAATTGTTTTCAACGAAGAGCTAGATTTAGTTTAACATCATACTAAATGACGAGAATTTGTAGGTTGTTATCACTGATGAAATTAAATGAATTAATGCTTAATAAAATTCACAGCTCCTTTATTGCTTGTTTATTGAAACCCTGTTCAATAATATATTGATAATTGATTTCTTCTATACTAACTTGCATGTTATCTTTAAAACGTGAACTTAAAAGACATTGATAAATACTAAAATCAACAAACTCATTTATTGACATTGTTGATTTTAACATCTGTGGTGTGATATTTAGATTTCTCAATTGTTTAAATTGGTTATCCATTTCGTTAAAAATATCTTGTGCTGTTTTAGGAATTTCAAATTGCGCTGATTCATACTCACTAATCAAATTACTGAATGTTAATTCAATATTGCTACTTAATTTTGATAATTCTGAAGAATTCCCATTCGAAAACTTTGAAATGTAAAATGTTGCGAAGGGTTGTCCTAAAGCTTGAGCAATGAGAAGGCATTGAAACGATTTCACGTAATCAATTTTGATAACATCCGGGTCAAGTCCAATATGAAGTATCCCAAGCTCTAGGAAAGAAGTTGGGTTATTAGGAGTATTTGAATAGAGTAGGTAAGCGTCTTCTAATTTACCTAATCCTCGCATTATATTAGCAAGTTCTACAGCCGCAGCACTTATTTCAAGTGAAAGCGCTTTTTGTAAATATTTAATTGCATCATCAGATCTCGCAGTATCAATGTCATTCAATACCCCTAACATTAACGCAGCATAACCATTTGTTTGACTTTGCATTGCTTCTTCAAAATAATTCAATGCTCTATAATGATTTGATTTGTCTTCAACACCATCTATTAATGACAGTATTCCTAATTCGACTAAACCAACAGGGTTATGTTCTTTAGCAGAGTTATTAATGTAAATTTTAGCAAGTTCATCATTATACTCTGTACCTATTCCAGTCCAAAACATCCAGCCAGTAAACGCTTTTGCATATGCATTACCATCTTTATCTGCCAATTGTTTCATAGTATTAAATGTTAACAGCTTATAGTGACTTTTTGTTGAATTGGGTATTAAAGGAAAACGATAGAGAAAAAAATCTTTTAGATTGCAATAAGTTCGAATATCACCTTCTGTAATTTTCTTAATTGCTTTTGATAAATCATTTTCAGAAGCAATAATTGATTTAAAGTTAAATAAATTTTCCATACTATTTCCTAAGTTAAATGCTTACTAACTATTTCATCAAAAGATATCATTCATTTTTGTTGGGATTATTATTAAGGGTATTTAATTCTTCACGATATTTATTAATTTCACCATGATTAACATCTAGTGCTACTGTGAGCTCGAACTTGCGTTGCTCGTATTTTCTTGTTTGTTTGTCTATAAGTTTAGGTATATAGTTTCTCAAAAAATCAATTTGTTTCAGTGATTTTGCAGAAGGTTTTCTTCTTAAATTATTGACCATGGAAAACATTTTGTCTAAACGTCCTAAGGCGGATTGGGCTTCTTGTAGGTATTTTTCACTTGCAGCCAAATTTTGTTGAGCCTCATTTATTCTATCATCAATAAATTTGATTATGTTTGACAAATATTTTTTTCGAAATTCAGGAGTCATAGGTTCGTCAAAAGGTTTGTTTCTTGCCGTATAGACAGAGTTAGAATGATTAGAATTCTCTAACGTAGCATCCAGTGTTTGTAGTCTTTTGTTTGTTGGTAACTTATCCATGTCATCAATCTCTGCTTAAGCTTAATTCTCAATTATCTGAACACATAACTTTGTTGTGCTTAATGATAATTAGATTAACAATAAATATAGAGTATAGACTACTTTAAAGTATATGACTGTCTAATTAACGCTAATCGTGCAAATTTAGAAAGAGGGACTATACTCAATGAAGGGGATTATAAAAATATCTATAACTCATTTTACTTCAACCATTTATGGAGTCAGATAATGCAATTTCCAGATGAAAAACATGTATATGAAAAGATTAATAAAATAAAAAATAATTACTCTCAGTCAATAGAGCATATGAACGCTAAATTAAAAAAAATAGACGAACTTGAAAAGGAATGTATGAGACATTTGCAAGTTTGCAATAGGATAAGAGAAGAAATTTCCCCATCAGACGATCAAAATTTTAAGAAAAAATTAGCACCTTTTGATAATAATCAAAGGAAAAAAATAGCTGAATTTGACAAGCATTATAAGGCATTGAAAAAGTGCCGTGAACGAATGATGCTTTTACTCAAGCAAGTGAATACTGAACGTGAAAAAACTACTGCTAGAGTAGTATCAACTATTACTACTGAACAGCAAAGTTTGACCTCAATAATGATGGATATTATTAAAGATGAGGCGTTTAGATTAACAAAAGAAGAAATTGAAAATAATTCAGATAAAGCATAAGCATTTTTAATTCTTGCTACGGTGTTCAATTATATATAGAGTTATCAGTTATCTGTGATAAATATTCGTTGATATTTTCTAATTTTAATAATGGTTATTATTGGGGGATATATGCAGGATCGAGATTTAAAAAAATTGATGGGCGATGCATTAAAAATGACGAAAAGATTTGAGAAAACACAGGAAAAAATACACGTTAATCATAGTAAAAGGCAAGAACTCAGAAATGAAGTACTAGAACTTTTACAAGCCTCCGAAAAGTTAAAAAAAGAACTACCAAATCCCTTAGATCCCTGCGCATATACTAAACCTATCACTGATAAGGATAGAGAAAATCAAAAACAATTTAGATTAATTTTACGAAAAATATTTGAACGCCAAGAAAAAATTAGGATTTTAAAACAAGAGGCAGATGCTATATTAGATAAATCAGAGGAAGATGTCACAAAAGAAGTTGATCATGGATATGATATGATGAATAAAAAACTAGAAGAATTCGATAAGAAATTTAATGATGACAAATTTCATATTAACAAATCATGAGACATAAATATTATAGCTATTTGTTATAAAATAAATTACAAGTTTAAAACTTTATACTTAATTTTGCCATAATGGGTCAACGAGGGTAATTATTATGCAAGATAAACAAGATAAATTTGACAAATTTAACACAATAATGAGAAATGAATATGAGAAAGTAATGAAATATAAAAATAAAACTGATACTGCTCTATCTAAAATGATTTCTGAAATGGACATGCTTAGGGCAAAACGTAATAAATATAAGATTATAATTAGTAAACTAAATGAAAATATGCCACTTGTTCCTTTTGATTTAGAAGGAAATTACATTCCGTATACTAAGGATCAGCTTCTTAAAAAAAGGCAAATACAAAAACATTTGTTTTTAGCAAGTAAATACAATGAAAAGATCGTGGATCTATCACAAAAACTTAAGAGATTAATAAATGAAAGAGAATCGAAAGTAATCATGGGTAAAGATTTCGCAGATAAAATGGAACAGAATTTAATTAAGTTAATAAAACAGAACATCTTTTCTGAATCTGGCAAACAATTATCAAACAAAAGAGCTATTACAAAAAAATAGCAAAACTATATTCGTACAAATTACCTTACAAATCACAATGAGCATTGTGAAGTGTTTTTTCAAGAATATCCTCAGTGTAATTCACATTGATATCCAGTCTAACGCTTTATTGGAACAAATTTTTTGATGATTTCCCGTGTTTCCTTTTGTACGTTATCTAAAAGAGTTAACTCATCAATATTTATCGATAGATTTTTATTATTATTAGAGCTAAGAATACAAAGAGCATAAGACATATTAATATGGTCATATAATTGAGTTTCTGGATTTCTTCCAAGTGTATCTGAAGTGATTTTTATGTTGCTAATTGCATCAAATTCATTTTTCAACTTAGAAAAAATGTCAGCAGGTGTTAATAGAACATTTGTTTCAGACTGTTCGTGTAGGTTAACTATCGATATAAAATTTTGTTCTATATGGGCTACAGCTTCACCAAAAGCTTTTACTTTACAATTTTTGAATAGATCAATAGTTAGCTGTGCGACAGGATATCCAGATACCATAGCAATTAGATAGTATTTTAATGCTTTAACATAGTCGAGCTTAGAATTGATAACTTGCGGTATAGACAAAAATACAGCAAGGTGAAACGCTGATACTGGATAATAAGAAGTTAGCTTATATAAATCAAACGCTTCTTTGGTCATAGTTTTTTTATAAAGTAGATATGCTAAATTTGGCGTTGAGATTAAACATTTCTCAGTAACAGCGTTAGTAAAATGTTTTATCGCTGTCATGTTATCTTTTAATTGAATGGCATGATATAAACCAAGTGCATGTTGTGCATAACCATTTGAGCTAGATAGTTCTAATGCCTTTACAAATAATTTGTTAACAGAACGTTTTTCATATTCTTTTTTAGCAGTAATCCATTCTATAAATCCTTTCTCGACAAGACCTACAGGATTATTCTTATCAGATGATTTTGATATGTAGTCGATGGCATGATTTTTATTGATAGAAGCGCCAGTGCCGCTCCAGAACATCCATCCTAGCATAGCTTGTGCGAATGGATTTTGGTATATATCAGCCTGTTCTTTCATTAAAGTAAAAATAGTTAAGGTATGCTTATCTTTGATTACTTTGGAAACAAGTGGAAACTTACAAATAAAATACATTTTTAAATTACAATAAGCAGGTATATTTCCATTTAATACTCTATCTGCAACTTCTAATAAATCATTTTCATTAGCTATTTCAGCTTTTTTGTCGAATATATCGTCATCAGTTAAATTTAACATAATAATAACCTACCTATTGCTTGTTTCATTAAATGCCATTCTATGGCAGAGCATCATCTACTTATTTATAATGTCTCTAACAAAATCCAAATAATTTTTTTCATAATTAAATCGTTTGATAGCATCATCATAACATTCTTTAACGAAATCATTTAAAAGTTCAAGTTCACTTAATGAATCATTTGAAGGTATATGAGAAAGATTATTAACTAGTTCTAGTGTATTTTGCGCATTGTCTAAACATTCTTTGTAATAACTTACTAAGTAATTAATCATAGCAATTTTATGCTTACTGTCCTGCATTTCACTTTCTAATGTCGTGCCAGACATTTCAGTTATGCCTTCAAAATAATTTTTAAGAGCGTGTAAATCAAAATAATCTTCGTAATTTAATGAAATGTTGCCACCATTCCTAATGCTTGTAGTATTAGAGATAGTTTTAATTTTATAATGTTTACGCTTGCTCATGGTTATCTTGTCCTACAGTGAAAATAGTTTTAATAAAGTATTCTCATACATTTAATTGATCAATTAAAAAAGGCATTACAATTTTTAGCTTATTCATTTTATTTATTGAGTACCTCTAGTAAAGCTTTATTAAACTGATTGTCAATCACACTGATATAAATCTTTTCAGAAATACTAAGTTGTAAATTTCTAACTAATATCGAAGATAACAGACAGTGGTAGTAACAGTAATTAACATAGTGGTCTAAAGAGTAATCAATGCCTAATGAATCTCGATTTATTTTTTGACTATGTAATTCATCAAAATCATCTTTCATCGCTTTAAAGATATCGTTTGGTGTCGTATGGCATAAATCATTGATTGACTCTTTATGTGAAACAGATTCCATAAACTGTTTTTCTATTTTGGTAAATAGATTTCTCGTGTTAGGTAAGGAACTATTTCTATAAAATGATAGATACCAATCTGCTAATGGATAACCTGTAACTTTTGCCACTAAAAAACATTGAAATGCTTTAATGTGATCCTCTTTAATAACGGATTTAGTTCTATCTCCATAGTAAAATAATGCAAGATTAAATGCAGAAATAAAATCATATGGCGTTGACGCATAAAGCTCAAAAGAATCATCTTGCGAACCTTTTAAAAGATAGATATTGGCTAGTTCTGGAGCGGCAGCACTGATTTCTTTTGCTAATGCTTTTTTTAAGTAATGGATAGTAATATTGTAATCGCCTTTATGAAGTTCTTGGTATAATCCCAGTATAAAATCCGTATATGCTGTACCGTCACTGCGATGTGATGCTTCCTCAAATAGATTAACTGCCGCATACTGATCTTGTTTATTATTTATTCCCACAATAGAGTGTACTAAGCCCAATTCAGTTAAACCCATCACATTTTGCTGTTTAGCTGATTTAGTGAAGTATTCAATGGCGAGGCTGTCATTAATGTCCCCGCATAACCCAGTCCAATATAACCACCCGAGGAAAGATTGTGCATAGGGATTATTTATAAAGTCAGCTGCATTTTTAAAGGTATTAAAACCAAATTTTTTGTGATGAGTTTTAATATCAGAATTAACAAGAGGGAACCGTGACAAGAAATAATCTTTAAGGTCACAATAACTTTTAATATCGCCGTTGATAACATCATTTACCATTTTATTTAAATCGGTATCATTTGTAATAATACTTTTCTTATCTAAAAAATCTAGCATGTCTTACCCTTCCTATTAAATAATATATGTTTCGTGTGAATATATAAAAGATATTAATTCTTAACTTCATGGTTATTAATGCGAGACAATTTTTGTTTACATGACATAATTTCTTGTCCAAAAAGAGTTTCTGCCGTTTCTAGATTATGTTGATATTTCTTCAACAAGTTGGCAGTTTTTTTACGCAATTTTGGAATGTAGCTTTTTAGAAAATCCATTTGTCTGAGTGCTTGTTTTGAAGGTTTCCTTACAAATTTATTAATTAATTCCATTTTAGAAGAAAGATTACTCGCTGCTTTATCATCAAATGTTATTGCTTGTTCGCATTTAGATACCAGCGTGCGAGCCTCATCAATTTCTTTTTGCATCATATTTATTTTTTCTTTGAGATATGTTTCTAGTATTTCAGGGGACATAGAGCTTTCATTAATATTATTGTTAATACCACTATCAGAAGACACAGACGTTGGTAAAGTTGTTTTTATTGAATTTTTAACAGATGAAAATTTCATTAGGTACATCCTTAAGTCGACACAAATATCAGCCCTTATAACTCTAAGTATAGATGACTTATGAGCATTGCTGTACGAGTTTTGATAATAGTAATGTAGCAAATGCACACTAAAAATTATTCTAAGAAAAATTAAGCCAGTGGTATAAGCAGGTATGAAAAAGGTGGTCTATACTCAATTTATCAATCAAAAAAATCTAATAATAAGTTGTAAGTAAGGCAAAATTAAATGAGGCGCATAATGAAAAGTTCGGATGAAAAAAAATTACGAAGTCGATTCATCGATATTCAAAACAAATTTGAAAGATCAGATAAAAATGTAGGAATGAAGCATAAAGAGTTTGAGCATTTACAAAAAGTATATGCAGAACACCAGAAGGCTTGTGAAGAATTAACTCATGGAATGCCAATGCCTGATGATCCAAAATATGTAAATAGTAGTGTAGTTTTAGACGCTAATCAAAGAAAAAAGGTTGTGCAATTTAAAAAACATTATAGAAGTATGAGACACTGCCTTCAAAAAATGAGAAGGCTAAAGATTCAAATTGAACATATGAATGCAAAAACTTACTCTCAAACTATATCGGAAGTATCAGATTTAAAAGAAAGCGCTCAACACTCGATGATAGATATCATAAATAAGGAGGCGTTAAGGTTAGCTAAAGAGAAACTTAATAATAATTCAAATGACATATAATTAGTTTTTTTGACGCATAAATTAATTTCTAATGTAAAATACGTAACTGTAATTCACTAAATATTTTATTTATAATAAATAGGATATTTAATCAATCGTGTTATTCTAAAAATTGACCATACTGCAACTCCATATTTTCTTCAAATATATTATCAATCTTCCAGCACACAAATTAAAAATATGTTCTATACTCCATATAAAAGTGCATAAGGATTGGTACTTTATGTAGTCAATAAGGCTTGATTAATAAGTTATTAAATTATGTTGAGCCAGGAGTTTTAATGGTATGTTGCAAAATAATAATAGTAGTCAGCTTATTTTTTTTATAGCAGTAGCGAATCGAATTACAGATGTATCATTTTCACTTTGTAATTACCCGCACGTTATCCTCTTTGTGTGTCAAAGTTCTCAATTACTTTACTCAAAAAAAATATTCACTTCAGATCAACCAATTTTTAATATTTTAAATGTTGATCGGAGAGGGGGATAGAGTTATGCCTTTTATAATGCCACTCGTTCACATGATCAAAGAAGTATTTCTATTTTTTGTCAAACTTATAGACGCGTTATGGAGTGATAAAATATCGGACTTAATTCAAGATTTTCCTAGCGCCAAAGTTGTTTTAAACTTATCGGATCATGAAATGAATATGTCTGTCGCTGATTTCTTTAGATATCAAATGAATCAGCCAGAATCATTTTTGAAAACGCAGTATAATTTTGTTTTACAGGTTATTTTACTTTGGGAAGTAATACGGGATCAAAATGAATATTTAATCAATCTTCAACTGAAACAGGAGAGACAAGCTTATGATAATGAGTTAGCCTTTTGGGATGCAGCACAAAAGGCAATGTTATTAAAAGAACTGGATGAATTAGCAGAAGCTGAACTACTTGCTGAAAATAAAAAATTAATCGAAGAATATCTTCATCAGTTAAATAGTTATTTTGAACATGTGGCTAAATTACACTCTTTGCATAATGATTTAAGTTCTATTCGTGAACAGTTAAAAGAAGCTCGTCACGAACTGAATAACACAGCCGAGAAAGATTTTACTCATTTAGCTAATATTTTCAAAGAAAATCAACAAAGTCTAGTAACTGATTTAACAAATCAATTACATCAAATTGATAATCAAATAAATATTCAGAGTGAAAAATTAACAAGAGCAGAAAATGATTTGATCACCATGCAAGCAAGGAATGATCCCGCGAATATTTTATTAGAAAAGACAACAGAAATTAATAATTTGAAATCAAGTATTGATAGCTTAAAAGACTTAAGAACAGATGTGAATGATTTATTGAGTAATGCTCAAACTAATTTAAAAGAAGCCACTCAAATATCACAAGGTGGTATTACTGCTTGGGGCACTCCAGGGGGCGATAATAATGTTGTGAAGTTAACTGCCTTAAAAACTACTTTCCAGAGTCTCAATAAAGAAACACTCTCTGAAATTAAAAATATTCAAATTAAAGATAATATTATAAGAGAAACGCATTCTCAATTACTGGAAAATTATGCGCAGCCTCAAATTTATGAAAATGCCCCTTCTAGTGTCGCTGAATTCAGCAAGGCAGTAGCAGAGAGCGATAAGGAATTAGATGCTATATCAACAAAAATAAATGTGTTAGAAAAAGAAAAACAAGAGACAGAGCAAATGATAAAAGAAAAAACAGATATAAAAAATTCAGCAAAAGCTAATTTAGATAAGCTCACACCACAAGTTCAAGAAATTCTAAAACAAGCAGGTAAAAATGAGTTTGCCGAACAATTACAACATTTTATTGATCCAACAAAATTACAACCCGCTATTCATACCCCTGCAAAAAAAGAAAAATCGTGGGACAAAAAGCCTCACAGTCAAGCAGCCGAAAGCTATCTAAAAGCTCAACAAAAAAGTAGCGAAAATCCCAAAAAGCAGAATGATAATAATCCACCAAAGCCACAGGAACCGCCAACAAATGGCTTTCATCACAAATAGTTTTGTTATATACTTTCCCAACGTTTAGTCATAATACAAAAAGCCTACTTAAGTAAACAAGTCAGTCCGCTTAAATATCTTACATAATCATAATAAATTAAACATTGTGCTTAATTAATTCAATCAAGCAAGGAGATTGCTCATGCCCGCATTTACACGAGAACAGCTTAGTCAAATGTTAGCTGCCGTAAAATCTAATAATTTAGTTGAACTTGATAAAGTAATGTTGATACAGGGCATATACTCACGCAGTAACTTAAAACAATATGATTTATGTTTCAAAGTTGCTTGTCATTTTGGCTTAACCACTGCGGTTGCCAAATATCGTGAATTTCGATCTTTTTCTGAAGACATATTACGTATTGGTCTTTTTGAAGCGTGTAAAAACGGTGATATTGACACTTTAAAACTGCTTATTGAGAAAGGTCATGTAGATCCAAATAAAAATTTTGATATATCTGCCTGTCATGCAGATGATATTGCAAATCCTGCAATTGATATTGATTGGAGAAAAAAGAAGGAAGACTGGCCAGAAGTTTTCCCTTTACTTCTAGGTGTTTTGTGTGGAAAAATTGAAATAGTTAGGTATTTAGCGGGTTTAAAAAATATTAATTTAAATAAGACCTTTAGGGATAACAACTCTATTAATTTTACGGCATTGTTAGCTGCTTTCCATAAAGAGAAACCTGAAATAGCAAAGATTTTACTTGAAAGTGGCGCTAATCCTCTAATTGAATGCGAAGAACAGCCAAAGGCAGGACATTCTGACGATAATCTTTTACATTACTCGTTTTATACGCGCATGTTAGCAATGATTGCAAATGAAGATGTTCATAATCCGCTGGTGAAGATGTATTTTGAAGAATGGTATCCAAAAAACAAGCATAGAGAACATGAATTAAATGTGGAAGCTGCAAGAATAGCAGGTAAACATTATTCTCCCGAGCATTTATCATCCGGTGCAAACTCGCCTATGTCTATAGGTTCTGCTAATAATTCACCTAATGGATCACCACCAAAGCCCTCGGCAATAGTTCGATACTCACCCCCAGATTCGCCCGTAGTTTCGCGAAATGGTTCACCTCCTAGTTCTCCTATGCAGAAATCTGACAGTGCCTCTAGCGGTTCTGCAGGTAGCTCACCAGAAAAGACATCATCAGTTAGTAAGCCTACGCTTACACCACAGCAACGAGCTGAAGCTTTGATAAAAGCCATGGATGGCAATGCACATCGTGCCCTATCTAAAGCCATTTCTGCTAAAGATAATGATTTAGAAGTCCAAAAAATACTTTTTAACGAAAGTAGATTTAAGTTTATGGATGTTCTTGAAGCTGCCGAACATGGAAAACTTGATTTACTTAAATACATGATTGAAAAATATCCTGAATTTAGCTCCCTTAGCGATGACCAACAATTTTCAGCTTTACATAAGGCGGTTGAAAGTGTTTACCAACAATTTACAGCCTTATATGTGGCGGTTGATTATGACAAGATAGGCTTGGAGAAAGTTAAATACCTTTTAGATAAAGGCGCACGAATAAATGCTCAAAAGTATGATGGCGAGACCCCCTTACATTTAGCTGCTTTATATGATTCTGTAGAAATAGTAAAAGAACTTTTAAAACGAGGAGCAGATCCCTTAATAACAAATAAAGATGGTCTAACCGCATTGCAGATATCATTAAATCAAGCTATTGAAATGGAAGAACCGCAACAAGCAACTCCTATTCTCAAGCAAGCAACAGAGGAAGCGGAGTTAAAGAAAGTGCAACAGCAGCAACAAGTACCACCAATTGTTGACCTGCCGAAACCTATAGCTAAAAAAGGCGAAGTAATTGATTTTCAGGAGCAATGGTTAGCTTATAAAGCAATTAAAGTAGTACCTCCTTCTGCTGCCTCACCGGCAGCACTTCAAGCACCTAATTTAGGTGCTAAACAAGTAGGGACTTTATATGTTTCACCGCCCCCTAGTGAGCTTAGGTTGCCTGCAAAAGAAAGTAGACAAAATTCAACCCCAAACACACAAAGCAATAACTCAAAGCCTTCATTAGCAAGTCGGCTTAAGAAGTTAATTGGCTAGTTATTTGCCTAAATACTTTAGAAATAAATCTTATGTACTTTGATATGTCTGTATATTTAGACATATCAAAGACCTATTTATAGATCACAGTAATGATTTTCCTTCGCTTAGCCACAATAATTCCTAATACCAATATATAGAAAATTCAGCAATAGTTGATTTTGCCTACTTGTAGTCTATGCTTAATTTAATAAAAGCAAAACACTACGAGGTTAAATATGTCTACTGTTATGCCACCTGAAAGCCCGAAAGAAAAGGATGAAAAACCAAAAGAAGGATTAAATTCCGAAGGGTTAAATGTCACCACACCACTTCCTACAAACACAAAACCAGATGATCCTGAGCCTCTTCACCAATAGTTCCTGAGGAAGATTCATCATCTAATGTGTCATATAGTTCTGATAGCGAAAATTCAGACTATCCACCAGAAGATAAAGTCGTAAAGTTAATCAGAAATCTAAGTAAGCTAAAAGGTAAATTGGCTAGAAATGTACAAAATGAAAAAGATTTTGCTTCACAAATAAAAGAAACTATAACTGAAAGTAATAAAGATATAGCTCAAAAAAACAGAAATGCCGTAGAAAATATGCAAAAGCAAATCAATGAAATGATTAAGATTGCAAATCCCAACAAAAAAGAGTTAGAAGAAATAAAAATGATTTTAAAGGATTTTTCTTTTGAAAATGATCGCCTAGCTATAAAGCACCCTTATTCTACAGAAATTGCTAAATCATTAGGTGTGGTTGTAGAAAAACCAGTTGAGACTGTAAATACAACAGTTACACCAAATTCACCTAGTAACGAAGCACCAAAAGATGTGAAGAAAGATGTACCAAAACAAGAAGATGCTAAGCCACCATTAAAAGAAATACCTGTACAAACCCCACCCGAACCACCTAAAGAGCCAAATAAGAAAAAAGATGAACCACCAAAAGTTCAGACTGGTTCTACACCTGTAGAGGACAGTACTAAAAAACAACCAAAGACTCAGCCTAAAGAAACTACCTGGCAAAAAGGCGCTGTTAAAAGCGATTTAGATAATACTAAAACAAAAGATTGGGTATTTAATAAACAAATTGAAAGACAAATAATTGAAAAAACAAAACAAGCTATGGAAACATCAGTTAAGATTACAGATAAAAAGCCAGATTTTAAATATGAAAGTAGCAAAGACGGGCATTTGAATATATCAACACCAAAAAAAGAGATAAATTTTCAAGCCAAACAGGATGGGGTGAGCAGTGACAATGTTAGCGATGATAACCTAAAAGCAATGGCAATAGCATATAGAGCTAATTTAGAAACACGTATAAAAGCAGGACAAATGGGGCTTAAAGTCTCGTTAGGGGAGTGTAATCCAAAGGAAGTGGAGAAGAAATTTGCCGCTTATATAAATAGAGAAATAGAAAATATGATGTCAGCAAATAAGGATGATCCTAATTTCAAAAAGTATGATTTAGATAAATTAAAAATACCCACAGAATTATCTTCACCTAAAGTAGGGGTTAAAATTGAACAACCACCAATTAAAAAATCCAATCAGGACAAAGAAAATACTGAACCTAAAAACAACGATACACCAAATAAAAAGTTTGGTATAGGATAAAATTAAAAGGGATTAATAAGGGTTTTTAAATTAGATTGTAAAGATACATTCTAATAGTATGTTTAAATATGTTAGATATTAATGTGAAAAAATTAGCTATATGTTTGATGAAATGAGAATTAATAAGAAAGAAAAAAGGTATCATTTAGAATAAACTGGAAATCTCAAAATCTAACAATAAATGTTTGTGATGATGTTCCTATACTTGCTTTTAGGTACCTTATTCTTAAAGAGTAATATATGACTAAGATTAATATTAACGTATTAATCATCAGGTTTTCAGAAAAATTCTTTGCAATTCTGTATTTAATGGATACTTAAATAACAAAGCCATATATGAATTTTATTGCTAATGCCCCCTAAATTTATTTTATGTGCTATATTTTAATTAATACATATAAAAAAGGATATCAAATCTCAATGAGAAACCGTGTGTCTGGGCTAAATAACGGAAACGTTATACCAATTGTTAAAAACTCATTTCAGCGTAGTGATTGTATTGCATCACCTAATTTTAAAAAAGATAATCAAACAGTTGAGGCAATAATCGATGACAAGTTTCGCAATATTTGTGTTAGAGGCGCGACAAAAATTTCTGTTGATGCTTTTATGTTTCATATTGCCAGTGAATGCAAAAATAATAATATAACCGCCTACACCATCAATCACCGAACTGCTGACGAAGTTCTAAATGACCCAGAGATATGTAAAAATTATATGCTAACTAAATACGCATAACCAAATAAAATGAGTTATTTAATAATAATGCAAGTATTTATTAAAAAAGCTTAGTCTAGTTGCTTTTCCTATTTGTCAAAACCTCTACTAATAGTTTATTTGCTAAAATCAAATTGATTTCATTTGGGCTATCTCAATATACTTTAACATAACAAGAAATCAAGTGTTTTTGAAAGAAAATTATTCATATTTAATTGATAGATACATAAAAGTGTGATCCACAAATTATGAGCTATACTTGAATTAGTAAGAAGATGACGTTTTGAGGTATGTATTATGAAAATGCTGCGTAGCTTAAGTTTAAGGATTAGTTATCTCCCATCAATGATATGGCACATTTATCATATTTATATAAGAAATAGAATGTCCAGTGATCATTGCAGAACATGTGTCAGAATAATTATTCTTAAGACATTTGTTCCTGAAAGTGAAGTGATTAAACATTATACTGAATGGGAAAATAAATTTGCAAATCACATAAAATTAAAGAATAAAGTCTCTAATAAATAGAAGATATTATTAATTTTTCGATTATGAAATTAAAGCGGTACAAAAAAAGCTACAATCTAAATATGTTCAAAGTTTATTTTTACTGTGTTAAGATAAAAAGTACATTTTTATAAAACAAAATGGTATTTATTGCATTATTTATTATATAAATTCATAGGTCTGTCAAACAAATCTCCTCAGCGATTCAATCAAAATAAACTCAAGGCAACTTCAAAAAATTAGTTCATAATATTGAGCTATACTTATACGTAATACAATCGTAAAAAATAATATGAGGAGAAACATCATGTTACCACGCGAAAACCAATCTTATGACTACCACTACGTAACCAAAGAAAATCAACCGTTTGAATATCAGTGTGGCCATATAGTTACCACTTCTATCAAAACGATTATAGATTTTAACAGTTCTGACCAACTTATTAGATGGAATAACAATAAAGTTACAGGAATTTGCCCAAAATGCGAAAAAATAGAAGAATTAAGAGTGCAGCACGAAAAAATTCAAGCTGAGAAAGATGATTGTTATAATACAATGGAATGGAATCACCAAATATTAGTGGATCACTCTCTTTGCATAATATTTTATCGAACATATGAACTTTGTAAATCAATTGATAATGAAAAATATCCTCGTATTTATAAAGAAGTCGTAGAGCTAATGGAAAAAATTAAAGAGTATGAAAAAGGGATAGAGAATATGGACTCTACTTTTGAATTCTATAAGATCAATTTTACGATTAAACAATGTACTGACATTTTGAATGAACATATTGCTAGAACTACATTATATCTCACAAGCATACACTCTAAGTTAACTTATATAATTAGGGCTATTTATGAAAATCCATCACATCTTTCAGATGTAGAGCGCAATTTTATACACCATAAAGCCAATTTAATAATGACAAGCATTGAAGCTGAATATAAACGGCGAGATATTTATAAAGAATACCAAAAAGAACTTAGCGAGAAAGTGATTCATTTTACGCAAGATATAGATAAAGCAAATTAGTCTATATAACAATTTGATAATGATACTTGTAGGGGCAAAATTATCATGAAAACAATTGATGATTATAAATTTATGACAACTAATGAATTAATAGAAAAGGATAAAAGGTTAACAGAAATATATTGGAGAATTGCTAATGAAATAACTATGGAAGATGGCTTAAACGTTCATGAGAAATCCACAGATTTATTAGAAGTAATTATGGATCAAATATATATAATTGAAAATTTAATGTTAGAACGTCCTGATCTTTTAGAGTGGCCAAAATCAATCATAGAAATATATAACATTCGCGATAAGTTAGCTATCTATGATAAATGATACTTATTTCGCTGTTTGCCAGTTTTCATAATAGGAGAATTAATATCATTTAAATAATTAAAATTATATTCCAACATACCAGATAGTTTAAATTAAAGGAGCTCACTGTTTATGAAGATATTAAAGGAGTTAAAAATAACTAGATTATTTGTTCACTACAATGCACGGTCAAATAGAAGATCGATGAAGTTGCTTCCTTTAACTAATGGCAAGCTTATTTTCGGCATAGATTGGAAATACTATTTCTACGTAAAAGCCTGGCATTTAATACATACCAAAGATGAAAAACATGATCAATATTTCAATTGTTTACTTTGTAAAGAGCCTAATCATTTTACTCAACAAATACATCGACGTTTGAAATGGTATTTGAAAGACTTTTATTATAAGCATTTTCACTATAATTTTATTGTAAAAAAAATTAGATGGAATTTATTAAAATTAAAATGTTATTTGTTACATCAAGATATAAATGAAGTGATTTTGATAAAATTATTGCAACATATTAAAGAATTACAAAAATTGCACTAATATTAACATGTTGTCTGTCATAACTACTGTATATGCAATGGTGCATACGTTGCGTTACATTGGAATTTCAGATGATGAGAAAGTATGTCCGATGAAGTATATACGAGATGGTGATGATTGTAGTGCTAGTGTAATTATTGATAGATGAGAAGACGTCATAATTCAGCGAAGAGAAAGATAATTACGCAAGATTTTATAGAGTAAAATAGAATAATTCTCAAATTGATCGGTAATTTTAGGCGGTTTCGTGGCACTTTTCATACGCCATTCTAACTGCAAACATGAATCAATTGTCTATAATATATATGTGATGATTAGATAAAAGTAGGTAAAAATGTTATGAAAAGAATTGAAAGATTAGCTGATTTATTTATCGAGCATTGTCCGTATGACAGGACACTTCGTGCTCAAAAACAAGCTAGTAATTATCTTTTTAACAATGAAAATGGTTTTTTAAGGCAGTTAGGTAGAATTCAATTCTATACATATTCATACATCTGGCATTATTTTCAAACTGAGGAAGAACATAAGCAACCATATTGTATTGTATGTAAACATCCTGAAATTTTTGAGTTGAATGAAATTATTTGTGATGAACTAGAAGAGCTTATTTATAATTGTGATTTCATAGGATATTTTGTTGAAAAATTAAAAGAGAAACATAAATAATTTATGTAGTGAAAAATGAGGTAATATTATGAGTCTAATACATCCTACAAGAAATGAAATATATAATTATCTTAAAATAGCATCCAAAATTTATATAAATCATTTGAAACATTTACTAAGATACCAATGGAGAGGTACCAATGGCATTGAATTTCGCTGCACATATTGTACAAATAGAATAATTGATGGTATTGATAAAATGAATAAACGGTGTAAAGCTGATTTAAGAGGGCATTTACAGTATGATAATAAGAGGATAGTACAAGGAGATCAATCAATAAAAACAGCTGATAGTAAATATGTAATTAAACAATTAGAACCTGTAATAAAAAATTTATGGCTAAATATCGAGATAAGAAATATTTATAAAAAAATGGCCAGAGAAAGTGGATTAAAATATTATCCTATGTATGCACTTGTTAAGCATATATGCCGTCATAAAGAAATTAATGAATTTGATTATTTTCCATTAGATGAACCCTCTGAAATATTAGGCGATATTAAGTCTTTCAATAGACAGCAAATTATTAACCGACTAATTTCTTTGCGCGAGCTTAAATGTAGCGATTGCTCGGCTCTCTCGCGCAAGAATACTATATTAAGCTGGTGTGAATGGCAATCTATGAAATTTAATAAATGTAAACTATATATTAAAAATAACAAATACTTATGTTTATTTAGGCATTTAGGACATATTCTGTTTAATACCTATCATTCAAGATGTATATTATGTTTGCAATTTAGAGAAAAAGCTAACAAATCGATAATGAAAATTTAAAGAACTAATAAATTAAAATGTAAATTGCTAGCGTTAGTTTGTTTAGCGGTAGCTATTTTTTCTATGGAAAAAAGGTAAAGTGGCTAAAATTAATATTAAATTAGATAATCATTTTACAAATATTGTGACCAACCCGTCGGTTATTATTATTTTACTGATTGAAATATATACCTTAACATATTAAAAAAATACACTAATGATCTTAAAACTATCCATCTAATTGCAGGTAATCATTATTTTAAAAATAAAACAATTTAATTAAAAATTAAGTATAGCACAATATTAAAATATTGCTTATATTGGAGATACAAAAATATTAATTAGACATTGTCAATATTTACTATAATTGTATTAATACATTTGGAATATAGGAGTGTATTGATATGCCAACTGATAACGATAAAGAAACTATTCTTAGTACTATAGTCAAAAGATTGAGCCAAACATTTGATACAAAAAAGCCACAATCTAGCAGAAATGTTATAGAAGAATTTAATAACTTACAAAATGAACTCTTGCCAATAATCAGAGATGTGCAGATTAGCCTTTTTGCAGAAGGTAAAATGACATCAAAATTACAGAAAATGTATAATGATATTAAAATTATTCAAAACAAAATGCAGGCTGAATATGCACCCTTATATAACATAAATGATGCTTTACAAAATGAATTTAGTATTGTTGATCAGCTCGCTACTTCATTACCTCCAAAACAAGAACCATCCAAAAAAGGCTTAACTTCAACTGAGAAAATCACAATGTTAATGAATTTAAAAAAGATGAAGCCAGAAGAAATACAAAAAGCTATTTCAGAGGTTAAAGAAAATACTAAAACCCCTAATAAACCCGTAGATTTGACTACTATAGCTCAATTAACTAACACAGCATATGGCACAACAAAATCAGAACAAAAAACTCAAAGTAGAATGATTAAAGCCGCATATGCTCGTGCTGCTGAAATTGAAAAAGAAGAAAGAATAAAGGCAAAAGAACAAATAGCACCACCTTCTTCACCAAAAACAAGATAAATTTGTTACGAGATTTATAAGATGTTTTACAAACTAACTTGGTATGGATTTGGGACACATCGTTTATGGTTGAAAAATTCATTTCGTTATTTATTTTCTAAAAATAACTTTATTCCAACAAAGCATGTCCTTTAATTCATGAACTATACTTTATAAATAAATGCCTTTAAGCATTCATGTAATAATAGGAGTTGTTTATGAATGACAAAACAAAAAAATTTCTTGCAGATGTTAAACGATCTGCTGCAAGCAGTGGTGGTTATGTACTCAGTAATCCGCAAACAGAGTTAAGTGATAGCAGCAATAATGGATTATCAAGAGATTGGCAATTTCGTATAGCAATTGACCCAGAACCATCAAACATTCAAAAAGCAGCCGAAGTTCTTGCTGAAATTTTTCACAAAAACAATAGAGATTTACAATTTAAAGTTTTTATTCCTCCAGCCAATTCTAAGAATGCAGATTCAACATGGGATGGGACACAAAAAAGCAATAGTGATACAGATAGAGATCAGCGAGGAAAAGAGGTCTGTGTGTACATGCGGTATGATGAGCGCACTGGTAGGTATGAAATGACTCCTGAGGAATGGAAAGAGTTAATGCTTGAAACCTGGGCTAAATTACAAAAAGCTGGGGTCAAAATGGGATATTTGGTGCCACCCTATGGCGATAGGGCAGTGTCTGCGAGTGAAGGTATTTCATCACCATTTTCTTATACAGCTTTTAAACCATATAACCAAAGAAATGGAATTTTATTTGAAAAAAACTATAACCCTAAATTGTTCTCTGATCCTTTGGAAGGAATTGAATTTACTCCTGCTGATTTAAAACGGTTTGGTATTAAGGATTCCGCTTATAGAGATCAACAACGCAGATATTTAAGTCAACAAAAAAATCATGCTGCAAACACAGAAGTTAGAATTTTAAATGATTTTAAAAAGATTAATATTTACAGTAATGAATTAAGGGACATCTTAAAACTCTTAGACCATCGCTCTCAATATAGCTTTAACTTTCAAGAATATCATGGTAAAGAAGGCAATCTATCAATAATTAAAGGATTAGAGGAGAAAATTAAAGTATTAGCCAAACTTTATCCTATGGATAGTGGCGCATCACTAAGTGAAAATCAACAAATTCTATTATTACAAAGAGCATTAGCAAATTTTAAATTATTAATTGAGCAAGATAAGTTCAGCTATCAACAAAGAGATGATTTTATTGAAAAGTTCAAAAATTTTAGAATATATTTTGATGAAAATTATGAAAAAAATATTGAAGCAATATTAAAGGATTATCGAGCTAGTTCGCCTGTTATGCTTTTTCTTGAGACAAATGGTTTGCGAAATAATTTAGAAGAATTAGTAAGAGCTGACCCACAAAAAATGCAAATATTATTTCGCCAGCTAGTCCATTTAGAACGTGAAAAACAGTCTTTTTATATCGCTGAAAGGCAACTAAACATTCAAACATCTGTTTCTAAAGTCAACTCACCGGAATTAGATCAATCGCGATTAGAACTGCTTAAAGTGGTAATAAATGCGGATGATGTTAAAGAAGAATTTAATCCAAACTTTTATTCTCGGTGGGAAAGAATTCTGATGGAAGACAAAATTTTATACCAATTGCTAGCCGATAATAATTTTAACAGGCGAGTAGTCCAAGAACAGCTAAATAAAAAAGAATGGTTAAATAGAGTTGCATCAAACTTGCCACCTGAGATGTTAAATCAGTTGGCGAAAAGCTCGATGTATTTTGCAAAGCTTGTGTTCGAAAATATTGAAGCAACAGCTAATTTATCTGCGGAAGCAATTAAAGGGATTTATAAAATGTATTCTGACCAATTTAATAATGGAACTCTTTCAATTGATAAATTTGCCGCAGTTGAAAAGACGATGTTGAATAATCCTCACTTTGCTAAAATAGCATTACAAAATCCCGAAATGCTAATGGGTATGTCGAAGCAAAATTTTTTGTACATGCTGGATACTCATAAAAATAATGCTAGTGTTTGCAGAGAACTTATTGCTAATAAAGACAAATTTCCAGAAAGGTTGTCGCTTAAAGAATTACAAAAGGACGAGAGATTTAGAGAAATTGTCAAAGCCTCTCCAAATATCCCGCAAAATTTAGGCAGATCATCTGTATTGCAAAAAATTAATATAGCTGATCGAATTAGGCAAATAAAGGATACAGGTTATGAGCCACCAAAGCATACCTAAAACATGATGAATGAAGATATTGCTCAGTTTAAATTATACTTAAAAACTTAGATTCTAAGATAATATAGTTAATATATATTCTAATGCCAATTTGATATCGACAAGTACAGAAATTGAATATAAACGCGAGATGCTTACAAAGAATACCATATATAATTTAGCGAGATAATAATTTATTTCAGAGTGGCTTCCCATGCATCAATTTTAATTGGCTATTTCAGTTTTAAATCTTGGTTTTCATACTATACTCAAATCATAGATTACATGTTCTTTGAGAAATAAAGAGACTAATAATATGTATGAACCACTTGAAAAAGAATTTAAAGAAATATTAGATGCAACTACAAAATCTGAAATGATAAATTTGATCCAAAAACACAAGGATCACATTGTCCATAGCCCTAATTTAAGGAATTTCTTAAAAGCTACCATATACACTGACAATAAAAGATTATTACAAGCGTTTAATGAAACTAAAATATTTGAATCTCAAGAAATCGATTATCACACAAGAATAGAATTGCTAAATTCTATAGCAAACAGTTATGGTTATGCTTATGGTGGTGATCTTAAATTATCACACACACAATTAGAAGCTTTGCAGAAATTTAAAAATAGTGATATTTCTGTAGTGAATGATGAATTTCGCCGTGTTAAGTCTTCATTTAAAGTATTAGAAAAAGAGCATCCCGAATTAATTGATAGACTTAAACTACATTACTTTCCTGAAAACTTTCCTTCTGAAGTAATACAAATGAAACAAATTAACATTAATGTCGACAAAGCAGCTTTAAAAACAGAAGTTAATAAAGCTGCACAAGAGCTTAAAAATAGTATTACGATAATGACATTGCTTGAAAGGGCCAATCATATAATGGCAGTTAAAAATACAATTGATTATGATTTTAATATTTATCGAGATAAGGACAATGAGCCTAGGTTTACTGCGGAAGAAAGTGCGATAAAAGAATTTTTAAGTGATTTCCCAGATAAAACATCTTACGATTACCAGTACATAAAAACC
Source organism: Pseudomonadota bacterium (assembly GCA_021777765.1). GTDB lineage: Bacteria > Pseudomonadota > Gammaproteobacteria > DASZBR01 > DASZBR01 > JAJYDF01. The sequence goes on along the minus strand of JAJYDF010000042.1, from coordinate 279 downwards.
GCGGCTAATTCAGCAGCAATGCTATTTAATTTTGTTCGAGGTGTGAATGATTTGCAGAAATTCCAGAAGGAAAATAATAATCTTGAACCTGAAAAGTTACCGCATGATAAACGCGAACAGCTTGCAAAGATCTTAAATAGAGTTTCACACAGCTATAATGACATGGTAGATCATGATAAAAAATTAAGAACGCTCATTGCACAGCAACCTAACCATGAGATGGTTAATAAACTAGCACCGCCAGCTCCTAATGAAAGTATAAAGCAAAGGAATGATACA
>JAJYDF010000041.1 GCA_021777765.1 Pseudomonadota bacterium | reverse complement strand
TGGTGGTTATCTTGCACGTGCTTCCGATCCACCACCAGGTAACATTGTAATGTGGAGAGGTTTATCCAGACTAACAGATATTGAACTGGGATTTAATTTAGCAATAAAAATTGTGGGTAATTAAAAGGTTAAGCGGACGCTTACGATCATTTTAAAGATGGTGAAGTATTTAATTTACTTAGAATTAAATTAGCTAGTCTTAAAAATCAGATCTCAAATTCTTATTTAGGTTGCTCTGAAGATTTTGAAAGAGAATTGCCAAAGAGAGAAGCAATACTTGTCGATCTCAAGGAAGCTGAGCAAATTATCTTCATTTCTTATGGCTTTCATATTGCTGAACGGCTTGCCAAATATTTTAAGTCAGATGTATTAATCAAATGTATTTTTGAGCATGAGGAGCCATCATCTCGGAATTCGCAATACTTTAAACAGGTTATCGGTCGCTCTTTGGGGTTATCAGAAAATTGCTATGGGATTAAACTTTCTAAACAAAAATTAATGTCTAGGCAGGATGCGTTTGGTTTTTTAGAAAAAAATGCTAATAAGTTGACTTCTTGCTTATTTAAATATTCTAAGACCGCAAATTTAAATGATTTTGATAAAGCAAATGTTTTGCTACTAGCCTATTTTAGCAATTCGAAAAAAATGAATTTTTTATCTTTCCTTAATTTATTCGTCATTAATCAAAGTTTGTTTCAAGATAAAATATTATGGGTATATTTATCATCAAAAAATGTAAATGCCATAGCGAGATGGCTTAAAATTAATATTGAAGAAGAATTTGAAGAGATAGCCAATGACTTATACTTAGGTAAAATAATTTTTATATCAGGAGCGGGTCGTATCACAGAAGTTGTGCTCAGTAATAAATACGTCAGTAAAATTAATATATTATATGGTTTTGATCTGAACGATGATTGCTACAACGTATTATATCGTTGTGTGTCTTTCGCGGGTATATCAGGCGACAATACTTTTGAGAATGCAGTATCTGCCGAGACACCTTTCTATTATTGCTCAACCAATTTTAAAAAAAAGATGCCGGGATTTAAAGCAATATCAAATATTGTCACAAATAAATTAATTATTTCTCCAGAGGTCAAAAAGCAATTGTTATTATATTTGGAAGTGGAACCATTTTTTACATTTTCAAATGGCAGCAGCGATGTCAAGAAAGTAAAAGAAATAACAGAAAGATTTAGGCAACTCGACTTAATTGCTGTTGCTGAAGGATTGCGACAACTTTGTGTATACTTAAAAAGCAATCATAATTTTTATGATCATCTTGAAAGAATATTTCTAGAAAATATCTCAGTAATACCTGCTGCGAAAGAAGTAGCTATATGTATACCAGGTACAATTTTTCATCACAAAGAAGCGCAGCAATCCTCTGAACTTGCCACAGATATAGCTAATCATCCTGTTGATTCAAAGATTAATGAGCGTATTATTTCTGAATTTGTGCCGTAGGATTATAAATTAGTTATTTTGAGATAAATTATGCCATAAGCTTTTGATAATCAGTAGACTTCATAATTTAATTAAGTAGATTATTAATCTGCGAATGAGGAACTGGTTTTAGAGAAGCCAATTGGATGTAAATTCATTTTTTACTTTAAATAAAATTGAATAGCAAATTGATTTTTATTTATAGAAAAATGATCAATTATTCATTTATTACATAACTTTCCCACGAATTAATTTTTTCATCATTTTGTGTACCATTTTCAGTCATTATTAAATTGATGGTTTTTTCGCCTGATGTTTTACTGATTTTTTTGGCAAGTTCTTTCGAATGAGTGGTTACCCAAATTTGTGATTGTTGAGATGCCATAGTAATTAATTCAGCTAATGGTTGAATGAGATCGGGATGTAGGCTCATTTCAGGTTCATTTAATGCTAGTAAAGGTGCTGGGCGTGGACTTAATAAAGCAGCCACTAAACATAAAAACCGTAAAGTACCATCAGATAATTCTCTTGCTTCAAGTGGACGTAATATTCCAGGCATTTGCAGCATAACTTCAAACCGCGTTTTCTCATCTATATTAATAATTAATTTCGAGCCAGGAAAAGCGTGATCTACTATTTCATGTAGTAAATCAACATTGCCAATTTCAATAATTGTTTGCAGAGCTGCAGCAAGGTCTTTACCATCATTATTTAATATGGGTGTACGTACACCAACTTGCGGAGTTCTTATTGATGATTCAACTTCAGTAAGAAAATTATGATAAAAACGCCATTTTTTCATTTCTCCACAGAGAATAGATAATTCGGGATATAAATGTGGTTCTTGCAATTGCGATAATACCGATTCTGATTGTGATAGGGTTGCTGGATAAACAGTTTTTTTACCTTTTTGATCGTATATCCATGCACTGCCTGTGTGGCGTTCTAAAAATGTGTTACTTGCGCGTCGCTTGTCGCCAAACCATACATATTCTTCTTTAACTAAAGGATCTAAATCAAAAGCAGAAATTCCAGGGCTCGGTAGACCACAAGCGATTTCAAAATTATATTTATCGGTATTAACACTTAACATAAACCTGACGGGTTTTTTCGCTGAAAGTGTATGCTTTTTACCAGCCCACAATACAGAAGGCATACCACCTTCAAGCGCAAGTGTTTTAGCTAACTCACCTTTAGCAGCTTGAGCTAATAAATAAACTGCCTTATATAAATTACTTTTGCCACAACCATTGGGCCCTGTAACCACATTAATTTGTCCCAAATTTAATTGTAAATTTTGTACTGAGCGGTATCCTTGAATTGTAATTGTCTTAATGGTCATACACATTACTCCCAGAATTATGAAACTATATTAAAGTAAAAGTCTATGTAATTCACTAGTAAGTTAATTTGAATACAAATGTAATTGATATAAAATAAAAAAATTCTTATTAAAGGAGTAAACTGAAATGAAGTACTTTGCAATTAAATATGGCAAAGTATCAGTCATAAAGAGAGTGCGACCTACAAATCAAAATAGTCCAACTGTGCAAAAAAAGATTGCTGGTAGACTCGAGCGATTAATTAAAGAAAATCCGCATATGGAGCTTACTGAGTTACAACAGTTATTTTTCAAAAAAATTCGCAAAGATGGAGTGGTTGCGTTACTAGATAATAACATTGATATTGCACATAATTTGTCAATAAACATGATAATGCAAGCTATTGCGGAGCGTGCGAACAACCCATTGTCTCCCGCTAAAAATATTTAGAAACTAAATAATTGATATCGATATCAGTTTTCCAAATAATTCTTTGAAAGGTTCGTAATTTCCATTAAATCCTGCACGGATTAATTCTATATATTTTTAAATCCCATCGGATTATCGATTTGATCAATTAAGGCGAAGTTAATCGGTGGTCATTTTGATATTAAATAATTAAACATTTGGTATTGAAACTTATTGGTAATTATCTGTAAAAAATTGTCAAATGATTTTTGCTACAGGGATAGGATCATCCATATGCACATGATGACCGCCAAGTAATTCATGAATTATGAAATTTTTAATTGACATTGCTCTGTCTTGAAAAACCTTTTCTGGATATGGCACTCCTTGTTTAGCGCGAATTAAGCAGACTGGAATTTCAATGGCTTTAAACATTGCTCTTAATTCATCTCCATACGGAACCATTGCGCCAATACAACGTAATCTACGATCAAAAGTCCAAACCCATTTATTATCAATTTTAGTTGTTCCTCTAGAAACTAAAGCTTGAGCTGCTTGAAAACTAATATTGCCAATTTTCATGCGATCACGTATTGCTGATTCTTCATTAACAAAGTGTGTTCTAAAATATTGATCATTTGATAAATAGGTTGTTACATCTCTCTTTAAATTGTTAATTCCTTTTTCAATAAAATTGACCGTCGGACCTAAAATATCAAGAAAAACCATTTTCTCAACTTGATTTGGTATCGCGATCGCAATAATTGTTGCAAGTAATGATCCTAATGAATGAGCAATAATATCAAATTTATCCCATTGCATTACTTTAATTAAATGCAGCAATAAAAAAGCATCATTTTTCCAATGTGGAATACATCCATTGGGATAATGACTAGAAAAACCAGTTCCGGGATAATCTACAGCAACTAATTGCATATTAGGTAAGTGAGGTGCTATTAAATCAAAGCTCGCTGCATTGTCTAATTTACCATGAAGACATAATACAGGTTTAAAATTTTTTGCATGCCAAATTTTTGCTGCAATTGTAAATCCAGGAATTTCAATGTTTCTTTCTTCATATGGCATCATTAGTTTTAAACTCAAGCAAGAAGTAGGCTAAGCAATAATATGATATCCATAAAGTACTGGGTCAAGTCCCAGATATTATATTTTCCATAATTATCATCTTCGATTTTGTATTTGAGCTCGAAGAGTATGGCGGTGAATTATAAATAATGGGACTTGACCCTCATATTTAAATTTAATACCAACAAATAGCACTTAATTTAAAATAGGCTAACGATTTTAGCGTACACAATTCCTACATGAGAATTTACATTATCTTTTATTGAGCGTCTTACTATTGCCTGTATCTGGTGTATCTGAATCAGAGTCGACTTGTGAAGATAGATTATAATTTACTGGCGTAACTGCAGCAGGTGCTTGTGCGGCGGCTGGCGCTGGAACTTGTGCGCAGACAATTGCAGGTGCTGGTGAGGCAGCAGCGGGGATTTGTTGCTGGGATTGGGAATTATTGCTACTCCATAAGGAAAAGTTCGCTATGCCGGTGAGTAATTTATCTAATGCGCTTTTTCTAGTTAAAATTAAATAAATATCACCATCAGCTTCTTTTTGGATATTGTAATCTGATAAAGTTCTACCCGCTTCTAAAGTTTTTCCCCTAAAAACAACTTTATATCCGTTAGAGCCATTTTCTGGATTTTTAACTAAATCTGTTTCGGGATTAATATTTAACTGAGCAAATACTCGATCACTAATTACAGTAACATCATCACTTGCTTCTGCCTCTATAATAACTATTTTATTGTCAGGCTTAACTTTAACAAAAACTTGCATAATACACTCCTTATAAATGTTTATCGGGATGCTTATTATATAAGAATTAAATTAAGGATTTCTTAAGCACTAGCATGTCCCCAGACTTAAAATATTTTTTTGATAAAGGTATGGCTGTGCGATTTATTATATATGTATGTTATCGATATTAATTAATTACCTAATATGTGACTTCCGTTTAAATTTATAAGGCTCATAAAGTATTTTTGTTTGCCCATCAACAATGGTTTCCCCAGATTTTCTAAAATAAAGACGACAATCGCCAAATAATTGATGTTTAGATTTAATCTTTAAACTCTCGTTACCGGTACGTATATAGCCAGGATGACCGACTGCAGATGTGAAATGTCCAACCTGACCAATGCTGGCAAAATGATCGTATGTGTCTCCATCTTTAATAAGATTTTGGATTTTTTTCGGTTTCCACCAAGCATGATGTGTGTGGTTCACGTGACCATCTTTTAAGCTCCATAATTCAACGACTTTAGAGGGGCCTCCGTGATTGTATTCAATTTGTTTTGCACCATGCTTTCCTTGGATATTCCAAACCACATCATTATTTTGGGTTTCAATGCGTTCAATTGGTTCCTCACCACTTGATTCTTCATTTTTTAAAATGGGTTTTTCTACACGCTTTTTAGGCAAATTACATCCGTCAGAATAATCGACGAAAGTCTCTTTTGGCTTTTGATTTTGCTGGGATAATATTTGTTTAACTCTCGGTAGAATTGCAGTCGCGGTGGGTACTGCAGTAGGCGTTTCTACAGCAAAAGTCTTGTTAACACCCGCTATCAATTTGTTTTTTAAAAATAGTTGAAAATCAGGTGGTAAATCATTAACTGTTGAATAATTATTTCTTGTGCTCATGCGCAGCGCTAACCAGACTAGGAATACAAATAGTGTTGTTGTAATGGATTCAGTTAATCTTTTATTTTCTGGAAGAACGTTAATGGTATGTTGAGTGATTATCTTAGGTAAATATAAATAACCAATAGTTAATAATGCATAACTTACACGGATAAATACGAAGAAATCAAAAATTAATGCATCGCGTTTCAATTTTTTTTTCGTTATATGCTGAATTAGCATCAAAAAGTGACTTTTGATTTGCATTGAATTTTTTAAGTAAATCCGTTCTCTTATATTTAGTTAAATTGATATCTCGTTCGTCGAGATAACTAGATGTTAATTTTTTTAATTCTTCTTCATCATCAGAGTCTGTTGTAATAATTGTATCTAGGAAATGAGATATGAACTGATTGAGAAAGCTTTCCATGGGCGGACAATTTTTAGGTATAAGCGGCAATAGTAAACATTTGATATTAGTTCTTAATAATGAATGTAGATGTTGCCTATCTTCATGACTCATTGCATGGCTGACGATAATGTATTTAAATATTTCATTCAAAATACTGTTACATATATCGGTTTTCATCCGTAATTTTTGATAAAAATCTTTGTGGGCTTTGCTGCTAAATTTGAAGAAAGAATGAATGTCTTCGAGGATAAAACTAAATTCTTTCATAAAACTAAATCTAAAAAAATAAAACAAATTGCAAGCGTATTTTATCACGCTGAGATTAAGGAAATATTAATAAAATTTGATTTGGTTAAGTAAGGCATTGGGCGGGTGCTTATATATATCTTTGATGACGATATTGTCGAAGACGAAAATAATTTATTAAATAAAATTGAAATCGGAATTCGTAGAGGAGATGCGCGCGTACTAAATCAGTATAAAGAAGCAGGGCGTAGCATTTATATTTAGAAAGATGATAAAATACGGAATATTTTTTTATAAAAGACTCAAATAGCTATGAATTATTTTACTTCTAAATGCTCGAATTGAATTAGTTGCAAGTTCTAATGAAGTGACATTTTGGAAAAAAATTGAGTTTGGTAACTAAATTCAACCGTAATCAGCAAAGCTACCGCATTTATGTGTTGAAAAAAGTATAAACAAATAATGATGAAGGTTATATAGACATAAAAAATTATGTGCATTTACAAGAGGGGGCGCAGATGAATAACATGCCAGAACATTTTGTCTATCTTGAGGAGATCGATTCAACAATTATCCAAGATATTCGATACGCTACACCAAATAATATTATTGGCAGATCAGTGGAAGGATATTGCGCGCATCGTTGTATTTTAACCCGTCCTGTCGCTGAAATTCTTTCAAGAATACAAAAAGAATTGGCACCGCAATCATTAGGTTTAAAAGTATTTGATTGTTACCGGCCACAAATGGCAGTCGATGATTTTTATCAGTGGAGTCAGGATGTTTCTTCACAAGAAACAAAGGCACAATATTATCCTCGAATTAACAAATTTGATTTATTTAAATTAGGATTTTTTATTCAAAAATCTGGTCACTCACGTGGAAGTACGGTTGATTTAACATTAGTCAATCTGGAGCACAATACTGAATTAGATATGGGTACACCATTTGATTTTATGGACGAACTTTCATATCCATCAAACATGACAATTAGTAATGAGCAACACAAAAATAGAATGATTTTACGCAATATTATGTTGAAATATCATTTTATACCGCTTGCTACAGAATGGTGGCATTTTACATTTGAGAATGAGCCTTATAAAGATACTTATTTCAATTTTCCAATTAGATAAAAATCCTATCGTTTTCTTATGGGAATAATTCTCTATATTTATTTAAAACTTGCTCTGGGGTTAACCCGATATCTTCGCCCCATAATTTAGGGTTATTAATGATAAAATGTAACATCATTTCAATACATTTATTGTCATTTAATACAATGACCTCAACTCCCTTATGTTTTAAATAATCTTCTGATTGTTCGAAAGTTTTATTTTCCCCTATGACGACTTTAGGAATATTGTTCAATAATATCGCGCCAGCACACATATGGCAGGGAGAAAGTGTAGTGTAAAGTGTGGCGCCTTGCATGTCTTTTGGGCTAACTTGCCGTTTTGTATTTTCTAAACAATCTGTTTCGCCATGTTTTATCATGCTTTGTTCTTGTATTCGTTTATTATGTCCTCTCGCGATAATCCTATTATTTATTACTAAAACAGCTCCGATGGGGATGCCGCCTTCTTTGAGTCCTATTTGTGCTTCTTCATAAGCAAGATTGAGAAAATAAGTGTCATTGTATTTTTGCATGATATCTCTCCCTGTGTTTAAGCAATCAGGTATACTATTTTTTTGTAGTATACACGTCTACTTAATTTTGCAACTGCATGAAATTTTCTATAGCTTTGCATGTTTTAAGGTAATCTGATCATTCAGAAACTTTTGTTTTTACCAGCTAGAATTTGGCCATATTTTGGAGAAACCCTACTACAGAAATATAAGTAATATGTTAAAATATCGTTTAGCTTCAAGTTGTAGAGTAATACTCAACAAATCTGAAAAGAGAACCTACACATGCCACTTATCATTAAATTTGCCCCCGCTTTTTTTACTGCAAATAATTTTTACGACTCAATGAGGAGAAATATTTGTGGGTATGTACAGGTTGCTGCGAATCATATATTCGAAAATTTGAATAGAGTAAAGTCTCTTATAAATAATCCAGAACTTGATCCAGTCATTTCTGCTATGTCAAAAGATGATCGTGATTATTGCCGCTACACCGAATATTCAATGCATGATAATAAGTCACCAATAACCTATCAACAGTTTCAAGACACCTTGCAATCTAAGATAAATGTAAGTGATCCAAAATTGCTCAATTTTTTGACTTTATTAATTTTGCAGAACTACGGAGGATTGCAACATACTTTACAAGGAAAAATACAACATTGTATTGCCGATTTTAATAGAGACTGCATTTCATTAGATGGAAATTTCAATTACTCTCGATCACCCGAGAATCCCTCACAATTTATCAGGCTCATCACAAATGTCACATACGGCATACGTTTCAATAATGCTAATTCAAAAATTGCCGCAAGACTTAACTTTATTGTAGATATTGATAATAACAGTCTCGATCTTCGTGTTAAATCGATAAACTTAGCTATAGAAGATGAATCAATAATGGGTTCTATTGAAGAACATTTGCAATCGATTGGATATGTCAGAGTATCAGATAAGTGTATTCAATTAGCAGATGGTTCGATGCTACGCGCTATAGAGGAAGCAAGGACAGATGAAGAAGAGAAAACAATCGAAACAAAATCTGATTATCATTTAGTAACTAGAAATTGTATTGAATTTGCTATGGATTCGCTTAAGGAAGCCGCACGGAAATCTGCTAAAGAAAATAATATAGAATCAAATCGACATAGAGGCAATAATATTTATATTGAGCCAAATGAACCAGTTGCAGCAATTGAGAAGATAGAAAGAGATGTATATTTCAAGAAAAAATGGTTCATTTTACTTGATGACATTTTATCAAAAATTAATTCTCTCTCCAAAGACGGCATTCGGGAAGAAGATTTATCGCAAAATTCAGAAAAAGCAATAAAATGTTTGAAAGATATAGTTTATAAAAATATTGATGAATTAAAAAATGTTATTGCGAGTTTATCAGCGCAACAATTTAATGATGAAAGAGAGCGAATACAGAGGGTATTAAAAGAAGCTCACATATTAATTCAAGGTTTATATGTGCGCGGAGATACAAAATTAAGTCTCCCGCCTGTCGTCAAATCAATTAGCGATAAACTCAATGATATGGCCATATGGTTAACTATTGATCCTGTGTTTGCTAATTTAAAAGGTATAAATACTGAATTGAGTCAACGCATAAATAATAAACAATTATCGCAAAAAAATAATAATGAATATTATTCAGTATTAACTGAACTCCATAAGATTATTGATACTATATGTTTATCTACTACTGCGATAAGTCCATTTAAGGCCGCTAAGCAACTTGAACAAATTCTTTATGATATAAAATGCCAAAAAATAGAAATCACTCAACAGATCAACGAACTTAAAGTTTTCACTGAAAATTATAATATTATTGGCTGGATATTGGATTGGCGTGGAATACAAGAAGCTAAGAAAACATTAACTGATTTGAAAAGTGTTTATAATCATCTCGGTCAAATACAGCAATCAGTTCGTGAAAGCTTGGGAGAGTTAAATTGCCAGATATATGAAGCTGAATTGAATAGTAAAAGACAATTTGGCAAGCACACTAAATCGTCCAATAATTATCAGAAGTATTTAACTTATCAAATTAATAGAATGTATGATGGACATACTCCGCCAAAATTTTCATTTTTAGATTATTTATTGCCTTCGAGATATGAAATGAAAATGGCATTATATGCCAAATACCAAATAAAGCAGTGGCTGTCCGATAGTTCTCTTACGCCAATAGAACAAGTACAAAATATCACACAGTTAATTGAATCCAATAAGCCTAAGTTTTGGCAATTCTGGTTATCTACCGAGGAGAAAATCAATATCACTAACCACTATGATCATCTGTCACAAATATCGATATATTTATGCTTATTTAAAGCTTTTAGTTCAGGTCGTTTCACAGAAGATAATTTATTAAATCAATTAAATGAATTTAAGCAAATTTATAATATAGGAAATGGCCTTGATATAATCATAAAATCTCTTGATAAAAAATATAAAGACAATTTGAAATTATTGGAAACTGACGAATTAAAACAGTTGCACCAAAAAAGACTGAGTACTACAGTAAAAATCTGTCAATATTTAGAGAATCAGAATCCTGTCTTACCATGTCAGCTGCGCGATATGAAAAGTGAAATAAATCATATTAAGACCTTCGTACAACAATCTGAGCCTGCAAAAAGCCAAGCGATAGGTGAAAGAGAAGTTAAAGAAGTCACAGAAGATGTTATTGAATATACTAGAAAAGTAGAGAGTAGAATATCTGGAGCTTTTAGAGTTTGGTAGGTTTATATAGGATATGTTGTCATAATTCATGTAATTGACGAACCAAATATCATCATCGATTTCTTTAAAGACTATATTTTTCCTGTAAAACAACGCTTATATCCAACCTATTTTACTCAATCGATTAGTGACTTACGTCGAACAAATTACCTTTAAAAATGACGCCACAACAGGCATGGTCTGCTATAAGCTCGCCCCTCCAATTACGCATTCGCACACTCATCTAAGCGCCATTATTTGCTTATTAACCCACTTGTACTATAGATAATATATAACGAGTAAAAAACTTATAAAATTCAATAATATATAGTCTAAAGCGCAAAATTTTATGCAATCATCAGAAAACTTATCATTGGACCGACCGGAACATCAAAGAGCAGTTGGCAGGCTAGATTCCCTATTAGAAGCTCAAAAGGACAAAGCAATAGTTAAAATTGGTGGTCTTGATACCAAAGAACTCACTGTGGATGACCATGTTTCAGTAGGTAGCAATGGTAAAACGATTGTAAGAGATATCAAAAAAGACCAATACACTGGGCCATCAGCGCAAGATTTTATCAATAGAGGTAAATCACTTTATCTAACAACGCTAGAAATGATGGGAAAAGATGAAACGCAATCGCCAGAAAGTTTGAAAAAAGCATGGGAAAATTTTTGTGTCACTATCAATCAAAAATGCCAAATCGATCCTTCAAAAATGAAATCAATGAATAGTCAGGAAACGCTCGACTATTTCGCACCTATTTATGACGAAGCTAAAACATTATTAACCCAATTCACTAATACCCTCTGTCAAGATTTAATAAACAATCAAGTTGCAGTAGATAACAAGAAAAAAATTACTGATATAAAAAAATGGGAAAATTACTGTTTAATGCCGAAGCGGAAAGGATTACTAAACAAGGCCGGCCTAATATTACTCATGTTATAGAAATTGATCAAAATATGTCTTTAATTAGTGATCAACGCACTTTGAGTTCAACAACACATACCAGCTCAAAAACAAAAGAAGCATTGCGTAATTATGTCGAAGCGACTACTGCGATTGTAAAAACAACACAAGAAGGTAGGAAAATTTTAATTCGAGATCAAGGTCGACGAGCTGGCGCATTATGTGCTTATGGTGAAGAAAATACTTTTATAAGACAGGCTAAAAATGCAGAAGCTGCAAAAACGCTGTTAACTGACGCTATTGTAGATTATATAAAAGCAAATGATATCCCAGGTAATAATGTTGGTCGTCCAATTCCTTTTGATTTCTTTTCAACGACATTAGTAAGTCCAATGTTTGGTAAGGCTTCATCTCTATTACAAAAAGTAAAAGGATTGCCCAGTGAATTGCAAATGGTGTCGGAACATAATCAAGCGTTAATGATGTTTAATAATCAGACCATGGAAATCAATATTAATGGCATAAAATATTATGTATCACCACAAGTCAACCATTTTAATATACCTACAAACATTGATAAATCATGGCTGTCTGATTTGGTCATCGATGATAAACAAGATAGTTTAAATTCGTCTAGTTTAAATAGTTATTTTAATAAAATGGAAGATTATTTTACCAACAAGAGCACGCTTCAAAAAGGAGTTATTGATAATATTAAAGGTGTTACGCCAGAAATGCGTAGTAAATTTAATGGTATTGCACTAACGTTTAATTTTTTAATTGATCAAGTTAATAATAATCCAGAAATAAAAGAATTAATGCAAAGCTTAGAAATTAAACAACAAAGTACTATCGAATTACCTAATAAACAAAAAGGATCAATAGCTGTCGCAAATAAAGCTTTACAAGATTTATTAATCAAAATGAAAGACGATCCTCAAAATAGTCAATTGCAATCACAGTATAATTTTCTGAGCAAATCAATTGAAAGGTATCATGAAAACATCAATGAAGATTATAAAAAAATCATTAAAAAAAGAGGTGAGCTTTATGAAAAAAGCGCCGGACAAATTGAATTGTATAATCAAACATTAGATTTTTTACAAAAAAATAAAGAATTTTTATCTACGCAAGAAGGTGACAAGGTTAAGCAAGATCTGCTTGCATTACAATCTTATATGAATTGTCAAAAGCTGTATTTTAACGATAACAAAACAGGTAATTATAAAACGCGCCAAAATGCCTTTTCATTATTAGCTAATATGCAATTATCACTCTTTAATGCGGGAATCATGTACTCCTATGGTTGTAAAAGTGCAGAAGATCGAACAGGTTTATTAAATGTTAATAAAGAAGCGATGATTCACTTTGCTGAACAAAATGGATTTTATCCTGACCCTGTCCCTACTAGGAGTCATGTCAAAGAAAATGAATTTCAAGCGAGAGAAATTTATAATAGACAATTCCAAGAATTTATTCCTGATTTAGTTTATAAAACCGCTAGCGCAGAGAATACTAATCAAAACTCTCACGGCGCACGTGGATTACAAGTACCCCATAAAATTAGCAAAGCAATGGGCTTGCTTGCTAAGGGCATATTTAAAAAAGCTGAGGGCGTTGAACTGACTCAAATACAAAAATCCGTGAAAGATTCTGGTATGGAAATTGATCCTAAAGTTACTAGTTATTTAATTCAATATAAGCGATTTCAATTTAACAATACTGAGACGGAAATAAAATTTGATGTCACATTCCAAAAAATAAATGATCAACTTGCGAAATTAAACAAAGAAAATTTCACTGGATTTAATAAAGTCATATTAGAACATCATTCAAAAGATGAAAAAAGTCTTCAAGCTACTATTAATTTAGTAAAGGATGAATTAAAAACATTGCAAAACCAAGTAAAAAAAGAAAGTGAGAAAAAGCAGTCGATAATTAAAAATTCATTTAATTTTCTAAAAAGTAATCCAGATGAGCCACGGGTAAAAAAAGAAACAAATATCATAAATGATCGTCTTAAAGAGAAAGAGCAAGAATTAAAATATTTACAAGAACTAATGAAATTACAACACGGCCTTGCTCTAAGGTATCAGTATCTACATGCTTTAAATGATGATAATAGAACTATTGGTATATTACATCATATTTCACATCTTGAAAGTCATGAAATCGCGCACGAGAAAGAGCTTCTTAACATAGTAGAGAGTGGACTGGGAATATTAGCGCAATCGAAAAATAATTGTCTAAAACAGTTTGAAAATCTTGATAGATGCAAAGTAGAAATCCTTAAGCAGGAAGCAAAATATGGTCTACTCTCAGTCGAATCTAAAACAAACACACAAGAACCGCGTGCTTTAATTTTAGAACGGCAAATCCATTACACTAGTTTAGCAATTGAAGATTTACAAAAATTGAGTTTATCTGGCTCGCTAAAACAAACTGATAGGAATCAGATTAATTTTCAAATTACGGGATTGCAAAATCATTTGAAAGATATTATTGACGAAAAAGCTAAAGTAGAAAATATCAAATCATTGCGTTTTAGTGATATTACAACAGCACCTCCGATCACGAGAAAAAGATCTAATATAGAGCCACCTCCTTTAGAGCCACCTTCGCCTCCAGTAAGTATGGAGCAAAGAGGGTTTAATCCGCAACCAAGCTGGGAAAGCGCTAATAAAAATAGGTTTGGCCAGACTAATGAAATTCTAAATGAATCAAAAATTAATCCTGTGGATCAGCCAATACAACAGAAGGGAGACGTTACAATTGGTACTAAACATAGAGAAAATGTACAGCCTACACCTAAAATAAAAGAAACAGCGCCTGTCAGTGGGCTACGTAGATAAATACTGTGTTTTTTATTATTTGCTACCATGTGTATTAAGAATTAAAATTGAAGATAATGTTGAATTGATTAATGATATCTCTATTAATATATATTTGAGGAATACGAATTATGGATCAAAGTCCAACTATAGATGTTAAAAATTATCTGCCAGAAATACATCAAAAATATTTAGCTTATAAAAAAGAAAACCCCAACAATAACGAGAATAAAAATAGATTTAAAAAAGAATTTGAAGATATGGCAAAAGATTACAATCAATTTTTCGATCAAAATATAAATGGATATTCATTATTTGAATATTTTATTATTTATGAAGATATTGAAGCAATTTCCGCAACATTGACTAAAATTAAACAGTTAAGTTTACCGCAAGATATCGAGCTCCAAATTTTAGAATTGTCTGTTGCTAGCAACAACAAAAATTTATTACAACTTCTTGTTCGTCATGGTTTAAATATTGATTTACCCGATGAATCACGTAGTACGCAATTAGCATTGGCCGCTGGAAGATGTGATATGGAGCTATGTGGCTTACTTTTGAGTTGTGGTGCAAATATTCGGTTCGTCAATACCATATCAAAAAAAAGTATACTAGCGCTCGCTTGTGAGTGTACCGAAGAAATTGAACTTTCCGAAAAGAGTGATTGTATCAATTTGTTGTCCGTATGGTATTTATCTCAAAAATTAGAACCATTATTGTCGAATGTTAATATTTCAGATGAAATAGCGAAAAATATATTCTTATTTGGCGCATCAAACTTTGGTGAAGCGTTGACCTTTGAAACTTCCCCAAGATTTAAATATGCATATAAAAATATTGATCATTTTTTCAGAGAGATAGATAAAATATTTCTAGATAAAAATAATGATCCCAAAAATCAAATTAATTTAGAATCATTAAAAAAAGCCGTGGATAAATGCTTGCTGATAGCACAAGATAATTCTACGCTTATTTCATTTCGACAAAAATTAGGTAAATACGTGAATAGTCCTAATAGTTTACAAGATACAGATACATTTTCCGCGCCGTTATCATCTCCACATCGACCTTAGTAATGACATAATGTTCATGATTAAAATATCATAATAATGTGTTTATGGTTTTTTATTTTGCTTGCACAAATCATGATTTAAACTACTTGATGTCTTTGCTAGTTCTATACGCGATGGTCTATTCTTTCTATGGTTTGATTTGGTGGAACCAAATCATCACTTCTTCTCTCAGCATTTTGTGGTAATGCATGTGAAGGAGGTGGTAAAAGTGTACTTCGTAATAATGGCTTAATTGAAAGAATTTTACCTTTTATTCTTTCTCTATTTTCAGTATATCCAGTTGAAGTAGGCTCTTGCTCAGTTAAATTTTCAACCACGTCCGTTAAAGCCGAACATACTTGTTTTAATTGACCAACTTGTGTTTCCAATAATTGATTTTGTTTTAATAAGTGATCATAGTCATGTTTGTTGACAGTAACTACTGCAGTCGCTTTGGCTTTGAATGTGTTATCCCAAGACATCGCAGGATGAATAAAAGCAGGCTCGCCTCCCACTTCTACCATATTACGATTTCTAGCTTCAGTTGCGGTACCTACTTTAAAGCCACATTTTATTTCATCATTAAAGGAGCTGGCAAAATAATGCGGATTGGATTTATCAGAAATATCAATAATTGCTGTGCTTAATATTTCATGCACGGGCCATGTTGTTTTACCATCGTCGAGTAATAAAGATTTATGCATACCTGGTAAAATACCATGATTTATTTCATGGGTACTTAATGCCTCCAGACATTTTGCCACTTTAGTTTCATCATCCCAATTCGGATTTAATTTGCCGCATTTAATAAAATCAATAATTCTTGTCGCACAAGCCACAGCGAAAGACATTACAGACATGGGATGTAATTTACGAATTTGAGAGCAATATTGACGGCTTGCTTCAATAACAATTTGCTCTATCATTTGTTCCAAGTTAGTAAATGATTTGAAATTATCAGACATATTATTACGCTGTTCAGCCATCTCAGCATTATCAATTTGTTGTAAAACTACAGCACCTGCATTAATTGCGGCTGAAGCTGCTTTGACATTGACTATGCCAGCAAGAGAACTGAGCGCATTTGCTATTTTACCTTTTTGTCCAGGTGTACCACTGACTTCTCCACTACAAATGACTTTTGCTGCTAAAAAATATTGTAATAACTGATTACGGAAACCATCTTGATAAAGGATTATTTTATTATCATGTGATTTGTCTTTTACCGTTTTTTGATACATATTTATTTTTTCTTCTATACCATCAAACATCTTTTTTTGATGCTTTTTATGTACGTTATAAATCCTGACAAATTCAGGATCGGATGAACGATTTTTTTTAATTTTTTCTGATAAAAGATTGTGATTTTCGATATTATATTCTAAAGCCACGCAAATCATGGCCTGTTCTTCATTTGAAAAAGAAGGTAATTCCTTTTGAATTAAAAATCTTTGCACAATCATCTCTTGATAAGACAACAGCCGTTGTTTTAAACCACTAGAATTATTATCTATTTTTTGAATGGTATATGCGATATCTAATATAACATTAGTGTAATCTTGTGCTGAATTACAATTTTGAATTGATTTTAAAAAATAATCAGCTTGTCTGATTTTTTCATCCTTAACTGATCGATCTCCTAAAGCAAATTCTTTAAATGTTTTGATTAAACCATTATTAAATAGCGATGAATACCATTTTTCTGTGCCGCGTTTTTCTTTATAAGTAGTTAAGTCATCTTCAATTATTTTATTAAATCGGTTATTAATGACTTCTACCGCTTTTGTTTTAACTTCTGTAGACGTACCAGTCTTAAGCAAAGAGTGTGCGATTTTTTCTTGCAGATTAATTAAGTATGTTCTTAGTGTCGAAGATTTATCCATTATTCCAGCCGGTGCGTCACCATAAATTTTTTGGTTAAGTTCTTCAAAAACTTTGAAATAATCTTCAGGTTTTGTTACCGCTGACAAAGCGTTTATGATACAGTCAGCGGTGCTTATTCTCTTTCTTTTGCCGTGATTATTTTCAGGCTTCGCTCTGTTCCACAAATCGTATAACCAGTACCCAATACTGCTCTCACGCTTTTGCTTATATTCATTAAGATCGCGCATTGCTTCAATATTAAGTTGCATTAAACTGGCTTTCATGACCTGATCAGCGATATTGTTGTTTGGCAAAAATTCATATTTTTCAGCCCAATACTTGATCATTGTATTGATATTAAATTTTAAATTGATGATTTCAGGATAAAATACTTCATGTTTATTTAATAATTTAATTAAAGCCACATACTGATGATTTGAAATTAAATGATTAATGTTATCGATTAAATCATTATATGTATAATTCACTTCGCCATTATTTTGACGATCAGGAACAAATGTTAAGTATTTTTGGGCTAGTGTAGAATTTTTCCTAGTATGTCTAATTACAATATCATTTAATTGCGCAGTTAACCCATCTTCATAAAATTTATTAATTTTATTTGTTAATTCAATCGATCGTTCTGTTGATAAAGGTGGATCTTCGTTAGCGCATGAATTGTTGGTATCAGTGATGCATTGATATATTTTAATTATGGCATTATAAGCCTGAGTTTGAATAATGCTCTCATTTTTATTTAAATTATTATTTGGCATTTTATTTAAAATATTTTTAATTGCTATGTAATATATATCTGCTGGCGAATCAATAGATTCCGAATCTTTAGCACTAAATAGGCTCCTCGAGAATAAATTGAGATATGCATTGCGTGCTTCTATTGCTTGATTTGAAACTTGTTCTAATTGAGAAGTGAGCTCAGATCTTTCAAGGCCTAATTCCTTCACTTTTTGCTTAATATTTAGAGCATACACCGAAAATTTCAACAATAATCCATTGTAATTCATAGAATACTGAAGAAGTCCTAAAGTATCTTGCAAAGAAGTTCTGAATAAGATAGCCATGGGGCTATTATCTGCTGCGAGATTTTGAGGTATGTTTAAATCACTAAGTAACAGTTTCCATGTTTGTGCGATAGCTTTATCAATTTTGTATTTATCAATGTAAACACAGTTATTTTGATCAAGATTTAATTCTGCTTGTGTGCGGTTAACTTCATCAACGGTTCGACCAATATTGCGAATGTTATTAATAATAGCGAATAATCTTTGCTTAAGATTTTTAAAACTGCCAGTACCACCAGAAAGTTTATTAAATAATAAGGTCATGGCGGGTGTTTTTAATTCTTCTTCAGAAAAGTAATTTTTAAGATTACTGATAAATATTTCTAAGATGAAGTTAATCGTTTCAAGATTTTGTTGGTAGTCATCTTTTTGTGGAAGTGGCATTGGTTTTACCTCGCTTTAGAGAAGCGTTATGATACCAACACTATCTTAAGAAAATCTTAAGGTTTGTCGATATTCCTTGTATTAATATCAGATGCTTAATATCGTCTCATTTCTTGCTTACAGTAAAACAACAAAGATATCATGAAACAATTCAAGAGAACGCCATTGACTAGATGAAGAGAGAAAATCTCTTTTGTAAAACTGCGTTTAGGAAATGAATCCATAGCATAATTAGAAAAAGTTGTTATACCTATTAGGGAATCATTAATTCACCTTGTTTATCTTTCGTAAAAAAAGGATTCCATGCGATTTCCCATAGATGACCATCCGGATCGCTTAAATATCCAGAATAACCTCCCCAAAAAACACTTTCTGGTTTTTTAATTTGTTTTGCACCAGATTTAATACCCTGTGCAAAAATTTCATCCACCTCTACTTTAGAATCCGCATTGATAGCTAATGTCATGCCACGAAACCCTTGCCCTTCGTTGCTGATATGGGCATCTTTTGCAAGCTCATCTTGAGGAAATAATGCTAATTTAGTTCCATTGAGATTAAAAAATTTGATATTGTCATTGCTTGCGCTAGCAGGTTCAGTTTTAAACCAAGTCTGATAAAATTCAGATGAGCGTAAAAGGTCGGTTACTCCAAGTGTTACAATACTTATTCGCATATCAGTCCTCTTACATACTATGTGTGTGGGAAATGAATTATTTTATTTAAGAGAATCTATGAACTCAATACAAATATTAACTGATCCACACTTTGAACAGTTACCAGGTATTCATCATGCTTTTTTCACACGTAATGGTGGAGTAAGTCAGGGCATTTATGCTTCATTAAATTGTGCTTATAAAAAAAATGCTGATGATTTTACAAATGTCACTGAAAATAGACGAAGAGCAATGATGCATTTAAATCGTGATCCAAAAACTTTGGTAACATTGAATGATATTCATAGTGAAAAGGTTGTAATAGTCGATAAACCTTGGCCTATTAATAAGCTACCTGCAGCAGATGGCATGGTCACAACACAATCAGATATAACATTGGGGCAATTAAATGCAGATTGTCCGTTGGTATTATTTGCAGATCCCATCGCTCGCGTAATAGGTTCTGCGCATGCAGGATGGCAAGGCGCTTATAAAGGAATTATAGAAGCGACAGTTCAAACTATGTTATCGGTGGGGGCTAGTATTAATGATATTCATGCAGTAATGGGGCCAAGCATTTTTCAGCAATCTTATGAAGTGGGCTCCGAATTTATTGATCGTTTTTATGTGCAAAATATTGCAAATAATAAATATTTCATCTCATCTGCAAAATCAGGACACGCTTTATTCGATTTACGGGGATATATTAAAGATAAATTAATTAACCTCGATGTAAAATATATTTTCGAAATTGCTAAAGATACCTATCAAGACGAATCACATTTTTTTAGCTATCGACGATCAACACATCGTAATGAGCGTGAATTTGGTAATCAATTGGCGTGTATTTTTTTAACCAATCCCCATTCATGAATTTCACATCAGAGAATTGAGTAAACTCAATGAACAAACGCTTTGCTAACATCATGGTTTTATTAACTATTATTCTAATGGATTTATTAACAGGAATGGAATTTGATCTGTTTGTACCGAGTTTTCCTCAGTTACAACATTATTTTAATCTAAAACCATTTTGGGTTGAGGCGTTACTTTCAGTTAATTTTATGGGATATTGCTTGAGTCTATTATTGGTGGGGGAGTTAGCTGACCGTTATGGTCGTAAGCCAATTATTTTAATTGGACTGATGATTTTTGTGATAGGTAATATATTTTGTTTGTGGATTCCTTTATATCCATTTTTTCTTTTTGGACGTTTTCTGCAAGGTGTTGGCATCGCAGCGCCTGCGATTCTCAGCTTTTTAATTATTGCTGATTTATATCCTCTCAAAGATCAACCCTTTTTATTGGCTATGTTAAATGGTGCAAAAAATATATCTGTTGCTGCTGCACCTGTTTTTGGCAGTTACATAACACTTTATTTTCATTGGCAAGGGAATTTTATAGCGTTGCTATTATTGGGGGCAATAACATTACTTATGAGCTTGTTGTTTGTGCCTTTTTATAAACAATTACAAGATAAAGAGACTGATCAACAGCAAAGTTATATTTCCTTATTTCGTTCTAAACCTTTATTGCTTTTAATCATCACTCTATTATTTATTTATGTGCCATATTGGATATTTGTTGGCATGTCGCCATTGCTTTATATAAAAGATTTAGGCGTAAGCCTTTCACATTTTGGTTTTTATCAAGGCGTCTTAGCATTGGTATTTGCAATAGGAAGTTTATTATATGGATTTTTAATGAAGAGATATAATTATAATCAGAAAAAATTATTAATAGTTTCGCTTCAAATCTTGTTTGTGAGTTTAGTCATTATTGTTATAGTGTCATTTCAAAATAGCACTAATCCATTGTTAATTACACTTTCATTTTTGCCGTTTATAATTAGTCAAATTATGCCAAGCACTTTAATTTATCCGCTTTGCATTAATTTTATTCCGCAGGCAAAAGGTCGAATTTCTGCAATTATTGGAGGTGCGAACCTTGTCTTTTCTTCAGTGGGCTTGCAAATCGCAGGTTATTTTTATCAAGGTTCATTCCGCAATATTGGTATTGTGATTTCATTTTATATTCTTATTGCTGTGATTACATTATATTTTGTTATTAGTAATAAAGAAATAATGAAAATTGAGTTTAAGTAAAATATTGTTTATCAATTTATACCATTTCCTCAATTGCTTTAAAAAATTGCTAATTTAGGTAACGAATATTTGCGAGTGAGATAAGTATATAATTGATTTATGTTGAATTTTATAATTTATCATTGATTATTGTTTCTTTTGGTTGTTGCTGTTAATTATGCTATTTTGCATTTTTTATCTACAAATTTAGGGAGAAGTTTGCAATGAGTAATATGCCACAAATGGGTGAATTTTGTTGGAATGAATTAATGACATCCGATGTTAAGAAAGCCAAAGATTTTTATAGCGCTTTATTTGGCTGGAAATATGAAGATTCTCAAATGGGAGATATGACATACACCATGTTTAAAGCGGGTGAAAGAAATATTGGTGGTATGATGCAAACTCCTCCGGGATATGAACAACAAATCCCTCCGCATTGGATGGGTTATGTATTGGTAGAGAATATTGAAACATCAGTGAAAAAAGCTGAATCATTGGGCGCAAAAGTTAAAGTGCCTGTTACTGTAGCAGGTGATTATGGTCGTTTTTCAATTATTATCGATCCGACTGGTGCGCATATCGCACTATGGCAAGTCATGAAATAATAAATAAAGTAGCCCGGGCAAAAGAGCGCAGCGACGTGTCCGGGTTTGAAATAAAATGAAATATGATGGTAAACATTGATCAAAATTATTTTAGAAAAATGAATGTCGTAAAAATGCTATTACATTTTAATATGCAATGGCATATGCAAGTCATGAAAGATATCGTTCGACGTCATAAAATCATCGTTTTATTTATATTACTGTTATTAGCACCTACTTTAAGTTCTTTGCAATTTATCATTACATTTCCTATTAAAAATCTAATTGACTTAAACCCACGATATGATTACGTCTTATATTCACTGCTATTTTATCAAGGTTTAGGATTAATCTGGCTTGTAATACATCAAGCTTTATTTTCAACATCATGGCAAAAATATTTATTATCATTACCTATTTCGATAAGACAGCGCGTTTTATCAGAGATGATAATGTTATTTATAAATGATTTTATATTATGGATACCATTACTTTTTGTCATCGGGTCATTAATGTTAAAACATGATAATCATATTGGATTGATCAGTATCCTAATCGCAAAAAGCATAATGATTATATGTGTTTTGTTGTTATTGCAAACTGCTTTGCTAAAAAAGCAATTCAAAATAATGGCGATCGTATTATTCATTGATCTGGTTATTATTATTCAAAGCCAATTAACACAGCACTATTTGCAAATGATAGTTATCAGTTTAATGTTAGGCATCTCTATTTGGATGATTCGTAAATGTTATATTTCATCTGGTCGTATCAATAATGTTAGAAACCGTTCTATATATATAACAAAAAATAATTATAGTTTTACAGCATTTATACCGATTGCAATAACTCAATTTAAAAATCTAATGACCGAATATTCGCAACAACATATAGTAATGACTTTGTCATTAATAGGGATGATCGCTTTGGCAGGGGTGGTCACCCATAATATGATGGATAATTCAGATGTTATTTTTGCCAGCTCAATCTTTATGTTAATAAATACTTTTATGGTAAGCAATTTGTATTCAAAGCTTGAAATTCAAAGAAATAATATCAGATCATATTTTCTTTCCTTACCAATTTCGCGTCTGAAAATATATTATTCTGACTTGTTAATATTGGGGTCAATCACATTAATAGGTAATAGTGTTATTGTGGTTATTGCATCAATTCATAATGCTAACGGGTTGGCGATTGTTCAGTATGTTGTAGTCAATGCATTGTCAATTATTTATTTGGCAATAAATTATGTACCGCACATTAAAATCAAGCAAAATAGTATGTTGGCATCATTAATTATTTTGCCACTATTTGTATGGTTAAATTATCTCATTATATTTCATTAAAAAGTGGACTTTTCATATGTCAATATTATTAGAAATGAAAAATATATCGAAAACTATTAAAGGACAACAAATTTATAGGAATGTCAGTTATCAATTCAAAAATGGTTGTTATGGCGTGTTGGGGCCAAATGGTATAGGCAAAACAATTTTGCTCGAAATGTTAGCAGGGATAACAGCACCGGACTCAGGTTCAATTTGTCTTGCTAATATAGGAATGACTGATTCGATAGAGTACAAGAAAAATTTAGTTTATGTGCCTAGCAATACACCTTTTTTTCCTAGCGTAACAGGTGCGGAATTTTTAAGTTTTATTTTATCTGTTAAATCAGATACACATAATGAAGATACACAATTAAAATATTTAATCGATGGTTTCAAATTAAAATCACATTTAAATACCAGATTTAACAATATGTCATTAGGAACACAGAAGAAGCTCTTCTTGGCAACCCTTGCTATTGGTAATAATAAATTAATTCTACTGGATGAACCGAGTAATGGTTTAGATAACGAGTCGCATCAGTTACTGTGCAAAACACTATTGGATATATCTAGAGATGCGATAATAATATTTGCGACTCATGATCCACTGCTGTTAAATAAATTATCACCTACCATTATTCGACTATCTGAAATACCAACACAATTTTTTGACGTTAGCAATACACAGCGAAGTGATCAAATCGAAATTAGCATGTAATAAAAATAATTTTAATCTCGCAAGCAACTCTGGTTTCAAAGATAGTGTTTCTATCAAAGGATAAATAGATCACATCTTAGCTTACATGCTAATTTGAATATGTTGTCTTAATTTCGTTTTAAACTCGGAAAAAAGGGTTTTAATTTAATGATAAAATCATAAGCCATTAATACTGCGCCCAATGCAAATACGATATCACCAGGCATACGTAACCATTGCCACAATAAAGTTGTATTGTAAAAATCTACACTTCTTGCATAAGCCAAACCATGATCATACACAGCATTTAATTGCATAAATCCAATTGGGAAAAAATTTAAAATAATCCATAAAATTAATCCAGCGTTATATAACCAAAAGGCCCATATACCTAATCGATCACTCCAATTGGATTGATCACCAGCGGCATAACGCAAACAAAAATAAATCATACCTAATGCGAGTAAGCCGAATGCGCCAAAAAGAGCAGTATGTGCATGGTTTAATGTTAAAAATGTCGCATGTTCGAAATAATTCAGAAGCGGCGCATTAATTGTACCACCACCAAAAACACCAGCACCGACAAAATTCCAAAATGCAGCACCGATAATATATAAATAGGCTAAACGGTAAGGAAAGGATTTTTGTTTTTTGATTAGTGAATGTTGTTCTATTGCTTCAATGACAAGCAAAACTAATGGCAATACTTCTATAAATGAAAATACACTGCCAAGTGCTAACCACATTGAAGGTTCACCCACCCAATACCAATGATGACCTGTACCAACAACACCGCCCAAGAAAATTAATATAGTTTGAAAAAATACAGTGCGTTCTGCTAATCGACGAGAAACTAAACCTATAGCCATTAATAAATAGGCTGTTACACAAGCGGCAAAAAATTCAAATGATTGTTCAACCCATAAATGTACTACCCACCATCGCCAAAAATCAGTAATAGTGAATGATTTTTCAATGCCAGTTAATGGGATCATGCCAAACCAATAGAGCACAGCGATATTTATTGTGCTTGCCCAAAATAAATGTTCTAAACGAATATTACCTGTCCAAAATTCACGTGTTGCTTTTTTCAATTTATCTAGGCTTGGCCATAATCCGCGAAAGATCATGACACTCCAGAGAATTAATCCCGCGGAAAAACCAATTTGCCACAGTCTTCCTAATTGAATATAAGATAATCCTTGATTACCTATCCAAAACCAATTTTTATTAATAATACCCATAATGCCAAGATAATCACCGATTACCGCACCCGCTACAATAATTAATGTCACCCAAAATAATAAGGAAATTAAATATGATTGACCTTTGGCGTCTTTACCACTAATAAGTGGTGCGAGAAATAATGCGGAACTTATCCAAGATAGGCCTATCCAAATAATAGGTGTTTGAATAGAAACATCTCTTAGAAAAGAAA
>JAJYDF010000010.1 GCA_021777765.1 Pseudomonadota bacterium | reverse complement strand
AGTGATTATTTAATTGCGATTATTACAGTTGCTGTAGCAACGGGTATTGATGAAATATTATATCCTTATTTTTGGCAATGTAATTTAGTTATGGTTTATATGTTAGGTGTTGTGTATGTTGCAACACGTGGACGGTTTATTCCTTCATTAGTAGCATCAATTTTAAGTGCATTTTCGTTTGCTTATTTCTATTTACCACCGCGATTTAGTTTTGCAATAACCGATTTCCAATATTTAGCTTCAGTAATGATTACATTAATGGTTGCTCAAGTTATTAGTAATTTAACGGTACGTAATCAACAACAAATTGAGTCTGCACGGATTCGAGAAATGCGTACTGCGACGATGTATATTTTAAGTAGAAGATTAGCAAATGCGCGTGGATTAAATAATTTATTACAGGTCGCTGCTGACCATATTAAAGAAATATTTAATTGTGAAGTGATTATCATGTTGCCTGATATCAATAATCAACTAGAAATTCGTGTAGAAAAAGAAGGTCATACAGATATGACTGCGAAAGAACAAAGTGTTGCGCAGTGGGTTTATAATTTAGGTCAAATGGCAGGAATTGGTACACAAACATTACCAGAATCCGATGCACTCTTTTTACCATTACATGGAACGCATGGCGTGGTTGGTGTAATACGATTGCAGCCAACTAATGAAGAAGATTTAATTGAGCCAGAGCAAATGCATTTATTAGAAGGATTTGCTAATCAAATTGCATTGGCTGTTGAAGTTGATTTATTAGAAGAAGAATCCAAAAAGGTCGCAGTTAAAGGCGAAGCTGATCGCATACGCGGCGCTTTATTACAATCAGTTTCACAGAATTTGCGCATTCCATTGTTGGAAATGTTAGAGTCAGAAAATAAATTGTTATCCAGTAGAGTGTGTACCCAGTATCCCGATTTGCATGAAGAAATGTTGGCGATTGAGCGCCATACCGAGCAGCTCAATAGTTTGATAAGTAATTTATTACAAATGACTCAATTAGAATCTGGCGCATTAAAATTACAAAAAGAATTGCATTCTTTACCAGAGGTCATCGACAGAGCGATTTATAATGTCAGTAAAAAGATAGATAATAGAGTCGTTAATGTTCATATTTCCTCAGATTTTCCCATGGTTAGTTTCGAGCCAGTATTATTAGAGCAACTATTTATTCAATTAATAGATAATGCAGCTAAATATTCTCCACCTGCTTCCCCCATTAAGATTACTGTTTCCAAAGATAAAGATAATGCAATTATAGAAGTAGAAAACCAAGGTGAAGGATTAACGCCGGATGAAATGAAAAAAGTATTTGATCGATTTTATCGAGGCAGAACTAGCAAAGTCGGTATGGGTTTAGGATTAACCATCTGTCAAAGTATTATTAAAGCGCATGGGGGATTAATTTGGGCTGAAAATAAAGAAGGGGACGGTGTGATATTTTGTTTTACATTGCCGTTGCAGAATTAAATGTCGGGTTGATTACTTTTGCGAGAAATTATTAGATAATCGTAGCCTGGGTGAAGCCAAGTCATAATGTAAATTATGTCTATAAAAATTGATATTTATTGAAAAACATTTAGTACCTCTGGCGAAACCCGGGAATGGTATATTTCCCGGGTTCCGCCAGAATTTTTAATAAAATTTGGCATCATCTTCTATTAATGCACATTATTATTTTGCATCATTTGGCTTTAACCAGGCTACATTTCTACCTGGTCCACATTTATTTTGACAACAGGGTACGCGATTTTTCATTATTATCGTCATCATCAGATTCATCATTTGAATTTTCAGATTCGCTTTCATCACTAAATGTGTCTTGCTGCATATCGTCTACAAATTGGATAATTTCTTTAACAGCATCTGTTTTTAGAAAAATCCATGCAAGAACATTATTTTTACGATGATAATTAAATATCTCTAATTGAATACACGCCTCTCTAAAGTTTTCAGCCTGTGCGATATTCATTTCACGGCATTGTTCTCTAAATTGTTCCATTGCATACTGACGTATATGGCCAAGAAGAGTTATAAAAGAGTCTGTGTTGCCTTTCCAAAAAAGAAAAGTACCAAAAATGCTGGAATGAAAATCAATGTCTTCTTTACCCTCTATGAGAAAATTAAATAATGCATTCAGAATGGTTAAATCTTTTGTCTTTTTAAAAATTGCGACTATGGAACCATTTTCTTTGAAATGATCAACTTTGTCATCACGGTTTTTAATTTGATCAAAGATATTTGATAATTCATCTTGTAGTTGGATTTGTGAAAAAGTTGATTGTCTCGCACTGCGGGATCTTATGAGCGCAGCTTGTTGTCCTGTAGATCTTGGGTTAACGCTACCGTAAACGTTAGCATATCCAGATCGTCCTAAATAAATAACATCTTGGATGTTTCTTTGATAATTGGAAAATATGAAAACATGAGGTCTTTTACTGGTAAATTGAGTTGTATTATAAAATCTTATCAAAGATTGAAATAACGCTGCGATAGTGTTTGAGCAATTTAAAAAAGCTATCGTACCATTGCCATTGCTATTTTGTGTGCTTAAAACGGTTCTGATTAAATTAAATTTTGTCGATGTTGATGTTTTCTGAGTGGATTGATCACATAAATGTTTCATTTGGAAATCTATTTCGATTCTACGCAGTTTCTCGATACCATTATCGAAAAATTGAAAACAATTATCATCAAAAATATAGTCATCATTTTCTTTAAAATTTTTGCTGTCTAAATTTTGTTTGAATTCTTTTAATAGTGTTTGAAGTGTTTCATTTGAGGATACACTCTGTTTTATTGCAGTAAGTTCAGAATTTTCAAAGACATGATCAAATAAATCTATTGCTATTGTTTCCGTGATAAATTTCGTAGCTTGATGACCAGGCTGGCGTAAGATATGCAAAGATATAATACAGTTTTCAAACGCTCCTAATAAATCAGTTGTCGCAGCAGCATATTCTTGTTTAACACAAACATAAGAATTGACACCGGAATCATTTCCTACAAAGGTAAAATGTTCGTCTCGATTTTCAATGATATCTTTTACGATTTTTGTTTTAATTTCTTTTTCACCATAATAAAGATTGATCAGTTTTTCAGGCACCGCAATTGCTTTTTTTAATGCATCGGTATTTATAGGGCCATTAGGACCATTTGGTATTGCTCTCATTGCTCTTAGCTTGGAATAACCACTAGCGTTAATCCGAATCATATTGGGCAGGATAACCTGATAATCAGGCATAGGAGGATTGGTATGTAAACCATGATAGATAAGTGCTGCAATTAAATTGTTTTGCATGGCTTTTAACTTGGCATTTTTTGCTGATATTTTTTCGTCTTCTTTACCATCAAAAGCACTCGGATCTGCAGCTTCTAATGTAATTTCAATGCTCTGATTTTCAGAGATAGCATAAGAATAACTTTCATAATTTTTGTCTTGACGATTATTGCCACTCGTTAATTGACCTGTTTTTAACAATTCATAGAGTTTGATTGTGTTTTGTGTGTCATGGTTCATATTATTCTCCTTAATATATATAATTGATTAAGATTAACGAAATGAGGGATTATTTTAACTATTTTCCTTAATTTTAAAATGAAGCTAAGAAGATATTTGTCAGATATTCATAAGAATATATTGACAAATGAGTGGAAAAAGCTTTTGCATACTACCTTGAGTTGTTTAAAAATACAATATTCTATTTTATACGTATTCATACATGTGAGGGAATGAGACCTCATTTAATAAGGAAACATGGATGTATTTAACTGTTCCATTAGATCGCATTAAGACTTCTTTTGCATCAGATTGGAGTTTAACTGACGAAGAAGCGATAGCCAGAAGAGAAATATATGGTTCTAATCATATTTATGAAAAAAGTACAAATCGCTGGATAGAGTTAATATTAGATACAGTAAAAGATCCAATGATTTGGTTTTTAATTGGCGCTTCTTTGTTATTTGCAATAGTTAAAAATTTTAATCAAGCAATTATATTATTAATCGCAATTGTTCCTTTAATTGGCATAGATGTATTTTTGCATTGGCGTACACAAATATCTACCAGTAGCCTTAGTAGCCGGTTAGCGAGTTATACTAATGTGATTCGTGCTGGAAAAAAAATAAAAATACCCGCTTGGCAAATAGTTGCCGGTGATTTAATCGAAATGAATGCAGGCATGTATTTTCCTGCAGATGGAGTTATTATTGCTGGAAATAATATTCAAATTGATGAATCTACTCTGACGGGTGAATCATTTCCATTACAAAAGTCTGTGTATTCACATGTCATTAAAACAGAAAAAGAAATTAAGATAGATAGTAATCATTGGGGATTTGCTGGGACTCGTTTATTAACAGGCCAGGCTTTAGTGAGAATTGTTTATACAGGCCGTGAAACGATTTATGGAAAAATCATTATCTCGGCTATTCAGACAACACATGCCAAAACACCATTACAAAAAGCATTACATCAGTTAGTATTTTCACTCATCATTATTGCAACACTGGCATGTATTATTTTATTTTGCGTACGCTATCTAAAAGGTTTTGGATTCGTAGATGCCTTATTAAGTTCTGCCACTTTAGCGGTTGCTGCATTACCTGATGAATTCCCCGTCGTTTTTACATTTTTTTTAGGTGTTGGTGTTTACCGCTTAGCACAAAAAAAAGCATTGGTGAAACGTGCGGTATCTGTTGAAAATATCGGCCGTGTAACATGCATATGTACTGATAAAACAGGCACAATTACAGAAGGTCAATTTAAGTTCGCAAAAGGTATTACCGCTAGTGGTTATGACCAACAGCATTTATTACAGAATGCTGCTATGGCATCTCGTGATGATAGTGGTGATCCATTAGATGAAGCCATTTTACAAGCATCTGCTGATTTACCTGTTAGCATTTATCATCGAGTAAAAAGTTTTCCATTTACAGAACAGCGTAAATATGAAATTGCAATTATGCAACAAGAGCATGGAAATAATTTAATTGTGATTAAGGGTGCGCCTGAAACCATTTTAGCCAATGTAAATTTGACCATTGAAGAAAAAAATAGTTGGTCAAAACAAGTTGATGACCTTGCTACGCAGGGTTATAAAATCATTGCATGTGCACAATGTGTTGGTAAAAATATATCTTCTGAAATTGAGCCTGCTGTCGTTTATGAATTTATTGGCTTATTGGCATTTATTGATCCGCCGCGTAAAGGTGTTATGGAAGCGGTGAAGATATGTCACGATAGTCAAATTCATGTGTTAATGATAACCGGTGATCATCCTGAAACTGCGCGAAATATTGCAAAAGAAATTGGGTTGGGTCATGGCAATCCAAAAGTCATTCTTGCTCAAGATCTTCATCAATTCAGCAAAGATAATAAAAATGATTTTACAAAAGTGGATGTGATAGCGCGCGCAATTCCTTCTGAAAAATATGATATTGTCAAAATATTGCAAAATAAGGGAGAAATAGTGGCCGTTACTGGCGACGGTGTTAATGATGTGCCTGCATTAAAAGTTGCTGATATCGGAATTTCAATGGGTGAGCGTGGCACACAAAGTGCACGAGAAGTCGCTGCGATTGTTTTATTAGATGATAATTTTGAAAGTATTGTGCATGCAATTTCCGAAGGTCGACAATTATTTAAAAATCTTAAATCCAGTTTTAAATATTTATTAATTGCGCATATCCCTTTTGTTTTTTCTGCCGCAATTATTCCTTTATTAGGATTTCCTTTATTGTATTATCCCATTCATATTGTTTGGATAGAATTAATTATTCATCCTACTTCATTATTGGTATTCCAAGATTTGCCACCCAGTAAAAAACTTGATCCAATTGTACGTCAGTCACAGGTAAGATTTTTTTCAGTGAAAGATATTACAAATATTTTAGCAGCGGGATTGTTTGCAACATTAATTATTATATTCAGTTATATTTTCATTTTGCAGCATAATACCGTCGAACATGCGCGCGCATTTGCATTAGGAATGTTAAGTTTTACCAGTGCTGCGACCACGTTGTCATTAAGTGGTTGGCGTACTTGGACGGCAAGAATAGTGGTTATTTTAACTTTACTTTTTGCTATTGTAATTATTCAATGTCCTGTAACACACGGTATTCTTGGAATAACTGCATTGCATTTACACGATTATATTGCTATTACTCTAAGCGGATTATTCGTAGCTTTGTTGGTGAGCAGTTAACACAAAATTATCGGAGTAAGATTTCTTGCGGTGGACCTGTATTTTCGTAGCAGTTGTCCGGAATTGTCGGACAACTGCTATGGATGTTACCTATTGTTATTTTAAATTATCACATGGAAGTAATGATGAAAAAAAATAGTTCAACATTAAAACTGAAATGGCTGGGCATTAATACTTATAAAGAAAATGTTATCTACATGCATAAGGATTGTCACATATGCCGATCGGAAGGGTTTGAAGCGCAAACACGAATTCAAATTGCTTATAAAGATCGCACTATTATCGCAACACTCAATATCATTGAATCCGATTTATTAAAAACAGATGAAGCCAGTTTATCCAATTATGCTTGGGATTATTTAGAAGCTAAAACTGGTGAGCAGATTCAATTATCACATCCTGAACCCTTAACTTCTCTCAGTTATATTCATTCAAAAATATATGGTAATGAATTAAGTGATGATGAAATTGATATTATTATTAAAGATGTTCTTTCTGGCAGATTATCCGATGTTCATATTTCTGCGTTTTTAGCATCTTGTGCGGGCGGTAGATTAAATGAAAAAGAAATATTAGATATGACAAAATCGATGGCCTATATTGGTGAACATCTTAAATGGCCATCTGATTTAATTGTTGATAAACACTGCGTCGGTGGGTTGCCTGGAAATCGTACTAGTATGGTGGTTGTGCCTATAGTAACGGCATTTGGTTTAACGATGCCTAAAACATCGTCACGCTCAATTACTTCTCCATCGGGTACTGCTGACACCATGGAAGTATTGGCACCCGTTAATCTCACTATTCATAAAATTCGTAAAGTCGTCGAAAAAGAAAATGGGTGTATTGTTTGGGGAGGTTCAATTGCATTAAGTCCATCGGATGATATTTTAATTCGTGTTGAACGTGCAATTGATTTAGATAGTGAAGGGCAGTTAGTTGCATCTATTATTTCAAAAAAATTTGCAGCAGGCTCAACGCATATTGTTATTGATATTCCAATAGGACCTACAGCAAAAGTTCGTTCACTCAAAACAGCTATATTACTTAAAAAATATTTAGAAAAAACCGGAGAATCATTAGGAATTAAAATTAATGTGATATTTACGGATGGATTACAACCGGTTGGTCGTGGCATTGGCCCTGCATTAGAAGCAAAAGATGTTATAGAAGTATTATTATGCGCAAAAAATGCTCCACTTGATTTGCGCGATAGATCATTAACATTAGCAGGAAAAATATTAGAATTTTCAGCTGATGTTAAAGAAGGTGCCGGTAAGCAAATAGCCACTGAAATTCTTGACACGGGGCAGGCATGGAAGAAATTCCAAGCAATTTGTCACGCACAAGGTGGATTATATGAAATTCCAATTTCCACATTTAAGCATGTAGTAGAAGCTAAACAATCGGGAAAAATAGTGACAATAGATAATCGGAGAATTGCACGTGTCGCAAAATTAGCGGGTGCTCCTCATTCTAAAGCCGCTGGAGTTGAATTATTAACGCCATTAACAACACAGGTACAAAAAGGTGAACCTTTATTTATTATTCACGCACAGACGCGCGGGGAAATGGAGTATGCAATTAATTATGTTGAACGCGAAGCAGAAGTCATTCAAATTGAGGAGGTTTAATGAATACCATATTATTTTCATTATTTGCTGATCAGCATCTTTCAGAAAAAATCATTCAAGGTCTAAAATGTGAAAAAGGTGAAGTGATATTGCATAAATTTCCTGATGAAGAAAATTCAATTACTATTAAATCAATACTAAAAAATAAAAATGTTTTATTATTAGTTGGTCTGGAAAAACCTAATCAAAAAGTTTTAACATTACTTTTTTTTGCAGAATTGGCTAGAGAATTAGGTGCTAGTTCTATTACATTAATTGCACCTTATTTGGCTTATATGAGACAAGATAAGCGTTTTAATAGTGGAGAAGGTATTAGTGCAAAATATTTTGCTAATATATTATCGCATTATTTCGATTCTCTCTTAACAATAGATCCCCATTTTCATCGAATTCATTCTTTAAATGAATTATTTACTATTTCAGGTGCTGTATTGCATGCTACGAAACAAATTGCACATTGGATTAAAGCAAATGTAGTAAAACCACTTGTGATAGGGTCTGATAATGAAAGTAAACAATGGGCTGAAGAAATTGCGTATTATTCGGGTGCTCCTTTTGTTATTTTATCTAAAACACGTAAAGATGATCGTTCTGTTATCGTGAAATTACCCGATCTTGATAAATTTAAAGATCTCACGCCGGTATTAGTAGATGATATTATTTCAACGGGCAAAACCATGATTGAAGCTGTGAAGGAATTAATGTTATTGAATATGAAACCGCCAATTTGTATTGCTGTTCATGGTGTATTTGCTGAAAATGCTTATGAGGAATTATTGTCTAGTTCTATTAGCAAAGTTGTAACCTGTAACACCATAACGCATTTATCAAATGAAATTGATATTAGTGAATTAATTATCGATTTTTTTCGGGGTTAGTAAATTGTAGATTTACTGTCATTCCCGCTCTTTTTTATGTCAGCGGGAATGACAGAACTGAGTAGTTACGAAAAATATTTATTTAAAAAATTTTCTAATGCTTTATTTACCGCATCAGGTTGATCCAAATTAGCCATGTGAAATGAATTAACAATAACAGTTAATTCAGCATTTGGAATCAATCGTGTATAAAATTGTTTATAAGTGACAGGCGTATAATCATGATCACTTGCCAGAATAAGCGTTGGACATTTAATTGTAGATAATTTTGCGGTAACGTCCCAATCATGAAATGCATGTAAAGAATTTAAATAACCATGCGGATCATTTTCCATCCATCGTTGAATGAATTGATTTTTTAAAGTAATTTGTTGCGGATTGGGAAATAACATTTTTGCGAGCGCATGGCTAATTTGATGCATACCAAATATTCTGACGCTAATAAGACGCATTAAAAATCGTAATTTACTAATAAGCGAAGGAAAAATTACACTGGGGCCACTATTAATAATACACAGACTTTTTAATAATTCAGGATGATCAATCGCTAATTGAAATGCAATCATACCGCCTAATGAATGGCCAACTAAATGCACTGGTGTATTTATTACAGTCTGAATGAATTGTGCTATATCGGTACTGAATAATGGCACAGAATAATGATGATTAGGTTTTTCTGATTTACCGTGACCGCGAAGGTCAATTGTGATGACTTGATAGTTTTTTGCAAAATAATTTACTTCGTTTTCCCAATCTCTAGTACTAGAACCTAAACCATGAATGAATACGATGGGTTGTCTTGTGCCTTGAATTTCATAATAGATTGATATGTCGTTTACGGTTGTGTATGGCATAAAAAAATTCCAAATAATTTATTTTTTTCCTTCCACGAAGGGGGGGAAGGTGCCGAAGGCGGATGAGGAGATATCATAAAGAACTCATCATTTATTTTAAGCCACCCTCATCCGCCTTCGGCACCTTCTCCCGCAAACGGGAGAAGGAAAAAATGAATTGCATTGATTAAGGATATATAACAACAATAAATAATAGTCTAAAATTAAATTATAAGTAATGAGCCCAGCTGCGCTGGTATTTGGATTGAGAGAAAGGAATTTGAATCATGACATTACAGAATTGGGTAGTTGTAGCAGATAGTCATCTTGCCAAGATATATACACATGATATTAATGGCCATAGAGAACCCCTTAAGTTATTACACACTTTAGAACATCCTGAAAGTAAACTGCGAGATCAAGATCTGGTGTCAGATTTACCGGGTCATTTTAAAACGAGTGGTACAAGTCGAGGTGCATTTAGTCCGCGAACCGAACCCAAAGAAGTTGAAATAGATAAGTTCGCACTACAAATCGCCAATCTATTAGATCAAGGTAGGGTGCAAAATCAGTTTAAAAATCTGTTTATATTTGCAGATCCGCGTTTTTATGGAATGATGGGCACACATATGACAAAACATGTTAAAGACATGATTAAAAAAGTTGTTCATAAAGATTATACGCATTTAACTGAAAACCAATTGCAAGATGAAATATTAAAAAAATGATGAAACAAAATATCATCATCATCACTATTCTTGGGTCAATTATCGCGATTATTGGTCGTATTTTGCCACATCTTCCTAATGCAACGCCTTTAATGAGTTTAAGTTTATTAGCGGGTGTATTTTTAACGCGGCCCAAAGCAATATTAGCAACATTAATTACCTTGATTATTTCTGATGCATTTTTAGCGTATCTTTATCTTTATCCACTGTTGGGTTCATGGACTATTTTTACCTACAGTGGATTTTTGTTGGTGGTATTAATGGGGTCTTATCTTTCTTTTAGTACACCATTATTAGGATATCTTTTCACCATCAGTATGCTATCGATTGCCTACTGGATGTGGACAAATTTTGGTGTTTGGCTTTTAAGCGGAATGTATTCCCATTCAATCAGTGGATTTTTAACTTGTTATACGGTTGCGTTACCATTTTTACGGAATGCTTTATTGGGTGATTTAATTTGGATGGTAACGCTGTATTTATTAATGCGATTAGCATTACATGATAATCTTATAAAATGTGATCCACGTCTAATGGTAGTGAGTAAAGCAAATTAGAATATCATTTGCGGATTTTAATCATTACCGTCATCTGAATTACTGCTGCTATCACCGTTATCGGCATCATCCCCATTTTGATCATCACTATTATTTTCTGATGAAGCATAGGTTTGATTGTTTGTGGATGCGTCAGATAAATTATTAATGGTATTATTATCATTTATTGCGGCTTGTTCACGCTGTTGCGTAGTTGTTTCAGCATGACAAATCGGTGTGATAATAATAAAACTGATGGCTAGGACTGATAATGTTTTTAGAATAGGATTTTTCATAAACAGTTCCTTATAGTTAGAAAAATAGGAACGTTATCATACATGGATATTGAATTAGAGTACACTTTCATTTAAGACTACCCTCATCCGATTTCGGCACCTTCTTCCGCAAGCGGGAGAAGGAAAAAAATGAAGTAAAAGTGATATAATGTTTTTTTAAATAATATTTGAGGTCATCATGAAAAGATTTATGTGTGTGTTATGTGGTTATATTTATGACGAATCCTTAGGATGGCCCGACGAAGGTATACCTGCTGGAACACGTTGGGATGATGTGCCACCCAATTGGCAATGTCCTGAATGCGGTGCTTCTAAATACGATTTTGAAATGGTCGAAATTGCGTAATTTTTAAAAGGGTTTTACCACCGTTAAAATCACTACTGCTATTAAAATCACTGTTGGAAATTCATTGAACCATCGATAATAAATGTGGCTATGTTTATTGCGATCATTTTTAAATATTTTTACCAGGTGTCCGCAATAAAAATGATAAATAATTAAAATAGCCACTAAAGCTAATTTTATTTGCATCCATAACATACCTAAGAATGCGCGATCATATTTTAGCAACAACCAACCGCCAAAAATAACGGTCATAAATAATCCAGGCGTCATAATGCCGCGATATAATTTTCTTTCCATTATTTTAAATCTATCATTACTGATAGCATCAGCTGTCATCGCATGGTAAACAAATAATCTGGGTAAATAAAATAATCCTGCAAACCAAGTGATTACTGCTATTATGTGTAATGCTTTCAGCCACAGCATAAATTCATCTCCAGAACTGTTTAATATATTGTATGATCGTACACTATTTTTATTTCCTTCTCACGTTTGTGTAATGTAGTTAGTCGTAGCCTGGGTGGAGCAGATGGAAATATTATAAATATTGAATTGTTAAAGTTTACTAATAAACAAATATTAAACCACGGCGAAACCCGGGAAAAGTGCTCCTGGGTTTCGCCTTGAAGATAATAGACTATGTTGTATCGCAAATTTTGCAGTTCTTTTCAATATATTCATTTGCTACACCCAGGCTACAATTCTTGTGGAAGAAGGGAAGAAATGTATAGTAAAACTTTATAATTTTGAAATGGAATTTAATTAAATGAAGAAATATTTAACTGCTAGTCCTTCCCTCATTTTTGTCATATTAGTGGGATTTATCAGTATGTTTGCTGATATCACTTATGAAGGAGCGAGAAGTATTTCTGGCCCTTATTTAGCAATTTTAGGCGCAAGTGCAATTACAGTTGGTTTTGTTGCTGGATTTGGAGAGTTGATGGGATACGCGTTGCGTATTTTTTCAGGAATGATTGCCGATAAAACAGCGCGCTATTGGCTCATTACATTTGTGGGTTATTTAATCAATCTATTATCAGTACCCTTATTAGCGCTTACCAAGAGTTGGCAATTGGCTGCAGTTCTACTCATTTTAGAAAGGGTTGGTAAAGCAATCCGTACGCCTGCGCGAGATGCAATGTTGTCCTATGCTAGCCATCAAATAGGTAGAGGAGTGGGTTTTGGTTTGCACGAATTTATGGATAAATTTGGTGCCATGTCTGGGCCATTATTAATGGCTGGCATTCTATTCATTGAAAATAATTACCGAATATGTTTTGCAGTATTGTTAGTGCCCGCATTAATTGCATTATTGACACTTATATTCGCATGGCGAACTTATCCGACACCTCAACATTTAGAAATTGCTACGCCTGATGTTTCGATCGCGATTATTCCACCACTATTTTGGATTTATTTATTAGGCGCTTCATTAATTGCATTAGGTTATGTTGATTTTCCGCTCATCGCTTATCACTTCAAACAAATTAATTTACCGGCAGTATGGATTCCCAGTATTTATGCTTTAGCAATGGGTATCGATGCCATATCTGCATTAATTGTTGGTTATTTATATGATCATCATCATAAAAAAATACTAATTATTGCAATTGCAATTACCGCGTTTTCAACTTTACTGGTTTTTAAAGGGAATATTTATTTTATTTTGTCGGGCATGATGTTGTGGGGCATTGGTCTTGAATTACAATCCTCATTTATGAAAGCGCTGATCGCGGATATGATTTCAGTTAAATTACGTGGATCGGCTTACGGTATTTTTAATACGGTATTTGGAATTTCATGGTTTTTAGGGAGTTTAACATTAGGTATTTTGTATAATGTTTCTTTTGTTTGGTTAATTGCATTTTCTCTTGGTGCGCAATTATTGGCGATACCGTTTTTTATATTTATTGCGGTGAAAATGGGGTGGTTTGATAAGAGGAAATGATGATAGTAGCCTGGGTGGAACCCAATGAGAGAATTATTTTAAAAAGATATATTAGGAATAAATTGTGAATCAACTACGAAGTGATGGTGTAACCCGGGTTTCGTCAGGACTTTGTTAAAATATCGTAACAAGATATTAATTTTACAGATATAAACTCATATCTTTTTTGACTACACCCAGGCTACATTAAATTAATTAATTATAATGCTTCAGCATTTTCTTCTAAGTAACTAGCAATACCCACGGTAGTCGGTTTAATTGCTTTTTTACCTTTATTCCAACCAGCAGGGCAAACTTCACCATGCTCTTCATGATATTGAATCGCATCTACCAAACGAATTAATTCATCTATTTCGCGACCAATCGGTAAATCATTCACGATTTGTGCTCGAACAACGCCTTGTTTGTCTATGATGAATGCACCACGTAATGCAACACCTGCAACAGGATGTTCAACACCAAAAGATTGACAAATATTATGATTCACATCGGCGGCCATAATATATTTCACTGGGCCAATACCGCCTTTTTCAACAGGTGTATTGCGCCAAGCGTTATGGGTAAATTGTGAATCAATAGAAACAGCAATTACTTCAACGCCACGTTTTTTAAATTCATCCATACGGCGATCTAAAGCGATCAATTCAGATGGACATACAAAAGTAAAATCTAAAGGATAAAAGAAAACTAAACCGTATTTGTTTTTGAAAACTTCAGACAATCGTAATTCTTTAGTTATTTCACCATTGCCTAATACAGCGGCAAAAGTACAGTCAGGGGCTTTACGGCCAACTAATACGCTCATTTGGGACCTCCACATAAGTTAAAAAGCGATAAGATTAATCGTGTTCTTGTTCGGTTTGGGATAAAGCAGCTTGCACTTGTGATTGCAGCTCACCTGTTTCAAATAGCTCCGTCATAATGTCACAGCCACCAATTAATTCACCGTTAATGTATAGCTGAGGAAACGTAGGCCAATTTGCATATTGTGGCAATGTTTGACGGATATCAGGATGTTCTAAAACATT
This sequence comes from Pseudomonadota bacterium, assembly GCA_021777765.1. GTDB lineage: Bacteria > Pseudomonadota > Gammaproteobacteria > DASZBR01 > DASZBR01 > JAJYDF01. The sequence goes on along the minus strand of JAJYDF010000010.1, from coordinate 80,196 downwards.
CACGCTATTAAATGACGCGCCAGATGCATTTAACAACTGCACAGCCCGTGCAGAAAATCCGCATTGGGGTTGTGTTGGCGTACCTTTCATATATAACAAAATAGGGTTATTTGCGATTTGCTGTTTGATGGTTTCTAAAGTGTCAGTGCTCATGGGAACCTCACAAAAAATTTGTAAAATTATATCATAAATAAGCTCTTTGTAGAATTGATTGTTGTAATAAATACGATTGATAAAATTTATGAAATTATCATTTCATTAACAGTTATTATTACAAAATTAATGAAACGCAGTAGAACATGACATAAAAATTGCCATTAATCATATTAAGAAAAACTATGGCTGTGTTAGAATTATCTACTCAAATGCGTTATTAATTGTTGTTATTCAAGGAGAACCCTCATGGCTTTTGAATTACCCCCTCTGCCTTATGCGAAAAGTGCACTTGCGCCACATATTTCTGAAGAAACTTTGGAATATCATTACGGAAAGCATCATCAAGCCTATGTTACCAATCTCAATAATTTAATTCCTAATACGGAATTTGAAGGAAAATCATTAGAAGAAATAATTAAAAAATCTTCTGGCGGCGTATTTAATAATGCAGCACAAGTGTGGAACCATACTTTTTATTGGCATTGTTTAGCACCAAACGGCGGTAATGAACCAACGGGCGAATTAGCTGACGCAATTAATAAATATTTTGGTTCTTTTGCGCAATTTAAAGAGACATTTAGTAAAACAGCCGTAAGTACATTTGGATCTGGCTGGGCTTGGTTGGTTAAAAAAGCGGATGGTAGTTTAGAAATTACTAGCACCAGTAATGCAGGCACACCAATGACAGATAATAAAACAGCATTATTGACTTGTGATGTTTGGGAGCATGCTTATTACATCGATTATCGCAATGCTCGTCCGAAATATGTAGAAGCATTTTGGAATTTGGTGAATTGGGATTTTGTGAATCAAAACCTGAGGAAATAATTATATAGAGTAGGGCGTATTAGGCCGGTAGTTATCCACCATCGAGGGTGGATAGCTGCTACTGCCAAGCCCACCCTACGATTCGATTAACTCTATTTAATTAATTGGTTTTGGATTATATGGGTCAAGTAAAGGTTTTCTATCATCTACTACGTTAATAGGAGCCCGAGAAGTTGGCTTCCTAAAGGAATCCCATGATAAACCCCAACACGATTTCGTATCTCGTTTCTTAGCCCGTTTAACTTGCTTAGTTGTTTCGCGGCTAGGGTTATCAGTTTGTTTAGCATCTTCGGAAGAAGAAGCCGTTAAACTGGTGGTAGTCGGCGAAGGAGCACCTATAGCACTTATAACTTGTTTGGTGCTGGAGGGTGGTTGCGTTTTTTTCGACAAATCCGCTAACTCAAAGTCACTATTTACCGTATTAAGACCCAATGTTGCAGAAAAGAAACCACCGGCAAAATAAGGTAAACCGGATTGCACTGTTGGTGAAGGATGAATATTAAACCAACCTAACATTTTAGATAAAACACTGCCACCTTCATCGGCAACTTTACCGTTACCAGCAGCATTTAAAAATACTGAACCTACTACCAGAGTTGCAAGCAGGGCAGTACCTAATGTAATTAATGCAACTTTTCCTGCAAATATTGCAGTATTTGTAATAGAGAATTGTTGATTAACATAACATTGAGATTTGATTGTTTCTAAGAGAGAAGGTTGTTTATCTGTTTGCTGTTCTTCAGTTACATTTTTTGTAAAAAGACTGCCAATTTTTTTTCCGAACGAAGCAAGCCCTTCACCCATTGAAACAAGTAGTTCACCCACTTTATATCCGATAGATGAAAATACCGCTGCCGCGACATCAATAACCATAGGGATTCGACCTGCAGCAGTAAAACCGAATACTAAAATTAAACTCACTACTTGTGCCGCACCGCTCAGTACAGGATTAATAGAAATAATGTCTTTAATCAAGTTATTATACCAAGCGCCTAATGTGGCAAGTGTTGCTACGACAGCGCAAGAAACACCGGCGAATGTGAAAAAGTTACTTACAGCATTAATGAAATTTTGTTTGGTAAAGAGTTTATATTCGGGATTAAATATATTAGTGAAGAAATTATAAGCAGACTTGAAAAATGCAATGAGACCATCAAATTTATCATCACGAATGCCTGAATGCATTGATTTATACATTAAGGTAAAAATTGCTGCAAATGAGATGGCGCTAATAACAATAGTAAGTGCCAGTAATAAAGGTGGGCAAGCTGTACCTGCTATACCAAAGAGAATTAAACCCGCTTTTACTGAGGTAAATGTGAAAGCGGTTAATGCGATACTGCCTAAGAAGTTGATTGTAGTTCCCGCTAGAATAGCAATGCATTTTTTTAAAGACATTCTTTTCCATCGACCTGTCTCTTTATCGAATTCGTTCAGTGGGCCTTCCACGAAGAAACTCTTAATGGTGTAGTCAATGGTCGAATTATAAACACCAAAATTGACTCTGTAGCCTGCCCAGCCTAATAAGGCAATCGTTATATTTATAAATAGTGAGTGAGGGCTGGCTAAGAATTGTACCGCCGTGGTCATGCCAGACGCGATAGCGATTACGAATGTAAAGGAATATTTAAATATTTTTTGTGTCGTTGTGAGTTCTTTTTCACCAGGTGCAAGTGGCTTGCTTTTTTTAATATCAATGCCTGTGGTGTAATAAAGCGTTTTTACACCTAAATATTTCATTTTTTCAGAAAAGGTTTTTTCGGAAAATTTTTTGTTGCCTAAATCAATGTTGGTGTAATCCGTGAATTTACTTTTAATAGTGTTTAATTTTTCTTTAAACGATTTTTGCCAAAATGATTTTTTATCATTTTTATCTGCTTGTTTATCCGCTGGTGATTGATCTGTTAAAGGGGCTGTTTCTGTTTTATGTGGAGAGGAGCCATCCTCTTTAACCTCAACTTTATCAGAATAGATAGAGCTTCTTGCTGAACTATAGCCGGAATGATCAGGAGTCCGTTCATGGGATTCCGGCTCTAGTTCTTTTCCTTTTGCGCCAAATGTATTAGTGAAGGTTGTTTCATGTGCGGAAGCCGTGTCTGCAGTGTTAGCGGAAACTGATGTTGGACGTTGTTTTGGTAATCCAGATATTGAATCAGTGCCTGTATCTTCTTCTACTGTGTCCACAACATCATTAAATTCATCGGCAACTTTTGATTTTGCCCACGAAAGAAACTCATCTCCTGAAGAAATATGACTAGCTGCAGCTGTGCCTAATTTTCCAGTCGGCACTTTTTTATTTAACAAATCTAATTGATCTGCGATTTGAGCAGCGACGTCTTGTTGTGACCCAGCCATATGGTTCCTCTAACTACCTTCTATTTTTCATTTATGCACCAATTATTTAGTGCACTGTTATTGTCTTATTAAGACGCCAAAATTTTACGCTCGCAACCTTAAGGATTTATTAAGTAAATAAATTAAAAAAATAACTTTTTCAAAATATAAAAATAGAATTAATGAAATGACAATTTATTAAGTAATTCCTCTTGCGCAGAAAATTTTTTATTTTTTCCAGCGCTGAGACGTTCATAGCTACCATCACTTTTTAATTGCCATGATTGTTGATTATCAGAAAGATAAAAGAGAAGAGCTTCTTCTTTAACGCGCTTAGCTAAACGCTTATTAGTAATTGGAAAACATACTTCAACACGATGATATAAATTTCGTTCCATTAAATCGGCACTTGAACAATACACTTCTTCATCTCCATTATTAAAAAAATAATAAGTACGTTCATGTTCTAAAAATCGACCAATAATTGAACGCACGGTTATATTGTCTGAAACTCCCTTTATTCCTGGCCTTAAACAACAAATACCTCTGACGATTAAATCAATTTGTACGCCAGCTTGCGATGCACCATATAAAACACGAATCATTTTTGCATCTGTTAACGAATTTATTTTTAAAATGATTCTGCCTTGTTTGCCCGCTTTAACATTTTTAATTTCTCTTTGTATTAATCCCACCAATGATTTTTGTAAAATAAATGGTGCATCCCACAATTTTTTTAATTTGAGTATTTTACTCGTGCCTGTTAATTGTTGAAAAACATATTGTACATCTGCACAAATAATCGGATCGCAAGTAAAGAAACTGAAATCAGTGTATTGTTTTGCAGTACCAATATGGTAATTACCTGTTCCTAAATGACAATAATCAATTAATTTATCTTTTTCGCGTCGCACAATTAATAATAATTTTGCATGCGTTTTATAATTCACTACGCCATAAACAACCAATGCGCCTGCTTCTTGTAATCGGTTCGCTAATTCTATGTTTGATTCTTCTTCAAAACGAGCGCGCAATTCTATGATAGCTGTAACTTCTTTTCCAGCTCGCGCTGCATCAATTAATGCACGTACCACTTTTGAATCAGGACCAGTCCGGTAAAGCGTTTGTTTAATGGCTATCACTTGCGGGTCGTGTGTTGCTTGATGTATTAAATTAATTACTGGTGTAAAAGATTGGTAGGGATGATGTAATAAAATATCTTTGCTGCGCATTGCTGCAAATAAATCAGGGGTTTTTTGTAAATGTTTTGGAATACCTGGAACAAACGCTGGAAATTTTAAATCAGGACGATCAATTAATTCATAAATGCGCATATATCTGGCTAAATTTACCGGGCCATTCACTTTATATAATTCTTGTTCAGTTAAATGATGCTGTTTCAAAATCACATCAACAATTTCTTGTGGACAATTGGCATCGATTTCTAATCGTACTGCTTCACCATAACGTAATATTTGCAATTTATTTTTTAACGCTGCCGCTAAATCTTGTGTTTCTTCATCTAATAATAAATCACTATTTCGTGTGATGCGAAATTGATAACATCCAGTAATTTGCATACCTGGAAATAATTCATTGGCATATGCAGCAATCACATCACTTAACATGACAAAATCATAATTATTTTTATTTTGAGAGGTGGGTAATTGAATAATTCTTGGTAATGCGCGTGGTGCATGTACAATTGCCATACGACTTGCTCGTCCAAAAGCATCTTTACCGGCGAGAGTTACCATGAAACTTAAACTTTTATTCACTAACCTAGGCCATGGGTGTGCTAAATCTAATCCAATAGGACTAACAACAGGTAATATTTCCTTATGAAAATAATCTGTTAACCAAGATTTTTGTGCAGTTGTCCATTTATTCGGTGGAATAAAATAAATATGTTCTTTAGCGAGTGAAGGCCATAAATCTTGATTTAATATTTTATATAATTGTTCAACATATTTTGTAATATTAATATGTAATTGAATTAATACTTCAGCAGGTTTTAAACCATCTGCTGGAATTTGCATTGGATTTAACACTATTTGTTGACGTAAATTTGCAACGCGAATTTCAAATAATTCATCTAAATTAGAGCTACAAATACATAAATATTTAAATCGCTCCAATAAAGGCACTTTATGATCATTAGCTTGTGCAAGTACGCGATAATTAAAATCTAATAAACTGAGCTCACGATTGATATAAAGAGAGGGATGATGTAAATCAATATTTTTTGCATCCATATTATTTTTTTAACCATTTCGCCACACGGGGTGCAAAATAAGTCAAAATTGCATCTGCGCCAGCACGTTTTATCGCAATTAAAGATTCTAAAATAGTTTTTTGTTCATCTAAATATCCCGCTTGAGACGCAGCCATTAACATGGCGTATTCGCCGCTGACTTGATAAACAAATGTCGGGACTTGAAATTCATCTTTTACACGTCGCACAATATCTAAATAAGGTAAACCCGGTTTGACCATAACGATATCTGCGCCTTCTTCTAAATCTAATGCCACTTCATGTAATGCTTCATGAGAATTTGCCGGATCCATTTGATAAGTTAATTTATTCGCTTTTCCTAATTGCGCTGATGACCGTACTGCATCTCTAAAGGGTCCATAAAAACTCGATGCATATTTTGCGGCATAAGATAATATACGCGCGTTATGATAACCTGCATTCTCTAAAGCTGATCGAATTGCGCCAATTCTGCCGTCCATCATATCGGAAGGCGCAACAATATCTACGCCTGCGTCAACTAATGATAAGGCTTGTTTTACGAGAACATTGACAGTTATGTCATTAATGACATAACCATTTTCATCAATAATTCCATCTTGTCCATGTGTAGTAAATGGATCTAAAGCAACATCACAAATCACACCTAAATGAGGATATTTCTTTTTAATTGCGCGCACCGTGTTTTGCATTAATCCATTGGGGTTATACGCTTCTTCCGCCATCAATGTTTTTTGATCAGCAGGAATCGCAGGAAATAACGCAATGGCAGGAATATCTAATTCAACAATTGTGGATAATTCTTCTAATAATAAATCCACACTCAATCTCTCAATACCTGGCATTGAATTAATCGCTTGTCGTTGTTGCTGTCCTGGGCAAATAAATAAAGGATAAATTAAATCGGAAGTGGTTAATTGTGTTTCACAGACTAATCGACGAGAAAAATCATCAACGCGATTACGGCGTAACCGGGTATGAGGGTAGCGGCGATTGGTGTACTGAAATGACATAATATAGACCTTGGTCTTAAAAGAGGTGGCTATCATACTACTAGATTTGAAAGGTTTAAATAGATAAAAGAATTAATGTTTCGCATAATGTTAATAAAATAGAAAAATTTTTTTGTGGATATTAATTAAACTGTAAAGTTGAATAATTATCGTAGTGATTTAATTAATCTATGTGACAAAAAAGTTTCTGTAAGATTTTAACGTGGCAGAAAAAAGATACTAGATAATACATGGATTGTGATATAGCGCAGAGAAATGCATACATAGCATCTGTTTTGCTGTTTTGAGCTTGTTTATTAAGACATTCGGCAAGTTTGTTCAAAGAGCTTGTATCAACGTGAATATATTCACCAGCTGGGGCAGCTGCCATATTAATTTTTTCTGGTATCTGACCATTAGCGGAACGATACCAATAAACTGCCGCGAGAATTGCAAATAATCCTGATAGAAATTCTAAAATCGAATTAATTATCGCGCATGGCACATAAATTTTTATTCAAAAATTTCAAAGGAGATAGAAATATAGCCCGGACAAAGGAGCGCAAGCAACGTGTCCGGGTTTATCTTGCAAGTTAATTACACTGAATAATAATCTGTCGAGTAGTTGATGGGTTAGAATATGCATTCGCACTACTTGGTTCATTCAGTAAAGTATTCCCCACTGGCAAAGCAGTAACCTGGTGAGAAATAATCGTATAACCATCAGGACACATCATTTTTGCTTTTTCGTAACAAACTGACATTCTTGAAGCAACGCCAGAGCAATCAATGCTGTAATCTCTGCTATTAGTTGATGGTCGTGATTGATTTGAGGCAGTCAACGTACATGCTGTTAAGGATATTGCAAGAAAGGTAAGTCCTAAGAGATTTCGAATGCTGTCCATATTGATTTACTCACGAATTAAAAAAATGAATTCTAGCTTTTTATAATCGATTTGCAAGCATAAAGTAATGATGAGCTTTCTTTCCTTCTCCCACTTGTTGGAGATGGTGCCGAAGGGGGAGGGGAATAAAGTTATTTCCTATATATTCGCCTGAGCTGGGTACTTTATAAATGTAATTTCTAGGTTAAAATTAGATATTCATAATACCTATAGTTGACATATATGTCAACTATAGGTATTATGAATATGAGGTATTTATGTTAACATTCAACCCAAAAAAATATGTTGAATTATTCCATCTCTTGTTCTTAACACAATTGAGTAGAAAATTAGATAAAGACTTGTATGTGTTAAAGGGTGGTTGCAATATGCGGTTTTACTTTAATAGTATCCGCTATTCAGAAGACATGGATATTGATGTGCAAATAATTGCACGAGACACCTTGCGTAATAAAATCAACAGTATTTTTAAATCACTACCATTTAATCAAATTTTAAACTCTAGAAAAATAAGCATAATTAATTTCAGCGAACCCAAACAAACAGAAACAACACAGCGATGGAAGGTTGCGCTAGAAATTCCATCGAGTAGTGTAGCTATACCAACAAAAATCGAATTTTCGCGAAGAGCGGTCGATAATAATTATTTGTATGAATCAATTAATCCTTTAATTCTAAGAGAATATCAATTGCCTGCTGTTATGGCTAATCATTATTCAATGAATAAAATGTATGAACAAAAAATCAAAGCATTGATTTTAAGGAATCAAACGCAAGCTAGAGATATATTTGATATTTATCATTTATTAGGATTGGGTGTAAAAACTCATGTAGAAAATAATCAAATAAAAGAACAAAAAAATATTGCACAAATAAATGCTATGTCGATCTCATTCGAAGATTTTAAAGGACATGTATTAGCATATCTGGCTGAAGAATATCAGCAACAATATAGTTCAAAAGAAGTTTGGGAAGGTATAGTAAATGCTGTGGTAGAAGCATTGGATAAATTGTGATGAAATTAATTGATGCATACACTAAATTGCGACAAATTGAACAGCCAGTTATACAAACACAAGATGCAGCCATTTATTTAAATATTACTGTTAAGCACGCAAGTAAACTACTAGCAAGATTGCATACTGCAAAAAGAATGATTCATATTGCTAGAGGATTATGGGCATTTCATGATATCGATCCCTTAATCATTCCTCAATATATTACAGCGCCGTTCCCTAGTTATATTTCTCTTCAAACTGCATTGTTTTTTCATGGCATGGTTTCGCAAATTCCTCAAATAATTTATGCGGTATCATTAGCTAGAACCAGAAAATATAAATTACCAACAGCATCAATATCAATTCATCATATCGATCCTGCATTTTTTTTTGGATTTGAAATGAATGAAAAAAGTGGCATATTTATGGCAACACCAGAAAAAGCATTATTAGATGTTTTTTATTTAAGTCCTGCTAAATCATATTTATTTCATTCTTTACCTGAGATTGAGTTACCAAATGGTTTTAAGGTAACAAAAGCAAGAGAGATGATAAAAAGTATCAATTCCCTATCAAGAAGAACGATTGTAGAAAATAGATTTAATGATTTTCTTGAAAAAAAACGAGCCTTATAAAGGAATTTATAACAAACTTTCCAAAGCACTACTCAAAATGTAAGTCTCTGACGAATTCTCAATAAATATAGAATGCGTGTATAATTAAAATAATATAAATAAAATTAATTATCAGGAATTGACTATGAATGACAAAAATAGTGATCAACTTCAATATTTTGAATATGATTTAATACGAAATGTCAGGCTTGAAAGTTTAAATGAAGAAAAAATTGCGCACGCAAAAAATGGTCAATTCGACTACACTGCATATGATCCTGAATCAGGTATCGGACTTACTGAGGCAAAAGGTAGACGTCAATCACAAGAAGATCGTTCGGATTTTGACGTATCTCCAGAATTAATGGAATTAAATGATCAGCAATTAAAAGCAGTATTAATCAAAACGTTTGATTATGTACAACAAAGGTATGGTTCGACTTATGAGAGCGGTGCGACATTAGTAACTGCACTATTCCAAAAAAATAAATTATATATCGCAAATATCGGTGACAGTAATGCAATATTACTATTAATGGATCAACACAAAAATATTATTTGTCAAAGATTAAACGTATTACATAATCCTTCAACCCCATCTGAATATGAATATATTATGAAAAATGAGGGATATATTCAGCATGATCGATTGGGCGGCATGCTCGCTGTCAGCCGTGCAATTGGCGATAATGATTTTGAACAGTATGGTCTAAGACATACCCCAGATATTTTTGTTATCGATTTAAGCAAGGGTAACGACGAATATAATAATCAGATAATTAAGCCTAATCATAAAATATTAGGGTTATTGCTTGCTTGCGACGGTTTGCACGAAGAAGATTCTGAATTATTGAATATGTCTGAAAGAATTAAACAATATATCGATGAAAATCATTTAGATGATATCGATCAAATTCAATTGAATACACAACAAATTAGTCAATTATTAGTCTATGGTGCTTATGATGATGGCTCTTATGATAATTTGACTGCCATGCTAATTCCTCTTAATGTAAATTTAACTTCGGTAATTATTGCAATGGTTGCAGATGGTCATGGTGGTAGCGAAGTTGCCGAAGCATTAGGAAAAAATTTTATACCTTTCCTAATTAAAAATGTGCGACAACAAAAAGCAAAAAAATAATATCAAATATCTAATGTAGCCTGGATGTGGAAACGATAATTTCTTTTGAAGTGAAATGGTTATACGCATTCATATTTATGATGGATCTCCTGAGAAATACAGGTGGAATTACGATGACAAACTCTGTTAATCAACGAATCGTTTTAGCCGCGCTCGCTTATGCACCAACTGACGAACCACAAGGACAATCATTTAGTATTAAAACAAGATTAGCGCCCAGCAATATCAAGCGTACTCTTGACGTGTTAATCATCAAAGATTTTATCTTTCAGGATAAAAATAGTTTTTATAAGGCATTAGATCCTGCAATGATGATTTATTTAAGAAATATTCCTTTTTTCAATCTTGAGAAGTAAATTATTTAATATTGATTGGTTCTAAATATAGAATTTTAGACATAAGAAATTTATTCTAAATGTTTATGTATTTTTAGTAATATTAACTATAATTAATGATGTTTCATATCCCATAGATATTGATAGGGCTCGGAGATATTTCAAATGTCTAATTTATTTTTACTAACTGGCGCTGGATTCAGTAAAAATTATAATGGATTTTTAGCTAAGGAAATGATAAGTGAAATAACTAATGATAATGGAATTGTGTTAAATGAACGTCTTAAAAGGCTTAGATGGAGCAATGGAGATTATGAATTAATCTACCAGAAAGTTATGAATTTATCTAAATATAGTGATGAGGATAGAAATATTCTCAATCAGGCTATTAAGAATATCTATCAAAAACAGGATGTGATCATCGATCAATCAATAAATGTAGGGTAAACCTGTTATAGATTATTTGAACATTTAATTATTCCTTTTAGACATAGAAAAGGTACAATTTTTACTTTAAATCAAGATTTATTAATTTAAAATCAATCAACTCATTATGTCGATTTAAATATTTTATTACCATTAGTTCCTGATTATTTAGAATGTCAGACAATTAGTAGTGCTCAAAATCAAGGAAAACCAGTAACTAATTATCGGTTACCCGATGCTAAACAATTAGAACAAAAAATTATTCACTATTCTGTTGTAACAAATAACTCGAAGTTGAGATATATTAAATTGCATGGATCATATAATTGGGTTTTAGGAAATTCTGAATCATTAATGGTAATTGGTCATGGGAAAATTGAAAAAATACATGCGAATCCTCTTCTTGCTTGGTATCTTGATTTATTTAGAGAACAATTAAATCAAATAAATTCTAGGTTACTGATTATCGGTTATAGTTTTAAAGATAAGCATATTAACGAAATAATTGACAAGGCAGCAAAAGATAAATCGCTAGAGATATATGTAATTGATATAGCTTCTTCAAGAGAGATTAAAACTTAACTAAAATCTTATGGTAATATCTTAGGGGGAATTAAAAAACATTGGACAACGCCATTAATGAATTTATTTGGTCAGCATGATGCTATTCATATTCATCCAGATTTGCAAGACATAAAAGATACTTTTTTTAAAAGCTAAATTTTTCCATTATCTTAAATAATTGGTAATTTGTCATATATGTGTCATAACATATAAGCTAATTTTTAATATCTAATAATCTTTGTAACTGGCCTATCAAATAAAATGGTAAGCTATAAAGCTTGTATGAATAAGAGTTGCCATCAAATCCCTGTATAGAAACCTGCGATACTTGTGGTAAATTAGAATTAATATAAACAGCTTGCGATAATTTCCGAAGGCTCATTAATATATGTAGCGATCGTAATGTACCAGTTGCACCCGCTTTTACTTCTATTGGGATAATAGTATTTCCATGTTGTATTACATAATCCACTTCAGCATTTGATTGTTTTTTCTCGCGATGCCAATAAAATAATTCCGGATCAATATAAGGAGGATTTATTGTGCGTAATAATTGACCTGTCACTTGTTCTGCGATACCACCATCTTTAAACAAATTAATTTCTGCAACACGATCGAGATGATGTAATTGCAATCCTAATAAAGCTGAACATAAACCAACATCCAAGAATATTTCTTTATAACGTTTTTCATCTATTTCTGCTTTTAATGGTAAACCATTCGCATCGGTACACATCACGCGATGACAAATTCGTGCTTTTTGTATTAATGTTAAAGCTTGTTTAATTACCAATGATTGAATATCGCGATTAACCTCAGTGTATGTAAATTTTCTGCTTAATAATTTCGGAACAGCGTTAATTATTTCTTCAAATCTTTCTAAACCAATACGTCCACGATATCTATTAAAGTCATCACGATAAGTCGTTAATAAATTATTATGTATTTTATTGATTTGTTGTGGTGACTCTTCATTTATCCAGCTCTGAACCGCAGATGGCAAACCGCCAACTATAATATATTCTTTAAAGAGATTCATGAGTTGTTGGTGTAATGGTTGTGGAATAGATGAATTCCATTCAAATGATTGGAGATATTCTAATAATAATTTTCGATCTTTAGCGATGAGAAATTCTTCGAAGGAGAGTGGCTCAATATATTGAAATTGAATTCTACCCACCGGCATACTGAATGAAAATTCACCTAGACTAAATTCTAATAATGATCCTGCCGCAATGACAGGCAGGGATTTCAGTTCTTCGGCAAACCAACGTAATTTCGCGATTAATTCTGGGGATGCCTGAATTTCATCCAGGAACAATATAGTATTTTGAGGATCGATACTGACATTAAGTGCCGCTTGCAGTCTTTTTAATATTTTATCTGGATCATTAGTATCAAAATAATTAGACAAACTGATATCTTTTTCAAAGTTTAGTTCTATCAGTTGTTTCTGAGTGACTTCGGCGAGATGACGAACTAGCCATGTTTTGCCTACTTGCCTAGCACCACGTAATATAAGTGGCAATCTATCGCTGCTTTTTAACCAGTCTTCAAGGGCTAATGAAGCAGCCCGAAACATATTGCTTGTCATAAGTTCCCCTCTCTACAGGTTTAATTTTAGAGAGTTAATGGTATTAAATCAAGAAAATTAAGGGCAATCTAATAGATATCTCACTAAAATTGGTACCAATTATATTAATTATATCAATAAAATAGGTACCATTTTTCTGATATCCCAAGAAAACAGGGCCTTGTTTTCGTGAGAAGAGTTATTTAGCTTAACCTTTCTTTCACCATCCGTATTTTTTACGCTAAAACGGAGATTTTATAGGGATGTTAATGGGCGTTAGTATTATCTATACATCATGTTGAATGATCCCGCAGTTTTCAAATGGAACAAATGCTAAATTAGCATTAATTATTGCACTGGATATGATAACTAAGGAGTATAAGATTTTTTATCGTTCGATAAAATTGGCTGCTGTTTATCAGGTCTTATTATGGGTATTTGAAAAAATAATTGTTTTTGGTTATGCAGAATAGTTTGTAAATCGTTTTGCGTATCTGTGGTGCTCGTTGTTTTATTTTCTGGCTCATTGCTGAGGCCCAATTTCATCATTTTAGTATGGACGAGGCGTAATTCTGGAATAGTATGAATAACATCGGCAAGTGTATGTTGTGCAAAATGCATCACATCTTGTAGGGGTATCGGTTTAGAAGCATTTTGTAAATGCGTTACAGTTTGGTGAAGCAATTTAAAATAACTACATATGAGAGCGCTAATTGTTTTGATATTAGATAGGTATTCACTGGTGAGTCCTGTTTTATCATTTGCATAATTAGTGAGTAAATGCATGGATTTATTACATATATCAAGGACAAAGCTTCTTAAATCATTAATATTGATTCGAAGCATATGATGTACATGTAACAATAAATGACTTTGAATAGAACATAATTGCGTAAGGTATTGCCCAGATAATTGATAAGATATTTGTAAATGAATTGAGCAGTTACTCATTAATCCCATGAATTCATCATAGAATTGCGGGATGATCGAATAGTCAACGGGAAATAATTCTTGTGAAAACTTAGTCATTTTATAGCGTGATTCAATGGGGTTAAGTAATTTATCGGCATAATATAAGTGTAGTAGTGCTGTTAGGGTATAAAGAATGGCGATGGTTGTGAAATCTTTTTTTTGTCTGCATTAGCAATCATGTCAACACATTTTTTGTGAATATTTATAAATTTATATCTCAGTGCAATGACGCGATTTTTTATCTCGTTGTACGGGAGCTTGTTTTTATAGCAAGCAGTCCAATAATCAGATAATTGGTCATCAGTATAAATAGCGCTAAGATTTATTTGTTTAAAATACAGTAATTCTTGATAGACATCAATTAATTGTATATCTGGCATAGGGGTAGGATTTTTTAAATATTTATTGGTAGTAAAGTTGGTCTGAACTATCTGCATTAATAAATGATGAAAAGTGTAAAAAAAGGATTCTTTAAATCGATAGCTGATGGCCGAGCTTAACATTTTAAATCCAGTAATATTGCTTTTCGTATAACCCAGATTTAATTCGCTTAATTGAGATTGTTTGATTAATAATTCGACAGAAAAATTGTTACGAATTTCGATTGGCCAGCTATGGATATTTTGAGTATATAAAGTCAAATGATAAATCAACGTTCCCAGTTTATTAAATAAAGATTCATTGTTTTGCATATCAGTCAGAAAATAAAGAATGCGTAAATAATTTTTTTGTAAATCACGAAGAGAAACCGTATTGGCATGTTCGTTACTTAAGAAATAATTATAATCTTTGATTTTTGCATTATTTATTGAGATCGAACTATTGGTCGTTGTTAGGGCAAGCAATTGATTAATGGTGGTAATATGTTTGATCAACATCTTTGGCTGATTAACTAATAATAATAAAAGATGGCGTGATAATAATTCAATGCAACACTCAATTAAATGATATGTCTCAAAATCTATATTTGCTTTGCAGATATTATTTAAATAATTTAATTTATGTGTCAGAAAATAGTCACAGGCGGTGATATCATCTTCAAATCGCAAGTTCTTATGATTAAATTCTATAATGTCATTAACATATTTAATGGTCGCTGATAAATTTTCAAATATGACTCTTTTGCTATATGGGGGTTGAAATTTTTGATGTTTGTCTAGCAGGGCTTCAATTAAATTTTTGCCCTGAAATAGAGTTGATAAATTGATGTTGAGTAATGTCATTAAAAACGAGCTGTCCTTAAAGAATTTTATTAGCATTTGGTTTGATGGAAAAATTGAATAGAGTATGGTGATTGCTAGATGGGAATGATTATAAATCGTTAAGAATTTCGTATATTGTTGATTGATAGTCATATCAGCTGAAGGAGGCATTTCTAAAAGGATTTTTGCACTCATCAAATGGAGCATGGATGTCACGGCACATATGCCTGAATAAGTATTAATGAGTTTATCCAATTGAGGGATATCTTTGGGGTTTACTGATCGGCAAAAATTTGGATCGATCAGATATTTGTAGTGCATGATAATTGTTGTGATTTTAGAAATATATTCTTTGATGAAACAGATAATGTCATTTGCTTGTAATGGTTTATTAGGAATGATTATTTGTTTATCGAAAGCATAGTTGTAGAATGCCTCTTTTAGTTTGTCATGATTTTGCTGCGCGATATGTGATGTGCAATTTAATTGATGGTACTGGCTTACTAAAGGCAATAGTAAGTCGAACAAAGATTTCCTATACATACTGTGAAATTGAAAATCAATTTCACAAGAATTACCTGACGACGTGCGGAGAATGATTTTATTATTTTGTGTTTCATTTTTTATGAGGATCATTATTCATAGGGATGCTCTGTATTAAATCCAATATTATATTATTAGTTATATTCTGTTTATATTTTTTCAGTAAAGATAAAAGGCTGTTTTCAAGTTTAGTTTGTTGTTATTATTTATGTATATTAGCTTGTTGTAAATATTCATCCACTTTCTTTAACCTTTCAATTCGCAACGCGTGACCAAATTCTTTGCCTTGCAAATTAAGTGATTTTAATAAACTCATATCTATTTTGTTAACGGCGATTAAAAGAGAACTAAGAAATTCTTTTTGTATAAATGTGAGATTACTCTCTTTTAATCCCTTGCAATAGTTAACTTGGCATGCCGATAAAAATTGATGAAACCTTTCTTCACGTCTAAAAGCATCTGTTTTTTCAAGCAATGTTAATAATGCTTCGTCATCTAATTGCAAAGCAGAGTAAACGGCTTGATGAAATCGAATAGTTAAAATGGCTAAATCACGATATTCTTGAGAGACTTTATACGCGTTACATAGTGATTGAATTTGTTTAACGCCTATTTCTTGATAATGCGGATGTATTGGCCAATTTGAATGAGTAGTTTGATTTTTACCCAAATTCTGTAATAAGGCAGCGAATCGAATTGCGCCATTGAAATTTAAATTGGCCGCACGTGTTAATGCTAATAATGCATGTTCACCGCAATCAATTTCACTATGAATTAATGGATCATCAGGTATGCCAAATAATTGATCAATTTGTGGAAATAAAATGGCCAGCGCTCCACATTTACGTAATACATGAAAAAATTGTTGTGGTTGCGGTTCCATTAACGCTAAAGAAAATTCCTGCCAAACACGTTCTGCAACTAATGCGTTAACTTCGCCAGCGCGTACCATTTGTCGCATTAATGAATAAGTTTCTGGTGCAATAGTGAAACCTAAATCAGCATAACGCGCTAAAAATCTTGCTACGCGTAATATGCGTACGGGATCTTCTGCAAACGCATTAGAAACATGTCGTAATATTTTATGGTGTAAATCTTGTTGGCCATTATAGGGATCAATAATATCGCCATTTTCATCTTGAGCCATGGCATTTATAGTTAAATCACGTCTACGTAAATCATCAATTAATGTCACGCTGGGGTCAGCATGAAAAGCAAATTGCGTATAACCGCGTCCGGTTTTTCTTTCGGTACGTGCTAGTGCATATTCGTCATGTGTTTGTGGATGTAAAAATACGGGGAAGTCTTTGCCCACGGCTTGATAGCCGAGTGCTACCATTTGTGCAACCGTAGCGCCTACGACGACATAATCTTTTTCATGTACAGGACGGCCCAATAATTGATCACGAATTGCGCCACCTACCAGATAAATTTTCAATTATTATTCCTTTTTTCAATGGGTTTTTTCAGAATATTAGAGGCTAAGTAGAGTTAAATCAATTTATGTAGCTCGGACACGTCGCTGTGCTCCTTTGTCCGATCTACATATAAAATTTTTCAAACATCTTTTTTAATTTTAGAAATGTACAGAATTAATTTTCCATTTTAGGAACGCGTGCTAATAATTGTTGCACACTTTTTTCTGGTGAAACGTTTTTATAAATTACACCATAAACTTGTTCAGTAATTGGCATATTAATATTTAATTGTTGTGATAAACGAAAAACTTCTTCGGTCGTAGGAATGCCTTCAACAACTTGGTTAATTTCTTTTAATGCATCTTGCATTGATTTGCCTTGTGCAATTGCTAAACCAAATCGTCTATTGCGTGATTGATTATCAGTGCTGGTTAAAATTAAATCGCCTAATCCAGATAATCCAATTAATGTTTCTTGTTGACCGCCCATCGCTAAACCAAGACGCATCATTTCTGTTAAACCGCGAGTTAGTAATGCCGCGCGTGCGCTACAACCCATCCCTAATCCGTCTGAAATACCTGCTGCAATTGCTAAAATATTTTTAATTGCGCCACCTAATTGCACACCAATTAAATCATTGCTGGTGTAAATACGAAATGTGTTGGTATGAAATCGTGTTGTTAAATCTCTACCGAATTGTGCGTCCATTGTGGCAACAGTTACTGCAGTGGGTAAATTATTGGCAACTTCTTTTGCAAAAGAGGGGCCTGATAAAACGGAGAGTGGTGTGTGTGTACCCACTATTTCTTCAGCTACAACATGTAATAATTTGCTGGTATGCGTATCTAATCCTTTGGTAGCCCATACAATGCGTGTTTGTTTTGATAAATGGGGTTTAATTCGAATTAAAATAGTGCGAAATGCATGACTAGGCACAGCAATAAGAATATCAGTTACATTTGATAATGCCTTATTTAAATCAGTAATAATGTTTAAATTTTCTGGAAATGAAATACCCGGTAAATAATGTTCATTACTTCGGGAATTTTGCATTGCTTGTAGATGTTCTGCATTATGTCCCCATAAATAGACAGGTTGTTTATTGCGCGCGAGAACAAGAGATAATGCTGTTCCCCACGAACCAGCGCCAATGACTAAAATAGGTTGATTTAATAAATCGGTCATAAAATTAAGATAAATTGTAGAATTGTAGCCCGGACAAAGGAGCGCAGCGACGTGTCCGGTATTTTTTTAAATTTTCCCGAACACGTCGCTGCGCTCCTTTGTCCGGGCTACAAAATTGATATTAAAAATATAGAAAAAATCAAATTAATTATTGTTCGTCAGTCTTTTCTGTCACAGTTTGTTGTGATTGTTGCGCTTGTTGTTGTTTTAATTGTTCATGATATAACGCTTCAAAATTAATAGGCGCCAAATGTAATTGCGGAAAACTACCATGAGAAACTAAATTAGCAATGGCTTCACGTGCATAGGGAAATAAAATAGTGGGGCAGGTTATAGATAATACAGGGCCCACTTGTTCTTGTGTAAATGATTTTAATGTAAAAATACCTGCTTGTTGAGTTTCAGCTAAGAAAGCAGTTTTGTCTTGTGTTGTTGCAGTGACAGTTAATTTCAATACAACTTCATAATCATCACCTTCTAATTTTGTTTGGGAGGTTTGCAAATTCAAATTTAATTGCGGTTGAAAATTAGATTTAAATATTGCTGGTGTATTAGGTGCTTCAAAAGATAAATCTTTTGTGTAAACACGTTGAATGCCAAACTCAGGTTGATGTGCAGAATTAAGTGGTGTACTCATATTTCATTATCCTTATATCAAAAAATTAAGAAGCATTATTTAAAAGAGAATCTAATTGTCCCGATTTATTGGCGGCGTATAAATCATCGCAGCCACCAATATGGTAGTCGTTAATAAAAATTTGTGGGACAGTTTTGCGACCTGATAATTTAATCATTTCATCGGCTTTTTCGGGATTTTTATCAATACGTATTTCTTCATAGCTGACTTTTTTTTGGTCTAATAATTGTTTTGCTTGTACACAGTAGTGACATTGCGCGGTAGTGTAGATGACAATTTTCAACATCTAATTACTCCTAATCTTTTTGTAATGGTAAATTAGCATTTTGCCAAGTCGTGATACCACCTTTTAATGTGAAAACTTGCGTGAAACCTTGTTTTATTAACAAACTTGCTGCAGCGGATACCGCTTGGTTCATGCTATATATAATAATAATTGGTTTAGATTTATATTTTTCAAGCTGTTTAGTTTGTTCGTCGATTTCTTTAACCGGTACATTAATAGAACCCAAAATATGGCCTTTTGCAAAATGAGCGTTATCTCTAATATCCAGTAATGTGGCGTTTTCGCGATTCATCATATGAGTGACCTCATGTGGTGAAAGAGGACGTATACCAAAGAATCTGTCGCGTAATTCGAGCACTGCTAATGCAGCCACTAATCCAGCGAAAAGCAGCCATAATTCCCAATGTTTGATTACAAAACTAATGAATTGATCCATATTTTTATATTAACCCAAAGTGTAGTTATCACGATTTGCCAAGAGTCGCGTATCATATACTAGTTTTTAGTAAAGGAGCTACTGGAATATATCCTTATCTTTCCTTCTCCCGCTTGCGGTAGAAGGTGCCTTGGGTAGATGAGGGTGTGTATCTGAGAGAGGGAAAAAATTTCATACAAAATTATTCTATGTTAAATTGATCATTTACCGACAAAAATTAAGAGACTATCATTATGACCAAAACTGCAATTACTCCAACCCGAGCAGAAAATTATCCTGAATGGTATCAACAAGTCATTGTGGCCGCAGAACTGGCGGAAACTTCGCTAGTGCGTGGTTGTATGGTGATTAAACCCTGGGGTTTTGCGATTTGGGAAAATATTCAACAGGAACTTGATCAGCGTTTTAAAGAAACGGGCCATGTTAATGCCTATTTTCCTCTCTTTATTCCTCTCAATTTATTGGAAAAAGAAGCACAGCATGTAGAAGGATTTTCTAAAGAATGTGCTGTGGTAACACATCATAGTTTAGTGAGTGATGGTGAAGGTGGATTGAAACCAGATAATCCATTAGAAGAACCTTTAGTGATTCGTCCCACCAGCGAAACAATTATTGGCACCAGTTATGCAAAATGGATTCAATCCTATCGCGATTTACCTATTTTAATTAATCAATGGGCCAATGTGGTACGTTGGGAAATGCGTACGCGATTATTTTTGCGCACCTCAGAATTTTTGTGGCAAGAAGGTCATACCGCGCATGCAACATCTGATGAAGCTATTAAAGAAACTTTAATGATTTTAGATTTATATGAAGAGTTTGCGAAAAATGTTTTAGCGATGCCAGTCATTAAAGGTGAAAAAACAGTTTGGGAAAGATTTCCTGGCGCAGTGAATACTTATTGTATTGAAGCAATGATGCAAGATAGAAAAGCATTACAAGCAGGCACTTCTCATTTTCTGGGACAAAATTTTGCTAAAGCGTATGACATTAAATTCTTAAACCAAACGGGACAATTAGAAAATGTGTGGACAACCTCCTGGGGAGTTTCAACACGTTTAATAGGTGGTGTCATTATGACGCACAGTGATGACAATGGTTTGGTATTGCCACCTACTCTTGCGCCTTATCAAATTGTCATTATGCCAATTTATAAAAATGATTCAGAACAACAGCAGGTGATGAATTATTGCGAAGATTTACGCAATGGATTAATCGAAAAAATATTTAATAAACGATCAATTCGTGTTCATATTGATAATCGCGATATGCGTGGTGGTGATAAAAAATGGCAATGGATTAAAAAAGGCGTACCCATTTATTTAGAAATTGGTTTGCGTGATATTGCGAATGATAGTGTAAGCATGGCCCGTCGAGATAGGCCAGTAACCGAAAAACAAAATATAGTATCGAATGCATTTACAGCTAATATTGTTGAGACGTTGACTGAAATCCAAAATACTTTATTGGCGCGTGCTGAACAATATCGTACTGAGCATTCACAAAACATCAATAATTATGAAGATTTCAAAGCTTTCTTTGGTGCTGATGAAGAAGATTTAACTATCACTGGTGGTTTTGTGAAATGTTTTGCAATAGATGATCATGCTATTGATGAATATTTAAAACCTTTAAAAGTCACCGCAAGATGTATTCCATTAGAACAAGATGGTTTTGAAGGTAAATGTATATTTACTGGAAAAACGACTAATAAAAAAATTATTTTTGCGAAAGCGTATTAATTAAGTGTAATTGGCTTCTCCTCCGTATTTATATTTTATTGCTATACTTTTGTTAGGTCCTATGACAGAGCAAAATGACTATAGGAGGAGATATGCCAGTACAGAGACTTAAAGATTTTTTGGATACTAATCATATTAGATATGTGTTAATTGCACACTCTCGTGCAATTCCTGCACAAGAAGTTGCGGAATCAGTACATATTTCAGGACAACAACTTGCTAAATCAGTGATTGTGAAATTAGATGGTAAGATTGCAATGGTAGTATTGCCGGCAACTTTAAAAGTGGATTTAGGAAATTTGAAACATTTAACAGGTGTAAATAAAGTTGAAATAGCAACTGAAATTGAATTCAACAATTTATTTCCTGATTGCGAATTAGGCGCAATGCCACCATTTGGTAATTTATTTGGGATTGATGTTTATATGGATAATAAATTATCAAAAGAAAAAGAAATTGCATTTAATGCAGGAACACATTCTGAATGTATGAAATTGGCCTATAGTGATTATGCAAAATTGGTAAATCCGAAAATTATGATGTAAAAAGAGTAAGGTGGAATTCTTCATTTTAATGATACTGCTCAAACTTTTTAATGTCAGTGAACGATCATTTTGTAATAAATTACTGATGTAAATACAAGTTATTTTCCAATTTATATTTGTTAAGAACGTGATTATTATTTCTTCGTTACAATCTTTCCATTTTTCCTTCTCTCATTTGCAAGAAAAAGCGTGTTTATCGCATTAGTCCCAATGAGAGAAGGAAATTTATGATGCAAATAAAATTGAACAAATTAAAATAATTATGACAACACTACCAATCTGGTCAGGCGGTTTACAAAATACCATTGAGCATCCTGGCATTGCATTAAATCAAGAATTACAATTGATGATTCCCAGTCAGCATATTATTGCTATTGATGATAAACCAGTATGTCCTCATAATCCATTTGCAACTATTGCAGCAGTACAATCACAACAAATAATTACCAATGGTTCTCAGCAAATTAGAAATGTTACGGTAAAATTATTATCACCGCCGATAATTGTCAGTTTGCGCAAAGAACAAACATTTGATGGTAATGATTATAATAGTCGCATTAATAAAAACAAAGGTAATATAATGAGTGCTGCGGAATTAAATTATTTTAAAAATCGCAATAATAATGTGACCTTATTTATACATGGTTATAATGTAGCTTATGGTCAATTTGGTCCTAAAGCCGACAAAGTGATTCTTGATCCATCAACACTCAGTCTGGGATTGCCTGCAATTTTTATTTCGGGTCAGGGTGATTCGACTATTTATCGTGATTTATCCATGCTGCGACAATATTTTCCGCAAATTCCACCAAATACCACTAGTATTAATGGTCGTGCAGATTTAGAAGTGATGCTCAATGGTACTGATGCCCATAATTGGATTATTCATATGGAAGACAATTTAAATCGTGCCACAACACAATTTAATCGCACCAATTATTTGAAATTTGAACGTCTGTTAAATATTGCTTGGTCAGGTGATCCATTTCCACTGGATTATGTTGCTGCAATTCAAGCGATCAGTGATCCGAAAATTGAACCTGCAACTCATTTGGCGCAAATAATAATGGAATTAAAAGCGGCGGGTATTAATAATATTAATGTTATTGCGCACAGTTTAGGTAATGGATTATTGGTTAAAGCAATGGATATTCTAGGTAAAAATAATCCAAATATTATTTCTCATGCCTTTTTATGGCAACCTGCAATTCCTGATAATACATTTGCGCGAACAGAAAAAGAACATGATCCTGCCTATTTTATGGATCCTGCACTTGATCCTTGGTATGTACCCGATGCCTATAAAGCAGCACAACAAATGACAATTTTATATAGTTTTAATGATAATATTTTAGGTCCAATAATGCCTCATCAAGCCATTCAGGAACAAATCGATCAAGAAAAAGATACAAAAGAATTATGGATGGGCAGAATATTTACCTATTTTGGTATCAGTTTATATATCCTATCAGTATGGATTGGTGTGCCCCCTGAATATTTATTACTGAGCGGTGTCAGACAAAGATATTATTTAACATGGATTGCGTTGTATCCCTGCAGTAAAGACGGACATTATTTTAATAAACAATTTTCCAATGAAGTAGAATATTGGTCAATCAAAGAATCAATTGGATTTAATATTATTCTGGAACAATTATCACAAGAACAATATACACAATTTGATTTAATGATACCTTGTATTAAAGAATTATTTGCTTTAATGAAAGTGCTCGAAAACAGTTCTTATAGACCATCTGCAGCGATGGGATATAGTGGGCCTGATTTAGAAAGTCCATTAATGCAAAATTTATTAGAATCAGGAAAATTAATTTTAATCAATCAATCTGAATGGCTTTGGGAACATTCCGGCATGCGCATTCCTGCGGAACGTGTTATGCAAAATGTGTATCAAAAACATATTATTGGTGGCGATGGGGTCAAACAATTTGGATTGTATACTCTATAAATAGTTAAATAAATGTTAAAAATTAGATGTTGTCATTCCCGCTTGATGCTTAAGCATGTCCGCTATTTTTTCATGCCGGCGGGAATGACAAAAGTGAATAATGACAAAAAATGAATATCAAATTTAATAAAATAATAAACTTATTTCTATTTATCACATTTCAAATAATTTCTATTACAAGTTTTGCTAATGTTCAATCTGATGCCCTTGTAATGATGATAAGCATCTCGTCAGATGGATATTATGCAATCAGTTCGCATTTGGATGGTGAATTAATTCTTTGGGATATCAAAGCGCATACTAAAAAAATTATTGCCTCACATGCGAATATATATAGCGCCTATTTTATCAAACACACGCACTCTTTTATGTGGCAAGATATTAATAATGTCGTTCATGTGCAAAATATTGATGGCAAAACATTATTGCAATTTCAAAATCATTTTCCTGTCTATGGCCAAGTCATGTCTTCCAATTTAAAGAATTATTTTGCTTCCGATCAACAGTGGAATTTATATCAAGGAATAGGAGCAAATCAAAAAAAAATTAAATCTGCTTATGATATCAATGGATTATTGAGTAGTGGCAAATTATTGAATTTAGTGATCTCGAATAATAATCATTTTTTGGTGACATCAGGTGATGCAGAACGCGCTTATGATCTAGTGCCGTTAGCGAAAGCAATAAATACTAAAATGGCTGCAGCACAGAAATACAATGTCGGGACCATTGATGCATCTTTATTAGATGGTGTCGTTATTTGGAATATTAACACTGGTAAACCCTTATTTAAATTACCTGGTAATGAAGTCAAAACTTATGCAACGATAAGTCCAGATAATAATTATGTCATTAGCGGTGATGAAAATGAATTTTTATTTGTATGGAATGCGCATACTGGTAAAAAATATTTTAGTGTATCCAATACTTGGTTAGATATTCCGCAAGATATTAATGATCCGCTTTTAAAAAATCATATCAACGCGATACAAACCCTTAAATTTATTGATAATAACAATGATTATTTAAGGTTTAATTATCGCTCATTTAATTATGCGGTTCTTTATACCGTATCAAACCCTCATCCGATCCAATATATTTATTTAGGTAATAATACCTGGCCATCAGTAAATCATTTTTTACGTAATGAATCTATTGATACCGCACCTGCTGCAAATATTTTAGTAATGGGGCGGGCAGATAACAGCGGTATTATTGTTTATAAATACCATCCCCAGCAAAAATCATTAGAAAAAATATGGGAACCGCATATCCCCTAGCTAATTAATAACATCTGCGTATAATTACAGTTTTGTTTTATTCTAATGGGAAATTTGTATGCCAACCACTCCTATGGTGTTAATTATTCTTGATGGCTGGGGCTATCGTGAATCAGAAAAATATAATGCAATTAGTGCTGCAAAAAAACCACATTGGGACAAAATCTGGCAAACCTATCCACACACATTAATTGATGGATCAGGTAATGCTGTGGGATTACCCGATGGTCAAATGGGTAATTCTGAAGTGGGCCATCTTAATATGGGTGCCGGCAGAATTGTGCGTCAAGATTTTACACGTATCGATAAGGCAATAAATGACGGTGAATTTATTAAAAATCCTGTATTAATTTCCGCCGTACAAAAAGCAATAAATACCCATAAAACAATACATATTATGGGATTATTATCTCCTGGTGGTGTACATAGTCATGAACAACATATTTTTGCAATGTTTAAATTGGCGGTAGAACGAGGCACACAGCATATTTATTTGCATGCTTTTTTAGACGGCCGCGATACACCACCGCAAAGCGCACTTCCTTCATTAAATAGATTAACTGATTTATGTAATGAATATGGAAAAGGAAAGATTGCCTCTATTTCTGGTCGATATTATGCAATGGATCGTGATAAACGTTGGGATCGTACACAACTGGCTTATGATTTATTGACTGCAGGAACCACTGAGTATCATGCACAATCGGCAGTAGAAGCATTATCGCAAGCGTATCAACGTGGAGAAACAGATGAATTTGTAAAACCAACGGCTATTCATTTAATCCATGAAACACCTATTACGATTAAAGATGATGATGTGGTGATTTTTATGAATTACCGCGCTGATCGTGCAAGACAATTAACGCGAGCATTTACCGAACCTCAATTTCAAGGGTTTACCAGAAAAACATGGCCAAAAATAGCAGAATTTGTTTCTTTGACACAATACGCAGTTGATATAGAAACGCAAATTGCATATCCACCTGAAAAATTAACACATGTATTAGGAGAATATATTTCTGAATGTGGTTTAAAACAATTACGTATTGCTGAAACAGAAAAATATGCCCATGTGACATTTTTCTTCAATGGTGGAATTGAAAAAGCCTATCCGGGAGAAGATCGTATTTTAATTCCTTCCTCAAAAGTCGCTACTTATGATTTACATCCAGCAATGAGTGCGCCTGAATTAACCGATAAATTGGTTGAAGCAATCCTTAGTAAAAAATATGCATTAATTATTTGCAATTATGCTAATCCTGATATGGTTGGACACACTGGGAATTTCGATGCGACTGTGCAAGCTATCGAAACGATAGATAATTCCTTGGGAAAAATCATGCAAGCAGTTCAAGAAGTGGGTAGTGAAGTCATTATTACAGCGGATCATGGCAATGCCGAATGTATGTTTGATGAGCGTACCAATCAACCCCATACAGCGCATACAAATGAACTCGTGCCTTGCATTTATATAGGTCGACCAGCTAAAGTAGCAGGCTTGGGCGGCACTTTGTCGGATATTGCACCTACAATTTTGTATTGTATGGGTTTGCCACAGCCTAAAGAAATGACTGGGAAAAGCTTATTTGTTCTGCAATAAATTCATTCATTTTTTTATCCTGCTCTTGCTTGCAGAGTAGGTGCCGATAAGTACATTTCCCCTCTGGGAGAAGGAAATTTTAATTATTTTTGGGAAACTAGATGACACAGCCTAAACGAAATACTTTTTCATGGATTTTTTATGTATTGTTGATGTTTATTGTTCTCTTGGCGGGTAAAATTTTTGCGCAAGTCGACAATCCCTCAGCAAATAATCAACAAGCACAAAATAATACTGTTAATTTAGATACACTCCAAACCGCAATTAAAATGGTAAAAGATTATTATTATAAACCGTTAAGTGATAATGAATTATATACAGATGCATTACGCGGCATGATAAATGGGCTTGATCCGCATTCAAATTATTTAGATGCACAAGATTTATCCGATTTACATGATATAACTACCGGTGAATTTTATGGCGTTGGCTTAGAAGTGACACCGGAAAATGGTTATTTAAAAGTTGTTACACCTATTGATGATACCCCAGCACAAAAAGCAGGCATTTTACCTGGCGATATGATTGTTTTAATTAATACTACGCCAGTAATGAATTTAGCTTTTCGTGATGCCATTAAAATGATGCGTGGTGCAAAAGGCACTGAATTATCTGTTACTGTTATTCGCGACGGATCGGAACAGCCACTCATATTTAAATTAAAACGCGATGATATTCACGTTCAGAGTGTAAAAAGTAAAATGATTGAACCGGGTTATGGTTATATTCGCATCAGTAGTTTTGATGAAGTAACAGAAACGGAATTATTACAAGCTATTAGTCAATTACAAACATCAAATAAAGGTCAATTAAAAGGAGTGGTATTGGATTTAAGGAATAATCCTGGTGGGTTATTACAATCAGCCATTGCAGTGACAAATACCTTTTTAGATGCGCCCCATTTAAAATATGACAGTTTAATTGTTTATACTAAAGGTCGTGCTGCAAATACATTATTTAGTGCAAAAGCAGATGGCATGGATAAATTAGAAAATGCGCCGATGGTAGTTATTGTTAATGGTGGTTCTGCTTCAGGTGCAGAAATTGTTGCGGGCGCTTTGCAAGATTATCACCGCGCAATTATTTTAGGTACGCAAACATTTGGTAAAGGATCGGTACAAACCGTTATGCCGTTATCTGATACAAGTGCAATAAAATTAACGACTGCTTTATATTATACCCCTGCGGGTCGTTCTATTCAGGCACAAGGTATTGTTCCTGATGTGGTGATAGATAATTTAAAAGTAACAGCGCCTAGCCAAAGCGATCAATCGTTATTAAATTTTTTCAGAGAATCTAATTTAATGAATCATTTAGCAAATGCGAATGCAAATGCTAAAAGCGACGATCAAAATTTACCGAATACCACATTAATGAGTGAAGAATTATTAGCAAGTCAAGATTATCAATTGGCACAAGCTTTAAATGTGCTCAAAGGATTGTGCATAGAGCGACATTAATCAATGTCAACATGGAGTTTTACATTTTAAAATGGCATAACAATTATTGATATAATCAAAATAAACATTAAATTAATACTAAAATGTAGGAGATTATCCACCATGACAATTAATAGTATTGCTTTGTATGCAGCTGTTAAAGAAAAAAATATTGAAGACGTGAGCTCTCATATCAAAAATGCATTGGCAGAGGCTCATGGTGTTATACAAAGAAAATTTAAAGAAAATATTGAATTTAATTACCTTAAGTGGGTTGGTTCAGCATCTAATAATGGTGATGAAATAGTTACAAAAGCACGATTACAAAACGCCATAAGGGCTTTAAATAATCCTGTTAAAATTAATTATTTTACTGGTTCTATTCCGAATTTAGTGGCTAGTTTTTTGATCGCAAAAGATACGCAGATTGAAGCGAAATTAAAAGCGAAATGGGCGGCCATTTTATTGGATATGATTATTATTGGGTGTGATTGCCATGCGAAAAATTCAAATCAATGCAGTATTATCGATTATTTAATACAAGCTAAACAATCTCAAGAGGCGAAAGAATCTAAAGTAATTGATGCAAGTGCAATTTTGACTGCATATGATGAAATAAATAAAAGATTTGATATTAAAAAATTATGCGCCTTAAAAAATATTGATCTAACGGCAGGACAATATATGAGCTTAGCTGAACTGGCAAAACCTGTTGGTCTATTTGGTGTTAACCCCAATGAGAAAAAAACCGATCTCAGTACTTCACTCGATGCTGATAATGGGTCTCCGAGACCACCAGCGCCTGTTGATGAAACTTCGCGGTTACTTCAAAATGATACAAATTCTATTAAATCTCCTAAAGAAAATGGTCATGCACCTGTTAAAAATCGCAGTTGTTGTTCTTGGTTTTAAATTGTTTTTTTTAATATGAAATAATTACCACCTATTAACTCATATATTCCCTCTCCCTTTAGGGAGAGGGCTAGGGTGAGGGATTTTACTTGAGATTTAAAGGTCGCATGAAATGACAATCAACCAAATCATATCCATAGAAAACCCAACCGAAAACGATCACGGCGCAATTATTGAAGGAATTAATCATTATGCAGCACAACGCGGCTTATCTGGCACCGGCGGATATTTTTATGCAGCCTATGATGAAAATAAAAAAATCATCGCGGCTATTTCAGGTTTTGATAATTTCGGCCCAGCAGAAATAGGCGGATTATGGGTAGATGAAAAATATCGCAAACAAGGTTATGGCAAAGCATTGGTGGCAAAAGCAGAGCAGTGGGCTAAACAAAAAGGATGTAAAGCAGTTACTGTATTTACTTTAAAAGATTGGCCAGTGTGTGAGTGGTATCAACAGATGGGTTTTAAAATTGAATATGAGCGTTTAGAGCATGGTAATAATTTAATTGGTTGTTATTTGATTAAGAGATTGTAATGATTAAAATGCTAAATTTATTTCCATGGACGTTTTAAAAAATTAATTTGTTCATTATTGATGTAATTATCTGGATTTTCTTTTGACGGTAGTTGCATTAAAAACATTATCTTAGCCAGATCTCTTTTTTTTGATTCTCTTTTGCTTGATATCTCTTCATCCGAATTTAATAAATGTTTTTTAAGATTGGCATTGCTTCGTGAACGTGAAGATGGTTTTTTAAAAAATGTAATGTCATTATTAAATAATATAGGCGGTGGTAGTCTTTCATCGTCTGAAGAATCGGGCGTAATAATTATGCCATTCATTACCGGTAATTGTACATCCACTGGAGCTGGTGCTTGCGCTAGTGTTGGAGCAACGGCTGGGAATGCATTTGTTGCGGTCATATTCAAATGACTTGCACTATTATTTTTAGTGCCATCTAATTTTTGCCATTCTTTCAATTTCGACAGTAGCAATGGATTCTCTGTTAATTGTTCAGGTGTTTTACCAGTACGATTAGCGCTATTAACTAATCGCAATAAAATGCCATTGGCGCTGTGTGTATGTTGCGAATTATTTCTGATATATGTTTCGATTGCCTCCAATAATTTAATTTTTGCCGTTAAATCACCGCTTAAGATAGTATGCAAACAATTATTACCTTCATTGTCCACGCTTAACACAATGTTTTCTGCGAGACTTAATATATTTTGTAATACTATCGTTGGATTTTGTACGTTGATTCCCTGCCGTAAAAAAGTATGAAATAGATTTATATATTGACCCTCATTTAAATCAATAATGATTTTTTGTTTAATGCAGTCGATATAAAGGCCAAACATTAAGCCATTCTGTGCAAATATCGCATTATAAATATAAAAATAGGTAGGTAGTATATTTTCTTTAATTAATAAAGCTAATAATTCGCGTGGTGTAGCTTCGACTATTTCGTGCGTTGCGCTAGCATCTACGTAGCGATTTTTAAAAAAACCTTCTTTATTCATTAATTGATCGGGAATGATTTGATAATTGGCTAATACTGTGAATGGCGATTGTCGGTCATCATCTTCACTAAACAGTTTAAATCCTAAATTTTTACACCAATATATGCCGCTGATAATCCCATATTTCATATAGGCATGTATTAAACGGCTAGAACCAAAATGAGTTGCATATTCGATAAATTGTTTATTGTTACAACTTTTAAGCAAAGTTAATGTGATTTCCCAAGTAAAAATATTGGCGCCATGCTTTTGTAATGCATTGATAAGTTCATAATTAATATTATTAGGATCTTTTCGTATAAAGAGAATGGCTAGTTTAGTTAATAGACTGGTAAAATCGAGAATATCCCCATGATAAATTTCTTTAATTCTCGCGGCACATTGATTTAATAAAATAACAAACATCTTATTAAACTGATTATTTGCAGCAAATATTAATGTTTGTTCCACTCTCTCTAATGAGCCATATTTCGAGGGAAGTATAACTTGAAAGATTTCAACAGCAACCTCATTAAAACCACTGGCAATTGCAATTTCTAATGCGGTCAATTGGTGAGGTTGGCCATTCAGTGTGTGAGTAGTTTTTTTGTCTAAATAGATATCAAGCGAATTTTTACATTTATTTAAAATACGTTTAACTTCTAGTGCATTATTTTGCAGCGTCGCTATCAACAACATAGATCCCGGTGATGAATGGGTAAATCTTTTCATGTCCTCTAAACGATGAATAAATGTAGTATCAGTCGTTAATTGCTCTGGGAGATGACCAGCGTTATTTTTTTCATTGGCAAGTTCATTCAAACATCCGGAGACCAATTCATGGTGAAATGTATCAAGGATTTGTTTCATACAAGTAAATATTGAACTGGCATTGCCATCCGTACGCAATGCAAGACTATGTAAAAAATTATTGCCCGAATCATCATGGCTAAGTGGCAATGACATATGTTTATAATAAAGGGTATCAATTATCCTCTTATAAAAAATGTTATGCGGAGCATTTTTTAATAGCATGTGAAAGAATTGAATATAAGAATTGTATGGAATCTCAGAATTGTTGAGAATATATTCTTTCACTAGCTCAAGATTTTTTAGTTCAATTAATTTGATGAGATCATAAATGCTTGGTGTAATCCCAGCAGATTTCAGCATAGTAATGATTTGATATTCATTGTTCCAGAAATGATTTGGAACATGTATGTTATACCGTGCAAAATGATACGGGAATAATTGTTTGACGATGGCGACTGACTCAAAAATATTCGCATTATCTTCATCTAATCTTGCCAAACTAAATCCCAAAGATATTATTTTATCAATGCCAGTTCTTGAGCCGCAGCGAATAAAAGAAAATATCAATCTTCGAGGGCCATAATATTGTGCAAAATTTCGTAATTCTTCATCGCTAGCATATTGCAATAAAGTCATGACAATATACCATTCAAATAAATTGGCGCCTCTGTTAATTATTGAATCAATTAATTTAAATGATAATGGAGTTCGTTTATTCATGCGCTGTTGAATAAATTTTTGTAATAATTCTGTTAACGCATTTTGTAATTTCTGAGCATCAGCATGGAATCGATTGGCATGATCATAATGAGGACAAATTAATGTCAATAATTCATTGAGTTGTTCATCGCTAATATCGCTAATAGAGCTTTGTAAATCATTGAATAACTGTGTAAGGAATTTTTTGTTTATATCAAATCGGACGATGAAATTAATAAGCGCTAAAGAAATGTTAAAATATTTATTACGGAAAGCCCATGTTAAGGCGTCTGTATCAGGAAGCTGGTCACGAAAAATAGCTTCTAGATCGATCCCCTTATCCAAAACCTGTTGCACAATATAAATATCACCTGATTTAACTGCACTGAATAAAGAAGTTTTAGATGTAGATGCGCTATGCGAAGCAGAACGATATGTATTTTGCTGAGCAGAGTAGGGGAAATAATCTTCATGAAATTGCGGTGAGCTGCTTTGTTGTAATTCATTATCATATACTCTGCGTTTATCTGGATCCGATAAGATTTCATAAGCCTCCGATATCGCTTTAAAATTATCTTCAGCAATTTTTTTATCTTCAGTACATTTATCTGGATGCCATTGCATTGCCAATCTTCTAAATGCTTTTTTAATTTCTTCAGTACTTGCATTTCGAGAAATGCCTAATCTGTCGTATTTATTATTTATTGAGGCGGGATATTGTTTCATTGGATATCGCTCAAATACAGGGTTATTATGATATTGAAAAATAAGTAAGATTATATGCCAAAATTGCTATTATGTCATTACTACATGGTAAGCTCTCTGAAGCCTAGTAAATATTTGGATATCTAACAGTGATGTTTAATTGCAGTATATAAAAATGGTTTTTTATTATTAATTGCGATGGAGAATTCATAATGAAATTTGATTTAAGAGTGGAAGCCGAAGATCAAAAAGTATTCATATATTTGCATGAAAATGAAGGTGATTTTTTGAGGGAAATTTATTTAATGTCAATAGAAGGGCTTAGGTGTATTTCGTATTATAATCAACTTGTAGGAGAGCGTGTCAATTATGCAGCTAATCAAATTAAATTAGAATGTACTGGGCATACACTTCATGCTTATTACTATTTAATTATTTCGCATTGGTGCAAAATATTTGGTTCAGAAAATAGCGAACCTTCACATTATCTAAAGCTTATCAAGCGTAAGTCAATTTCTGTTGCTCTTAAACAAGTTGGCATTGCATTAGATAAAGATAACTTAAAAAAAGAGCTTCTTAAGAGAGCTAACCTAAATGAGGAAGATTTTGATAAATATCGTAAAGATGTTTTACACTATCGCAATAAATATAGTACGCACAAAGAATATGTCGAGAATAAATCATTGATCGCTGGATTAACACATCCGCATACAGAAATTCCAAGAAAAACTTTCATGGCATTGTCATTTATATTACAAGACTGTGCATTACATCTACCGAAAGAGAGGAAGGCAAACGATTGGGTAGAATTACAATTTTACACAATTCAAAACGAAAATGTATTTAATCGTATTGCAATACCTTCGCCACACTTTTATTAATTCTTACGAGAAATTTTTTTGGGCAACAGAGCTGAGTATAAGATCTTTTTAGGTTTTCCTGTGGCCGAATAGAATGTCTATCAATAAGAGATTATTGTTTTCGCTTATCAATCAGAACGAAATTTCTCTCTGTAGGCACGGTATATAATTATCTTGGACGACCAATTCGATAATCAGGCTTGCACCTTGCTTTCCAGCACAATATCTAACTAATAATATTATGATGTTTATATTTCATCAGTTGTTTGCTATAATGTGACTATGGTTATATGACTATGGTGAAAATTTATGAGACATTCTATACAAACTATTCCTGCTGGTGAGTTTAAGGCCAAATGTTTAGGCATTATGGACTTAGTAAGTCAGCAACATAAAGCAGTTATTATTACTAAGCATGGAAAACCTATAGCTAAACTAGTGCCATATGATGAGCAACCCAAATCATTATATGGAGCTTTAAAAGGATCGGTAATCATTAAAGGAGATATCGTTGAATCAACAGGTGAGGCTTGGGAAGCTGATGCAGACTGAGAAAATATTATTGGATACACATATCTGGCTATGGTTGTTAACGGGCGATCAAGCTCTCCGTCAAAATATAAAAAAGCTGATTGATAAAGCATCTGCTGAAAATGAAATATTTATTTCTGCAATATCGATTTGGGAAATTGCTATGCTTGTTAGCAAAGATAAAATTATATTAAATGTTCCTTGTCTTACATGGGTCAGCTCTGCATTATCTTTGCCCGGCGTAAACCTTGTTCATTTGACTCCGCCAATCGCTGTAGAAAGTTGTCAATTAGCTGGAAATTTTCATGGTGACCCAGCTGATAGAATTCTTGTGGCAACTGCAAAGATAGAAGATCTTATATTGATTACGCATGATAAGAAAATATTGAAATATTGTCAAAATGAAGATATTAAAACAATAGCTGCATAACTTATATTTTTAGGTAATTAATAATTTGAATATTAAAGAGAGTTGTTAGTGAAGGTGATTTATAAATTGGATTAATTGCTATTAAATGGAATTATTATGGACAGTGGATGTATGAAAAAATTGATAGTGTTATTGCTAGCATTAATCCCATTATCTTCATTTGCAATAAACGTTGATCAACAACAAAGGACTGTAATTGAGATATCTAAAAAAATATCAGATATAAATTTAAAGTTAATTAATGTCTACCAAATTGAGCAAGCAGTAGTCGCACAGAATAACCAGAATTTAACGAATAACTATCAAAATATTCTAATATTCGCCGAAACAAAATCGATGGATAATAAGAGTATTGTGCTTAATACTGATTCAAATATTAATTCAAAAACAGATTTTAATATAAATGCAGAACAAGTAACTAATGCGACGATTATAAAAAATGGACTCGTATTAGTGGAGTATGTAAGTAATGGAAAAAATTATTATGGATATGCCGTGCCAACAATTTATAATATGCAATTATTAATTGATAAGCTTTTTTCAGAAGCATTGGTTAAGGTTATAAATTTAAAAAAAGAATATAACCATAATCAGTATGTTGATATAACGGGCTTTGATGTAAATATTGGAATTTCGCCATCAATCAGCATTACATTTAGGCTTAAATAGGGAATGATAAATTCGCGTTGTATTATTTTTAAAACGTTTTAGTTTGTATTTTGTAATAATTAATATGGAAAATTATATATTAAAGATCAATTGGTGAGTGGTGTTTATATATTAATATTTCGTAATTTTATAAAAAATGTATTCATTACTCCCCCTTGATTCTTTAAGGCGCCCACATGATATGGATATAATTAAAAGGAATTGCATCTGCTAACCAAATATGTTCATTCCCATTATAAAATATTATATTTTCGAGATGTGCTTTTAACGCATCGATTTTCAATAAAACTGGTTTTCGACATTTCCTCTTTCTCACTTCTAATGCAATTTCTTGATTTGTAGATAGATGCACATACTGTCTTCGCATTGGTAATAGGCCGGAATTTTTTATCTGTTCAATATGCTGAGGACTTGTACCATGGAATAAATATTCTGGTGGTGGTGATGGCGTTTTTAAAATCTTTTTTTGGAGAGAATGGCCATATAATGCGCGAATTTTATTACCATTAATTTCATGTCGCTTTTTTGATGAATTATTTAAGAGATAAATTATATCATTTAATGTGATAGTGCCGTGATATTTTTTGAATATGTTAAGAGAGGCAATTAACTCATCAATAAAAGCCCCACCTTCATTATCAAGCTCTAAATTATATAACCCTGGTTCATGTCGAAGTGCATGTGAAAAAACACGGCTTAAATTATTAAGTTTATTTTTGGTTAAATTCATTGCGAATATGTTTCAGCTTATAATTTTTTTCCTGGCTGAAGATTGATCTCAATAAAAAGGCTCTTCTTATTTTCGATCATCAATCGGCACAAAATTTCTCTCTGTAGGTCCAGTATATAATTGTCTTGGTCTGCCAATTCGATAATCAGGACTACTAATCATTTCGTTCCAATGAGAAATCCAGCCAACGGTTCTTGCGATAGCAAAAATAACGGTAAACATAGCGGGAGGAATGCCTAATGCGCTGAGGGTAATACCAGAATAAAAATCAACATTGGGATACAATTTCTTTTGAATAAAATAATCATCTTCTAAAGCAATTTTTTCTAATTTTAATGCGATTCTAAATAAGGGACTGTCGTGTAAACCCACTTCATCTAATACTTCATGACAAGTGGTGCGCATGACTTTAGCGCGAGGATCATAATTTTTATAAACACGGTGACCAAATCCCATTAAGCGGAAATTATCATTAGGATCTTTGGCACGTTTAATAAAATGATCGATGCGATCTTCGCTACCAATTTCGCGCAACATATTTAATGCGGCTTCATTAGCACCGCCGTGCGCAGGTCCCCATAATGCAGCGATACCAGCAGAAATACAGGCAAAGGGATTTGCACCGGTTGATCCAGCTAATCGTACTGTGGAAGTGGAGGCATTTTGTTCATGATCGGCATGTAACGTAAAAATGCGATCCATGGCGCGAGTTAATACAGGATTTGGAGAAGTTTTTTCAGCAGGGGTACTAAACATCATATTTAAAAAGTTTTCTGCATAACCCATATGATTTTGCGGATACATAAAAGGTTGGCCGATAGAATATTTGTAGCACATTGCAGCTAAGGTTGGCATTTTTGCAATTAATCGAAAAGCGGCAGTAGTGCGATGTTCGGGATTATTGATATCTAAAGAATCATGATAAAACGCGGCTAATGCACCCACCACACCGACCATGACGGCCATCGGGTGAGCGTCGCGGCGAAAACCATTAAAAAAGCTACGGATTTGTTCATGAGCTAAAGTGTGATTATTAATTGTTTTATTAAATTGATTTTTCTGAGCAGCAGTCGGTAATTCACCATTTAAAAGCAAATAACATACTTCTAAGAAATCAGATTGTTCAGCAAGTTGTTCAATTGGATAACCACGATAAAGCAGCACACCTTTGTCACCATCTATATAAGTAATTTTCGATTCGCATGCCGCGGTTGACATAAAACCAGGATCGTATGTGAAATAACCTTGTTTCTGTAATCCTGTTACATCGATAACACTAGGCCCTAAAGTGCCATCAAGTATGTTTAAATCAATGGCCGGTTTATTAGGGCCTATCGTCAATTTTGCTTTATGATCTGTCATACAAGCTCCTGCTATTATGCCGCGAAAGTTAATGAATTATTACTTTTTTCTTTTATAAAACATGCTCCATGCTCACCTAACTATAGCACAAATGATGCGCCGCGCCATGCTAACGATAGATTAATAAGGGGTCAAGTACTTAAGGTAAATACTTACTTAGCATTTTATTGTGTAATGTCTGCTTTATGTGTCTCGGGTAAATAAAACCATGCGATAAGGGCGATTGCAGAGACGGTGATTAAACAAAAACTGGGAGCTATTAAGTTGTCAGTGACATGAATTAAACCAGTAGCAATTAATGGTGTGAAACCACCAATAATGCCAAATCCTAAATTATAGGATAATGCTGTGCCGCTATATCTTATCGGTGTGGGAAATTGTTCGGCCATCATACAAGAGAAAACGCCTGCCACAGGACTTGCAAATAATGCCAAAATGCACAATGCCAGTATCACTAAATGCCAATTACGTGAATAAAATAATAAAA
This sequence comes from Pseudomonadota bacterium, assembly GCA_021777765.1. Classification (GTDB taxonomy): domain Bacteria; phylum Pseudomonadota; class Gammaproteobacteria; order DASZBR01; family DASZBR01; genus JAJYDF01. The sequence continues at coordinate 42,121 of JAJYDF010000010.1, read as the reverse complement.
ATAGCGGATATGATAAAAATAAATAAGCCAGAATGCTGATTAAAACTATTTTTTTTCTGCCAACGATATCGGATATAAAACTGGTTAATAAAATAGGCAGTGCAAATAATAAAATCATCAATGTATTTAATGTTAACGTTTTTTCTGGGGGATAATGAAAAAATGTCGCTAAATAAGTGGGCATAAATAGATAAATAATACTGATAATTACCGCTTGCAGTGCAGTGATAGCAATGGCTTTACATAATGCGCGATGATGATATAACAAAACGTTTTTAATGGGTGATCGGGATTTGGCTATTTTTCGTATCATTAAATTAAATGCAGGCGTTTCTTCTAGTTGTTTTCTTAAATAAGCACTAGTTAAACCAAAAATACCGCCTAATAAAAAAGGTATTCGCCAACCCCATGTGTGCATTTGCGTTTCATTGAGAATATTAGTTAATAAGCTGACAATTAAAGATCCCGATAAGAGTCCCATATTAACACCAAATAAAATTAAACCAGTTGCAAAACCGCGGTATTTTTCTAAAACCGTTTCCAAGCTAAATACAATAGCGCCAGGAATTTCTCCGCCGACTGAAAATCCTTGTATTAAGCGTAATAATAACAAAGCAAAAGATGCTGTAATGCCCATGTTTTGATAGGTCGGTAATAATCCAATAAAAAAAGTGGGTAAAGCCATTAAAAGTAATGTTGCAATAAACGTTTTTTTCCGGCCATAGCGATCACCGATATGACCAAAAATCATCCCTCCTAATGGACGAGCCAAATAACCTACAGCAAATACTGAGTAAGTGGTAATCAAAGATAAAACGGGATTTTGAGATGGGTAAAATAAGGACCCAATGGTTTTTGCTAAAAATACAAAAACAATAAAGTCATAAAATTCTAGAGCACCGCCTAGACTGGATAATGCAAGTATTTTCTTCTGTTGTGATGTGAAAATGGCCATGATTGAAATGTCTGTTAAAAAAATGATAAATCATAGCATATGAAATTGTTATAATACAAAATGATAACCTCCAAGTATAAAAAGATTCTTAATATTACTTTAATAGCTGGTTGAGAATTTATTTCAAAATTAATTGTTTTTCATCTATTGATCGTCACTGAAGCAAATATTTTATGAAGAATTAAATTTATTTTTTTGCATGAAAGTTTTGTTTTTTTACCGCGCTTGGACAAGCTTTTTGAGCAAGAAATAATTCACCCTGCATGTCCTGGTGCATGCGGTAGTATGCATACACATCGCTGTGTTCAGTTGTCCGAGCTACAATGAAATAGTAAATACAAATATCAATATCAGCGAGGTCATTATGTCATTAGAAAATCAAAAAGGTGTTATATGGCTAGATGGAAAATTTGTTCCCTGGCAAGAAGCTAATGTGCATTGCTTAACACATACCTTACATTATGGTGTTGGCGTATTTGAAGGTGTGAGAGCTTATAAAACGGATAAAGGCACAGCCATATTCCGTTTGCAAGATCACACAGATCGTTTATTTCGATCTGCAAAAATAATCAATATGAAAATTAATTTTGCCAAAGATGAGTTGAATTTCGCTCAGCAAGAAACTGTAAAGCAAAACAAATTAAATGCTGCTTATATAAGACCAATGGTTTTTTATGGAGCCGAATATTTAGGATTGCAAACTAATAAATTATCCACCCATGTCATGATTGCTGCCTGGGACTGGAATTCATTTTTAGGAGATGAAAATGCCGAAAAAGGGATAAAAGTGCGCACCTCATCTTTTATGCGAAATTCAATTAATAGCACATTATGTAAAGCAAAAGCGAATGGTAATTATATTAATTCTGTTTTAGCTTTTCAGGAAGCCATAGCCAGTGGTTGTGATGAAGCATTATTACTTGATCATCAAGGTTGTGTTGCTGAGGGAAGTGGTGAAAATATTTTTATGGTACGCGATGGGGTTTTATATACACCTGATTTAACCGTTGTCATAGAAGGAATTACCCGCGACACAATTATTCAATTAGCTGCGCATATCGGATTATCCGTCAAGGAAAAACGAATTACACGAGATGAATTATATATTGCTGACGAAGCATTTTTTACTGGAACTGCTGCAGAAGTTATGCCGATTCGAGAAATTGATGATCGCATTATAGGGAATGGCAAATGCGGAGAAATTACTACGCAATTACAAAAAATGTATATTGACATGGTGCATGGAAAATCGAAACAGTATAAAAAGTGGTTATCGTTTATTTAATCACTTTCATCTAAAGAAGTTACCTTCTCCCCACTAGTGGGAGAAGGAAAAAACAGCTGAGATAGCGCTTGATAGAATCAATGTGTGTTTTAAAAGTATTAAATTATGGACGTTTATTATTTTGCTTTGAATTTATCTGAATTGCATTAGGATTATTCAAGGTTGCATTAGATGTATCTGCTTGAGAGGGTTGTTGCTTTTTATCACCTTTTAATAAATTAGAAAGATTCTTAGATAAAAAACTCAAGTCAACAGGTTCAAATCTTTTAATATCAATGCCTAATTTTTTCGCATCAAATTGCTCTAAACAATAGCTATCTAATTCATTGAGTTTATTAAATTTATCTAAGTCTTTAGATGATTGACTGATTTTTTGTTGCTCATCTTTTAATTTTAAATTGGAAAATAATGAAGCATGCGATGATTGAGATTTTTTTTGATGCGCCTGTAATATACGCTTTTCAAACATTTCAGGCACCTTGCCATACTTTTTTACATGCTCTATATGTCTATATGCTAATGTGAGTGGGTCAACTCTATGAAAAATATAATCGCGTTCGGCAAGATTTTCTTGCATAAGAAGCTTATAAAATTCAGTTAATTTTGTAATTTCTTCTTTTGGGGCTTGAGCAATTAACTTTTCATCATATGTATTTTTATTATCTAATATATGAGCACAATACAGACGAATACGTTCTTCACTATAGTGGCGTGATTTTAATAATTCACTGGCTTCATCGCTACTCGCTAAGCTAATCCACTCTTGCCAAGGAAAATCGTTCAAGTTTCGTTGGCGTAGATAGTGAGCTGCGGCGATGAAATCTTCATTATGCAATTTTTCATTATAGGACCGTGTTTGAAAACCTGTTCTTAATTGATCTACAGATGTTATGAAAGGTATACGTTGATTATCTGTTTCATTAAAACTCAATGCGGCACCAAAATCGATTCGAAAACAATCTCCATTAACAGATTTGGCATTTTTTGGCAAAAAATCTCCATCATGTATTGCGAATGATGCACTAATTAATAATGCCAAATTGTTGGGTGGTTGAGCAGGATCCATTTCTTTAAGAGCAGTGAAGGCTGACATGACATAATATTTACCGTTTGCGCCAACCAAATATCTTGTATCGGGTGCAAATTCTTTTTTAGTTAAAAACTGAAAATAATTGCCAGCAATTGTTTCTCGTAGCGCATCTTCTTTGTGTAATTCTTTTACAAACCAGATCTTCCCCGTTTCATCTTCATAAACGGCTTGCGTGTTTCTTTGGCGTTCTACGTCTACTTGCTTTATTTGTAATGTTACTGAACGACTATCTTTTCCCGCGTATGACACGCCAGTTAGAATGTTTGGTAAACCCATAAATTAATCCTCGAAAGAAGTTTAAGTAAAAGAAAGCATATTATATGAAGTATAAGTTAAGGAAATATTAAGAAATTAGACTAATTTTCGATTAGTAATATTTTTAAATTCCACGGTTATGAAAAATGTTTAATCGAATGTATGCTTTTTGAGGTTGCCATCAATGATTACTACATATTTATTTTCAATGTATATTCACATAATTTTTTTTGAACTCGATAACTTCCAAATGCTAACTTCCTAATATTAATCCCTCGCAAGCTTGTAACTTTTTAAATTGAAAACTAAAATAATCGCATTAATTAATTTAAAAATATTTAATTAATTAATCAAATTCAAATAAACATTATTATTTTAACAATATCAATTTAACGAGGTTAATCATGAAAAAAACTATTTTATTGTCACTATTGAGTCTGTCATTGGTTTCTGGTGCTGTGCTTGCAGCAACTCCAGTATATGAAGGTGGGGTGCAAATCGTAAATAATACATCAAATACTGCAATTGGGCATGTGTATAACGCTAATAATTTGATCATTGGCGATGCAATTTACGCACCTGCAAATTCTTCTACCGGTATTATTGGATTCAAAAAGGGACAAGGATTAACTACAGAACTTTACGCAGGTGTCAGTGCTGTTTCGGCATCTGGTGGAGTAGATGCTTATTATACGACATGTTTTCATGATCACACCAACCAATCATTTATCTTTTCAACAAACCCAGCTAGCAACCAATTTTCTTTAACTTCACCACCAACATGTAATACTTCTACAAGTAAATAAAATAAAAAGCGTTGTAAATATTTATCAATTTCGATTGATAAATATTTACGACTCGATTTTTTACAAATTAAGAATTATTATCTAAGAAAATTATCATAAAATTAAAGTGGCTATTAAGATACTAAGATTTATACATTAAAAATTGATATCTCATTTCTTCTTGAAAGCCAAGTTTTAAAGAAGCTTTTGCTGAAGCAGGATTATCCACGTTACAACTTGATATAGGTATTAAACTTCTGGCTAAACATTCTTTAATGAAAAATGCACGAATCAATGTTGCATAACCTTTACCGCGAAGATTTTCATCTGTTACCGACCCTGTTTCCACATAATTTCCACCAATATAACAGGCAAATGCCTCGCTAATAATTTCATCATTTTTAATTAATGCTAAACCAAAACCATTTTTTAAAAAGTTATCTTCACTACCATAAAAGAGTTTTATATATGATGACCACCTGCTTTGTTTAATTAGCCGTTCATTTATGAATTTAACTGTACAGTCATTTGGCAAGGATTTACAAATCAAATCAATATGTGATGTATCACCATTATTTATAGTTTCATGATGATACTGAATGCGTTCTATAGGATTAAATCCAGCATTTATAAAATGTGAAATAGGTATATCGCCGGCTTTCCAAATTAATTTTATCGGTTTATTTTGTTTTAAAATTTCAATCATATCTAAAAGCATTTGAGTATTTATTTCATTTTGCTTACCTATAAATGAATAACCGCCATTACTAATGACCAAACACACTGTAGGATTTGTTAATTGATCAACCCAGATTTTGCCAGGATTACGGTTTTCGATAACAGCCATGACGACTGGAAAGTTAGGGGTATTGTGATTAATTAAGTTTTTAATCTGATTTAAATTTTCTGATGAGAGTTCAATCATCATTGAGAGTTGACCTCTTTATTGGCTTTTAGGTATTACAAATTTAATCATATTATTTCCTGTCCAACAAATTTTCCATCTATAGCCCATGCATGCACAGTATCTCCCTATCTACGTTTGTTTTTTGTCAGAACTTAGCGCTATAATTGCTCGGCTTTACTCAAGTTTTTTCTCTTACGAATTCATTTTTTGCCTTTGCAAGAAGCATTTAAGCTGCAGGAGCAGAAGATAAGGGGTTTTTGACTCACAAAAGGTAGCAAATATGTCAGTAGAACAGCACGATGTTGTACGGAAGAGGCCGGTCAATTTGAACTTGTTTACTATCAAGTTTCCAATTCCCGCAATTGCATCTATTTTGCATCGCTTATCAGGATTATTACTTTTTATTTTTATTCCCTTTCTATTGTGGGCATTACAAACGTCTTTAGATTCAGCGGGGAGTTACCAAGACCTCATCACATATTTGACTAGCCCGTTCGCCAAATTTATCACTTGGGTATTTATTATCGGTCTTTCATATCATCTCTTCGCAGGCATTCGACATTTAATTCAAGACGCAGGGTGGGGCGAGTCATTAAAAGTGGGTAGATTAACGGCCATGATAGTAATGATTTTGACCTTAGTAGTAGCAATTATTATGGGTATCTGGCTATGGTAAGCAACGTTAGTAGTATGCCGAATAAAGGCACTAGAGATTGGTTTATTCAGCGTGTTTCAGCAATTGTTATTGCGGTTTATTTTATCTTCATTCTTTTTACTATATGCACAACGCCTAGTATGGATTTTTATTCATGGCAAGCATTGTTTCAATCCACCTGGGTACGCATATTTAGTTTAATTTTTCTCATCATGTTAGCGTTACATGCGTGGATTGGCGTGTGGACAGTCATAACAGATTATTTAAAAAATACGACCATTCGAATTTTAAGCCAGTTATTAGTGATATTGGTATTGCTCAGCTGCGTTATCTGGGGCGTACAAATTTTGTGGGGAGTCTAACCAATGGCAATGCCAACTTATACCTTTGATGCAATTATTGTCGGCGCCGGCGGTGCGGGCATGCGAGCCGCATTACAACTCGCAAATACAGGCAGTAAAGTTGCCTTAATTTCAAAAGTTTTTCCAACGAGATCCCACACTGTTTCTGCCCAAGGCGGCATTACTTGTGCTTTGGGCAATGCTGATCCTGAAGATGATTGGCGCTGGCATATGTACGATACCGTGAAAGGTTCGGATTATTTGGGTGACCAAGATTCTATTGAATATATGTGCAAAACAGGCCCCGAAGTCGTCTATGAATTAGAACACATGGGTTTGCCATTTTCACGTATGGATAACGGCAAAATTTATCAACGTCCTTTTGGTGGTCAATCTAAAAATTTTGGTGGTGAACAAGCGGCGCGGACTTGTGCGGCTGCGGATCGTACCGGCCATGCTTTATTACATACCTTGTATCAACAAAATCTCAAAGCAAAAACGCACTTTTTTAATGAATGGTATGCGGTGGATTTAGTCAAAGATCGTCAAGGTAAGGGCGTTGCCGGCATTATTGCGATATCGATAGAAACCGGTGAAATGGTATTTATCAAATCACGCGCGACTATTTTTGCCACCGGCGGTGCAGGACGCATTTTTGAATCTACCACCAATGCATTAATTAATACCGGTGATGGTGTTGGTATGGCATTACGCTATGGATTGCCAATGCAGGATATGGAAATGTGGCAATTTCATCCGACAGGTATTGCAGCTGCTGGCGTATTAGTCACAGAAGGTTGTCGTGGTGAAGGTGGTTATTTAATTAATAAAAATGGCGAACGTTTTATGGAACGTTATGCGCCACATGCTAAAGATTTAGCCTCACGCGATGTGGTATCACGTTCTATCGCGTTGGAACTTCGCGAAGGACGTGGTTTTGATTTTCTGGGCGTGCAATGTGTGAAATTAAAATTAGATCATTTAGGGGCAGATGTGATTAATTTACGATTACCGGGTATTCGTGAATTAGCGATGACTTTTGCGCATGTTGATCCAATCACGTCACCCATTCCAGTTGTGCCAACTTGTCATTATATGATGGGTGGTATTCCGACCAATGTGCATGGTCAAGCCATTACAGTTGATGCCAATGGCAATGATCGTATTGTGGAAGGATTATATGCTGTAGGAGAATGCGCTTGTGTATCAGTGCATGGTGCGAATCGTTTGGGTGGTAATTCATTATTAGATCTTGTGGTATTTGGCCGCGCTGCAGGTATCCACGTGCAACAAAGTTTAGAGGAAGGATTAGAATTATTGTCTGCCAGTGATTCAGATGTACAAGCAGCAATGACACGTGTTGATCGTTGGAATGCATCACCGAAAGGCGAATCCGTTTTTGATATTCGAACTGCATTACAAAAAACCATGCAAAATGATTTTGGTGTATTCCGTACTGAAAAATTCATGCGCGAAGGTTTACAAAAATTAACTGATTTACGCGAACGTTTAAAACATGCTTATTTATCTGATAAAAGTACCGTATTTAATACCGCGCGTATTGAAGCATTAGAATTAGATAATTTAATGGAAGTCGCTTATGTCTCAGCCATTGCAGCATTAGAAAGAAAAGAAAGCCGTGGTGCGCATAGCAGAGAAGATTTTCCAAATAGAGATGATGCGAATTGGTTAAAACATATTATTGTATTTAATGATGGTAAAACAGCAGTACGTCCTGTCAATATGAAACCGCTCACTGTTGATCCATTCCAACCTAAAGAACGTGTTTATTAATAAGGTCGCCCTATGGCTGAAATGAAAAAATTGCAGTTTTCGATTTATCGTTATAATCCTGATGTCGATAAAGAACCCTACATGAAAGAATATTTGCTCGATATTCCTGAAGGGAGCGACATGATGTTATTGGATGCGCTTTTATTGTTAAAAGCACAAGATGAAACATTAACATTGCGTCGATCATGCCGCGAAGGTGTGTGTGGATCAGATGGTATGAATATTAATGGGAAAAATGGTTTGGCATGTATTACACCATTATCTGCGTTAAAAGATCTTATTGTATTAAGACCATTACCTGGCTTACCAGTGATCAGGGATTTAGTGGTTGATATGTCGCAGTTTTATCAACAATACGAAAAAATAAAACCGTATTTAATTAATGATGAACCACCACCGCCGAAAGAAAGATTGCAAACGCCTGAGCAACGCGAACATTTAGATGGATTATATGAATGTATTTTATGTGCTTGTTGTTCATCTCAATGTCCATCTTTTTGGTGGAATCCTGATAAATTTATTGGTCCTGCGGGATTGCTGTGGGCATATCGATTTTTGATTGATAATCGTGATAACGCTACAGAACAACGTAAAGCAGATTTGGGTGATCCGTATAGTGTATTTCGTTGTAGAAATATTATGAATTGTGTGTGGGTTTGTCCTAAGGGATTAAATCCGACGAAGGCGATTGGAAAAATTCGATCGTTGTTGTTGAAGGAAACATGACGCTAGTGTCATTCCCGCACGGGAAAGTATTGAAAAGAATGTAATACTTGCAAGCGGGAATCTATAGCTGAATTCGTTTAGATGTTTGTTTTGAAATAATTGTGTTAAATGTTAAGTGATGGATTCCCGCTTGATAGATTATTTTTTTCCGTTCATTGTTGTGCCAGCGGGAATGACAAGAAACATGAATGGCAAATACAAGCGAGAATGACAAGAAATAGTGTATAATTATTAATGTTATTTACAAAAACAGGTATTAATTTTTTATAGGTAAACCAGAATGTCCGCTGAAAAAACATTACTGCAAAAAATGCAAGAATCCTCTTATTTATCTGGTAATAGCGCTGATTATATCGAAGATCTTTACGAAACTTATTTAACAGCCCCGCAATCTGTTTCAACAGAATGGCGTAATTATTTTCAAGCGATAGATAATGGCCCAGCAATTTATTCACATGCACGAATTCGCGATCAATTTCAACAATTAGCACGTCAACATGGTGTAAAAGCTGCACCAGTATCCGGCGATGCTTTACATATTTATAAACAAGAGCAAGTAAAACAATTAATTAATGCTTATCGTACTTATGGTCATTTTCACGCGAATACTGATCCATTAGCAATGCAAAAACACCCCACTGTAGCAGAATTAGAATTATCTTATTATGGTCTTGATCAAAATGATTTGAACACTGAGTTTACTGTTGATAATTTTGGTGACAAAAAAAATTATTCATTACAAGTAATAATTACACAATTAAAAAATATTTATTGTGGCACCATGGGTTCAGAATATATGTACGCATCTATCGCAACAGAACGTGCTTGGTTTCAACAACGGTTAGAATCAAATAAAAATCGCTTTGTTTTTACTGCAGAAATTAAACGCCGCATTTTAGAAGATCTCATCGCAGCAGATGGTTTAGAAAAATATTTAGGTAATAAATATGTTGGTCAAAAAAGATTTTCTCTCGAAGGTGGCGATAGTTTAATTCCATTAATTGATCATTTAATTCAACAAAGTGGTAAACAAAATGTCAAAGAAGTTGTTATTGGCATGGCGCACCGTGGACGATTAAATGTATTAGTTAATGTATTAGGAAAATCTCCGCAAGAATTATTTGAAGTATTTGAAGGTAAAAATCATGATGCAGTTCGATCAGGTGATGTGAAATATCATTTAGGATTTTCATCTGATTTAAATACACCCGGTGGTGTAATTCACGTTGCATTAGCATTTAATCCATCCCATTTAGAAATTGTTTCACCAGTTGTTGAAGGATCAGTGCGTGCTCGTCAATGTCGTCGTGATGATGAAAAACGTAATCAAGTGATTCCCATTCAAATACATGGTGATGCGGCATTTATTGGTCAAGGTGTGGTGATGGAAACATTTTCATTATCACAAACCCGTGGTTTTACTACCGGTGGATCAATTCATATTGTAATAAATAATCAAGTGGGATTTACCACCAGCGACCCACGTGATGCACGTTCAAGTTATTATTGTACTGATATTGCAAAAATGATTAATGCGCCAGTATTGCATGTTAATGGTGATGATCCAGAAGCGGTGGTTTTTGCTGCACAACTCGCGCTTGATTATCGTATGACATTTAATAAAGACATTGTTATTGATTTAGTGTGTTATCGCAGACATGGACATAATGAAGCCGATGAACCGGCAGCTACACAACCCGTGATGTATCAAATGATTAAACAACATGCTACACCACGAGCACTATATGCTGAGAAATTATTAAATGAAAAAATTATTCAGCAAGATGATGTAGATAATTTGGTTAATTTTTATCGTGACTTATTGGATGCAGGTAAACCAGTAGTTCCACAATTAAGTAATCCAAATTATCAGCAATTTACAGTAGATTGGTCAAAATATTTAGATAAAGATTGGACAGAAAAAGCAGATACTGCCGTTGATGCTAAAACATTAAAAACTTTAGCAAATAAAATTGAAACATTGCCAGAGGGTATGGTGTTACAACCACAAGTTGCAAAATTAATGGAAGATCGTCGCAAAATGACGACCGGTGAATTACCGATTAATTGGGGTTATGCGGAAACATTGGCTTATGCCACATTATTAAATACGGGATATAACATTCGTATGACAGGCCAAGATTGTGGACGTGGTACTTTTGCACATCGACATGCGATTTTACATGATTTTAATAACGATACTGTTTATATTCCTTTACAACATATTAGCGATAAACAAGGTAAAATGAATATTTTTGATTCGCTATTATCTGAAGAAGCCGTATTAGGTTTTGAATATGGATATGCCACTGCTGCACCTGAATCATTAATTTTATGGGAAGCGCAATTTGGTGATTTTGCGAACGGCGCGCAAGTAGTGATTGATCAATTTATCAGTAGCGGTGATCAAAAATGGGGACGTCTTTGTGGTTTAGTGATGTTATTACCACACGGTTATGAAGGCCAAGGCCCTGAGCATTCTTCGGCACGATTAGAACGTTATTTACAATTATGTTCACAACAAAATATTCAAGTCTGCGTACCAACAACCCCTGCTCAAATTTTTCATTTATTACGCCGTCAATTAATTCGTCCATTTAGAAAACCATTAATTGTGATGACACCAAAAAGTATTTTGCGTCATAAATTAGCGGTATCTACTTTAGATGAATTAAGCAAAGGATCTTTTAATTTAGTATTACCTGAAATTGATGATATTAATCCAGCAAAAACACGTCGTGTTGTGTTATGTACAGGCAAAGTTTATTACGATTTATTAGAACAACGTCGCGCAAGAAATATTAATGATATTGCAATTATTCGTTTAGAACAGCTATATCCCTTTCCTGAACAAGAATTAAAAGCCATTCTTGGTCAATATAATAAAGCGAAAGAATTAATTTGGTGTCAAGAAGAGCCACGTAATCAAGGTGCATGGTTTACATTGTTTTCTAAATTACAAGGCTGTTTATTGAAAGGCCAAACGCTAGATTATGCTGGACGTCCACCATCAGCATCTCCAGCATCAGGATATGCCTCTGTGCATTTAGAACAACAAAAAGCTTTAGTCGATGCAGCGTTGAAATAATAACGAAAATGATTGGTAATATTTAAAAATAGTTAATATTTTTTAAGGATAAATTTGTGCCTGAAATTAGTCGTTTCTTAGGTATAGTTATTTATATGTATTATAAAGATCATAATCCGGCTCATTTTCATGCTATTTATGGTGAATATGAGATAATCGTATATATAGATACAGGTGTTGTAGAAGGGAAGTTTCCAAAAAGAGCATTAGGGCATGTGATAGAATGGTACGAGGAATATAAAGATTTGCTCATGGAAGATTGGAAGCTCTTAGAAAGCTGTAAACCACTTAATAAAATACCGGGTTTGGAGTAAGAAAATGTTTGTTCATGTTACTAAAGTTGATTATTTAACTGGGTATCGAATACGTCTTCGGTTTGATAATGGTATCGTTGGTGAAATTGATCTCACTGATCAATTATTTGGTGAAATTTTTGAGCCATTAAAGGATAAAAAATTTTTTAAGAAGGTAAAAGTTGATAAATTGGCTGGAACAATAGCATGGGAAAATGGTGCTGATTTTGCGCCTGAATATTTGTTTAAGGCGTGTAAAAAGATTAAATAATGGAAGTTTTTTACAACTATGTTTTTCTGAGAAAGAAATATATTCAAAAAATGGCAGGAAATAAATGGTCATAACAGATATCTATGATGATTTCGAAATACTTGAGCATTGGATTTCAATTTTCAAAAAAAATAATATATTTCCAGATAATACACATTTTAATAGATTACATCCTTTTAAGGGGCAGGCATATATTATCAGAGTAAGTTGGAAATCAAGTGATGATTATAATTTATCTGGTCAACCTCAAATAATTTATATCTATAAATATTGACGAAGAAATAATGGGAAAATATATTCGTTTAACAAAACAAGATAAATTAAAATTTGATGATAATTTTGTAAAATCATTAATAACTCGAATGCAAATTTTTATATGCAGCATCAAAGCGGAGAAAAATAAAAATTTTATAAATACTCGCGAATGGATTTTGAAATGGTAGCATTTATATTAATTTAAAGAATTTATATTTTAAGGGTTAATTCTTAAGGAAACATCAATGGCAATAGAAATTAAAGTACCCGCATTACCTGAATCCATTGCAGATGCAACTGTATCAAAATGGTATAAAAAACCTGGTGACAGTGTAAAACGGGATGAAAATCTCGTTGATTTGGAAACGGATAAAGTTGTGTTAGAAGTTCAAGCAGCTGCCGATGGGGTATTAAAAGAAATTCGAAAAGATCAGGGTGCGAAAGTGGTTGCGCATGAAATTATTGGTATTTTGGAAGCGGGTGCAGTTGCGCAAGCAGCACCTACTGAAAAAGCGGCGCCTGCTGCAGAAAAAACTACTGAAAAAGCAGCACCGGCTGCAGCGAAACAAGCGGCTGAAAAAACAGTTGCAGCAAAAGCAGCTGCACCCAGTACATTAGATGCGGGTCCATCAGCGCGTCGGTTAGCAGCAGAGCATAATCTTGATACCAAACAAATTGCAGGATCAGGTAAAGAAGGGCGTGTAACACGTGAAGATGTGATGAGTTTTGTTAATAAAGCACCAACAACAACGGAAATGCAAGCAACAACAGCAACACAATTTATTGGTGATCGCTTAGAACAACGCGTACCCATGTCACGATTACGTGCACGAATTGCGGAAAGATTAATTAGTGCACAACATAATGCGGCAATTTTAACAACATTTAATGAAATTAATTTACAAGCGGTGATGGATTTACGCACACGTTATAAAGATCAATTTGAAAAAACGCACGGTGTTCGTTTAGGTTTTATGTCATTTTTTACTAAAGCTGTCGTTGAAGCATTAAAAAGATTTCCTATTGTAAATGCATCAATTGATGGTACTGATATTATTTATCATGGTTATTATGATATTGGTGTTGCAGTTTCAACCGATCGTGGTTTAGTTGTTCCTGTGGTAAGAAATGCAGAACAATTATCGTTAGCTGAAATTGAAAAACAAGTTGCTGACTATGGAAATAAAGCAAAAAATAATCAATTAACATTAGAAGAAATGATGGGTGGTACATTTACTGTTACTAATGGTGGTGTGTTTGGATCATTATTATCGACTCCTATTATTAATCCACCACAAACAGCGATTTTAGGCATGCATAAAATTGAAGAACGTCCTGTTGTTGAAAAAGGACAAATTGTAATTCGTCCGATGATGTATGTGGCATTATCGTATGATCACCGTTTAATTGATGGTCGTGACTCGGTACGATTTTTAGTGACAATTAAAGAGTTTTTGGAAGATCCATCACGATTATTATTAGAAATTTAAAAATGTCGTGAGGTGTGTGATTATTATTAAGGTTATTTAATGTTAAAAAATTGCCATAAAATCTTAGGAAAATTAATTATTTTGCTGATATTTATGGCATCCATTGGCTGCGTAAATACAATTAATAATAATGTACCAGCTATTCCACCACTGGCATTAAATGCTAATCCAGACTATACCGGATTAGATAATCAACTGGTGTTGATGACATTGAAAATACAAAATAATGCGGCATTAAAATTTAAACCAAATTTGCAAACGATTAAAATACGTAATGACAATACAAAGATTATAAGTGAATACGTGATAGGGGCACCTTATCGAATCGCTAATGGGAATAAAATTTATTTATTGAGTTTTTCATTACCCGCAGGAAATTATGAATTAACGTCAGTGGTAGGGCATTCTTCGTATAATAATGTCGTAACAGATTTTATTATGCCACTGCATATCCATTTGAGTGCAGGACAAAATGGTATTGTTTATTTAGGATCGATTGATGTGAATTTACAACAAAGAATCACTATTACATCGCTGTGGTCTGGATCAATTGCGAATATCGCTGATCAAAGTAAACATGATTTTTCAGGTGGTAATTTTAATGTGAAAGTTGCTGATAATTATGCTGAAGATATGACCGATTATTCTGGCGCATATCCAGCATTAATTGATCAGAATATTGTAAAATCGATATTAACTGATCAACAACAATTATTTGAAGAATAAAACACGTAGCCTGGGTGGAACCAAAAGATATTCTTGTTTATCGTAATATTATCTGCATAACTGATAATTCAATTACAAAGTGCTGGTGTAACCCGGGTTTCGCCAGCATGTTAAAATGAATAATGAGAAAAGATAATTTATTATACATTTAATGAGATTTTTATTTGGCTATACCCAGGCTACATTTATATTTATAAATTGAAATATTTTAATTTGAGGAGATGAAATAAAAAATGAACTTACATGAATATCAAGCGAAACAATTATTTAGAGAATACAATATGCCTGTACCTGCAGGTGAAATTGCTTGGAATGTTGAAGAAGCACTTTCAGTTGCAAGTCAAATTGGTGGTGATCGATGGGTTGTGAAAGCACAAGTTCACGCAGGTGGTCGCGGTAAAGCGGGTGGTGTGAAATTAGTTTCTAGTAAAGAAGAATTAGCTGCAACGGCTAAAGCTTTATTAGGCACACATTTGGTTACTTATCAAACTGATGAACATGGTCAACCAGTCCATCAAGTATTAATTGAACAACCTTGCCAAATTGCACGTGAATTATATTTAAGTGCGGTTTTAGATCGATCCAGCAGACGCGTCATGGTGATGGCATCAACCGAAGGTGGTGTAGAAATTGAAAAAGTTGCTGAACAAACACCCGAAAAAATATTGAAATTCAGCGTTGATCCATTGGTGGGAATTTTACCTTATCAAGCACGTGAGGTTGGATTTAAATTAAATTTAGATCTCAATCAAATTAAAGAATTTACACAAATATTATCGGGCTTGGGTAAATTATTTATGGAATGTGATTTAAGTTTGGTTGAAATTAATCCGTTAGTAGTTACCGCAGATGGTAAATTATTATGTCTCGATGGCAAAATTAATGTCGATGATAATGCATTATATCGTCAACCAAAAATCCGCAGTATGCGTGACACCACACAAGAAGATGAACGCGAAAATCGCGCACGTGATTGGGAATTAAATTATATCGCATTGGATGGCGACATTGGCTGTATGGTCAATGGTGCAGGATTAGCAATGGCAACGATGGATTTAATTAAATTACATGGTGGACGTCCTGCTAATTTCTTAGATGTTGGCGGCGGTGCTACCAAAGAACGTGTCAGCGAAGCATTTAAAATCATTTTATCTGATCACAATGTAAAAGGCGTATTAGTTAATATTTTCGGTGGCATTGTCCGTTGTGATTTAATTGCCGATGGAATTATTGGTGCTGTTTCCGAAGTGGGAATTAAAATTCCTGTCGTTGTTCGTCTTGAAGGAAATAATGCGGATTTAGGCGCAAAAAAATTGCGAGAAAGTGGTTTAAATATTACGCCAGCAGAAGGTTTAACCGATGCGGCACAAAAAATTGTTAAAGCTGTTGGGGGTGATAAATAATGAGCGTTTTAGTTAATAAAAATACTAAGGTGATTTGTCAGGGATTTACTGGAAATCAAGGTACTTTGCATTCACAACAAGCAATTGAATACGGCACAAAAATGGTTGGTGGTGTCACACCCGGAAAAGGTGGTCAATTACATTTAGGCTTACCTGTATTTAATACAGTGCGTGAAGCGGTTGATGCAACTAAAGCAGATGCAACTGTAATTTACGTACCTGCACCTTATTGTAAAGATTCAATTATTGAAGCTGCAGATGCAGGACTTAAATTAATTGTTTGTATTACAGAAGGAATTCCCGCGTTAGATATGTTAGAAGTGAAAGTGTATTTAGAAAATAATACTCAATCACGTTTAATTGGACCCAATTGTCCAGGAATAATTACACCCGGTGAATGTAAAATCGGAATTATGCCAGGACATATTCATAAACCCGGTAAAGTGGGAATTGTGTCACGGTCTGGTACATTAACTTATGAAGCTGTAAAACAAACCACTGATTTAGGATTTGGTCAAAGTACTTGTATTGGTATCGGTGGTGATCCAATTCCTGGTACCACACATATTGATGCATTAGGCATGTTTCAAAATGATCCACAAACTGAAGTCATTATTATGGTGGGTGAAATTGGTGGTTCTGCTGAAGAAGAAGCCGCAGAATTCATTAAACATAATGTGACTAAACCAGTTATTTCCTATATCGCAGGCGTAACAGCACCTGCTGGTAAACGTATGGGACACGCTGGTGCAATTATTTCTGGTGGTAAAGGAACAGCCGCAGAAAAATTTGCAGCATTAGAAGCGGCTGGTGTACACACAGTACGATCACCTGCTGATATGGGCAAAAAAGTCAAAGAAGTAATGGGTTGGTAAAAGTTTTTTTATATGAAACTTAAATTTAAATATTTAATATTTATTTTAATCAATTTGGTCAGCATTTACAGTTATGCTGACCAAAATCAGGTCATGAATCCTGATCAATCAAAACAATGGATCCAAACAGCATTGCATTATGGTTTTGCAATGAACACCACAGATTATTCAAAATATATGTCTGACCAATATATTGAACATATCGATGGTCAAACTTTTAATTTTCAACAATGGCTTCATCATATGTTAACAATTAAACAAATGATGAAATCCTATCAATTAACTTTCGATGAAATTGTTGTCGAAGGCGATCAAATTGCTACCAGTTATGTTGTGCATGCAATTAAAAAAGATGGTACACATTTAGATATTCGTATTATTGCGCTATTTAAAATTCAGAATGGTAAAATGATTTATTGTGATGAATTGACTCATTTGCTTAATGGTCCTGCGAATCAAAAAAACCTCAGTGATATTAAATAAACTTCAAAGCTATTTAACCTACAAATAAATTCGTATTAATCAATTTCTATGTTCACCACATAAGTAATTTTTCTTGAAAATAAAATATATTATATAAGCTATAATTATAAGCAAATTCCTAGAAAAAGAGTTTGTTATGAGCAGGAAGTTATCTGATGTAGAAAAAGGTATTGACGAAAAAGTTAAAGAAGGGCTATCTGAGACTGTACAATCAACTGATTTGACTTCTAGAAAAAGTGAACCACTCAGAGAAAGTGATATTTCGTCTAAAAGCACTTTCAAAAAAGAGGTTAAAACACAATCATTTTTATCATTAGTAAAACAGTCGCAAATAAATGAAATATTTCTACCAGAATTAATTCTCATAGATAAAATATTACAACAAGATTTGGGAGATCAATATCAAAGTTATTTTGATAACGCTAAAATTTTATTAGAATCACTCAAAACGTTGAATGATAGTAACGCAGAAAAATTGTTGTCTGAAACATACAAATTTGTTACTGACATTTGGGGCGCACAAATGGCTATGCAGATGTCAAGACAAGAAAAAAAACCGCTTAAGGAAAAAGAATCTAGCAGCAAAGAAAAGTCGACATATTCATCTGATCAAGATGTTTCAAAAATCAATGAAGAGATCCAAGGTTTATCTGCAATAACTGTCTCGCCAATGCCACTCTGTCAACTTATGAATCATGAAAATATCGATGATCTCATCAAACATCTAGGAGAGATGGCTGGAAAAAAGGACCAGCGTTATATTATTGTACCTGTTTTTCCGCATGTTTTTACAATAGACATGTCTAATTCAGAATTGAGTGATCAGCTAAAAAGTAAAATGGGTCACTATGCTTCTATGGTAATAGATACTCAGACTAAAAAGTCTTACTATTTTGATAGTATGGGCATCGTACATAGCGATTCAACGAACAATATTTATCATATGATGGCGCAACCATTATTAAAAAAATTTAATATGGAAGATTTAACGCCGGTAAATCAAAAACAAGAGACTGGCACAAATTCATGTGCTGAATGGTATAAAGAATCGTCTCTTAAAATATGTCAATTAGTGACTACTCAATCAGATTCTCTGTTAATGGATATGAATAAGTGGGCAACTCAATATGGCGAGAGTATTGAGGAGAAATATCATATTAGATTAAATCCAAGCCCACTTAGATTTTCTACTGTTTCTCCTAAGTTAAAATTTCAATCATCCTCACAAAAAGAAGAAATGGTTCAAAAATCCAATTTCAATCACCTTAAAGTATCTTTTGGGAAATTTGAAAAAAAGGATTTAGGTAAACCGAAGGAGATTGATGAGAGTACCTCTGACTTAAGTGAATTACATATTCGTGAAAAAGAAATAGTTTTACAAGAAAAAAGTGTTAAGCAAGAAAGAGTAATAGAAGAAAAAGAAAAACAAAATAGCGCTACTCTTAAAATAGTCTTACCCCTCGAAGAAATTGATAAACTTAATCAGCAATTAATGGAGCAGTACAAAGATCTATTTGCGATTATGCCAGTGACATCTGCATCTTTATATTCGCATATTAATAGATTTGAACAACAAATTAGAGATAGCAAAAAACCGAAAAAAGAACGTAAATCGAAAGAAGAATCCCAATCGAAAGGAGAGTCTAAGCCAAAAGAAGATTCTAAACCAAAAGAAGAATCCCAATTGAAAGAAGAGCTTAAACCCAAAGAAGAATCTCAATTGAAAGAAGAGCTTAAACCCAAAGAAGAATCTCAATTGAAAGAAGAGCCTAAACCTAGAGCTGAACCAATACCAAAAGCAGAGCTTTTAGAGAAATTTATAAAATCAATTATCAGAAATACCGATCAGAGATATATTGCAATACCAATTTTTCCATTTGATGGAAAACCTGATGAGAAATCTGATGTGAAATTGAATGCTGACGCTAAATATATATCAACAATTATAATTGATACGCAAAAAAAACAAGCATATTTTTTTGATGCTGGTGGTGTTAAGAATAACGATTATTATAAATTGTGTGAAAATCTAATAAAAAAAATGGAGCTTACTGTTTTAGAGCATGAAGTACAATTGGATATGGAAACAGCAAGCAAGATTGATTTTAAGGAGATGTATATTAAAAATGTTGATTTTATGCTTGGTAAGTTAGGTGTTGACAAAAAAGTAGATTCAAAAATTTATCAAGTACAAGAAAATGAAAAATCTATTATTTCAGAACAAGTTAGTCAATTAAAAGATAAAATCTCAAGTAAACCGGTATTAAGTGAAAAGAGATCAATAGATCTAGTAAAAATATCTGAAAACCTTTCAATATACGTAAATAAAAAACATAAGGATTCTATTCAGTGGCTATCAGAATTTAAAGAAAATCAAATGAAACAATTGTTAATGTTAGGAGAGAAGGGCATTTATTTTGTATTTGATTGTGCTTTGCTTTTAAAGGAGAAAGGGTATTCTCTCGATTCAGCTTTAAGAATTTTATCTGACAAAATTAAATCACCGCTTACCTCCTCATTATTTGATGAAATAATGCATTATCCGACGTTTAAAGATCACGATGTTTCAGTGTTTGACTTGAGAGATCCAGAGCGTTTAACAAATAAATATCGAGGTGTTGAATTGGTTGAAATTGATTTATCGTATAACGAAGAAACACGAATTGTTAAATCAGACAAGAAAGAATCATTGGATGAGAGAGAATCACAAAAAGGTAAACATGACAAAAAAGGCGAAGATCAAAAAGAAATGGTGAAGGTAAAAAGGGTGTTTCCTAAAGAAATTGATTTTTCGGAATACTCAGAATGTTTCATCTGGCAGGTATTAAACGATTTTTTTATTGATCAGCAATATGAAATTGAACCAAAAAAATGCTTAAGTGAAGATTTTAACGAATCAGGATTTGAAAGAATTTTTGCCTTCCGTCCCAACCATGGTGGCACACATTCAATACGACAATTAGATTATTTAGAAAAATATATGGATCTTATTAATCGTTATGGCAAATCAGAATATAGCAAAGCAATTTCTCAGCTAAATGATGAAGAAAAAAGGTGCATCCAATTGGCAATGTATTTGTATCGTAGTGGCAGAACGAATGAAGCATCAGGTAAAGATAATCCATTTAATATAATGCGATCACGAAAAATATATGAAATTGTTGCAGAAGGATTAGGAATTCATCCTGATCTGTATCAGCAAATAGGAGAAGGTATCAACATTTATACTGGTCTAAATACATTTATGGCTTTTAATAAAGAAGGTGATCAAAAGTATCAAAAAAATTCGTTGTATGTATTATGTGATTATTTTAATACAGTGTTTAAGACAATAAATAATCTAAATCCACCACAAAAAGAGGAGCTATTATCAAAATATCCAGACTATGCAAAAGATTTGAATTTTCTATTTCAAGAATGTCTTAAAGAAAAACCTGATCAGAAAAAAATTGATATTCTGCTGGGATTGATAAATAGTAATTTTCAAAAAGGTTTAACTGATAAATATAGTGACCTAAAAAAAATAATATCAGGAATTGAGGAACCACTGAAAATTTTTACTTCAAATTATCAAGAGGAACAAAACCATGAAGACCTTAGGCAATTAATGCACACTAAAGTTCATAAAGCTGAATTAATTAGTAATGTGCTTAAATTATGTCATGGGATAGATTTAGTACGTTGTAAAAAAGACCAGGAAGACATTGTTAAAGATGTAGAGCCCCATATTTTACAATTATTTGATAGCAAAGATGTGCATATAAACAATCTTATTGATGTCTCTTTAGATTATGCGCGACAGGCAAATATTTCGACCGGTAGCAAAATTGAATGCCCCAGTTCGCGCTTTGGTATGGTTAGTAGTTATGATGCGAAAAAATATTATGAATGTTGTAGAGATGTTGAAGGCACTAAGGCAATGTTATCAAAAATGCCTATGCTCATTGATGAGAAAATCTTACAAAAAAGAGATCTATCGCAATTTAGGATGATGGAAAAACATACAGGAAATTATTCAACTTATTCTGAAACAATAGGAATCATATCTCCTTATAGGAATCATAAAGGTGAAATCATTGCGCGTGGTGAGTATGCAACTGAGATGGTTCATAAAGAGAAAGAAGATATAGAGTGTATTCGTATCAATGCTGCTTTATTTTATACGCCAGAATTAATACCAATTGATGGTAAACCCGGAACGGCAATTACAAACAATGGCTATCGCGATATTCACCAAAATCCGCATACTGGAGAAATTATTTGGTCCGCTGGTAAAACGCAATCAGGCGCCTCATACATCGCTGCCGGACGATTACGCAGAGCAGGATTATGGGTTGCTAAATATAGAGCAGAACATGCTTGGGAATATAATCCAATAGAGTATAAGAATAAATTAGTAGATGATGTTTTGGAAACAAAAAAAACAATAGACAAAAGAATTTTTTCAAAACAATCTATAGAAGATATTTGCTCTAGGCTCATGGAAAAAGTAAAAGAACTGGCTATTAAAGATCCCAGTCAATATGATTCAACAGCATGTTTATCAGCATATCATAAAATTGCTGACTTAAGAGAAAAATTACTTAAAGTCTTTGTTGCTTTTGAAAATTTTAAGAAGAGTTGTTTTATTAACGATGAAAAAGATTTTAAAGAATTTATTGAGCATAGACTGAAAGAATTTATATTAAAGAACAATCGTAAATATATTGAAAACCCTGAATCCATTGAGCAGGCAAAATCAAATGTCGCTTTAATCGATGAAGCTAAAAAATATTTTGAATTTGAAAAAATTTCAGATAATTTTAAAACATTAGAAGCGGTCATCAAAAGAATGGAATCAATTGAAACGACTGATTTGACTTCTATAGAACAATTAAAATCGTTACTTGAAAATTTCGTCAACGAGGGCAATACCTCTAAAGTAACAAAGAAAAAAGGTGAAATCCGTTCTGATTTGCCAACCGTTATTAAACAATTTAGTGAACCATTTTCTTATCCAACTGATATAAAAGAAGTGCCGTTGAAAGATAGTGATATGAGATATGTTATACAAAACCCCCGCATTTTGACTTTTCTCGTGCCGGTGGAAGAGTTTGAAAAAATAATTAAACATGCAGTAGAAGAGGAAACTAAAACGCGTTATGACTATGTAGCCAGCGTAGATAAACGATTTGAGCCCAACCAGTTTGCATTAGAAGACAGATTATTAATGAACTTACGCTATCATATCGTGCCAGGAAGTATGGCGTCGTATCATTATAATATCTATCTGAGAGATAGTGAGCAAATATTGAAAGAAGGAATGAGTTTCTCATTAGAGGATATGGCTGAAAGCATTGGTCAATCACCTAGTGAATTTGTGTTAGATGATATTTGGACGTCGGGGACAGGATTCGCTGCTGTCGGTGGTATAGATTTAAATAAAAGGGCTAATTATCTTTCTGATATTTATAATACATGGCAATTAATTCTTAATCCAACACTTGCACCCCAATTATTTGGAATTATCGATAACAAACAAAAAGAATTACAGCTTGCAAAATTTAATCAATTCGTAATGGATCATTTAAAAGATAAATATTCTCAAGAAGCTATTTACACTGTTTTAATAAAGAAGGTTAACGGCGAGGAACTATTAAACGATGATATCTTAAAAGATTTAGAAAGATTAATGAAAATGGTTTGTTATAGTGCTGATGAGGCCAGGATGCAATACACCATCATGGATATCAGAATGAGCCAAGTTGATAAAGAGGGATATACTTCTGATACAGATATCGGGCATCAGCCCTTCATTCAGTTATTTTGCCCTAGCATGCGAGAGGGAAGTGAAGATCTTAAACAATTAAATATCAAAGAAATGGCTCTTTTGGAAAACATGCAAAAAGTGGGTAAAGAGCTTAAATCTGCTATAAGTGAAGGATTTAATTCAGAAGAATTGGCGGAAAAAATAATTGATAAATTAAAAGAAAATAAAGAATTAAATTATCGATTATTAAAACCGTCGCGCGATAAAGAAAGATGTATGATGCATGAACATCTTTCTCAGATGATCAAAAAATGTCAAAAAATCTGTGATGGCCTAGAAGAAAATGACAAATCTATGGTTTTAGCAGGTTTATTATTTCATGACATGGA
The DNA here is from genome assembly GCA_021777765.1 of Pseudomonadota bacterium. Classification (GTDB taxonomy): domain Bacteria; phylum Pseudomonadota; class Gammaproteobacteria; order DASZBR01; family DASZBR01; genus JAJYDF01. Next base: position 18,306 of record JAJYDF010000010.1, on the reverse strand, counting down.
GAAACATGAAAGTTTACTTCGGGCTAAAAGCGCAAATCGTTTAGACAAACCTGATAATCTAACACGTGATATTATGAAGCGTTATTTCCCTTTGATGGAACAAATTACAGGAAAATTAACTGAAAACCAAAAAGAAATATTATTAATTTCTATTTCTAATAATCCATTTGTGATTGGTGAGAATAATAAAGAAGAAATAAATAATAAAGTAAAGAAATTACTTCTCACATTTAATAGTAACCCTGAAAAAATTAAGGATAATAAAGAGTTAGTTGCGCTTGTAAAATATGCATTAATAATTGCATCGATTGAGCTCAATAATCCAGACTTGTTTAAGTTAAGCCAAAATAACGAAATGATTCAACAATTAATTACCAAAAGTACAGAAGAGATAGTGAGTGAAAAAGAGAAACAGATTGGTGATTGGCGTAAAATAATGAAGGGAATTGATCAGTTAGACATTAAAGTGAGCTCCTTTGATAAAGAAAGTAGAGAAAAATCAAAAGAAAAAGATGAAAAAGTCGAGAAAAAAGAACAAACAATTATCGAATCTTCTCCAAAAGAAAAGATTGAATATTGTGACTTCGATGAGGATATTATTGGTAATATTCTTGAAAATACTGGCTTAACAGAAGAACGACTTATAAAGGCATTTAAAATGATATCGTATAATGATTTTAGAAATATCGACACACCTATCATCAAGTTACTCACAGACTTAGATCCGTTAGACGAAGATAAACTTCATATCATGTATAGTGGTGGTAGTGGTAAAAAAGAACTCAGTGCCGAAGATAAAAAAATGTTAGAGAAAATGCGAGAAGGCAGAGGCGAGCGTCTATTTTATATATTAAAAGAACACCAATGCTGTATTCCTAAAGATTTAAAAGAGAGCTTGGTTAAAGAGCTACGTATTGGGGCAATGCGTGAATTTGCACATATGGATTTTCTTGATGAGAATGATAATCTCAACTTAAAGTTAAGAGAAGAACTAAAAAAAGATAAAAGGAGAGAACAACTTTTAGGAGAGCTAAGTTCTTGTGAAAGACCTGTTTCACATAAAAAAGAAGAATATTTCAAACAGTCGGAAGATAAGTTTTGGGAAAAAAAGCAGGAAAAATTAAATCAAGCTAAGCTAGCCCTTGAAAAATCAAAAGAGAAAAAAGAGCCTCCACCTATCAGCAAAAAAGATACTACAGAAATCGTAGAATCAAAAGACAACAAAGGAAGTTCGCCAACAATTCATCAAGCTAAGTTTTAGTATTTAATTAATGAATTTCTAGAATAAGGAGGCATTACTATGCATTTTATTTCGTCTAGTAAGGATACTAATTCTAGTACAGTCATTATCCCATCTCATGCAACGATTGAATACACATTAGGTGAACGTGAAATCGCCGATCGTCTGTATCATGATTTGAAAAACAATCTATACGATAGCTGGAACAAGACAAGTTTTGATAAAAAATTGATTATTGTATTGGGAATGCTAATTTCAAATAATGAAAACATACAGTTTCTGCAACATTTGTGGTCAATATTTTTAACAAAAAAAATGGACATACAAAATACCTATCTAATCTCTAATATCCTTAGTTTATTAAATTGTCTTGGTTTTGATTTTATAGGAGAAAATGGCAATTTTGCGGGAATAACATTAGAAGGTGCAGATTTTTCTGGCGCGCTTCTATCTAATGCTAATTTTAATGGGTCAATATTAAACCATGTCAATCTTACTCATGCTTTTATGCAGGGCATGCAATGTACTAACGCTGATATGCGTACTGTTAAATTCAATGAGTTTCCAACGCATTATTATAAAAATAGTGCAAAAGTGATTTGTTTTAATAAAAACGGTAGTTATATGGCAGTTGCGGTTGGAGATGCAATTATTTTATATACACTGTCAGCTAATGAACAGAAAGAAATGACAACATTGCAAGGACATACAAGTACAATACATAGTGGTGTATTAAATGATGAAGGAACACAATTGTATTCTTGTGGCGAAGATAGAAAAATTTTGGTATGGGATTTAAAAACAAAAAAATATCAAGTTTTTGCACGTGGCGATTATCCTTATAAATGTTTAGCAATACATCAAGACAGTAATATATTAGTTTCAAGCAAAAGTAATGGCGATGTAGAAGTGAGGGATTTAGCGACGACACATTTAATCGGATTACTAAAAGGACATTCTGAATCAGTTAATACCCTTGCTTTTACCACTGCAGGACATGAATTAGCAACAGGTGATGATGATGGTAAGGTAATGATATGGAATATCGCAAAGCGAAAACTGCTGAGTGAAGTAAATCAACGATTTTCCGCTGTAAAATATGTCACTTTTAGTCCGGATAATAATTTGCTAGCCATCGCAACAAATAAATTATATTTATTAAATGTTCAAGATTTATCAAACCCGGGCGAATTGAGTTTGTTAGAAACTCGTATTGAGAAAAGTTATAAATCTGATAATACCGTTTATACCTGTGTTTCATTTAATCGAAGTGGCAAAAAAATTGTTGCTGGTAATAGTGATGGTCGAGTACATATTTGGAATATGAGTCACCGTAATGAAATGATTTCCTTGATTAGACATTTTGCTCGTATCAATAGTATTGCTATTAGTGCGGATGATAAATACTTAGTCACTGCAAGTGATGATAAAACTGTACGACAATGGCGCGCCGATATCGGTTATGATCTGGCGGAGGACACAGGATTTATTGGTACTATTGTACAGGGTACCTTTGATAAAAATGGTAAACCTATTGTTGTCATCGCCGGTCATAATGGCATTTATCAATATAATATTTTTGATAAAAAAATTATTAGCTTTGTTAAAGATACTGTAGGTAAAGTCATTAGTGTTGGATATTGTCCTCTAACAAATGTCATTGCTTTTGGCGGCGAGCGTAAAGCAGTTTATTTATTATCGCAATCTGATCAATTACAGCAATTAATTGCACAAACAAGTGGTAGTCTCGATTTAGATGTATATTGCGTCACTTTCAATCAAGATGGAAAAATTTTAGGTATCGCTGATAAAAATAAAGTGAATTTATGGGATATCTCTACGTTAAAAGAAATTGATCCATTACAACTACCTGCATCACAGAGATACACAATTTATACATTGGCTTTTAGTGCTGATTCAACGTTAATTGTCACGGGAGGGTCCTCAGGAAATTTAAATATATGGGATTTTAAATCTAGAATGCCTGTTAAAAAATTAACCGGTCATACTGATGATGTATATGCGGTTTGTTTTAGTCCGGATGGAAAATTAATATCATCTGCAGGTAAAGATAAAACAATCAGAATATGGGATATAAATTCTGCAACTCAAATTGCATTACTGCGTAAACATGTTGGTACCGTTGCAACGATTGCTTTTAGTCCAGATAGTAATTTAATTGCTTCCGGCAGTAATGATCGATCGGTTTTAATTTGGGACATAAAATCTAAAGAATTAATTGCTGATTTAGGCGGGCATTGGGGGTTAATCAATACAATTAATTTTAGTCAAGATGGAAAATATTTATTAGTAAGTTGTGGTGATTATGGTGCATTTTTGTGGACACATTTTGGCAATATTAAAGAATGGTATCTCATGAAGCGAATGACTAATGATTCGTATTTGTATGCACAAGGCGCTCAATTTAAAGGCACAAAAATGAGTTTTGCCAATCAAAAATTACTTGAACAATATGGTGCAAAGATTGAAATTTCATTAATTGAAAATAGCAATAGTAGTTTGCTTTTATCTCCTCCTGCATTAAAGTCAAATACATCCAGTGAACCCGAATCAGCAGTATTAACTGACGCAGTTGATTGTAAAGATGATCGAGATGATGTATCTAATGAATTTAAGCCAAAATAAGCCTTAAGATTTGTGATTAAAAGATTCACTGAAATATAAATAGCTTTTCCTAACACTTTTTCAAAAGCCGTCTATACTCAGAACTTGTTTTATGGATTTATATTAACCAACAAGGAGTGTAGCAATTGCAACAGCAATCAATACCAATGTTTTAAACAGAGATTCTCGTAATTTTTTGAATACTTTGGCTCAAAGAACCGCTAAAGTCTTAAATGGCAAAACTTTAACTGAATTACCCACTGATCAAGCACGTAAAGCTTTCAATCAATTAGTCGCTCCAATTCCAAATAAATTAAAACCAATTGAAGTCAATGTTGAAAATAGAACAATTAATTGCAATGGCACAACACTGAATGTACGTTTATATACCCCAATTAATACCAAAACTGCATTACCTATTATGGTTTATTTTCATGGTGGTGGATTTGTATTTGGTGATTTAGATTTTCTCGATTAAACAGCGCGTTATTTATCGAATGGTTCAAATATTATTGTTGCAACAGTTGATTATCGACGTGCACCAGAAAATAAATTCCCAACAGCACACGATGATGCTTATGAAGCAACAAAATATATATCAAAACATGCAAAAGAATTTGGTGGTAATGGTCAAATAGCTGTTGGTGGTGACAGTGCAGGTGGTAATTTAGCAGCAAGTGTTTGTCATCGTGCTAAACAAATTAAAGACATTCAAATTGATTTCCAATTACTATTTTATCCATGGATAGATTTAAATAATACTAGAGAATCTGATAGAAAATTCTCAACCGGTTTTTATTTAGAAACCAGCACTTTAAATTGGATGCGTAATCAATATATTTCAAATCCAGCGGATCAAAAAAATCCTATTTGTAATCCACAATTACAATCAGATTTTTCTAGCTTACCTCCAGCATTAGTGATCGCAGGCGAAAGTGATCCTATTCATGATGATGCTAAAATGTATTATGAAAAATTAGTCAGTGGTGGCAATGATGCTCAATATGCTGAATTCGGTGGCATTTTACATGATTTCTGTGCATTACCTACACATTTTGATGCTGCAATATTAGCATTTGACATGTCATGTGAAGAAATCAAAAAAGTTTTTGGTATCCGTCATTAATTAATTGATTAATAAACGCGACATATTTTTAAATAATAGGCAGGTGAGCAGGTAAATGAAAAAATTAAAAGGCTGCAAGAATGGCAAGAATATCTTAATAAGGTTACGCAAAATCCAGATTCATTAAACAAAGAATCCATTGAAAAATTCTTGCAATTAGGTGTTGATATTAATCTTTCATTAGGAAGTTCAGTATTGGTCAAATGTGCAAACGCGAAAAACTGGGGATTGCTTGTTTTTTTATTAGAAAATGGCGCAATTTTGACATCTATTGATAATGACATCAGATCACAGAATGTTCATAAGAATATATTGAGTCTAGCCATCAACGATTCACAATGGGACATAGTAAAAACACTTCTTAAATACAAAGCGAATGTTTCTACGGATATGCTAATTCAGCTTATCAATATTAAACAAACAGAACTCGTGCAAGTGATCCTTAGTAATCCAAATTATACTTTTTCAGATGCACAACTGGAAAAATTACTTCCTAAAGCAGTCGAAGAAGGTCAAGTTGAACTGGTTTCAGCGATTATTGAGCGCGCGCATTTTGCAATTGACAAGAAACTAGATGGACGTACATTGCTTCATTACGCTTGTAAAGTTAATCCTAACGTTGAAATGGTAAGATGGCTGTTAGCCCATGGATCCCCAGTTGATAGTCTATCTGCTGAAAATACAACACCAATATATGTTGCATTAATGAATCTCGGATCTACCTCAGAAATAAATGAAGATATTTGTAACTTATTGTTAGAACGTGGCGCAAATCTCAATACTGTTATTGATAATCAAAGTTTGGTAATGCGCATGACAAGTACAGATTACTACCTTCGTGAATTAAATTGGTTAATACGCAATAAGGCAGATCTAAATTATAAAAACGCTGAAGGAGAAAGTGCGATTTTGATGGCTGCGCAAAAGCAGTCTTTAGAGTGTCTGGGGGCGCTGATTGCAAGTGGCGCTCACGTTCATGATAAAGATAATGTTAATAACAGTATTTTACATATTTTAGCAGGAGAGGGTGTTGGTAGGAGACACGGTCCTGATTTTCAAAATTACAAAAATAGAATAATACAAACTATTGTAGAAAAAGGGTTGGATGCCAATGTAAAGAATGGCGAGGGCGAAACAGCTATTTTGGTTGCGGCTCGCAATCGCTTCTATGACACTGTCATTCAGTTATTAATCAGTAATGCTGATCCAAATATTAAAAGTAAAGATGGAGTATCGATATTTACACTTCTGTTTGGTGATGGAAAATTTATGTCTATAGATGCCTTACCAGTTATCCAAACATTATTAAATAAAGGTTACAGCCCTAATGATGCTGAAAAACTATCTATTCTCACCGTTATGTTTGATTTCGCTGATCTGGCAGAAATACAAAAAACGATGACGGCATGGAATATTTCTCCCAATCAGATCAATGCAGAAGGAAATACTCCTTTACATATTGCTACAAGGATGAAGCGCAAAGAGGTTGTTGAATGGCTGGTGAAGCAAGGAGCTGATGTGAATAGTCAGAATACGAATGGTTATAGCCCTATTATGGTTACCTTCGATTTAGCAATACTAGATATACTCTTTGAGAATGGAGCTGATATTAATTTCATCGGGAAAAATGGTGATACCGCCCTAACCGTGGAAGCATCGAGACAAAGGGAAGAAAAACTAAAATGGTTACTATCTCACGGCGCAGCAGTGGATCAAAAAGATGGTGAAGGATTTTCAGCATTACACCATGCTTTCAAGTCTCGTAATTCAATTCAAAATGCAATTCATTTATTGAGTTGTAATGCATCTATTAATTCAAGCAATGCTATGGGCGAGACAATTTTAATGACTGCCCTTGACTCACCTGAATGGTTTGAGTTGGCTATGAAGTCTAATCCTGATTTATCAAAACAAAATAATTAGGGTGAAACAGTTTTACATAAAGTCGTTTTTGCAAACACCATTTCCTATTTAAAAAATCTAACTGATCAAAAGGTGAATTGGAATATACAAGATAATCAGGGGCAAACAGCGTTACATTATGCCGTGAAGGCACATACACAAAGTGAGGTGTTAAAATGGATAGTTGCACATCAAGCCACATTAAATTTAGATGTAAATGCAAATGTAAAAGATAATGAAGGCCAAACTCCTCCCCATTACTTATGCAGCTATCCAAAAAATGCTGAGAAATTAGCGCTTTTTCTACAATTAACTAGGGTGGATGTTAATGTTAAAGATAACAAAGGTGAAACACCTTTATTTAAAGCGCTTTCTACTCTCTCCACAGCAAATGAGGAGGTTGTGAGAATGCTGCTTAAAAATGGAGCCAATGTTCACATCCGTAGTAATACAGACGAATCGCTCATTGATATCGCAAGACGTAATAAATTTTCTGAAATTACGATTTGTTTATTAGAAAAAGCAGAGGCTATTCAACATTCACCTAGATTTTCTCAGCAAGATTTATCTGCTGCGTCAGAGTCATTGGAAGGAAAAAAAATCACTCTTCGCCAAGGCTACAGCAAATAATTACTTTAACACCTTGTTTTCAATTTTTTTATTTATTTGTCTAATTGTCGGATGGAAGGATGCTTGATTATAATTTGCAAAGCATGAATTTTCGTTCCTACTAAATCTCCTAACGATTCGTAAATTAACCGATGAGATTCAATCAGGTTTTTATTTTCAAAACACTCTGCGGCAATAATCAATGTAAAATGACCACCATTTTTTGCGCCAGGATGACCAATGTGTTTGTGGCTATCATCGATTATTTCTAGAGAAGTAGGATGTAAAGAGAGGGTTAATTTTTCACGCATTAGAGTGATTAAATCTTGTTTTAGCATGTTAACCTCAGAGTATATAAATTGAATTTCAAATAGTGATAGCTGTGTGAGAATGACGCACATGCAAAAAACAGAATTTTGCAGTCTACTCTCTATCTTATTGTTATTCTAGCAAACAGTATGATACTTTGAATATTAAATGATTATGATTTAATTTGCATAAAAAACTCTCGTTTTTGTTATATAAGTGATATAGCCCCTTTGCCGTTAAATGGTAATAATAATTATTCTCAATAAAGAATCAAATATGTATTCGTTTAATCTTAAATACTAATCGGAGTTAATGATGTACATTATAAAAAAACAATATGCTAAAAAAATCATACTCGCATTAATGACAAGTTTAAATCAGAAGATTACGACATTGAACGAAGAGGAAGAGGCTGAAATTGATAATGCCTTAGAAAAGAGTGCAGAATCTGGTAATGAAGGTGTTATTTTATCATTTCAAAATTTTGCAAAAGTAGAAGATTTAACGGTATCTTTTACCATTAGCGGCGTATTCATTATATTAAGTGTTATTTCGGCTAATAATTATAATATTCACGCAAAATCCAAAAAAAAATCAACTGTACAAGAGGTTTATGATCGTGTTGAGCGAGAGCAAAAAGTTATTGATATGGCTGATTCTGTTAAGAAGATAGCTGCAGAAAGTCGTGAATGTATTCAAAAATCTCAGAGCAATGAATCTTCTCACTCATCCTCATCCGAACTTTTATCATCAGTATCTAGTTCATCTCTAACTATTTATAGCTCATCGAGATTTTTTCGATTGCCAACTAAAAGCCAATCGAGTTCTGATATTAAACAAAAAGATCCCGTTTCTTTTCAAGAGAAATGCACGGTTTTAAGCAAGCAATTTTCTGGTGTTCGAAAAGATATTTTACCGTTATGTGTTATAGCCTCGAGTGTAGACGAAGAAATTGCATTAAAAATGTGCGATCAATTAAATAACATGGATGACGTTGATTTGTTTTATTTAAAAATATTTATTAAGAGATTTGCAAATCAGCAAAGAATAAAACCACTCTATGAACGCATTTCATTTACGCCTGCAAAAGTTACAGAAAGTAATATAGATGAATGTGTAAGTACCTATTTTGTTATCAAGATGAAGGCGGATGTTACATTTGCCTCAGCTATTATCACATCACCGTTATTACAAGCTTTATTAGATTATTTTGATGAACTAATGTGCAAAAAATTAATTGAAGATATCTGTGTGCAAAAAAGGGCTGGCGAAACATTACTAAAAATCATTTGTGATACTGGCCAATGGGACAACATGTATTATCAACGTTCAAGAAATATTATTATACATTTAATATATAGTCTTATCGAAAAACACCAGTTTATTCCAGATTTTTTATTAAAAGAAAGTTTATTGTGGTTATACACCGAAAATGACTTTTCTAATTTGAAGATCCTGATACGAAAACATGCTTTGCAAACTATAATGGCTGCAATGATTTTAAATCTTATCTGTAAAGATATTTCTGTTGTTCGCAGTTTAAGTGATCGGGAACGGTCATACCGAATGTCAGGTTTAATTGCAGAATTTGTAAGTGCGGAAAATTTTGTGCGGACGATGATCCCTCATTTTAAAGAATGTACTGAAGCCATCGCTATCGTTTTTTCAAAAACAGGATTAATTGGTTATAGAAAAGCAGTAGAAAGATTAGTATCACAAACAGATCGTGAAAGACATATTCAGAGATTAAAACAGTGGTTTACTTATGAGGTTTTAACCGCAGATGCTACTATCAAACGCGCTTTTTGTGCGGGTGATGAATTAGTCAGCGAACAACAACGAAAAGCATTGAGTGCTAATTTTTTATTTCTTACACAATCTACTGTAGATAGAAACTTTGAAATGGTGTCGGGAACTGAACGTACAAGGATCAAACATAAATTTGTTCCTGTACACCTTAAATTGGCACAATTATTTGAGCAAATATTTTTACCACATATAGAAAAATATCTTGAGAATTTGTGTGAAATTAGAGCTACCTATAACAAAGTAATGATTTATAAGTTGTCTAGTTATGATCCTGAAGCTTGTAAGCCTGAAAACTATCAATTAACACTTTTTCCTCAAGAAATGTGTCAATATTTTGAGGAGAGACATAAGAAAATCCATGAAGAATTATTACAAGAAATGAGACTGATATATGAAGAAAAATTAACATTTGAAGATAAATACGAGAAAGATAAAATAGATAAGAAAGTTGATGGATATGAATCGATCAGTAATATTGCTAAAACAATTATTAGATTAAAGGTCCCTGTGGATAAGGCGCAGCAAATTTCTAATTTGGATGAATTTACTGGAAAAATAAAAAGTATATTAGATGAAATACTAAGAAATACACAGGACACACTATCTGAAATAATTTCACAACATCCTTTTGATATTGGCCAAGAACTATATGTTCATAATGATTTATCTAATGGTCTTTTAGAAACACTGACGAGACTGACAAATGTGGTTAATGGAAAAATAATCATTTCTAATGAGAAGGAGTTGAAGAATAAATTTGGAGCAATTGCTCGTGAATCCATTGCTAAAAAATTAGCGCCGCCCAGTGCCCAACAAAATGTACCATCAAGACCTAAATAGCAAAGAAAAGCGCTATTTTGTTTCTGGGTTTATATATTTCGATAAATAAATCGCTTGTAAAATAACAAACACCACAGTTAACCCTAATACTCCAAATAATTTAAAATTGACCCATGTGTTTGTATCAAAATGATAAACAACATATATATTCGCTAATCCAATTAAAAAAAGAAATATCACCCAGCTGAAATTTAATTTTTTCCAAGCGGTATTAGGTAGTGTAATATTTTTCTGCATAATACGTTGCATGATAGTTTGTTTGGTGAGATGACTGCCTAAGCAAACCGCAGCAAAAATCCAATAAATTGCAGTGGGTTTCCATTTAATAAATATTTCATTATGTAATGCTAATGTTGCGCCACCTAAAACAGTAACAATACAGACGGTAATGATCTGTTGAATATCGATTTTATGATATTTAACCCAATGCCAAATGATTTGCGCAATACATGTCGCGATTGCAACGGACGTTGCAACATAAATTCCATATAGCTTGAAAGCAATAAAAAAAAGTATTATTGGAAGAAAATCGACAAGCAGTTTCATGTAATGGTTCTCAGGAGGCATAATAAAATCAACATTATATCATAATAATAGCAGTTAAAAAGAACACACGGCGACCAATTAAAATCGCAAGCCATTACGCAAAAATTTTGTTATATTATTCGTTTTGATGGAAATTTGAGGATAGATGGATTCATTTTATGGCCCAGTTGCTTTACATACACCAAGAAAACCCCCATTCCCATTTGTTGCGACAAGCTGTTTCCACGATTAGACGCGGTGGCATTATCGTTTATCCCACTGATTCAGGATATGCTTTGGGCTGCCAAATTGGTGATAAAAGTGCATTAGATAAAATACGAGTACTGCGTCAATTAGAAGCAAAACATAATTTCACATTGGTGTGCCGTGATTTGTCTGAATTATCAACTTATGCCTTGGTGAGTGATAGTGTTTATCGCATTCTCCGAGCTTATACGCCCGGTTCTTATACATTTATTTTACCCGCAACTAAAGAAGTTCCACGGCGTTTACAGCATCCGAAGCGAAAGACTATAGGGATACGCATACCCAATAATGTTATCGCCTTAGCATTGTTAGATATGCTTGATGAGCCTTTAATGAGTACGACTTTGACGGTGCCAGGTACTGATACGGCGTTATTAGAGCCAGAAGCTATTGCTGAGGTGTTAGGCGAGCGTGTGGATTTAATTTTGGCAGGTGGGCACTGTGGGCTTGAGCCAACGACGATTGTTGATTTAACGGGATCTAAACCGGTTGTTTTACGATATGGTAAGGGTGATCCCGCACCATTTACCTAGTATTGTTTCTCCCTTTTTGAACTGTTACTGAATATGAAATTAATCAACTCACATTTAATAAGAAAAAATATTAAATACGCGTTGTTCTACAGCATAATAATCTCTCTAACAGGCTGTGCCGCCATCGCACAACCCATCAAAGAAAAAGCAGCTAACACGATAGCACAGGACATAGACTCCGCAGCAACAGGTGCCAGTTATCCCGTAGCTGGTGCGATTAATCCCGATTTAGTCAACAATCCACCCCAAGTCGATTTGTCTCAATATCAATCTGTACAATCAACCAGCGGCAGGCCAAGACAACGTCCAGATATTGCCATCGCAGTGGCTGCATCAGGTGGGGGCTACCGTGCCGCAAATCTAACGGCTGGGGTTTTAATGGGTTTGGAGCAAATTACGAACCCCCATTTAAAGGGTAATTTGCTAGAAGAAGTGGACTATTTTTCGACTGTTTCAGGCGGTGGATTAGGCGTCGGTTATTATATGGCAAGTCTATATAATTATTTACAAGAGTACGGTAACAGTCCTTTTAATCCCGAATTTTCGTTTACAAATACCATAAAAGCATTGCCAGCGGTTAATCCGTTGGACAAAGACTATTCAAAAGATATTTTTTCATCACCCAATGCTGCGCAAACAATTGAAGACAGCATTACTGACAGCATTCTTAAAAAAAATAATGGTGATACCTTATTGTTGGGTGATATATTTGTACCACGTAATGAATCTCCTGCAGCCGTTAAATTACCGTATTGGGTTACCAACGCCACGATTTATCAAAATGCAGCATTATTCCCCTTTACACCAGATGTATTAGAAAAATATAACGTGAAGACTTATCCCTATCACTTAGCAACGCGTGTGATAAATAACAATGGCTATGATGTGCCAGTTGCGATTGGCATGGCTGCCAGTGCAAGTTATCCCTTTGCTGTGCCACCGTTAACGTTAGGCAGTAGTGGTTGTGATTCGAATCCTTGTTATTTACATTTAATGGATGGTGGATTAGCCGATAATTTAGGGATTTATACAGCGCTGCATCTTTTATCGCAGGATAAAAGTAAAATTAAAATTTTAATTGTGATCGATGCGTATAAAGCAGCAATAGAACCATTTTCTAAAGAATTAATACCGCCCACTAATGCGACTATTTTTTGGCGAATTTTAACAATGAGTGCCGATGCAGCGAGACAAAATATTAAAGAAAATGTTAATGATTTAACGAAGGATATGTTGTGTCGTCGTGGGACTAATAATGTATTAGTGATTTATTTGGATTTAGCACAATATCCACAAGCACGAAATGTTGGCACGACATTTTCTATTACACCGGAACAACAACAAATATTATTAAGATCGGGTGAGGATTTGGTGCTGAGAAATAAACAAATTGCGCAATTAAAACAATTTTTAAATGGTGATAAAGCAATAGGTGCGTGTAATTAAGAATGATCTATTGAATATATTTTTAAATGTTAAAAAAAGGAGCAACAGTGAGTTCATCCACACTATTACAACAACGAGTCCTATCAGGAATGCGCGTCAGCGGTCGCCTACATTTAGGCCATTATCACGGCGTCCTGAAAAATTGGTTGAAATTACAATATGAATATGAATGTTTCTTTTTTGCAGCAGATTGGCATGGATTAACTACGAATTATGATGATCCAACAATAATTTCTAAAAATGTGTGGGAAATGTTAATTGATTGGTTAGCGGTGGGTATTAATCCCAGGGCAGCAAAAGTATTTATTCAATCGCATGTGCCAGAACATGCTGAATTGCATTTGTTATTATCAATGATTACACCTTTAGGTTGGTTAGAACGTGTACCAACTTATAAAGATCAAATTGATAAATTAAAAGAAAAAGATTTAGCCACTTATGGATTTTTGGGATATCCCGTTTTGCAAGCCGCGGATGTATTAATTTATAAAGCAGGATTAGTGCCTGTTGGTGAAGATCAAATTTCGCATATTGAAATTTCGCGTGAAATTGCACGGCGATTTAATCATCTTTATGGGCAAGAAGCAGGATTTGCAGAAAAAGCCGAAGCAGCGTTAGCAAAAATGAGTAAAAAACAAGCGAAATTGTATCATGATCTGCGTAAACGTTATCAGGAACAAGGCGAGGAGCATGCGTTAGAAACGGCTGAAGCATTATTAGATGGTCAGCAAAATATTACTTTAGGTGATAGAGAAAGATTGCGCGGTTATTTAGTGGGTACGACAAAAATAATATTACCTGAGCCAGAAGCTTTATTGACGCCAGTATCAAAATTACCGGGATTAGATGGACAAAAAATGTCTAAGTCTTATCATAATACGATCGGTTTACGCGAAGATCCGCAAGTGATCACGCAAAAAATTAAAACAATGCCGACCGATCCGGCACGTGTACGCCGTAGTGATCCAGGTGAGCCGGAGAAATGTCCTGTATGGGGATTGCATAAAGTTTACGCGACCGAAGATGTTAAAGAATGGGTACAAAAGGGTTGTCGTAGTGCCGGAATTGGTTGTTTGGAATGTAAACAACCCTTGATTGATAATGTTTTAAAAGAGGTCAATGAATTTCATGAGCGCGCGAAAGAATTTGAAGAAAATCCTGAGTTAGTGAGACATATTGCTGCTGAGGGTGCTGAATCAGCGCGAGAAGTAGCGAAGGAAACGTTGGAAGAAGTTAGAGATGTGATGGGATTGAATTATTAAATTTTTATAAAGGTATTTATTCGTGACAGAAACAACAGAATCAACAATTGATAATGTAACTGAGGCAACCCCCATCGCCATCGTGCAAGGCCAACCCTACACATTATTACCACAAGATTTATACATACCACCCGATGCGTTAGAGGTATTTCTAGAAACCTTCCAAGGCCCATTAGATTTATTGTTATATTTAATTAAACGTCAAAATTTAAATATCCTCGATATTCCTATTTCCGAAATCACCCGGCAATATATTGGCTATGTTGAATTAATGAAAACATTTCAATTAGAGTTAGCCGCAGAATATTTAGTGATGGCAGCTATGCTAGCGGAAATTAAATCGCGTTTATTATTACCACGTCCGATCGATGAAAATGCTGAAGAAGAAGATCCACGTGCAGAATTAGTCAGACGATTGCAAGAATATGAACAAATTAAATTAGCTGCAGAAAATTTAAGTAAATTACCGCAAGTTGGTATAGATATTTTTCTTGCACGCAGTGATGTACAAACTGAATCCCCTGTAAAACCATTACCTATTGTTGAAATGCGCGAATTATTACATGCATTAAGTGATGTTTTAAGCCGCGCATCGCATATGGCAAAACATGAAATTAAAAATGAACCTTTATCAGTACGTGAACGCATGAGTGAAGTATTAAGTAAAATGCGTACTGATAGTTATGTGGAATTTACTGCATTATTTTCATTACACGAAGGTAAATTAGGTGTGGTGGTGACATTTATTGCTATTTTGGAATTACTGAAACAATCACTCATTGAAATTGTACAACAGGAACCTTTTAGCCCCATTCATTTAAAAGCGAGAAGCGCATGACAGAAGAAATGATAGAAGATATTTGTGAAGAAATTATTCAAGATGAAATTGTTGAAGAAAATATCAATGAAATAGTGCAACTAGAAAAGTCTGAGAATGTTGAAGACCAAGATAATGAATTGCATCAATCTGATGATGATAATAGTAATGATATAGTTCAACAAACAATGACTGATGATATTGAAGATCAAAATAATTCTTTGCAACCATCTGGTGATGTAATTGTTAATGACGAAATCAATAAGCAACAATTAAAAATGTTTGTAGAAGCAGCATTATTAGCAAATGAACATCCTTTGACTGTAGAACAAATAAGACATTTATTTGATGAATTCGAGCGTCCTGCTGCTAATGAAATTCGTGATGTATTAACCGTAATTGCACAAGAATGTGAAAATCGTGGCGTTGAACTTGTGGAAGTTGCCAGCGGCTTTCGTTTTCAAATTAAAATACAATTTGGTGCGCGTCTTGGTAAATTATGGGAAGAAAAACCACCCAGATATTCGCGTGCTCTATTAGAAACTTTGGCATTAATTGCTTATCGTCAACCAATTACACGTGCTGAAATAGAAGATATTCGTGGTGTTGTGGTGAGTTCGCATATCATAAAAATATTATTAGATCGCGAATGGATTCGTGTAGTAGGACATCGTGATGTGCCAGGTAAACCTGGTTTATATGCTACAACGAAACAATTTCTTGATTATTTTAATATGAAAAGTTTGGCTGATTTGCCGACTTTAACGGAGATTAAAAATTTAGATATTTTAGCTGATCAAATAGAGGGTAAAGGAAATAGTGAGTTGGTGAAAAATGATGCTGAACATGATCAAGCTGAAATCAAAGAGCATTTGCATGATACTGATGTTGAGGATGAGTCTGAATTTGAATTGGAAAATAATGAGATTGATGATCAAGAGCAAACTGAATTAAAAGAGTATTTGCAGGATACTGACCTTGAGGATGAAGATGATCAAGGGGATGCTGAATTAGAAGAGCATTCGCAAGATACCGATCTTGAAAATGAAATGAAATTTGAATTGGAAAATACCGAGGAATCATTAGAAAAAGAAATAACAGCGTCATCGTCCAATGAGCAGTCACAAAATAATGAAATTAATGAATCAATCATTATTGAACAAATGGAATATGAACAAGTAGAAAAAGATATTGTTATTGAAGAGCTCACTATTGAGGAATTTGCTTAATATTTTTATTGTCATTCCCGCCGGCACAAAATGTAGCGGACATACTTATCTATCAAGCGGGAATCTATAGCTTGTTTTATAACGTGCAATGATAATCTTTAAATCATACTTTGATTAGCATTGGATATAGATTCCCCACTGGATATTTCAATTTTCTTAACTAATCTTCCCTTGCGGGAATAACATTGCTGAATTTTTTGCGAAATAAATCACATTAAATCAAATTATTATATATCTATAAAATGAGAGGCCAGCCATGCGAAATTTCTTTTTCAGCCCCAAAAAAACTACAAAATCTAAGCCAGAATTTGAGCTGGAAATGACAACATTCAGCGTGGAGCGCGGTGATAATTCAAACAATTTATTGGTTAAACAGCCCTGGATGATCTTAGTGGCTATTTTCATTAAATTGTACGATCGTTCTAATCCGATGGAATTTTTTGATGAATTAAATAAATTACGATTAGTTTGTTTAAAGTTCAAAGATATGCACATAGATTTTTTTAAAAATATATGCGAATCACGCGCTATTCGTGAATTGTTTTTCCCTAGTCGTGGTGATTACTCTTCATTTAAACTGGTCTCTCATGCTGATAAATCACAGCGTATTCTCTTAGAAATGGAATCTTTTAAAAAATTAGAAAGACATTATCGCGCTAAGATTGAGGCCTATAAAAAAATATCAGCAGAGAAAATTGATGCTTTTGATATTATATTCTCTCTCTTTCACAGAGAAACATTTATGTTTACTTTGGCGGCGTATGATATGAATCGCGCTGAAACAAAGCCATTAGAGAAAGCGGCGTGTTTAAATGAACTACAAACCATAAATCCTTATTATTTTAAATCTGATGAGACACAATTAATAAATTATGATCTCGATGTAGCCTACGGTATAGTATCGCATATCAATTATTTATTTACTGGTTTAACGCAACATGCATCATTTGTCATTTTTATGTCCCTCCTGATTGCCGGTGATTGTGCATTTTTATTCAATGCTTATTTGAATTATCAAAAATCACGTTTAAATAATGATAAATATCTCGAAAGCATATCTTATTATTATTTTTTAGCGCTTTATAATGATAGCGTTGATATTTTGCGTATTTTGTCAATGCGTGGTGTGAATTTGTCACAAAGAGTGACAGCCAGTTGCCCCGCAGATATTTACAGTGCTATTGCACAAGAAATTGCAGATAAATATCTGCCCTATACGAAAGATTTTTTAACAAAAATAATATTAAATGACCCGGTGATGATTTGTTTGTATTTTAAATCGAAAAAAGCGTTGCAGTTTCTAATAGAAAACAAAGTTGAAACTAACCAAAAACATCTTGATTTTGCAAAAAAGATCGCGCCTGAATTACTGACTTTATTATCGGTTCAAAGTAAAGAACTCTACACGAGTCAGAAATTAGCGCCACGATAGCGCTGTAGAAAAGTTTTGGTAGATTATTTTAAAAGAGATTTTACCTTATGTTAATTTAACTTTAAAGGATTATACTCATGCCATTTGATCAGAAATTTATTAGGGCGGCTTTACAGGGAAATGTTGATGAAATGAAATGGTGTCTCTCGAATGGCACTACATTATTTACCAGAGATCATGAGGGGAATACAGCTCTGCTTATTGCAGCTAAGTAGTCGTCCCTGAATAATTCAATATTTTGAATTATTCAGACCAAAAGGCCAATTCTGGAAATTCAGGATTCCAAATACACAATATAATTTTGAGCCAAAAAATCTTGAGCCTCCTCAAGATAA
>JAJYDF010000040.1 GCA_021777765.1 Pseudomonadota bacterium | reverse complement strand
ATTGGCGAAGGCGTTGAAATTGAAGCGTTACGTCGTGCGTTACTTGAAAATATTAAAAAATTAGTCGGCCTCATTGAAGAATTACCCAATGAAATTATGTCTGCAGCTGAAAGTTTAAGTAATGTGAAACAATTAACTTATTTAACAGCGTTTTTAATGCCTATTTCTACGGAAGTCAGACAAGAAATTTTAGAACTTGACCCACTTGAAACCAAAATGCGTCGCTTAATTGAATTAGTGAATCATGAAGTTGCCGTCAGAGAATTAGGCCAAAAAATAACAAGTGATACCAAAGAAAGATTAACTAAAACACAACGCGATTATTTTCTGCGTGAACAAGTTCGTTCAATACAAAAAGAATTAGGCGAAGGCGCTGAACAATCAGAAGTAGCCGAATTACGACGTCAGTTAGATGAAGCTGGTTTATCACCTGAAGCTAAAAAAGAAGCGGATAGAGAATTAGAACGGTTTGCCACTATGCCGCCGGGTTCGTCTGATTATGGCATTGTGCGGACTTATCTAGGTTGGCTTGCTACATTACCTTGGAATAGATTAAGTGGTGGCACCATTGATATTCCTCATGCCATGCAAATATTAAACGAAGATCATTATGATTTAGAAAAAATAAAAGAACGCATTATCGAATATCTTTCTGTCAAAAAATTACGACAAGAACGCGCTGAAAAAGAAGAAATTAACGATGGCCCAGATCAAAATAAAAATCAAAAACCTAAAAAATTGTCACATGAACCCATTTTATGTTTTTTAGGCCCACCAGGCGTTGGGAAAACCAGTTTAGGTCAATCCATTGCACGTGCCTTAGGCCGACAATTTGTACGTATTTCATTAGGTGGTTTGCATGATGAATCAGAAATTCGTGGTCATCGCCGCACTTATGTTGGCGCTATGCCCGGTAAAATAATTCAAGGAATCAGAACTGCAGATACTCGTGATCCCGTATTTATGTTAGATGAATTAGATAAAATCGGATCAGATTGGCGCGGCGATCCTTCCTCTGCTTTATTAGAAGTATTAGATCCTGCACAAAATTATACTTTTGCTGATAATTATTTAAATGTGCCATTTGATTTATCACAAGTATTATTTATTGCTACCGCAAATGCTTTAGAAACAATTCCTGCACCTTTACTTGATCGTATGGAAGTATTACGTTTGTCGGGATATACCGATGAAGAAAAAATTCATATCGCTGAAAAATATTTAGTGCCTAAAGAAATTCAAGCCCATGGTTTAAAAAATAAAGAAATTTCTTTTGATAACGAAGCACTTCGCGCCATTATTAGAAATTACACGCGCGAAGCGGGAGTACGTAATTTAGATCGCGAAATTGCATCGGTGTGCCGAAAAGTCGCGCGTAAAATTGCAGAAGGTGATAATAAACCTGCGAAAATTACTGCAAAAACGGTAGAAAATTATTTAGGCCGTCCGCATTTTTATGATGAAGTTGCTGAACAAGTTTCTCGCCCTGGTGTGGCGACGGGATTAGCATGGACACCCGTTGGTGGTGATGTGTTATTTATTGAAGCAACTATCATGCCCAGTCAAAAAGAACATTTATTATTGACAGGCATGTTAGGTGATGTGATGAGAGAAAGTGCACAAACGGCATTATCTTTTGTGCGATCACATTCGCAAATATTAAATTTTGATCCACATACTTTTGAAGATAAAAAAGTTCATTTACACGTACCCGCTGGTGCGACCCCCAAAGATGGTCCTTCAGCAGGCATAACCATGATGACCGCTCTCGCCTCTTTAGTCACTGGCCGTTGTGTTAAAAATAATTTAGCGATGACCGGTGAGATTACTTTGCGTGGTAAAGTTTTACCTGTAGGCGGAATTAAAGAAAAAGTACTTGCTGCCTATCGCATGGGAATTACTACACTGATTTTACCTAAAAAAAATGAACGCGATATTGAAGATATTCCCGAAGAATTACGTAAACAATTACAATTTTATTTTGTGGATGATGCAGAAGAAGTATTAAAAATTGCGTTGCAGAATAATAACGGGAAAAATAAACGTAAGTAAATTTATTATTTAATATTGGTGCAGAAAAACTCATTCTGCACCAATATAATAATGAAAAATTATCTCTTATTTGCGTTATGCCATGCTTTAGCATCTAAACTATCATTATCTCTCTCTTTAATTTCCCATGCTTTCCATGCTGCTTGATATTTGGGGGGTAAGACTGCTGCATATGCTTTAATAATATCGCCTGTATCACCTTGTCTTAAGGCACCAATATCACTATCTGAATAGGAAACATCTCGCACATTATTTAATTCATCAATTAATTTATTTATCGCTGTTTCTTTTTGTGCCAAGGTATAATCACCAAACCATGTCAGTTTTTCGCTGGGTTTATTCGCAATGTCTTTATTGAGAAAGAAATAATCACATAATAATCTAAATATATTCGGATTTTCCCGTACACCATTTTTTCGATTATTTAAACGATTTTGCAACGCTATTATAAGTTGTTGCTGCTGTGCCCTATAGAAATGGTCTTGTTGACTGACTACATGTTCTGATGATGAAGACATAGGTATACTCCTTTATAGAAAAATGAAATAATTATTTTAAATTAATTGCATAACTATAATATTATGTGGGCATATTACTTACCATATGTTAGGCAAGTATACAATCTTTTTAGGTAATAATACGGAGTGACAAATATATTAACTACAATAACGCAATGCACAATTTTAATCATATTATATTATGAATTCTATTGAATTATGATCAATTAAGGATGATGAAAATGAAAATCAAATTAAAGGAATATCAAGTTAAAGAAGGTGAACAAGTCAATTTAAATAAATGGCCTACTGAAATTGAACCTTATTATAATTATCACAACGAATATCAAAAATTATTAAATAAAAATATTGATGAAATGAGTTCGCTGCAATCTTTGTTATATGCCAGTAATCGTTATTCAGTACTCATTATATTGCAAGGCATGGACGCGTCAGGTAAAGATAGTCTCATTAAACATGTCATGAGTGGCATTAATCCACAAGGATGTGCTGTATATAGTTTTAAACAACCCAGCATAGAAGAATTGCAGCATGATTTCCTATGGCGCACCACTTGCCGTTTACCAGAACGTGGTCGAATCGGCATATTTAATCGTTCTTATTATGAAGAAGTATTGATCGTAAAAGTACATCATGAATTATTAGGGAAAGAACATTTGCCCAATAACCAAATTGTCCATAAACATTTATGGAAAAATCGATATAAAGCGATAGTTAATTTCGAAGAATATTTGCAACAAAACGGTACCACTGTGATTAAAATATTTCTTCACTTATCTAAAGAAGAACAACGAAAACGGTTTTTGGCGAGATTAGATGATCCTGATAAAAATTGGAAATTCAGTATGTCGGATGTTAATGAAAGAAAATTATGGACACAATATCAAGAAGCTTATGAAAAATGTATTAGCAAAACCAGCACTAAGACAGCACCATGGTATATTGTGCCTGCCGATGATAAAAATAACGCGAGATTAATTACTTCTCACATCATCGTTGATACATTGAAGGAATTAAAAATGCATTATCCGGTACTCAGCAAAACACGTATCAAAGAATTACAATCTATTCGTACACAGTTGTTAAAATAATTATTTTTATAATTATGCAGAACCGTCATTCCCGCCCGGGAAATATTTAAAAAGAATATTGAACTTGCGAGCGGGAATCTATAGCAAATTTGTAATCGAAGTATTATTTAAATACTGTTATCAAAAGAAATAAATTAAGAAATAGATGCCTGCTTGATAATTAATTATGTCCGCTCTATTTAAAATAAAAGTTGCAATACAACTCAATTTTTATAAATGAATCTTATTCTCATTTAGAAAAAAAATAATAAAATTGAAAGACGCGTAACCTGTTGCATACTTCGAATTGATGTAGAATAATTCCCCGCTTTTTTGTGATGTCATCACAATCATCTTTGATCTTGAATCAGATTTTATCGCTTAGGGTAGACTCAAACCCTAAAAAATATGATATATTACGCGTTTCACATTGGCAGAGGAATTTAACTTCGTGATAAAACTTCGAAATATTCTTTTTACACTCTTCTCATTGGCAACAACTCTATTTTTAAGCGGTTGCAATTTAGGAATATTAGATCCTAAAGGCATCATTGCCGCGGATGAGAAACGGTTATTAATTGATTCTGTATTACTCATGTTAATCGTTGTAATCCCTGCCATAGTGCTCACATTGCTGTTTGCTTGGCGATATCGCGAAGGAAATACTTCTGCAAAATATGATCCAAATTGGTATCACAGCACCACTTTAGAAATTATTGTATGGACTATACCTTGTATTATTATTGGTATACTTGCCGTTGTAACTTGGGTAACTTCACATACTTTAGATCCTTATAAACCACTTGCTTCAAATACCAAACCAATAACCATTCAAGCAATTGCACTGAATTGGAAATGGCTTTTCATTTATCCTGATCAAAAAATTGCCACAATTAATTATGTACAAATCCCCGTAAATGTACCGGTAAAATTTTTAATTACAGCTGATGCTCCAATGAATTCATTTGAAATGCCACAACTTGCGGGACAAATATACGCAATGGCGGGCATGCAAACTAAATTAAATATCATGGCGAATGAACCGGGTGATTATCGTGGTTTTTCTAGTAACTTCAGTGGTCTCGGTTTCTCTGACATGAATTTCACTGTGAGAGCTACAACGCAAGACAGTTTTAATCAATGGGTTGATAATGTACAACAATCCCCACAAACATTAACTGCGTCTGCTTATAACAAATTAGTAGAACCCAGCGAAAATAATCCTACACAATATTTTTCAGTACCCAATACCGATTTATATGGTTTAGTACTGATGAAATACATGATGCCTATGGATGGTAGTATGAAAGGCATGAATATGGCTTATGCATCCAATACTGCTAATTCTTCCCAAGCAACTGCAGCAAACAATTAAAGGTAATCAGATATGCAACAAAATTTATTTCTCGGAAATTTAACGCTTGATGCAATTCCGTATCACAACCCCATTATTATGGGTGCTGGTGCATTTATGGGATTAATCGCTGTCGCAGTCATTGGATCTTTATTTTATTTCAAAAAATGGAAATATTTGTGGGATGAATGGTTAACCTCTATTGACCATAAAAAAATTGGTACTATGTATATTATTCTGGCCTTTGTCATGATGCTCCGTGGATTTGCGGACGCCATTATGATGCGAATACAACAAGCCATGGCAGTCAGTCCGCATATGGGATATTTGCCCCCCGAACACTTTGATCAAATATTCACAGCCCATGGCGTTATTATGATCTTTTTCATGGCCATGCCCTTCATGTTCGGTCTCATTAATTACGGCGTACCGTTACAAATTGGTGCGCGTGATGTGGCATTTCCCTATTTAAATTCATTAAGTTTATGGTTAACTGTGGTGGGTGCTGGTTTAGTCAACATCTCGTTAGTCGTCGGTGATTTTGCTGCTGGCGGTTGGTTATCCTATCCTCCGCTTACCGAACTTACTTATAGCCCAACAGTCGGTGTCGATTATTATATTTGGGCATTACAAATTGCCGGTGTAGGTAGTCTCTTATCGGGCGTCAATTTCTTTGTAACGATCCTGAAAATGCGTGCCCCCGGCATGACATTAATGCGTATGCCTATTTTCACCTGGACTGCATTGTGTACCATGATTTTAGTGATTTTGGCATTCCCTGTCTTAACAGTCACTCTAGCGATGTTGTTCCTTGATCGTTATGCAGGTATGCATTTCTTCTCATCCACTTTTGGTGGCAACCCCATGATGTATATCAATATGATTTGGATATGGGGACATCCGGAAGTGTATATTCTTATATTGCCGGCCTTCGGTATTTTCTCTGAAGTGGTATCAACCTTTTCTAATAAGCGCTTATTTGGCTATGTGACTATGGTTTGGGCGACCGCCTGTATTACCATTTTATCGTTCATTGTGTGGTTACATCACTTCTTCACCATGGGCGCTGGCGCCGATGTCAATGGCTTTTTCGGTATTGCAACGATGGTTATTGCCATTCCGACAGGCGTAAAAATCTTTAATTGGTTGTTTACTATGTTTAGAGGCCGGATTACTTTTACCACACCTATGTTGTGGACAATCGGCTTCATGACAACCTTCGCTATTGGCGGTATGACAGGCGTATTGATGTCTGTACCTGCTGTAGATTTCCAATTACATAACAGCGTATTCCTGGTAGCGCATTTCCATAATGTCATTATTGGTGGCGTGGTGTTTGGTTATCTGGCTGGATTTACCTATTGGTTCCCCAAAGTATTCGGATTTAAATTAGATGAAAAACTGGGTAAATGTGCATTTTGGTGTTGGTTAGTAGGCTTCTATATCGCATTTATGCCCTTGTATTTCCTTGGTTTAATGGGTATGACCCGACGCTTAGATCATTACGATGCATCCACAGGATTTCATCCTTTATTAGTTGTTGCCGCAATTGGTGCTTTCGTTATCGGTACCGGCATCTTTTTCCAAGTACTGCAATTAGTGGTCAGTATTAAAAATCGCGAACGCCTTAAAGTTACTACAGGCGATCCTTGGAATGGTAGAACATTAGAATGGTCAATTCCTTGTCCTGCGCCCTTTTATAATTTCGCAGAAATACCTGTAGTTCACGACAGAGATGCTTTCTGGGAAATGAAACAACGAAAATTACAAAATCCAAATGCCATTGAAAAACCGGTTTATAAAGATATTCATATGCCAAAAAATACGGGGGCTGGTTTTATTATTGCGATGTTCAGTGGCGTATTTGGTTTCGCTATTACCTGGCATATTACCTGGTTATTAATTGCCGGTTTAATAGGCGTCGTTATTACAGTCATAATGCGAACTTTCAATAAAGATATCGATTATTATGTAAAACCCGCTGAAGTTGAAAAAATTGAAAATCAATATACTTAAATAGGATCAATAAAATGTCATATTCTGTTGCTGCTAACGATCACGCTCATCATCATCCTAATTCAGATGCCATGGATATCTTTGGCTTCTGGATTTACATTATGAGCGATTGTATTTTATTCGCCTCCATATTTGCTGTATTTGCTGTATTACATACACAAACTTTTGGTGGCCCTACTATTAAAGAAATTACTAATATTCCCTATATATTAAAAGAAACTTTAGCGTTATTAGCGAGTAGTTTCACTTATGGTATGGCGATATTGGCTCTTTATAGAAAGAACCAAAAACAAGTTATCACTTGGCTGATTGTCACATTTGTTTTTGGCTTTTCATTTGTATTTTTAGAAGTGAGTGAATTTGTTCATCTCTATATGGAACACCATGGCTGGCAAACCAGTGCCGCACTCTCCTCTTTCTTTACATTAGTAGGAACCCACGGTTTCCACGTTTCTATGGGTTTATTGTGGATGTTAGTAATGATGGTGCAAGTTGCATTAAATGGTATTAATCCCATTATTGCTAGAAGATTAACTTATTTAGGAATGTTCTGGGCATTTTTAGATATCGTTTGGATTTTTGTATTTACCGTAGTTTATTTAATGGGGTCAATTTAATGTCTACTCATAACGAAATCGTCGATCATCACGATACCATTGCACCAGCTGATGGCAATCCAAAAACTTTTGGTTCTTATATTGCAGGTCTTATATTATCTTTATTATTAACATTGATGTCATTTGGGATTATTTCTGAAAGAGTATTTAGCGATAAATATCTTTATATCTCTTTAGCCGTGTTAGCGATTATACAATTATTTGTGCAATCAATTTGTTTCCTGCGCCTCAATGCGAGCAATGAAGGTAAATGGAGTTTGATGCCATTTATATTTTGTATTTTAATTATTGCCATTCTTGTCAGTGGCTCTTTATGGATTATGTATAACTGTAATTATTACATGATGCATTAATTACTAACCCTCACCAAATCCTACAATTAATATTTCTTAAGATGTAACCCGGACAAAGGAGCGCCAGCGACGCGTCCGGGTATATGCTGCCATTGTCTTACGTCAATTTAAAATCCTTGTTACTATATTCCATTCTTAAATTAATAAAATAGAAATTATAGTAAATATATACAGGACGTAGAATGCTAACAGCAAAAGAACTCATGGATTTAATTAATGCTAATGCCTTTGAAGAAATTATTAATGTTCTTCGCGCCCCTCAAACTGATGTTGATAAAGTCTCATTAGCAAACATTTTAAATAACCCCATAGATCAACAAGCCTCTCCTTTTGTCAAAACAGTACATAAACTACCACAACATCAACAAAAATGGGGTTTGGTAATTATTAATATGATAATGGCTGGCGCTGATGTCTATGCAAATTATCCTAATAGCTATTATACAATCTTAGAACATTTACATTTATATGCTGAAAGTAACTATTTTAAAGAACTATCTAGTTATTTATTTAATAATGCTTTAGTTAAAGGAACTATTAAACACGTATTAAGCCTTATTGCCCGTAACCCCCATTTAGTGACGCGAGCGCGTTATAGTCAAAAAAAAGAGTTTTATCTATTTTTGTTGCGACAGATTCACTTCATTCCTGACAATGTAGAAGTCGATTATTTATCTACTGATAAAGAATCATTTATCGATAATAAACATATGGGGAGGATTAAATTAACTATTGAAAAAGATTATCCGCTTTTAGTAGATTTAATAAATTTATGCCATCCCCGACATTTTACCAGCACCGTTGACAAAAGAAGATGGCATTTACTTTTTTTATCATTAAGTGGAAGAGCATTATGCATTGCCAACAGAAGGCCATTGCATGATGAGAAACGTAAATCATTTTTTAAAACAATGTTTACCAAAGGCAGTGATGTTTTATTCTGTGTAGACCAGTATTTTATGAGCTCTTTACATACCTTGGAAAATCCAGGATTAATTGCATTACTAGAAAACAAATATCAAATCAATTTTTTATCAAATATCGAGACGCAGTTATCATTGCTATTATCGCCATTACGCCTCACAGCTGCGGCGTTACTCAAAACACATCAGTCACGAGTTGCAGCAAAAAAGAGTAATGCCTCACCAGCGAAAGAAATAACAACCACTTCTGAAACAGAAATATTAACCGATGAAGAAATTTTTTTAGTGCATAAAATTATATGTTTATCAAATCAAAATAAAAACGCTGGATTGAACTTACTCGATGAAAAAACCTTATCACAATTAAAACCTTTAATAGCTGCTTACAATGTGCAAATAATCCCTAGCAACCGTGTTAAAAATACTCAAGCACTACCGACACCAACAACTCATACCCTAAATGAAAATCACTTCAAAACATTATATGTAACGACTCTCGGTACGTTACCGGTTTTAAAACAATCAAGTAACAGATATTTTCAAAAACTCTACATAACCAGGAAAGATGAATATGAAAAAATTGATACCATGGAGAATAAATTCAATTATGCTATTAACCATCATCTCACTGTCTGCATTAAAGATTTGATTGAAAATACCTATTTTGCACTGGATGAAATTTCTGTTCACAGAGCCCTTTTTAACGCTATTTTAAAAAATAATGCAGATATCATGTCTGCAATTATTACAGCAAAACCATTTTTATTATTTAGCATAGTCGATACAGAAAATAGAACACCGTGGGAGTTATTAATATCATTATTTGAAAAAGAGGATAATGATTTAATTATTGTTGCCATGAAAATTATAAAAAGTGAGTTTAATATTCCGGGAAAAACGTTATTACCGCTCGCATCAGCATTTGGCACCATTGAGCTAATTAAATATTTACTCAGGCAATATAAAGATGAACTATTAGCTTCCAATGACCTTGAGCTGTCATTTCAATATGCGCTAAGCCATCATTATTACGACATTATCGTTAAATTAATTAAAAAAGAAATCTATTTTAATGGGCTTTCTACAATTATTAATATTACTATTTTAGCTGAATCGTTACAGACTGCGCTATTTGATGTGACTGATACAACTGATTTAGAATATTTCTTTGACCTTATTACGATTAAACTAAAAAAACTATTTATCAAAAATGATTTCAGCATCAATAGACTGTTTAGCTCACAAAAATTTGTTGATAATCAAATGACGCCTGAAAGATATTGGCATCAGATCATTATCCAACTTAAATTCAAGGCGGATAGTATTCGCAAACACGCCACTGAATCAAACCTGAATACAAATATATTTTTACAAATAGATAATCTCTACAGTAACCTATTTGGCAAAGAGCTGCTTCAACCTTCTTGCAAACCTCTTGATTTAAAATTATTACATATTCTATTAACCGATTTACAGCCTAACTCTAATAATCTAACCTCTATCAAATATCCGATAGAGGATATTGATAATCATAAATTACCGTTAATATTAGATGAATTTTTCAAAAACATGTATCAGATAGATATTCAAATCATACTTAAAGTAATACAGCAATTATATCTAGGCATTGAAAAACCTAAACAAATTATTTTAGCTAACCATCATAAAGTAAAGCTGTTGCATACTATTCATGACCTTAAATATCACATTATGCATGGAAAAAAGAATCGTATACCCCTTCTTGTGGGTTTAATTAAACTAGCAGTTAAACTGCAAAGCATCACTATTGATCAATGCGATGATTTATTATGTTCATTACAATATCTATTAGAAGAAAAAGAATTTAAACAAATTCGACATTATTTAATCCGTTTAACAATTAAATTAGGTTTTGAAAATCAAGTTACCACACAAGAATTTATAAAAAATTCATCCCCTAAAGAACTTGACAGTAAACGAAAAAGTAGTCAATTGATAAATGACCAAAGACAAACATCAACGCCTAACAAAACTGCATTACAAATTATGGCAGCAAAATTAATAGCCAAACAACGTTGCATTAATCAGCCAGAGTTTAAAAAGCAATGGCAAGACTTACAAAGGTTAAAACCTGAAAAACAAATTTTATATGCTGTTAAATTAAACTTGAACAAAGTACTAGAATATCTTCTCATGGATAAAAGTCATATTTTTAATGAGTGGGACGATGACTTAAAAGCAGCATTGTATGTGGCTATTAATAACAATAATCTGTCACGATGCGCTACATCCTTTATAGAGCATCTTGATGCCAATGAATGGGAAATATTAACAAAAAATAATAACAATCAACTCTCGCCACTCGCCCTAGCAGAAAAAAATTATAATGACATCGTGGTAATTTCTATTTTAAAAAAAATATTACAATCTAATTATTTTTCGCATTATAGCAATATAACTCATCTCGCTATTCATTTTAAATTAACACAAACTTTGAAATCATGCATAGAAGCAGATCAAGGTAATGTTGATAACAAAAAAAACCATGAATGTGCTCTTCTAAAGGCTTTTGAACTTGCTATTAAACATCAATTTATTGCTGGAATTTTAATCTTTATTGAAACAAACCCAGCGTATTTAAATTCATTACAACCCCCATTATTTGAAGAATTATGTAATTTATTTTTACAACAGACTAATAAGATAAATAATCATGCGCAGCTCAGTGATACGCTTAATGCACTTATAGGCATGAATCAGCAGTATCAATCAAAATCAATACAATACTCCTATAAATCTAGCACATGTCTCATGTTATGTAATATAGCTATAGTGTTAGTTACTATAAGATTAATAGATGAAAGTAATTTTTCTTTCCCTGCTATAAATAATTATTTGAAAATTGTTAATCTTTATTTCCCTATGCCTTATATTTATTCTTATCTTAAACAACTCAGTGCGCTTTTAGCTAATAAGATTGCATCATTAGATAACGCCAAAAGTGTTAAAGCTAATTTATCGGAGAATCAAAGCGGAAATACACTACCCTCAATTAAAAATACCGTGGATTTGTCCCTATTTTCAACTATACTAAATTTATTGCGTGACGACCAATCTATACTCCTCAATAACATTGACCACTTTACTACAGAAAAACTTATTCAGTTTTTCACTAATTGCATTCTTAACGGAAATAAAATAGATATTTATCATTTTTTATATCGCCTCAGTAAACTTGATAAAAGTCAAAGCAAGACCATTATAAATGTATATTCAGCTGCATTCGCTTTTTCTGTTGAGCTCGATTTATTTACTCTTTATATTGATATATTACAATGCGCAAAAGAATTAATATCTGCGTTTCTTGTTATTCCCATTTATCAATCATGTCTAGCGACTGTTTTAGCTCAGCACCGTTATAATTATCTCGAAACTCTATTAAAATCAATGAAAGATAGTCAAATTCCCTTAGACTTAGATCAGCAAAAAAATATATGCAATGCAATTCATGTTGAAATATCAAATGCAAACACGATAAAAGCACTACTTCATATTTATCAAAAAATTAATACTATTTATAAGCCATTTATCTCATCCAATGTCGATAATGCCCTACACAATAACAGCTCTACTACACTAATACAAAAATTTCATGAAAGATTAGTGATGGTGTGTGAAACGGCTACTATTTCAAGAAATGAATTTGAATTAGTAAGATCTATCTTATGCACACACCCAGATAATTCAATGCTCTTTCTTAAATGTTTATTACGATTGCTTCAACTGTGCATCACGATTTATGATTTTAAATATATTGATAACCAATTACAACAATGGTTACAAATGCTCAGCAAAAACCAATCGTTACATTATTTTCATTTAATACATCTAGTTCAAACAAGAATTTCAATTTATGAAAAAATGTCTGCCTGTTTGTTAACACACCCTGATAACACTCTCATAGATAATCTGCTGAATGAGAAACTATTTCCACCATTAGTAATTTCTATAAATGACGATGAAAGTATTAAATTGAGTAACAGAAAATTACAATTGATTGCATATGCAAAAGCACGATTAGATCATCCTAACGAATTAACATCCCCTCTTCCTCTTTCTCAATCATTTCAAATTTATAAAGGAATATTGAAAAAAGATGATTTCGCTCTTTTAGAGTCTGTCGAACAATTATTGGTCATAACACAAGATGGTCAATTACCATTAAATAATGATCAAAATGAATTATGCAAAACCATTATCAAACTATTAGAATTAGATGCCAAAATATCTATCAATCACCCGCAAAAATTGAATAAATTAATTATGGTTCTTATTCAATATCAAACACGGCTATTTATTTCAAACTTTCTAAAAAATCAGCCAAGTGTCAGTATTAAAAAAATAGAATTTAATAAGCAATTGCTGCTTAAGCCTATCCGACAGGATTCTTATTCAGATGTAGACAGAGCAATTACTTCTCTCAATAGTGAAGACTCTATAGACAGTTATGATAAAGCATTGGATAACATTATCCATTTAATGAGTGATGATTTCACTTTAAACGAATCTACCATTGCAGAATTAACCCGTATATGGAATACCCTATTAGAACGCATCGCAGAAGTTATTAATTCACTGGTAAAAAATGCCGTAATAACTAAATATACAGCATTGTCACTATCTATTGATGTGAACTCAGACGAACGATTCTGGCATGAACGTTTTAATGCACAATTTGGTATACCCCCTATCAATGAAAACGAGACGCTATTTTTTTACCAAAAACTGTACAAATCAACTTTGATAGAATATCAATCTCACACTAATTTGCAGGAACAATTTGATTATTGCATTAAACAGCGCTTAATTATTCCTTTGCATGAAATTATTGAAAGTAATGCTTTATCATTTTCTTATACACAATTACAAACTGCACTTTTTCTTGCCCGTCAACTCAAAGCGATAAAATTATTCATTTTATTGTTACATTATATAGACCCATTTGACATTTTTACTTTAAAAGATGCACAGGAAGAAACAATCTGGCATAGCATTAATAATCTACCTGACAGTGAGTTTAGTGCAGCAGCCGATATCATCTTTGCCAATATCCATCAATATTTAGACAAAGCAAATATAAACCCTTTGACACTTTCCATATCTTTTGGCATGAAACGATTTAGTCAATATTTATTACAAATATCTAAGTCATTTTCCGAAACAGAAATTAATAGCGCATTACAAACAGCAATCTATTTTAGGGATTATGAGTGTGTTACTGCTTTAATCGATCAATTTTCCTCGAAAAATCCGAATGCTTTTAAAATTAAAATGGAACAGTTTTATACATATTTAAATGATGAAATAATCGCATGTGATTCAATTGAAAATTTCTATAAATTACAAAGCAAATTCAGCAACCAATATCATCATCTCAGAAAACAATTTTTTAAATCAACACTTTTTCAATCAAAAGATCCTGCATGGCAAGCAATTGTTGATAAGATGTCTTTAAAACAAAAAGAGTTTGAACAAAAAAATATTATAGTGAGTCCTATGATAGAACCGCTTAGAAAATTTGCTCAGTAATGACAGCAGTGAAGATCATTTAAATATTGCAGCAAAACAATTTCGTTATATAACGAATGAAATATCTAGCAAGTCTATTTAGAGATTACTTATGACCACGAGGAGAGCCTGGTTTTGGTCCATGCTGATCTTGGCCTCCCTCCGTCTTAGATAAAATTAACGCATGTAATACGATATCTAATCTCATTCAATTAAAATTGTGCCATTTAATCGATTTATTTTTATAAACACAGCATGCTGATGTTGCACATTTCTATTTAGGAACTTTATTACATCCCGTTGGCTGCATTGTTACACCCGCTTGTGCAATTCGACCACTATTTTGATTTTTACTTTCAGCAGAGTTAGATGATGAACTGGTTGTGGGTTGATCTTTGACTTTTGTAAAAATACCAGAGAATTCTGCAACACCGTGAGAAGCTTCTTTTGTTAGTTGTTGTGTTTTTTGTTGATCGGAGATATTTGTAATGGATACTGATGATTTAGAATTATCTCCATCAGTTTGGCCAAGCTCTTTATTATTTTGTTGTTCGCGGGCTTTTGTTCTTTCTTCGACTCTACGCGCTAAAGCTTCTTTTTCTGCTTTGCGTTTTCGTTCTTCTTCTTCCAATTGTAATATCCGACCTTGGAATAATGCTCGTTTGATCACACCATGGCTTGATGATGTATCTTTGTCTGTCGCTGATTGCTCAACGCTTAAGGATGTATTTGTTGTTAATTGTAAATTGCCTACGCTAGTGGAACGCTTCAGTTTATGCGTTGAATTATCATTATTAACATTATTTTTATCCTCTGTTTCTGATTTTGTTTTCTTATTAAATTCTTCCATTTTTCTTAGAATTTCTTGCTCTTCTTTGGCTAATCGTTGATCTTCTAATTCAATAGCAGCAATTTCCTGTTCTGTTTTTTTAATACGCTGTTTTGATTCATTTAATTGTTTATCTATGTCCTTATTTTGCTGTTCAATTGTTGGTGTAATTGATGTAGATTCTTTTTTCATCGGTGTGGTAATTTGTGTAGTAGCTATATTTTTTATTGGCGCTTTATTCGTCAACGATCCCACACTTAAACTTCTTTGAAGACGATGTTTCATCGCCGCATCAGCAAGACTTTTATCATGAGCTTTTTTGTCATTAAGGGCTTTTAATCTTTCTTCTTTTAAACGGGATAACTCATTTGCATTAGCAAGCTCCTCTTCGGCAAGTTTTGTATCAGATTGTTTATTATCCCGAGATGCTCTCAACTGTTGTTCTTTTAGTTGTGCCTGCTCCTTTGCTTTAGCAAACTCATCTTCAGCCAGTTTTAAATCCTGGGCTTTTTTATCATTGAGTTCTTTACGTTGCTGTTCTTTTAACCGCGCTTTTTCAATTGCGTCTTGTTTTGCTTTTAACAGTTCTGCTTTTTCTTTTTGTTTACGAGCCTCTGCTTCCTCAGCTTCTTTTTGCATATCTAGACGATATTGTTGTTCTTGTTTATTTATCTCTTCTTTACGATGCAAATTTTCTTCTTCATATTTTTTCATTTCATCGGCCTGTTGTTGTAATTGATTTTCTCCCCCACTTTGAAGTTGAATGGAGTTATCATGTAGTTGCTGTTTTATTTGAGGAGCAACAGGATTAGGTCGTTCATTTTGAATTTGACCTTCCTCAATATTTTTAGTCATTTTTAATTTCTTTTCTTTCTTTTCCTTTTTTTCTAATTTTTTAGCTTTTTTATCTCTTTTTTGTTTTGAGATGTCGTCTATCGATTGTTCCTGATCAATGATTGTTTCAATGAGTAATTTATGTCCCTCTGGTTGAGCATCAGTAGACACTAATTGTGGAGTTGATTCTATTGCAACAGTGTTAGCAGATATAAAATTGACTATGTCACCCTTCTTAATTAGCTGTTCTTGTGTCCGATCTATCGAAGCTCTTTCTTGAAATACTTCCGATTTAAAAACTTTATTAAAACTAGGTCGAATTGACCGACGAGATAATTGTGTTGATATAGTTGGTAAAGGTTGTTCGCTATCCAAACTAACATTTGAGTCATCATTAGATGCTGAAATTGGTGTCAACGTTACTTGTGTATTAATTGGTTTATTCTGATTAAGGTAAGCAGATATTTGCAAGCGCCCTTTTGGATAATTTTGTTTTTGTTTAATAATAAAAAGTGCTTCAAATAATTCTTGTAACTCATGTAATAGTTTTACTCTAGAATAAGGTGAAAATATTTTTTTCTCACTGGTTGTTGAAGTGTTTGTATTATCAATTAATTTTTTAGGTTTATTTTGTTTAGCTTGCACATTTGAATCGTTTTGGTGATGTTGTCGCAGGGTGGTGAATATCCCGTTAGTTACAAGTTCATTGTGAATAGCAATTTTATGTTTCAGGCTATCTAAAAAACTTGATAATAAATAATGATGTTTATTATTGTAAACATCAATATCCGATTGTAATAAAGAAAGAAGCTCATTGATATAAAATTCAAAATGGATCGGATTGATAGAATTCGAACTGATCATTTTGTGAATATACTTATAAAAACTGTTTAGATTATTTAAAAATTGTTGTTCTAAAATAATATCTTCATCCAATTTAGACCAATTTTTTTTATCAGAAGGTAAATAGAGTTTAGTTGAGCTAAACGTTTTATAAACCACATGGCTTTCTACTATTGCTTGAAGGGGTTCAATTGTTTTGACCAATTCAGGATAAGTTTTATTGAAAATGCTACTACTTAATGAGAGCAGTTTACTCTTAAGAGAAATGCTCTGCTGCAGAAGTTCACATGAATAATGAGATGCATTTTCTGTTTTTAATAACAATGCATACACCAATGACATCAACGCTAATAAAGTTTGTTTTTCTAAATGATTTTTTTGCATTAATTCTATGGTTTTTCTTGCAAAATGAATGATTATTTGTTGTTGTTGCCTCACTGCGTTTAATATATTAATTGCTGGTGTTAATTGCTGTTGTTTTTGAACAGGCAAATTGGTTTCTAAACATTGTAAAGGTAATTTATAGGTGATGCGTTTAATATTATCTGCAGCGAGCAAAGCGGTTGCAAGATAATAATAATAGTATAACGATTTATTTTGATAATATAAGGCCTTATCCGGATCCTTATTCTGAAGTTGTTGGTCACAACTCAATTCCATAAGACCATCTGCACAATTAATTAATAAATCGTAAACACTGGGATTTAAATTAGCCGATATTTTACTCAACCCTAAATACTCGATATATTCTTCTAAATATTCTGCTGCTTCCTCATATTCTTTTTTTTCCTCAATTAGCAATGAAGCATATAGCAGTATTGCAGGATAATGATCGTTGATGCGTTTTTTATCATCCGCTGCTTTCGCTAAAACATGTAAACAATATTCTTTTAATGCGGGGAAGACACCTTTTGATTGTATGATCTGACGAACACGAGAAGGATAACTAATGATAAGATCATGAATCACTAAAACAATGGGATCATAATTTCTACGCTGTTGAGAAGGAGATAATATCTCATCTAAATTTTGTTGCTCATCGAATATTCTTTCAGAAAGATAAGGTGTTACATCGCTAAATTCATATTTATTTTTAGCAATAATGATCAGATTTTTCTCTTTTTCAGGATCATAGCGTTTAACTAAATCATCATGAATTATTATTATTTCTTTACGTATTTTCTCTAATAATGAATTACTCGCACGGTTACTATAAAGGACTTTTACCATATGCTTTAGCAAAACAATATTGAAATTCAATAAATCATCAAAAATATCGTCAATGATGTGCAGAAACAATGTTTGTCTTAAAATTTGACGTAAAAAAGCTGATTTAGCTGCGCAGATCGCGATGATATTTTGATCAAATCGCTCTGTAATTAAAGGGTAGTTCCGTAAAGCCATTCTCGTTGTTTCACTATTCGGATTTATCATGGCAAGAAGCAATTGTTCATTTAATAATTGTTTGTTAGCTTTTTCAAAAAATGCATCATCCAGATAGTTATTTAATTCAGGAATATTTTTCACCAACATTTCAAAAGATTTATTCTTAATATAATGGCAGATCACTTCGGGTATTAATTTTTTATCTTTAAACAATCCACGAATTATGGGATATTTGTTATACAAATTAATAATGTCTTCAGCTGATAAAAAAGCGAGTAACGACGGACAATGGACAAACGGATTTATTGCATTTCCTAAACAGGTATAGGCATTACTTAAAATCTTCTCTTTATGAAGAGCAATAATGTGTTCGATGATATGAAACTCTATATCCTTGAGTAAAAAAGGATATGCAATTAATAGGGGTAACGCTTTTGTATCTTCAGACCATTTATGACGAATATTGTTAAATTCATCGTTTAGTAAGATTTGAACAAATTTTTGAAATATTGCAAGCGTTGTAGTTTTGTCGACCTCATATTGATCGGAGGTCGTTATATTACCTTGGATTTTTTTATTAAGATGGATATATTCATTTAATTTGTGTTGCGGATCTAATAGCTGCAATGTTCCTAATAATGTCTCGGGTGCGATAACGGCAAATATAGTTGCTAAATTAGATGATGGCAATTGCAAGAATGTTTCTCTTAAAGCTAACTCATAGAGCACATATGGAATTTTTTTCGTTTTATTACAATACTCATCAATCGATAGGTTTTGTTTTATGTCGTTCTCAATACGTGTTAATAACCACTCAAATTCCACAAAACCACGTGCAATTTGTGCGCTTATTTTAATATCAATACCCTGCTTTCTCTTTTCATCGATCAATTCATTGGTTTTATTAGGGACATGATTATCAAATTCTAAAAAAAGCTCGACAATGGTTGAAG
The DNA here is from genome assembly GCA_021777765.1 of Pseudomonadota bacterium. Taxonomy (GTDB): domain Bacteria; phylum Pseudomonadota; class Gammaproteobacteria; order DASZBR01; family DASZBR01; genus JAJYDF01. Next base: position 7,910 of record JAJYDF010000040.1, on the reverse strand, counting down.
GAGTTAATAATGGCATTAACTCTCTAAAGACACCGTTTAAACAAATAAAATCACGTGAGGTAATCGTATCATTAATCACTGATTTTGAATAAAGGGCATTAATTGCTAGGAAATACGCGATGGCTTTTTTATTTCTTTGTACTGCTGAAAACATTGGAAATTTTATTGTATTTCCTCTTTCGGGAGTAACTGATGTTGAAAATAAGTTTTTCACAGCTGCCAGCAATTGAGGTTGTGGTGGAGTTTCTTTTTCATCAGGTAACGGGATAGTAAATAAACTTTTACCAATTTGTAAAGCTTCATCAGATACGTTATCACTAAATGACTGCAGTGCTTGAGACTTTTTTAACATGTTTATTGTCTCTATAATTTGCGTATTTGTATTTGAAGAAGCATGTATAAAAAAATTGAGCAGATGTGATCTGGTAAAAAATGCGATCATCCATGGTTTTTCAATAATATGTGCGAATAAAATATGTGGATTCTGCTCGAATGGATCATACGATTGAAAATGGATTGCATTTTTTAGTGTATTAATAATATCTCGATGTTTTTTAACTAAAAATTCACCTTCGTTCTGTTTTAATCCACAACATATACGCCATGTTGCTGGTCCAATAGCATGTAGATGTGGGCCATTAATGATAGAAGTTAATAAAGCAACTGCGCTTTCGCAATCTATTTCTTGATAATTAAAATGTGCAGACAAACTTTCTTTATAATTTAAAATATCATTAATAATGATTTGATAGATTTCTGTTATAACGTTTTTTATCTCAACAAAAAAATTATCATTCTCATACAACTTAAAAAGTTCTATGAGTGTTGCAAAATTAAATGGTTGTTTAGCTGATTTAAGTCCACTTTTAACACAGCCTTGTAATAATAATAAAAGTTTGCCAATTGGGTTAGTGTTAAGGGGATCACTATTATTGGCTTGAATGAACAACGAAGTTTTTTTTCTGAAATGTAATATAAGATAATCAACTTTTATAAAAAGTACGGTATAAAATTGTTGGTGACAAATATTTAATATTTCTTCTTTGAAAGGACTGATAATTTGCTTATTCAAGCAGGCATGAAGCAGTGACGTGGCAAATTCAAACTTAAAACATTGTGTTATTTTTTTTGTGAGTCCCGCAATTAAATTATCTTTAAATGACAATAAAAGAGCACCTATTTCGTCTTTTTTAAACGCACTTTCTATATTTTGTGTGCCTTCACTGACGGCTTGCTCTTCATCATTATTGTCAGAATCACTATCAGAATCACTATCGAATGGCAGACCTAGATTAAGTTTCTTCGCGAGATGGATTTTGTAATGATCAATAACACCATCAACATTCTTAAGCAGCGTTTTATAAATTTCGGAATTCATTTTAATGACTTCTTGTTCTAGTGTTAATCGAACATCGCTTAATTTTTTCATGATATCGTCCCTGACTCGTTAAAAATGCAGATCATATCAAATTATTCTTAATCTAGGTTGTAATTGAAAAGCATTAAGTAAAATTTCCATATTATTCAAGATATTAAGCTATAATCCACTATAGAGTAAAAGGAATTCGTTTCCGCACTGAACACAAAGATTTATCTTGAAGCGTCCCTCCAAGCAGTACTCGAAGCAGCTCCCGAAACTTAAGTGTTTTACTGGATTAAGACAATAAAGAATTCAAATCAGGTCTGTCTGTAAAACGTTCGAATTATTGTTATATTTATATGTTAAATAAATATAGGTTTAAGTAGGGTTATACAATGAACATTTATTCTTTCATTAAGCAATGCTGCTTAATTTTCTCCCGAAGTAAATACCTATTTCTAACCTCTTTAATCATTATTGCTCTGTGTTCTTCAGGCTCTGTTTATGCAAATTCAAGCAATACAGTAATGGTCAATTGTAGAGGAAATATGGGACCTACTGATCATGACGCTATTCAAAGCGCTCTCGATAGCGCGGTACCTGGTGAGGTGCTTAAGTTGATTGGTACTTGCCAACTTGATGGCAGGCAGTTGAATATTACAAAATCAAATCTAACGATTCAAGGTGCAGGTGCTGCAGGAAATTGGAGTACAGTTCTTTCAGGATTGATTGATGCCAATGGATCACCCATTTCTAATCCTGATAATCCTTTCTATAACGTCGGTTTTGACATTTTTGACATTAGCTCTCCCGATAGTACTATTTCTAATGTAACCATTCAGGGCATAAAAATTCAAAATTTTTCGCTAGCTACTAACATCTCACCATCATTAGTCCCAGTCGGATATGGTTTAGATTGCAGTGAAATAAAAGTTACTAATAATGCCGCCTCTAAAATCTTATTCACCAATAACTGGTTTGATAATAACATGGAAGCACTCCAAAATTTTGGGTTGAGTAACCACATCAGCATTGTAAATAATCTAATTACAAATAGCGGTGCTGCTGGTGAAGATATTATTGTTCAAGGCCAACTTGTGTTCTGTGTTCCGGCACCTGGTTTTCCGAATTTGTCTATGGGAACCCCCTCTGACATCAACATTTCAAATAATACCATTAAAAACGATCAGGCATTTCTTCCAATTTTTGTGTTAGCAACCGATGCGGAGATTGCGAATAACAATTTAACGGTTGGCCCAAATGCGGGTTATGCTGTAATTGATGATGTAGCAGCCAAAAGTCTTGTGGTTGGTAATACCATTGACGGTGGCGGGCTTGAGCCAACAGGTATAATGATTGATTGGCCTTATATACCTTTTACTCAACCAACAAAATTTTTAGTTATAAATAATAATGTTAAGAATGTAGCCCCATCCATCGGAGTCGGTATCACCGTGAATAGTAGCGTATCAGGAGCAACGATGATTAATAATCAATTTAACAATATCTCAAGTACTGATTATTTGTTGTGTGATGCGAATGGTACAACTAATGCTACGGCAGGTGCTAATTGTTATCAGAATTCGAATAATCCTTCAGCAACAAGTTTTAATAATACCGTCGTATCGACGAATCCAAATACTACTGTAATGAATCTTGGTAACAAGAATACGATCATTGGTCCGCACACAAATGTACCATAAATAAGATAAGCAAAATTAACGACCGTGATTTAATCATCTTGAGTAGTTTTTATTATCATATTCAGTTTAGTTAGATACCAACTTTTTTCATACCATTTATTGAATTATTATTAAAATGTGTCATACTTTAGGTGTGAATGTTTTTATTCTTTGTCCGGAGATCAATAATGCACGCACAAAAAGTGACCATTTCAATATCTCAACCACTATATGAGTTTATTGAAACTTATCAATCTGAACATCATTATAAAACCCGCTCTGATGTCATTAGTGCTGCCTTGCAACTGTTACAGCAAAAACAATTGGAAGCTTATTATCGTGAAGCAAATCAAGAATTAAACGATGATCTTGATGTAACTGCAGCAGACGGGTTAGAAGATGAAACGTGGTGATATTTTTTATGCAAATTTAGATCCGACGATTGGCTCTGAAATTAAGAAGACACGGCCGGTCTTAATAGTCAGTAATGATGCAAATAATAGAGCCGCAACAACGGTTACAGTTACCCCCATTACTTCAAATACAACAAAAGTATATCCTTTCGAAGTTTTACTAGAACCGGAAAATACTGGTCTCATAAAAAAATCAAAAGCACAGTGTCATCAGGTGAGAACGATTTCAAAATTAAGAATATCTGGCAAGCAAGCTGGTCATGCAAATAACAATATCATGTCGCTGATTGATGCAGCACTAAAACTTCATCTCAATTTAAAATAAAAATTTCAACTTTTTACACCGTTTTGCGAACTAATTTAATTGAGTAAAGATTGTTCGTAAAACGGGTTATCAAACGGCAGGCAAGCAAGTTGCCGTTTTAATATTATTTAATGCAAACCTCCTTGATTTTACTGGACAAAATTAAATTTTCATTCCCTTAGTGTTCTAAAGAGGTATGACTTTATTTACTTTATATATTTAACGACACAGTACAAATAAGTTGTTCGTAAATCAAAATGCGTTTATGGACAAGTTTAATGAGTTTCTTGACATCATTTACGAATACCTTTTGCTAACTCAATCCTGATAATTATTATCTCATGAACCTTTCGCTTCCCTCTCAAAACGAAATAATAAAAAATAAAGAACAATTTTATTAATAAAAAGAAGAAGCATTATGTTTGCTATAAGTAGCGATCATTTAAAAGAAGCTGCAGAGCGAATCAGTGTTACAAATTTACACCATCAGCTCTTAAAAATTGCGAGCGATTCGAACTAACCTTTTGATTCATTTGGCGCGCCCGGAGAGATTCGAACTCCCGACCACTTGGTTCGAAGACAAATTCGATTTTTTATTTTAGTTTTATCAATCAATACCTTACGATGCTTTAGCAACATCAAAACCTATCTAAAATTACTGTAATTCTAAGTAAATTTATTAAATTGTGTTACAAATTTACTACATCAATTTAGATTTAGAAATATGATCTGATGGTTTGAGAATATCCTCAAAACCATCCATGGATGTTTATTTATTATATCCATCCCAAATTAGTACCATTCACATTTTGTCCGAAATGTGTAGACGCTTTCGAACATTGCAAGATCATTCACTTATTTCTTTAATTTCGTCTAATTTGTTTGTTTCGTCTAATTCAAATCCTGCTCATTATAATGTCCATTCTTGACGAAAGCGAATTATCTAGTATACTTAAATTAGTGTCCATTTGTGACGTTAAAGGTTATCTATGTTAAACACCGAAAAAACAGACTTACAGAAGATTTTAGAGCGTATAAAACGAATGCGTAAACGCGTCATTTTGCGTTCCGATATTGAGAGTCTCGCCCCTCCCCGCCAGATCAGCCGTAGCCTTCTAAAATTAGTAGAAATAGGAGAATTGGTAAAACTTGGTTATGGGGTATATGCAAAAAGCACTTACTCTCCTTATATTAAAAAACCAATCATCGTTGGTGGCTTTGACGAAGTTTGCAAAGAAGCTCTCGATAGATTAGGTAAACGCTGGGAACCTGGATCTGCAGAACAAGCATATAACTCTGGCGCATCAACTCAAGTGCCTGCTCGTTCTGCCATTCGTCTAAAAAGCCGTTACCGTGGCAAACTTGCTTACGGAAATCGTAAACTTCTCATTGAGAATAATATCAATGCTAGATAACAAAACAATTAAATTAATTGAAGCAACCAGTGAAACTCTTGAAGTTAGTGCATATGTTGTTGAAAAAGATTTTTATGTTACTAAAGCCATTCATGCATTATCGCACATTAAAAATGAAAATTTTCAATTAATTTTTCAAGGTGGAACTTGTTTATCCAAAGCGCATCGTATCGTTCAACGCATGTCTGAAGATTGCGATTTTCGAATGCAATCCAATCAGGCCATTAAACAATTAACGAATAATGCACTTAGAAATAGTTTACGTGCATATCGCAAACAAATTCATCAATCTCTTGAAGATACGGGTTTTAATGTTGATGAAAAAAATATTCAAATAAGTAATGCAGGCCAGTTTATGCGTATTAAATTAGAATATGAAACGCTATATTCACCTGCTAAAAATATGCGCCCTCACCTATTGTTAGAATTTATTAATGTAGACACACAATCTTCAATATTAGAATTACCTGTAACAACGCTCATTAAACAAACTTTAGGTGACGAAATAGATCATCCTGTACGAACAATTAAATGTATTTCGATATTAGAAACAGCTGCAGAAAAATGGGTAGCATTTACACGTCGTCTTGCTAGCATCGAACGAGGATATCGCGAGTTCGACGGTACTTTAATTCGGCATCTTTATGATCTTCACAAAATTGATCAATTAAATCATTTGGAACCATCATTTAATGACATGGTTGTAAAATTAATTTTAGAAGATAAAGAACGCTATAAGAATCAAAATCCAGAATTTGATTCTAATCCAACACAAGAAATAATTAACGTAGTTAATTTATTACCTAGCCATTCACGATGGCGACAGGAATGGGAATATTTTACGAATACTATGGTTTTTAATCACGAATTAATTACTTATGATGATACTGTAAATATATTTGTTAAGTGCAGTAACAATTTGATTGAGCATATGAATAAAAAATCAATGCTGTTTAGATAAAAAAAGACAAATCAGAATTAAATTTATGAAAAAAAGCCAGCTAAGAACTTGATATGATACTTGCAACACGAGTCATAACTGAAGCTGGGCTACTTGCTGATTTCGACAAACTTTGAAAAAGAAGATCACTAATACTAGATGGATCTAATTATTGATAAAAGAGCGATATAGGTTACGTGCTAAAATACTTTGTTCTTGATAAACTGACCTTAATAAAAAAAATGCGCTAAATTATTACCTATTTCTTCGGTACATATCATCGACGACCTACAAATTACAAAACTGATCATCATGAAATAAATTATTGATTTTAAATGCTTTTAAACAATGGATGCCCATTACATTTGCACAACAATGCATAACCGTATAAATAGATGTCGCGCAAAAGTCGCGCAAGCATATGAGGATTGATAATATACATATCTTGATGACTATCATTCTTCACTTGCTTAAAATTCAGTATAATTATACGTTTTCAACGATCAAGTTGATAACCTCGATCGTATTACTAAGATCGATATTATTGATATGATTGCTGGTGATATTGTACAGGTAATCACATTAATCCTATCTCGTATGCTTATTTATTTATTTTTTTGTTTATCATATTATATGTATTTAATATAGCACCTATTTCCGCATTACCATTGGCCATTAACTTTATTTGCGAATCCAAAATTTTAGTAGCTATTGCTTCAATTAAATATGACATCAACTCCACCGCCTCTAATGCATCTATGTGGTCTAAATTCATAAAACTAGCAGGCACGCCTCTATCAATTACCGGATGAACCAAATATTTTCTAATTTCGTTTAATTGCTTATAAACATCCGCATCATCGATTGACTTATTTAGATAAGATTGATGAAAGTTTTCTCTATAAAAATTTCTCACTAAATTATTAGTAATAATTATATTAGATTTATAGATTGTATTAATGCTGAAATATTTTTCCGAATGTTCATGCCATGCCTCATATATTTTAAAAAAGCAAATATATCTATAAAGAATATCAATGCTATTCATACCATCTCTATATATTGCTACCAATGAACCTAATGGCGATATTTCAGCAAATGAAGCCAACGGAAGTGTAAACTTTTAGGCTTAGAACAAATATATGAAGTATGCGCCCTAGAATTATATTTAGCATCCATAATATGAATCTGATAAACTCTAAATGGTCTACGATAAAAAAAGCAAAGCGTAGAAAGTATAGTAAATATACGCGTAGTCGCTGCTTTAAAAGCATCTATAATAGTACAAGCTGGAATTTCAACAAGTATTGATTTCAAATAATTATCGTCATCCTTCTCAAACAATGAATTAAATTGAGTATTAGAATCAGTAATATTATTAATAGAGATTTCATCTAGTTTTACTTGAACATATTTAGTATTTGCCCGCAAATCCTCTAAAAAAAATCTAATACCAAAAACTCTAGAACTGTTATCGTGCATACTTTTATTTATTTCATCTTTTGTATCTGAATACCATTGCAATAAACCAAGATGAGGCACATGCATATTATCGAGCTCATCATTATCCATCTGAGATTTGTTATTTGACATATATACTCCTTTCATATATTACATTTATTAATTACACCTTTGAGAGTCATCTCAACGACGATAATGTTATATTAATGTGAACGTCCGACAAAGCCATCTTTACAATGAATTAATTTAAAAACTATTGGCTTCATTATCTAATTGAGACGACTTCCAATTCCATGGAAGTAATTCAGCGATTTTACTATTGAGTTGTGCTGGCA
>JAJYDF010000072.1 GCA_021777765.1 Pseudomonadota bacterium | reverse complement strand
GATGAGGGTAAGTTAAATAGAATTTTTTAAACACCCCCTCATCCGCCTTCGGCACCTTCTCCCCTTCGGAAAGAAGGAAAAAAATATAAAATATTTTATGATTTTAATGCGACATATTCCAGGAATTAATCTAACTGTTTCTGCATAGCAGATAGTATACCCCGCAAAATATTCAACTCTGTTTTATCCGGCCTGGCACGATTAAATAATAATCGCATTCGTTGCATTAATTGCCGGGGTTGTTGAGGATTTAGCACACCTAATTGTTGCACTACTGTTGCGAGATGCTGATAAAAAGATTCCATTAATGCGATATTTGCTAATTCATCTTCTGCATTAGTTATAGCTGATATGCTTGGTTCTTCTAAGGTCGCAAGATGAATTTCATAGGCCATAATTTGCACTGCAGAAGCTAAATTCAACACACCATAATCAGGTGCTGTTGGAATATTAATTTGATAATGGCTTAATTCTAATTCAGCATTGGTTAAACCATGTTGTTCTGAACCAAATAAAATAGCGACTTTTCGATGTGTTGCTTCTTGAACAATTTTCTGCGCAGCAACTCTTGGTGTTAAAATGGGCCGTTCAATTGTACGATGTCTTGAAGTTGTTGCCATCACCAATTCACAATCGGCCAAAGCATTTAATAAAGAGTCTGATACAGTTGCATTTTCCAAAACTTCCACGCCACCTGCTGCTCTTGCTGTTGCTTCAGGGTGTGGAAAAAGTTGTGGTGTCACTAAACAAAATTGTGATAATCCCATGGTTTTTAATGCACGCGCTGCAGCTCCGATATTACCTGGGTGACTCGTGCGCACAAGTATTGTGCAAATATTATTTATCATTCATTTTATGCCTAACAAAAAATAATATTGTAACTAATCATCACGTGGAGAGGAACTCATATCATTGGAATCATTTCATGGAAAATTACTATAACAGAAGCCATTCTTTATCTTTGTTCGGTGGATTAGCGCAATGAGGAAATTATTATTGGGAAATATTTTAAAAACGCTAATTAACAAATTTAGCAATCTAGCGCGTAATCCACCTTTTCATTTTTGTCATAGTTTGGTGAATTACGCGGCAGCTGCAGCACAAGCAAATCTGTTAGATTGCATTTCATCACATGTTTGATTGTTTATGGTTGGTAAGAATGAGCGTGGATTTGTAGTTTTGTTAAATAAACTAAAATCAATTATTTGTTTTGCAGAAACCTGTGTTGAAACACCATTTAATTTTCTTTGTTGATGTTCAGCAAAGGAAATATTCTCTTTAACAGTTTCAGTATTTTTATTTAAAGTATTTTTAAATAATAAAGGTCGTGTGACTGACAAATCAGATGTGTTTGCCTTTTCACTCTTAGAATTAATTAGATTGATAGGAGGCTCTTCATCTTTTTTAGCTAAATTTGGCGTAATTTGTGTCGCTAATGGCTGCGGTAATTTCATTTGATTTTTTTTGACTTCTGGAGAATGCATTCCATTTATTTTGCTTTCTATTATTGGTGATTGTGAAATTCTCGCCTCTTCACTTGATGTATGGCCAACTTGCATAAATTTGGGTATTGCTAAGGCAGTAATTGGAGAAGGTTCATGAGGATTATTTGGATTCAGTCGTTTTTTATGATCATCTGTAATTTCTTCTTTACCAGACTCTTCTTTATGTTCATATCTTCCTTTAAGGAAAAAATTATCAATCGCACTTCCCAAACGATTTCCTAATCCACCACAAACACTCAAACAAGTCGCCATTAAAATCATTCCAGCAAATAATTTCGGCAACCCTAAACCAAAAAAAGGCAAACTAGCGACGCCGGCTACAATTAAAATTGTTGCTAAAGTAATTCCCAACGTAACCCCAATAACAGTACCCGTACTCTCACAACATGTTCTCTCTTTTATAGTCTCTTTAGGGGCTTCTACATTATTGATATCTGCAACCGCATTTACAACAGTACGCTCACCAATTAAAAAATCAATACAACGTCCAATATAACCACCTGCAGATGCTCCTGTACTCAGAGTACCTATTACTAATAATCCTAAGCTTAGCCACATTGGCACTGCACCACCTAATGACATTGCTGAAGTAACGCCCACTACAAATAAAATTACAGATACCAATGCAAGTCCCGCGATACCACCGAATATCACACCTAACACATAATTAATTTCTTTTCTTCTATACCAAGGTTTATCACTTTTTCCTAAAAGTAAATCAATTGCAGATCCACTACGATTAAATAATCCTGAAAAATTACTGATATGATTAACTAAATAAAATGATGAAGAAAAAAAGGCATTAATAATTGTAGGAGTAGCTGCTTTTAGACATAAAGTAGTTATTGCAAAAGCGGTAGCGATAATAAATCCCAGTGCGTTACCCGTAGTTTGACCAATGCGTTTTTTCGCTTCGGTTGTTGCTTTATGCAATAATTTTTCGCGTTGCTTGTTTTCATTTTCCAAGTCAAGTTTATTTTTTTTAAATTTACATAAAATAACATCAATGATGGTATTTTCAGTTAATCTATCCAATAAACGAAATACATAAGATGATCCAGAAACCAATCTGCTGACAAACATGATGCCAAACACAGCAGAAATTAAATCAAATAACCAGTCAGGTAATGTGCCGATACTCAATGAATGCATTAATAATGCAGGAATAATTAATGCCACACCGACAAGTGATGAGACCAAGATACTGATTGTGTAATTATTATACCGTTTTTCGGTCGTCATTAAGGCATGACCTCTTAAGGAGTAACGTTAAAATTTATTAATCCTTTATGATTGACTCGCATGCGAAACACCATTAGCAATACTTAATTTTTTTAGTGCTCTCACTCATCCTGTATAAAAATAACTTTTCACTGTTTTTGGTATTATACTGCACAATTATGACAGCAGGATGACATTAGGAACTTGCTATGAAAATTTATAATGCTGATATTGCAAAACAATTCAATAAACTGGCTGATTTGCTGGAAATTGAAGGTCAAAATCCGTTTCGTATACGGGCTTATCGTAATGCCGCGCGTATCATTAGTGGGCTTTCTGAGAATCTATATGATCTCGTTGCACAAAAAAAAGATCTGACCGAATTACCCTACATAGGTAAAGATTTAGCTGAAAAAATTAAACAAATCGTTGAGACAGGTGAACTGCCAGCACTCAAAGAAGTAGAAAAACAAACACCCGCAATATTAAGCCAAATGATGGATCTTGAAGGACTGGGGCCTAAACGGGTCAAATTGCTTTATGATAAATTACATATCAAAAATTTTAATGATTTAAAAAAAGCAATCGAACAAAATAAATTATTAACAATTCCAGGGTTTGGCGAAAAAATCATTCAGAAAATAAATCAAAGTATTCAATATAGTGGTGAATATGCACATCGTTTTTATTTAATTGAAGCAATTCCTATAGCAGAACAATTTCTGAAATATTTACAAAAAATTAAAAATATAAAACAAGTAGAAATTGCAGGTAGTTACCGTCGCAAAAAAGATACTGTAGGTGATTTAGATATATTAATTACTGCTAAATCAGGCGTAGACATTATTAAACATTTTGTCGACTATGATGAAGTAAAAGATATTCTTGCTCAAGGCACTACACGCGCATCAGTACGATTAAATTCGGGAATGCAAGTGGATTTACGTGTCGTACCTGAAATCAGTTATGGTGCAGCCTTATTATATTTTACGGGTTCTAAAGCACATAATATTGTGCTGAGAAAAATGGCAATTCAACAAGGATTAAAAATAAATGAATATGGTCTTTTTAAAGGTGAAAAAAGAGTCGCTGGCAAAACTGAACAAGAAATGTATAAAAAAATTGGATTAACTTATATTGAACCCGAATTACGTGAAGATCGCGGTGAAATTGAAGCATCTCGACAAAATAATTTGCCGCAATTAATTAAATTGGAAAATATTAAAGGGGATTTACATAGTCATACGTTAGCAACTGATGGCGCAGATACACTGGAGGCCATGGCACAAGCAGCGGCCCGAATGGGTCATAAATATTTAGCAATTACTGATCACACACAACATTTAACCGTTGCAAAAGGCTTAAATAAAAAACAATTATTTAATCAAATAAAAGCCATCGATAAACTTAATGAAAAATTAAAAAATATTGTAATTTTAAAATCCAGCGAAGTCGATATTTTAGAAGATGGCTCATTGGATTTACCTGATGATATTTTAAAAGAATTAGATTTAACCGTTTGCTCTGTCCATTCTCATTTTGAATTATCGCAAATAAAACAAACACAACGTATTATCCGCGCAATGGATAATCGTTATTTTAATATTCTTGCTCATCCCACTGGCAGATTAATTGGCACACGTGACACCTATGATGTTGATCTGGAAAAAATCATGCGCGCAGCAAAAGAACGTAATTGTTTTCTCGAAATAAACGCACAACCCAGTCGCTTAGATTTAAATGAAATTGCCTGCAAAATGGCAAAGGATATGCAATTGAAACTCGCTATTTCCACTGATTCACATAGCACACAACAATTAAACAATATGCAATTCGGTATTTATCAAGCACGCCGTGGTTGGTTATCCTCCGAAGATATCATCAATACCCGATCATTGTCTGAATTAAAAAAATTACTCAAAAGATAAATAAAGGGGTCAAGTACCGTTTATCAAGTTAATTAAATTAATTGAGACAACAATTATCGTATAATTGAATTAACTTGATAAACGGTACTTGACCCCATCTATTTAACGTTTTCTATTCATTTTTACAGGCGGAATTTGTGCAGCATCAGCCTCTTCTTCATCCCTGTCTCTTCTTTGTACAACTTGAGCAGATCGGTCTTCAACCTCTGATGAGCTTAATTTTGGCAAATCCAATAAACCTAATTTGCATAATTCTTGTTTAACTTCTGAAAATACCTTTGATATTTCAGCAATGACAGGAAGCACCGCAGGAGCTGCTTGATATTTGTGATTAACACGAAAAAAACTATTTTCACAATTATTAATATCATCTCTAATTCTACGCTTACAAAATTCCAGGGAACGCAAATCATTGAAATCACATTGCTTAACTAAGCTTAGAATTTCCAAATAACCGGTAGCACATATCATGAGATCTTGATCTAATACAAAAGATGTTGCTGGTTGAAATAATTGATTCCCGTGATTTGTATTACTTACAGCACCTTTCCCTAAATTCATAAATTGTTGAAAAAGTGGCTCTATACGAGACATGGCGTTACATAGATTTACTAAAGCAGGATTATCAGTGGTATGAATATTTGTTTGCTCATTTGGCATTGGTTGCATCATAGTTATTTATCCCCATTAATATTTAAAGAATCTTATTTTGCGATAGTATGAAATAGTCGGTCAAGCAAACTTAAATCGGTACATAATTGACACTATTAATTATTGATACCATAATATGATATCAAACAGATATCATTACGAGGTGTCATATGGCTTCAAATAATTTTAATATCCGCGGTTTGTCTACCGATATTATGATGGCGCTAAAACTCGAAGCTGAAAAGCAGAATACCAGTGTTAACCTATTAATTATCAAACTGATAGAACATGGTATTGGTTTCACGCACAAAGTGAAAAAAACCAAATATCATGATTTAGATAAACTGGCCGGTACATGGTCTGATAAAGACATCAAAGAGTTCGAAAAAAATACTAAATATTTTGAAAAAATTGATGAGTATCTTTGGACATGAGGCCCATATTGATTGATACCAATGCTTACACTGCATTTAAATACGGTGATAAATCCATTTGCGAAATAATGCAACATGCTGAACAAATTGTAATGAGTCCTATAATTTTAGGTGAATTATTAAGTGGATTTGATCATGGAAATCGCGCTAAACAAAATCGCAAAGAATTAAATCAATTTCTTGAATCCTCTAGAATACGAATTTTTCCATTATCACTTGATACTGCAAATTTTTATGCACAAGTGTATATAACTTTAAAAAATAAAGGCACCCCAATTCCTACTAATGATATGTGGATTGCCGCACAAG
>JAJYDF010000071.1 GCA_021777765.1 Pseudomonadota bacterium | reverse complement strand
TTCAACTGCTTGCCCCGCTTCGTCAATAATAAGTACATCTACCGCTCTCATATCTTTAAATGTTTTGCGACCAGTCACACTGAGTGTTGCAAAAATGACTTTCGAACTATTCAATAAAGCCAGTTCTAGCTCTTCGTCATCTTTCCCTTGCAATAATAATTGTATATGCGTTAGCGTCGTCATGAGCCCGCTAAGATGTTGGCGTTGTATATCTAGCCATTGCTGATTAGGAATAAAAGATTTCTCTGAACAATTGTTTAAAAAGTGAAGTAGCTGTTGAATTTGTGTATGCATTGTTTTCTGATGATTATCGATAGCAGCTAACATACTTAATTTATAAATATCTATTTTTTTAACAAACAGGCCAAAGTCTTTAGAAAGTAACGCTAATGTTTTTTTCCACAAATCAAGTTGTATATCTGTTATGATGACCTGTTTCTGTTTCTGCTGCTTCTCTTCTTTTTCATTTTTTTCCGTTTTAGAAAATTTAATGTCCAAAGCATTAATATGATTAAATAATGATATCAGTTCATTCTGTAAATTTCTTTTCCAGGTATGCACAAATATTTCTTGCAAAGGAGAATCTTCAGATAATTTATCTTCTACGCCAGCTAAAATCATCGGCAAATGAGGACATTCACGCATAAATCTTTCTGCCAAAATATGGACAGCTTTATTTGATGGCGCAGATAATAAAACACGATCGGATTTTTGACATTGTAATTTTAACAATTGAATAATTGTTGTTGTTTTACCTGTGCCTGGCGGCCCTTGAATTAATTGCAATCCTTGATCTTGCATTACGAATTTTTCTATTGCTTCTCGCTGCGAAGGATTAAGATGAGTTAATTGATCAGCCCAAGCTTGAGGTAATACGTTTTTCGAAGCAAACATTGATGAAAAATTTGAATATAAAAATCCATAAGATGAATAACTCGTTGTCGAAGAAGGATTAATATTGCCACTAATGAGTTGCGTTTCAAAAGGTGATTTTGGCTTTGCCAAACAAACATCATACATTCTCAATTGCGTAATTAATGAGCCTAAAACATAAATTGTCCACGGTTTATTATCAGACACATGTGTATTAAATAATTTGCTATTTGCTATACGAATATCTTCATCGATAACAACTTTTGCACAAATTTGCATTTTAGCTTCGGTAGGCTCAATATAATTTGCCATTCCTAAAATTTTTAAATTACCGTTGGTAATTAATAACATATCAGCTGATTTTACTAAGTAATCATTAAATTTGTTTTGACCCATACAATTAAAATACATCGTAGCAGGATTATCCGGTTTTTTAGGCATTTTTAACCTAAACATAATGCCGCGAATGACTGGCGCTTTATCTCGCTGTGCTAATTCTAATCCTTGTTGCAATATCGAACGGGCTTCTTCTAATATGAGGTGAGGAAAACCATTAAAATAATGTTCACGGTCGTAAAATCGTTCAGGCAATGCTTCACCACTTCTTATACGATAATCAGGCTTCTCCAGTTGTTCAAAAGTCCACGATAATACTTTCTTAGTAAATACATAAGTTCCTTCGTCAAAATGCTTTGCACCACCTATGGAGTAAAGTGGACTTAATTTGTTGTGTCGAATTTCTCCGCCACCTTCAATACTTTTATTCGTTTTTTTTGATTCAAATTCTTGTTTAATGTGGGGATCGCTATATTTACATTCAATGACTTTAATTTCTTCAATTTTTGCATTTTTAAAAACGCGTAAACGACGATTATCTAAAGTAAACCATCGCCGTAAATGCCCCACATATACAACTCGAATCGGTGGAATATCCTGCGGTTTTAATTTGCCTGCAAATAATTGACCCACGACGTCTGCTAATAAAAAGCCATTATCAAATGACGATGCAACAGTATTTTGCGTAAAATAAATTTCTTTTACTTTAAGCGTCTTAATAGATTGTTGTAAAGCTGGGATGCTGGAATTATTTAATGTGATATTTCTGTTATTTGATGAAGAAATGGATAGCTGTCTCATATAACTATCTAATGAATCTGGGGCAAAAGGATTTTTCTCCATGATATATTTGACCTCCGTGATAAGCTATTTAACAAATGTGTCTAAACAGAGAGGACAATTATAATTGATACAATTGATTTGGTATAGCGTGATTTATTTTAAGAATTAATAACTATATTTTTATTAGTGGCTAAATTTCATGTGTTAATTAACTATTATTCGTCTAAATTGCGTATTGCAAAAAAAGCAATAGCTGTTATAATATGCCCCCGTTAAAACCATTAGTAGAAAAAATCAAATGTTTATATTTCAATCAAAACCAGTATTTTTTAGAAACAATCGCACTTTAAATCTAGAATTATTTCTTCACACTATTTACTCAAATTATCTTCATACTCAATATCTGCCTCATGAGTTATTTAAGTGCTTGGTTGCTAAACTCAAAGAAATAATTAATGAAAACAAAACAAATTATTTTAATAAAGCAAATAACAACGAAGCTGAAATATCTTCATTTCTTTCTCACTTAGATCTAATGATTATTAAAATGTGTGCTTCTCCAGAACAACTAGAAGAACATTTAATTTTACTATCGTCAATTAAAGCGCCCCAAACAATACTCTATTTATTTTACGAACTTTTAACGGCTTTTTTAGTGGTAATGCCTGAGGCACTTGTTATCAGCCTAAAAGCCAAGGGTAATCATTTTATAGCACAATGCATCAAACAAGCTGAAGCAGTCCAACACGCATATAACAATGAAAATATAAAAATTTCGGAAGCAATACCACTTTCACTTAATCCAGCTCCGAACAATAATCAAAGCAATGTGAATATTTCAAATGCGTTTGCAGATTATTTATTAATTTGGCATGGGTTATATAATTTTCATGAGACAGATTGCAATAATATTCACAGCCTAAATTTAAATATTAAAAATGCATTAATTGCATTGAATAACGAGGATTTAGGCGACAATGAGATTTTATTATCTCGCTTTCTTCAATTACACGAAATTCCTGAAACGTTTAAACAAGAGCTCTATCAATTTGTGCAATCAACAATAAATAAATCATCTACAAATAGTGATAAAATGCACCTGGAATCACATCAATTTCGCAACCTCATGACTTATGAAACAGCCTATGCTTATTCCATTCTATTAAAACATTACCAGATCGATGAAATAAATATTATAAAAATTATTAATACACTCTTGCTTTCTTCATCCCTAGATCATACAGATCGTAATACTCTTTTTACAGAATTTGATGTATTAGAACATCTACATCATATCCCCGCTGAGACAGTGCCATTATTTAAAAAATTAATTTTAAACTGGATAAAAGATGACAGTTTTAGATACGATAATATCCCCAGCATAATTGCTCATTTTCTTCAATTAGAGAATGAACTATTTGATTTTGTATATAACATTGTAACAAGTAGCGCAATTTCGCCCGATTTCAAACACATTGCACTATCCACACCCGACGAAACCATAACAGAATTAGGTCAAATAATGATTGATAATAATGATCGTTTATTAGCCCTTAAAATACTGGCAAAATTATCTCATGGTTATAATACTGACAAATTGAAACAACTACTTGATGATATTATCAATAGCGAATATTTCACCCAGGATGATAAAATATCAGCCTGTTTCATTTTATGTTCTTATACTGATGCTACAATATCTGCATTTTTGGCTCACATCCTCATTTCTCAAAATGATAAAATAGAACTTAAACTCAAACTTAAAGCAATAAAAACCATTCTCTATTCAGATGAAAGCGATGACGCCTCAAGAGAAATGGCAACTACATTATTTTTAGATACTTTTAAACAAGCCATATCAAAATGCATTGGCAATCAAAAACATGATTTTCAGCAGCAGGCTACTCATCAGCGTGATGTGGAAAATTTGCTATTTATCATTAATAGAATAGAAAAATTCACATTAAAAATGTTTACAGATATTACTACTATATTAATTGATTTTTTGCATACCCCTGACAAAGGAACCTATAAGCGCTTAGAAGATCATCTATTAACAACCATTGCATTTATCCTAAAACATGCAACTGATAAATATTTATTAACAAATCCCCTTTCGGCTCAAATTATAAAAACACTTAAAGAGAATTTACTTAATACTTGCTTGGTTGACAGTTTGTTTTCTGTTAAGCGATTTCTCATTTGCAAAGAATCTAGCCATTTTTCAAATAATGAAATAAACGATTTGCTGAGTTCTTATGCTAATAATTTGTCAAAAAACTTCGAATATCTTAAAAAGTGCGATATGGAACCTAGGGTAATTGGATATAGGAATATATGGAAATTCTATGATGCCATCATTAAGCCCTTACCAGACCTCACTCATATTATTTATATCAATTTCTTGCCCCGTGATATTCAAAGCGCGGATGAATCATATGCTAATTTCCTACACTTATTAAAAAAAATGATTTCGTATGCTGATGCTTGGCAACTTTCATTTATGAAATGGCATATTCAATTCAAATTACATCAAGATTTTTTCGAAAAAGATACCTATGCGAGCCACTCTAAAAATTATATATATTTGCATCTTTTTTATGACACATGCCTTAAATATATTAAAGATGAAGAGCAAATTCGTATATTATCCACTCAAACAGATAATTATTTAACGCTCTTACCAACTGAGGTTAGACAACTCACCAGAGTAATGACGCGGTAACAAACCAGCAATTGTTATATAGTCGCTGCAATCAGAAAGAAGAGCACCATTTTGCAAAATACATTTTTTTCATGCTTAGCAGAGGAAAATAAGCGTTTAATATGCGCTTTATATACAGCTACCGTGATCTAAAACCTTTAATAGCAATTGCAGTTAAAGGGCTATCGTACTCGTTAATTACATGGCAATATATGCGGTTAATAAGTTGTGCGATTACCATCGTTTTAAGGATCGTGTTAGATGCAAATTACAGAAACTGCTTTACCAGGTGTGTTACTGATACAGCCTAAAACCTTTGCTGATGATAGAGGATTCTTTTTAGAAACCTATCAAACCAGCCGTTACCAAGAATTGGGAATTAATAAGCCATTTGTGCAAGATAATTTATCCCGATCCCGTAAAGGTGTGTTGCGGGGTTTGCATTACCAATTGCCTCATTTGCAAGGAAAGTTAGTTTTCGTGATTCGTGGTAGCGTGTTAGATGTTGTGGTAGATATCAGAGTAGGCTCTCCTACTTTTGGTAAATGGATAAGTCATGAATTAAATGATGAAAACCATATGCAGCTTTATATTCCTGAAGGTTTTGCGCATGGTTTTGCAACGTTGAGTGATGAAGTGGATTTTATTTACAAATGTACAGATTATTATAATCCTGCTTGCGAAAAAGGTGTTTTGTGGAATGATCCTGATCTGAATATTCCATGGCAAGTTGAATCGCCCTTATTATCCCCTAAAGATTTGCAACATAAATGCTTGAAAGATATATCACCAGATATTTTGCCGCATTATAAATAACATTCACGATGTCATTCCCGCTAAATAAATGTAGCCCGGCCGGGTGCAGCAAATGAGATTTTAATTTATATTTCATAATACAAATTAATATTAATTCATTTTAAAACTGAGGCGTAACCCGGGATGAAATGCTCCCGGGTTACGCTAATGGTAAAAGCATATTGCAGTAATCTGACGCTTTATCATTCTTAATCTATATATTCATTTGCTCCACCCAGGCTACGAGCTATAGATTTACCCTCATCCGCCTTCGGCACCTTCTCCCACAAGTGGGAGAAGGAAATAATGCAAAAAACAGGTAAAATCTCTGACAACAAAATATTTAATATCACACATCATATAGTGGTTGAAAGTAATATATAACCCATGATATTGTGTAGCACCTTAAATACAACACTGGTTTACTAATAATAAAAAACAGCTGCGCTGCACCTCAAAAATCTCGCAAAACCAGTCGGACAGCATACCCATTCGTTACCTCTATTGAAGGCTGCTACTAACTAGGGCCAAGTAGAATAGCAACTACGAATTGGTATCAACAGTCCCAATATTCTTTCACTTTACGCACATGAATAACGAGCTCTAGGAGGAGCCTATGGAAACAGAAATTATTTACAAAGCACCAGCAAACAAAATTCCCGAAACTAATACTGCAGATATTAATGAGCCAGGACAAATTCGTGTCATTAGACGTAATGGCACGGTAACACCTTATGATGCAACCAAAATAACTGTCGCAATGACCAAAGCGTTTCTGGCAGTAGAGGGAAATCAAGCGGCTAACTCACAACGTATCCATGAAACAGTCGCAGAAATGTCTATACATATTTCTCAGAATTTCAGCCGTCGCATGCCTACCGGCGGTA
>JAJYDF010000009.1 GCA_021777765.1 Pseudomonadota bacterium | reverse complement strand
CCGATATCCATGCTTATATCGAACTTAAAATTATGGACTTTTGGTATCCTGTCGAATTAGGTGGATATGACGCTCCCTTAGAATTGACAAAAATAGATACTAAAGGTTTCGATACACCTAAACAACTTCCTGCAAAACAATTACCTGTAGTCAGTATTGAACCTGTGAAAAAAGAAATTACTGAAGCGGATTTATGGCCGGAATTTGTCACCTGGAAAACAGAACCTAAAAAATCGCCCGCTTCTGCTGAATTGTTATTTACGGAAATAATTACACCGGGTAGAAAAACGCTGCTTAAATTTGATAATCCCAGCGATTGTTTATTAGTTGTTGCAGAATTTGCAAAACAAGTAAAAAAACCATTCATCTTTATTAATTCAGCGGATGATCTGCAATGGCAAGCGCCAGGTCTAAAATTTAATGGCAAAATGAATAAAAATCACCACACGTTAAGCATTGAAGATCATTTCTCCCTGCTCAGCTTTTTCATTGCAACTTATCCCGATGGTATTATATTTATTAATTGGATGAATTTTAAACATGTTGATCTGGTCGCATTACATTGTATTCTCGATAATGAAGGATTAGATGATGGTCGTATGTTAGAAGGCAAAATATTTCCTTCAAAACCACCTATCGTTGGATTTTATTCGGATTATATTCCACGTCCTTATAAAGGTGCTGATTTTACGACACGACATGATGCGATTTATCAATGGCGTTATCCACTGACCGCTGATTTATATCATAATAGTAGAGAAGAAATTAGCTCTTATGCCGATAATAGATTGTCTATTGATTTATATGAAAGTCAAGACTGGGAGAGTATTTTATTAGGTACGATACATATTCTGGATAATCACTTTTCGCGAGAATTTAATTCATTTTTAGCCGCATTGGATAATGAATCTTTACCTTTAAAAGCATTACATTTAAAAAATCCACCGTGGCAAATCAAAGAATTCCAATTATTTTGGCAACACGCTTTACAACAACGCCAGTTTACGTTGCATGGTAAAATATTTAAGCTTCATCCAGAATTTAAATTATCTTATTCATCTGGCTATGAATTAATTACCGATGTCATAAAACAAATTCCACCTCATCAAATTGAATTTAATTATTCATTAAATCCGCACACTTTTCAGGAGTTCTTTGATCATTATTCATACCATAATAATAGATTCATCGAAACAGTGGGGTTATTTAAAAAACATAAAAAAATATCACTCATCGTCACTCACTCTGTTCCATTGAACCAGTGGTGTCAGCTATTGGCAGAAGCAAAAACCAACAATGTAGAACTATCTATCTCTATAACACGCGGTATTACATTGCCCGCTGAAATACTGAATATATCTCATATTAAGAAAAATTATGTTGGCCAAAACAAGTTGTTTGATGATTATGAGTCATTTGTTGCGTTGGACAAAAAACCTATCAGTATTATTCATTCAAACTCCGCTGATGCTGAAACGGAAATCGCAAAAGAACTATTACAAAAATATCCTGACGCACTCTATATTGATTTAGATGCTACCCACGATTTCGGCGATTTGTTTTATCAAATACATCCTTCAGTGTCTAAAGAGGCTATCAATGCAAAATATAAGGCAAGTAACATCTTTGAAGCGCTTATAGCCGGCAAAACTATTATTGTTCATGGTGAATTACCTCAACCACTAATCAATGCTTTAGCCGCATCATTGATTACAGATAAAGCAGAATTTATTTTTGATGGTCAGACAGTTTCATTTAAAGGTAAATTAATTTTACTGACTAAAAGTGAAGTCCCTTTTGCTAATAATCAATATACTTGCTTTATTGAAAAGCCTAAAAAAATCGCAAAGATTTTTTATCCTCCGGAACACAAGAAAAATTCACCCCATATTCAAGAAACATTACCTGACGCTGATCAACCACTAGCGGATCATAAACTCTCAGTAGAAACTTTACCGAGTAAAGATGATCCTAACGATTTATCAATTGCTGCTTATGAAAATTATAAAAAACGCCGTTTGAATAGCATCATGAATGGTTTTGCTACATCTAATATGATTTTTTATAGCGGCCCAACGGGTATAGGAAAAAGTACTTATTTTATTAAAAAAATAAAAACAGGTAGCCCATCAATAGAAATGAGCCAATTTGAACGGGATTATTTTGCATTCTATAACAGAAAAGCAAAACTTTACATTGGCGAAGATCAATTAGAAGCATTTGCAAACCATAATGATAAAAAAGAAAACGAAAATGTTGATGCTTTTCTCATAGATGATGAGGCGAATTTATCTATTCAAAAAAAATCTCAAACAAAAGGATTGAGAAGTTTAAAACCGCATTTGCTTAAAAATGGTCATTATTATCAAATTAAACCCAATCAACGCATTATTTATATCGGTAATAAAAATAGTGAAGGTGGTTCCCGCCAACAACAAGAATTTTTTGATCAATATACAGTAAACGTTGCGTGCGAAAGACCTAATCATGCTTATCTTTACCATGAAATTTTAAAACCACAATTAGCTTATCCTGTTACATCGGTACGCGGAGAAAAATTAGCATCGACTCAATTAGACTCAAAATCAAATGAAAAAATAGCAAAAGTGATATTGGCTATTTTTGATAAGGTCAATGAAATTGCAGGTGGAACCGATCCTTTACTATCACCACGTCATTTACATATGATGGCTGTATTGTTTAAAAAATATTTAGAACAATTTTCAAACTACAAAATTACAAAAGAACATATTGCTATAGCAGCTTGTCTAGGTGTGATGGGAGATATTTTACCTAGCGCCAAACAAAAAGCTTTACATGATTTTTTGATTAATAATTTTAAATATAAAGATGAACAATTTCAGCGATATCAAGATGATTATATTGAGCAAAAATTAAAGCAGATAGGCAAACAAAAGAAATCACGCTTTACTTTTTCGCGGAGCCGTTATCCTGTTTTAAAACTCATTGATGATTACCTGGCTATGAGTGAACAAGAAAATTTTCATTTCGGAATTTTACTAGAAGGAGATTCTGGCGTTGGAAAAAGTAGTTTATTTAAAAATTATCTTATTTATTTAGGTGTATCGTATAAACAGTTTTCATTTGGTAAAAATTATGAAACCGATCGCAAAATATTATTAGATGCATTTCATACAGGAAAAAAACTTATTATTGACGAGCTAAATGCAGGCGGCCCTAAATATGAGAAATTAATAAATACTTTAATTATGGGAACTGATGAAGACGGAAATAAGGCCCAGGTACCCGGTTTTATGATTATGAGTACGCAAAATTTTCTGGGTGATGATGAATTAACAGGTCGTCAAGGATTACCACCTGCAATAAGAGCACGATATACCCCTAAAAATTTAAAAGAACAACCAGCTCACGAATTGGAAGAAATATTAATCAATTTAGATGTTGAAAAATCAAAAGCTAGGAAATGTGTATCAGCCTATTTGACTAGCTTGGAATATGCCATAAAACATAAGAAAAATCCGAAACCAAATTTACGAAACTTAAAGAAAGCCTCTGGCGTGGTTGAACCTGAAGCTAAGATGAGCATCAGCGTATCTCCTCATACAGAGGTCAATCGCTTAAGTGAACAAGTTGAACGTGCAGCTGCAGCGAGTGAATCAACATCATCTGTTGTTCCTGCAATGAGACCGGATGCAGCTCTGAGAAGTGTGACCGAAGAAGATAACCTTGAAACACATTCAAATACCACTGAGCCAAAAGGTGATGAAATAATTCAAGCACATGAATCTGCTGCCGATTCAAATAAAGTAAGTGAAGCAAATTCAGGACAAATTACGCCCGCCGCGGCCGATAGCGATCGAAATAAATCAGGTGTTGAAATTGTCACTCACAGTAATTCATCTGATAGTAATTCTGTCCAGAGTAATCCGGTTGCTGAAAGACCCAATCCCATTGAACTCATCCGCACTATTTTAGGTAATAAGAATTATTGGCAATTACAATCCTATGGACCTCGTTGCGAAATTCCCATAGGTGTTGAATTAATGTTGCAAAAACTCAGCTCCCCTGAAGCTACCCTCATTGAATTAAAACTTATTGCGAAACTACGATTAGAGAATAGTGGTTGGACATTTTTTTCCAATTTCGGCCGCACTTCACAGACCAAACAATTTTATAAAATCATTTCATCTTATGACATAAATAATAACGCTAATTTTGGTGAGCAACTCGAACAGTTCAAAAAACTGCAACATCATGAATTAAAAATGGCCGCTTTAGAGCCAGTGCAACTTCCCATTCATTTGTTGAGATAGATTTAATAAATAAATGCGTAACGCGATAAAATTAAATGTAGCCTGGGTGCAAGCAAATGATGAACATTTTAAGTGCTAGAAATAAGGGAAATCTACAATCTAAATTTTGCTGCCTGCTGTAACCCAGGAGTTTAATTTTGACATTCCTGGGTTTCGACATGCGTTTTTAATCATTTACTCATTGTATATAAAATACATAACAATTAATCATTTGATCATTTGTATTCACCCAGGCTACATCTTTTAGCGATTAACCATTAAATCTTTTGTCTACACCGTGGCACCATTTTTTGGCGATTAACTATTAAAATCTTTTGTTTACATCCAGGTACCATTTTTAATTGCCAGTTATGCAAATTAAATATGGGTATCGATAAATGCCGCTAATTGTGATTTAGTTAATGCACCAACTTTCGTTGCAACGACATTACCGTCTTTGAAAAGTAATAAGGTGGGAATACCTCTGATACCATACTGCCCAGGGGTATTGGTGTTTTCATCTACATTCACTTTAGCAACGACTAATTTTCCAGCATAGTCTTTAGCAATTTCTTCTAAGATAGGCGCAATCATTTTACAAGGACCACACCACTCCGCCCAAAAATCCACCAATACAGGCTGACTGGCTTTTAATACATCTGTCTCAAACGTTTGATCGGTGACAACCAAAATACTTTCACTCATGTTACAGCTCCTTAATCGGTCAAAAAGTTTATTAATCGGATATCAGTTAAAAATATCAACTCAATGTTAATTGGTTTTCAGGTACTACAATTTTCACAGCAGCATTTCTTGCCAGCATAAACTCGAGTTTCTTGGTGACGGGTGGATAGCAAATTCCTTGATCCTGACAACCTTGATAGCTCACTAATAATGTAATAGGAGATTGCGTAGGCGCATGAATCGGTATCATGACAGAAAGATTACTTTGATATTGCTGGAACTTACCTAATATAGGATTTTCTTCTGGAATACCCGGCGGCAATTCAACTTTACCTAATTGCGCACCTTTAGGAGAGTATAAAGCGAATGTCAATTTTTCACGGTAAAGATGATAACCCGGTGCAATTTGCCACACTAAATTAATGCCCTTAGGAGTAATAGTAGGTGCAGTTAAATTAAATGCTTGATCCGCTGGCAAAGGCACTTCATTTACTTGCGCATAGCTATAGGCAAATGGAAGTATCAGCACTAATAATATCCATTTTTTCATGGGTCTCACCTCCTAAGATATAGATTGATAAATGGTGGCTAATATAGCAAAAATCAATGATTTAAACATTATATTTTTCCTTCTCCTGATCGCAGGAGAAGGTGCAGAAGGCGGATAAGATGTGTGAAATAATTGTGAAATACTTTTTAATGCCCCCCTCATCCGCCTTCGGCACCTTCTCCCCTTCGTGGAGAAGGAAAAAAAAAATGATTTTGATAAAAACAATTGCTATGCAATCTCAAGTAAGAATTAGGAACAATAATTTGAAGTATGGTAATATCAATCGCCTTTTTACTCGCTTACGAAATAATTCCTTCATCGTAGCTTGTGGGAAACAAATGATGATTTTATTTATTTTCCATAATTAAAATCAAAGATATAAAAAAAGATTTATATTACGGTGTAAGTTGGGAATTTTAAACCCCGGGTTTCGCCATTAGTATAAATAACAATGTAGTAATTTTAAGTTGTCTCTTTTTTTCATGGGTGTCATATGCTGCACCCAGGCTACATAGATACAGGAGTTAAATTATGTATTTTCCATATAGTTTAGTTGGATTATTGGTACTCATTCTCGACATCTGGGTCATTGTTAAAGTATTGCAAAGTGGTGAAACACCAATTATGAAATTGGTGTGGATTATTATTGTACTTCTTTTACCCATTCTCGGACCTATCCTTTATTTATTATTATCATCGAGAGTGTAATGAAATAGCTTATGAATCATTTATCAAATATACGGCAAATTATAATAAATCATCTTTGGCAAACCTATTTAGATAAAGTATTGGCCGCACAACAGATATGTGCGCTCTTTAATGAAAAATTAATACTTGATCATTTTGCCATTATTGATTTACCAGGGCCGCACAGTGGCATTCCTCTTTTAAAACAAATTTTTACCTCAATAGGATTTATTGAAGCCGGTAGTGGTTATTTGCCAGATAAACAAAACGATTTTATTTGGCTACGCGAAGAAAATTGTGAAAATAAAATTGCACAAGAAGTGTTGCCACAAATCGTGATAGCAGATTTTCGCTTGCATGAATTGCCACAATCAGTACGTAATGTTATTGCAAAATATATTCAACCGATATCACCCCTCCCCCTATTAGAAATAAAAGAATTAGTTGCAGCTGTTGAAAATGGCGATATTTCTGCACAACCTATTTTGATGAATACAATTCTAAATCAATTTAATTGCCAGAAATGGCCCATGCCAACTTTGCGAGATTATCAAACTATTAAAGAAGCCAATGAATTGATGGCTTGGGTTTTAGTTTTTGGTAGACAACCGAATCATTTTGGCTTGTTAATTCATCATTTATCACAATTTAATAATCTCAAAGCGTTTGATGATTATTTAAAAGTTAAATTAAATATGCAATTTAATTCTCGAGAAAATGAAATTAAAGGCAGTCCAGAATTAGGTATAGAACAAAGTTCTACAGCTGATCATCTTATTCAAGTCAAGCTCGAAGATGGTGTATTAGAAATTCCAAGCCCATTTGTGGAATTTGTGTGGCGATTTCCGAAGGATGCAAAAAATAAAGCGTTTTATTGGAAAGATTATTATACTGATTTTTATGCGCCTAATGCGAATCGTGTTATAGAATCGATTTTTTCAAATTAATTAATCCTATGATAACATACATCGATTTTTTCCTTCTCCCACTTGTGGGAGAAGGAAAAAAAACATAATGCGATAGATACATATTCATTTATTCAATTAATTCATCACAGAGGAAATTATGAAAACGCAATTCATGAAAGGGATTTTATTTATATTTAGTTTTCTTTTTTTTACACTCTCTTATGCAGACTCTCTAGCAAATTCTCAACAATCAAGTTTTTTAGCAGGAAAAATGTTAGTTGTTGATATGGATAATGATGGCAAAGTCAGCAAAGACACCGTTATGGGCGGCACCGATTTACTCATAGGAACCATAAATAATGATATCGCCCATAAAGCAGCGGCTTTTAATGTAGAAACAATCAATGATGTTAAAACATTAAGCCAGTATGATTTGAATCATGATGGCACCATAGAACAAAACGAATTAGCTAAAACAAATCTGGTATTAATACGTTTTTCACCTGATCGATCAATTACCATTATTCCGTTGGCATTATCGAACATTAAAGAAATTCATTATCAAGGCGGGTTAACACAAAAAAATAAAATCAATCAACCACTCAATGTGTGGTTAACTTCTGTTGATGGGAAGAAATTTCAAACCTATTATTTGAATTTTTAAGCGACTTAATAAATACAGCACAAAAATAATCGCACTGATCCAAAAACTGATTGGCCAATCGGAAAACCAAGCACATACAATCCCTAACCAAACAGTTAAAATTGCAACTATAATGCTTACCCATAATCCAGGCCAAAATTGACTGGTCCACTGCTGAGCAATTGCAGCTGGACCAATTAATAAAGTAAATACCAATAAAACACCCACTACTTGACTGGCAATGGTTACAGCAACAGCGATAATCATTAAATTACATATAGCAATTAATTGCAGTGAAATGCCTTTCGCTTCGGCTAATTCAGGTTCAAGGCTAGTAAATAATAATGGCCTAGCAATAAAACTTAATGCGAATAAACTGAGTAGCGTTAAAATTATAATTAATTTAATGGCTTGATCAGATACGCCTAATAAATCTCCAAATAAAATTGCCGTGGCTTGTCCGGCATAGGCCGTATAAAAATGTAAAAATAAGGTGCCTAATCCTAATGAAAATGCCAACATCACACCGATTGCTATATCACTTTTACTGATGCGCTCACCTAAAAATCCCATCCCAAAAGCTGCTAACACCGTTAAAAATAATTGCCCAATAATAGGTGTCACACCAAACAATACCGCACCCGTTGCACCCGCGAAACCAATATGACCCAAGGCATGTCCAGCAAAAGCTAAATGACGAATCACCACAAAATAGCCAACAATACCCGCTAAAATTGCTGCGATCGTGCCAGCAATAAAAGCATGCCGCATAAAATCAAATGCAAATATTTCAGTGACAATGTGTACCATGATCTATTTCACCTCTTTCATGGCTGAGCACAAAAATACGATGTTGCAATTGAATGACATCAATAGGCACGCCATATAATTTTGTTAATTGCTCTGAAGTAATGACTTCGTTAACAGTCCCTAATTTGGCATTCCCGTTAGCCATATATAAAACACGGTTCATTACGCCTAATAAGGGATTAACATCATGCGCTGTAAACAAAATAGTGGCATGAAATTGCTGTTGTATTTGCTGAATAATTGCAATTAAATTTTCTTGGCTGTTGGGATCCAAATTCGCTAACGGTTCATCTAATAATAATATTTGTGGATTATCTAACATCACTTGCGCTAATAATAATCGTTGTTTTTCACCCCCAGATAATTGCACAAAAGGCCTATGTGCAAATTCTTTTGCGCCGACTAATTCTATAACTTCATCTATGCGTTTTTTTTGTTTTGCCGAAATATAAGGTATACCTAATCGATATCCATGCATTGCGACTGAAACCATAGCAATACCACTAAAATTATCGGGTGGAATTTGTGATCGTGATTGTGGCATATAGCCAATTGCGGAATTGCCGCGTTGTGTAGGATTTTTAAATACGACAATTTTACCTTGTGCAGGTGATAACAATCCTAATATAGCGCGTAATAATGTCGTTTTACCTGAACCATTAGGTCCAAAAATGCCAATAAATTCTCCCGCATTAATTTGGGCATTAAAATTTTCTACGATGGTTTTATGATTGAATGATAATGTCACATGCTCAAAAGTCAGTGATGGTATTAATTGTTGTAGATTAATTGGATTTTGCATCTAACGCTTGTTCCGTTGCGATTAATTGATTTAGCATCCATTGTATATAGTTCATATCTTCTGGCTGCGTTTCAGTAACTCCCACAACAGATATTCTTTCATTAATAGCCATTTTCTGCAATTGTAACGTTAATGGACTAATCACTTGCTTATTGTAAAAGAAAATACGTGCACTGTGTGAATTCAGGTCATTTTCAAAGTCACGTAATTGTGTAGGTGTTGGCTCAACATCATTCATTATATTCATTTGAAATGGCTTGGCTAATATATTAAATCCTAAAGCTTGTGCCATATCATTAAATAACGGTTCTGTAGCGATCACCGATATATTGTGATAATGCTGTTTTATCTGATTAATTTTATTATTTAACTGCTGATAGTTTTTCTGAAAATTTATGAGTTGTGTCGCATAAAAAGATTTATTAGCGGGATCGAGTTGTTGTAATTGTGTCGTTAAATATTGTGCATAAACAGGCATTGTATTAGGTGAATACCATAAATGTGGATTATCACCCATTTTAGCGCCAACTAAATTAGCGATAATGATGATTTTTTGTGAGGGATTTTTCTGCACGCTGAGCAACTTATCCATCCATCCATCATAAGCAATGCCGTTGTAAACAATAATATCCGCTTTTGCTACTGCTCTGGCAGTACTTGGACTTGCGCTAAATAAATGAGGATCTTGGTTTGGATTATTTAATATACTGACTACGTTGACTTTGTCACCGCCTATTTCTTTGGCAACTGAGCCGTACATATTTTCAGCAGCGACGATATTTATTATTGCTTGTGCAGATAAAGACCACAATAAAAATATAAAAAGGGTTATATTTGTTATTCCATATAAAATGAATTTATTAATATGAATTTGCAATCGTCTCGATCTTCCTATTCTTTCCTTCTCCCGCTTGCGGGAGAAGGTGCCTTCGGTAGATGAGGGTGTGTATAAAAAATTGTTTATCACCATTTAATACCCCCTAATCCGCCTTCGGCACCGTCTCCCCTTCGGGGAGAAGGAAAAACAATGCATTCATTATTATACTGACAAAATCCCGGCAATTTATCCGCTACATTGACATGGCAAATACCAGCAATATGAATATAATCCAAATACGCTTGTATTCTTTTCTGTCCTTTCACAGTTGTAGCATCAGGATCAAGATACTCAGGTATTTGCGCTTCTTCTACCAAACTTCTGAAATAATCCGCCCAATAAAAATCTAAATTATTATAAATTGTTTCAGCATTCGCTTTATAGCACCACTGCGTCACTTTTAATTCTTTAGCTAAAGTAAGATAAGGATCATTACTTAAAGCATTTATCTGTTTGGGTAATTGCGATGGTGATTTAGTAACACCATTATCGTTTAACCAAACATAATGCGAATTTTGCAACCATTGCCAAAAATCTTGCATAGTATATGACTGATCATTGCTCGCGAAATTTTTAATAATTTTAAGGTAATACTTATAATGATAATGCTTAATATTTGCTAATTGATTAGACGCCATTAACAATTCTACATTATTAAACAAGTACATTTTTTGATCGGGCGCAATTATAACTGGAAAATATATTTTTTCTAACCGATGTTGATATTGTGCTGGATTTTCATTTTGATAAGTTTGAATTAATTGCTTAACAATTTGCTTACCATAATTAAATTGCAATAATCGCAATGAATTTACATCTGTGACGTAACATACTTGTTTGCTTTGCGGCTGAGAACAATCAGGAATTGAATTTAATGTTTGAGGAAAGGTAACATTCGACAATAATAATAATATTAACCCTACTAATTGTTTTAAATTTATCAAATTATTTACCTAAAGAATGGGAGTTATTTGGAATGTGCCACTAGCACGTCTATGAGATCTCGCATTAGTCCAAATTACAGGCAACCGTGATTTACAAGTAAATTCATTTTGGATATTCATAAATTCATAACCATTGCAGACTACATTGACGGTGGTGTTGTCATCAAGCTGAATAAATATCATTCTATTATCAGCATGGGGGTTTGGAACAACGATTGAGACATTCGTTACATCTGAATACCATGGGATAATAATAAAATCATAGGGGTAAAATGAATCATAATTTTCTGCGAAAGCAGTGTTTATATTGGTTAATAAAAATATTGCTAATAATAGTAAATATTTTTTCATTTTGGTTTCACTCCGTTGTTTAACAAGCTTCCTATCGTTAATGATTATAGCATAGAAGAGGTGCCAATCAGCGACAAATACGATCAAGCTGCTCCTGCACTTGTCTACTCGTTATTGGCACAATGGGATCATCTTTTGATTCAGTACGTTTTGATAAGGTATACGTTTGTGCTCTGTATGGATTTAAATTGAGTTTATAAACCGGATCAGTCATCGCATCATTTAAACTAATAAATGTCACGCCGCGTTGTTGATAAGCATTAATTAAATCATCTAACACCACTGCATCAAAAGGCCCTAAATGAATTAATAAAATATTTTTAATATCCCGATGAAATAATTTCTCTGATGAATAATGTGCTTCATCTAATGCACTTAATGCTTCTTGAATATAAATTTGTTTTAACCATGCAATCGCATTGGTATTATTCTGTCGCACACATCTTGCATAAGGCGCATTCCATTCATAATCAGAAAAATTAATGGTTACTGGTGCAATTTGATAACCATGATTAAATAAATAACTCCGTACCGCAGTACGTTTTGCTAAAGTATTTCCGTCTGATAAATAAGGATAGCGAAAATATTTATACGTCGCATTTTGTTTAACTTGTGATAAATAATCATCTGTTTTTTGTATATCATTAATATAAAAATCCGCATCCACTTTCGCTAAATCGTGATGGGTGTAAGTATGATTAGCTACAAAATTACCATTTGCTATCCAATGATTAATGATATATTCCATTTTGCGATCACCAACAACTTCCCCACCAATGACCATGCCATAGACATTTTGAATTTGGTATTTCTGTAATGTATTTAATATTTGATTTTCGACATCAAGTCGTGAAACGCCGAGAGGTAAAGGGCCGACACCAGGGAAATCATCGATAGTAATAGCCACTTCTGTGGCAAAACAATTAGAAAATAACATCATGCCAAACAACACTATAAATAAGCGACAGTATTTTAATGACACCATGAAATCGATCTTCCTTGATAAAACAAAATTCTTAATATTATGACATGCGTCATCAGAATGACAAGTCTTAAAGCTTTTTATTTATTCGTAAAATAGTAATGATTGAGTAATTAGATTAAATCATTGGACCTCTTTAGCAATTAACCGGATAAATCACTCATCGATTTATCCAGATTAAATTAATTTTAATCGTCGCAAATAGTTTGTTCCGCCATATCTAACGCTTCGTCAATATGATACTCATCAAAAACCTTAATACCATGCTGGATTAATAAAGCGGCTGTTGCGCCTACACCAGCAATGACTTTACTTGAAAATGTACCGTCATAAATATGTGTTGAACCACATGAAGGACTACGTGCTTTTAAAATTGCAACTTGGATATTATGCAATTTTGCTAATTTCAGTGTTTTATTAGCGCCTAATAAATAGGATTGCGAAACATCTTCACCATGAATTGTCATTATTTTGGCATTGCCATTGATGAAATCATGACCATTTTTATTCAATTGAATTTCTGCGGGTGGCCGTGGCGTTGATAAACCACCCGCTATTTCGGGGCAAATTGTCACAACGTTCCCGGCATTAATCCATTCCTGCAATCGATGATGAGATTGCAAATTATCTTTGCCATCGTAGCGGACTTTGTGGCCTAGGAGGCAAGCACTGATTAATATTTTGGGCATTAATTATTCCATAATGCTTAAAAAAATAGATCTTTCTATTATTTCCTTCTCCCGCTTGCGGGAGAAGGAAAAAAAGTGTGGGTATTAAATAATTTCTTCTTTTTTTCTCACAATTTTTTTAACGGTTGTTTTCTTTATTGAAGAATTTTTATTACTAGCATTAGTTGTTTGTTTTATCGCAGATTTTTTGTCACTAGAAGTAGTTATTTGTTTTATCGGGGAATTATTATATCCAAAATGAGTTGTTTGCTGTATCTCGGAATTTTTATAACCTGAACGAGTTATTTGCTTTTTCGCAGTTTTATCATAACCAGATGTAAACGCTCTTATTTCAGGTAAAATAATTTTCCTGAATTTAGTGCCATTAAATAAACCAAAATGCCCGACATCTTCTGCTAAAACATATTTTTTCATATCATCAGGTAAATTATTACAAAAATTTAATACTGATTTAGTTTGCCCGACGCCAGTAATATCATCTTTGCCACCTTCAATCGCTAAAATGGCAGTGTTTTTAATGTCTTGTAATCGAACATCACGGCCACGTGATCGGTAGCGTCCTTTAGTTAATAATTTTTGTTGAAAAACGGTATTAATTGTTTGTAAATAAAATTCAGCGGTAATATCCATTGTCGCGAAATATTCGGAATAAAATCGTATCGTTTTAAATGCATTTTCTCTTTTTTGATTGGCATAATCTTCAATCGCATTTGCGAGAGATCGCATGTGTCGCTCAGGATTCATACTTAAAAAACCAGATAATTGCATAAATCCGGGATAAACTAAGCGCATCGCACCTGCATAACGGCTTGGCACAATTGAAATGACATTCTGTCTAAACCAATCATCGCCTCTGGTGTTAGCTAATTCATTGACGGCAGTAGGTGATTGATTAGTATCTATCGGACCACCTAATAAAATAACAGAGCGTGGCGCTCTCGGATCATTGTCTGTTGACATAAATGCTAAGGCAACTAAAACAGGTACCGTAGGTTGACATACAGCCATCACATGCAAATCAGGACCTAATAATTGCATGAAAGAAATCATATAGTGCGCATATTCATCTAAATCAAACGCCCCTTCTGTTAAAGGAACATCACGAGCATTTTTCCAATCAGTAATATAAACATCATAATACGGCAACATATCCCGTACTGTACCGCGTAATAATGTTGCAAAATGTCCTGACATCGGAGCAACAAGTAATATTTTCGGCAAATTTTTACCGTTATCTTGCATTTTTTTGAAATGTAATAAATTACAAAAACTTTTTCGAATAACAACTTCTTCCACAATATCGCAATAACTATCACCTATTTTAACTTCAGTAATATCAAATGATGGTTTCTCATAAATACTGGTCAACATATGATAAATATAAAGATTACCGGCTGTTTTACGATATAAATAAGTGGATTGTTTAAGCATCTCCGCAAAATTTTGTTTCATCTCTTCACTGATATAAGGCAATGTTACTGGTAAATTCACAGAATCAGATATGCTATTAAATTGCTTTGCTAAAGAAAGGCAATAATCGGAAAAAGGTTGAATAGATCGCAATGTATAATCAACAAAATTATATAATGAACGGCTATCAATTGGGTTTATAAACATAGTCTTTACCTTGTATCAAGTGTTAAGGAATAAAACTATGATTATATCAACGGAATTAAACGAATAAAACCTAAATATCCTTATATTTTAAGCAACGATTAGCCATTACGCTCTCAGTGGAAGACTTATTTCTGCTTCTGAAATTAATTTTACCCACGATTTTTCTTGCATATTTTTCATCCTCTCTGAGCTTCATTTATATAATTTATAGACCAGCTACTAATATGCGTAAAGAGGTATAATGAATGAATCAAGTCGATTTTAATTTTGATTATTTTGACATAAGAAATAATGCCATTTTTAACAGAAATAACTGCATGGAAAAGTACTATAATTAGAGTATTAGATTTATGTGTGTTAATTCTGGAGAATAGCAATGGATAAATCGAAATTTCTTGGTAAATTAATTGGCTTATATTTAATCATTGTGAGTGTAGCAATGTACATTCACATGCACCAAATAGCATCTCTTATGTCTGGCTTTGTTACTTTCCCTGCTTTAATGATGACTGCCGGTCTTATGACTTTAATCATCGGACTACTATTAGTTTTATATCATAATATTTGGCAATGGAGTTGGAAGGTCGTTATCACCATTGTGGGATGGATATTACTTTTAAAAAGCATAAGTATTTTAATGTTTCCTCATTATATAAGTGTTTTGACGCTATTTTTTATCATGCATCATTCATTTCAATATGGTGGTTATGGCGTTGATTTTCTATTAGGTGCGTTTCTGGCTTATATGGGTTTTAAAAAAGGTTAATCGTTCAAAAAAATAATTTTAAATTTTTGGAAAGGAGGTCATCTATGTTTAATTTAATCGGTAAGTTGGCAAGAAAACACGTTAAATTAATTGCAGTAATAGTGATTAGTGTAGCTTGTTTTACGCCATCAGTGAGTGATGCTTATGTTGTAGTCGTGGGACATGGCGGTTACGGATATCATCATCCGTATTATGGGGGTTATTATCGACCATATTATGGCGGATATTATCGACCTTATTATGGCGGTTATTATCGACCCTATTATGGTGGTTATTATCGTCCTTATGGTGGATATTATTATAACGGAGTATACCGTCGGCATTATCGTCGATATTATCGTTGGAATTATTATTAGTATTTGAAATACTGTATTGATAACCCAAGGAAGGAACAAAGCATTTCTGAATAAGTAGTTTAATATTGATTAATTCAACCATTATATCTTAATTCACTACTTATTCAGGAGGTTAATTATTTATCGCCATTTTCTCATTTGCATAACAGAATTATCTTCCATGAGGCCATCTCGCAGTTGAGTATCTAGTTGCGATGCATTTGTGTGACGACTTATATTAGCAACAACTCGATGCTCATCATTAATATCAGCTTCAATATTTACGGATGATTCAATGTTATTAAATCGGTTACGCATTTCTGAAAAGAGACCCCATTTATCCAAAACTGCGGATAAACGTGCAACTGACATTTCAGGTTCAGTATTTAAATCACATTCATCTGCACCAGAAGAATTATTTTCATTAAGATCATTATTCGCATTAAATTCTAAATCCTGATCATTATCTCGAGCGCGCCGCTCTACTTCATGATCATCTTTTGTACATAGCTCTAAATCATCTTCAGTACGCTCATCAGAATCTTCATCAAACTCATCTTCTAGCAGATCATCATCATCTTTATTACTTTCTAAATTCTCATCCTCAGACTCATCAAGAGGATCTTCTTCCTCGTCATTATTGATATCGTCATCGAAATCAGCAGAAACGACTTCTTCTTCCAAATTATTATTTACATTTCCATCTGGATCATTTGCAGAGTTTATATCTTCATCTTCATGATCAATGTTTTTTTCATTGGCATCAATTAAATTAATATCTTCCTCTTGTGCCAATAATGTAATTTGATCAATATCTTGATTTATTTGCTGTTCAGATTCATCGACATCACTATCCGTATCAACATCATTATCGGAATCTTCCAAACTCTCTTCAGCATTACTTTCTTCAATGATATTTTCATCTTCATAATTTGGTGAGATGCCATATAGCTCCGGCATGAATGTCTCAAAATCATCAAGAATTAATTGCACGGTAGGATTATCTGTAGCTGGCTCATTCTCTAATCGATACAAAAAGCTACCGATAACATTTTTATCGGCTAAGGTAAATTGTGATTTATTAGAAAATTGAACTCTGATCTCATCTGGTATATTAAAAGCACGCAATGGCAAATGCGTTTTCTGATGAGACATAAAACCGAGTTGATAAATATCCGTCAGAAATTTGTTTTGTTTACTTGATTCGCAAACAAAATTTCCGACTCTATTATTACTGTTTGAAACTGTACTCAAAAATTCCCTATTCGCAGATGTAACATCTTGTAGATCAAATTGTCTGGTGTTGAGTACATTTACAGAAAAAATATTACTATTTTTATCTGTATATGAAGGTGGTTTTAAAAATTTTTCACTTAACATAACTATGCCCCCCGTGTGTTGCAAATCATAGTGATGCGACTAAACGCTCTACAAAAATTTAAAGAAAGTGCATGATATAGATAAATGATGAAAATGCAACAAAATTTTTCATGATCAAACTTCGTGAAACCCCTAGAGAACATCGGGGGCTCCAGCAAGCTTCACGAAGCGTTTTTTTAGAGCGTTTTTAGAACGCTATTGAGTGCATAAATTGAATAAAATTTTACGTCCTGTTAAAACAATTTGATCATCCACTGAAGTCCGATTGGTGAGAATAACAATGCCAGAATGACGATCAGGTATCACAGCAATGTAAGATCGAAAACCATCTGTCGTTCCCGTTTTTTCAATCAATGCATTTCCATCAAATTTTTGCTGATTCTGATTCAATTGTGTTGCTGAGATTGAACCCACTGAAATTGGATTTAATAAGGAGTCCATTTGTTGAGAATCAATCTCACGAATTTCCCATGCTAATCCTTGTTTCATAGCGCCAACTTCAACATAAGGAATTTGTGTTAATCGCATTGCTGAATCAATTGTTGCTGGAGTGCCTGGTAAACCAATTGCTGCTTTAAGAAATTTTTGCATATCTTGGCCGCTGACTTTTACAGCACCAGCTGTTGGAAATAAAACCATATTAATAGGTTTCACTACTTGATTATTAATGTCATATCCCTTTGCATAATTGTGTTGCAGTTGTTTTGGAACAGTTACACCGAGAGAAGTCATCTCTAAAGGAACCGCTATGTTCTTTCTAACAAGTTGATCATAAGTTTGGTGAGACTGGCCTTCTATGGAATAACCTAATAATCCAACGCCCATATTTGAATATGTCCATTGACTACCTATCGTTGATGTTGGTTTCCAATTAGTACAAAACGTTACCAATTGTGGCCAGGTTGTAACAGATGGTGGCGCTTTAAATGGCAATCCTGAAGTATGTGTTGCCAATTCTTCAAGGGTAATATTTTTTAAATCATTATTATTTGTATCTGCTAATGCAGGAATATAATTCGTAAAAGAATCATCCAACTTCATATGATTGGCATTGACTTGTTGTGCAATAAGTAAACTGGTAAATAATTTACTGATAGATCCTACTTCAAAAATCGTTTGCGGTGTTATTTCTGTTTTATTTGCAACATTAGCATAGCCATAATAATAAGCATGAGGCACACCATTAATATAAATTTCTACTGCTGCACCCGGAATATGATTTTTCTGCATGAAAGCAACTATATTTTGCTGAATCATCGCATTTGTTTTTGAAGCGATTTGTTGATTAGCCTGCGCCGAAATGGAAGTGATTAAACATAACAATCCAAAAAAACTATTCTTTACAACAACCTTCATTACTCTGTCTCCATGATCAATTAGTGAAATAAACAATGTATCAAAAAAAATTTGGATACGTCAGTATTAATTAATACTCCTCTAGTTAGATTAATAAGCTTATGAAATTACAACATATGTAAAAATGTAGCCTGGGTGCAGCCAAATGATGTAATACAATAATGTGAAATAATAGAAATTTAATCTAAAGTTAATTAATAATACTGGCGAAACCCGGGATTTAAATAAATTATTTCCCGGGTTCCGCCAGTAGAACTATGTATATTTTCTCGAGATTAATATTAAAGTGAAATTAATTACATTTTTACTTGGCTTCACCCAGGCTACAATTGATTTACAAGTGCAATTGCTGCGTGAAATGCAGAAGTAGTAATAAGAAGCCTTATTAAATTATAATGTTAACCAAAATGCCCGATGAATACACCAGTTAAAAATACCAATATCCCACCAATTACCACTTGAAATGCTGCACTTAAAAAAGGCGTATCCATATAACGGTTACGAACCCACGCAATTATTCCTAATTCTATTAATACAATGATAATTGCAATTGTTAATGCCAGATGAAAATAAGGAATTAAAAATGGCAAAGTGTGACCGAGGCCACCTAATGTAGTCATGGCACCTGTGACTGTACCTCGCAATGCCGGACTGCCACGTCCTGTTAAACTGCCATTATCTGAGGCTGCTTCTGCAAATGCCATTGAAATACCTGCGCCCACTGATGCCGCTAAACCGACTATTAAAGAGTCATGAGAAGATTGTGTGGCTAAAGCAGCAGCAAATACAGGCGCTAAAGTTGATACCGATCCATCCATTAATCCGGCTAAGCCGGGTTGAATAATTTGTAATATAAAAAGTTTCCGTTCTGTTTTGCCCTCTTCTTCAAGCGCTTCGGGTGTTAAATAACCAACAAATAATTGTTCTGCTTGTTTTTCATGTTTAATTTCTTCTGTTGCAAGATCATCAAGCAATTGACGCATTGATGCATCTTGTGTTTGACGCGCAGCCTTGCGATAAAATCTGCGGCTTTCCATTTCCATCACTTCCACTTGATCACGAATTTTTTCGAGCCCCAGAGGTTGTCCCATCCAAATAGATTTTCGCGGAATAAAACCTCGCACATCAGTGCGTCGAATGGATGGAATAAATTCACCAAAGCGTTGTCTATATAATTCAATAAGGCGATGTCTATGACCACTTTCTTCTTTGGCCATATCGGTAAATATTTTTGCAGTATTAGGATAGGAATTTTTTAGATATTCGGCATAATTCTCATACGTTAATTCATCGTCTTCTTCTAAAGAAATGGCGAGCGCCAATACTTCTTGTTCATTTAAGTCGGAAAAATTTCTCATAATCCATGCATCCTTTCTTCCCGGGCGGGAATGACAATCAAGTATTTCAACAAGTGAATTAATTATAGACGGTTTAACACTGCCATTGTTAAACGAGTGACAGAAACTAATTGTTGTTGTTCATTATGAATTTCGATATGCCACACTTGACTGCTTTTACCGATATGAAAAGGTTTTGCGGTTCCTGTGACTACACCAGATTTTACGGATCGAATATGATTGGTATTGATATCTAATCCAACACAATAATTTGTTGCAAGATTCACACAACAATTAGCCGCGGTGCTACCAATCGTTTCTGCTAATACACATGAAGCGCCGCCATGCATAATGCCTATTGGTTGCTTAGTGCGATCATCCACTGGCATTGTAGCGCGCATAAAATCAGCACCAATTTCGATAAATTCAATCCCTAAAAACTCTGCCATAGTATTTTTGCCGCGATTATTAAGACTTAAAACATCAGGTAATTGTTGCCAAATCATATCAGTGACCTTCTTTCATTACGTAATCCACCAAACAATATTATAATTACTTATCAATATCAAATGGTGACCTATGAATAATTTACATCAACAATGGGCTGTTAAAATTTTAAAAGAAAAAGATTATCAAATTCACTCCTCGGTGCCTGAGGTTATACAAAATACACCATGGGCGGAAGTGTGTCGCTTCAATACCAACAAAGGCTTTATTTATTTAAAAAGAGCCCCCCCCCTTTTATCAATAGAAGCAAACATCATCCATCTCTTATATAAAGAATTTCAGGCGAAGGTGCCTTTACTGATCGCAGAAAACGCTACTTTACACTGTTTTTTAATGCATGACGCAGGCATCCAACTCCATCAATATTTTAAGCAAAATTTTAATGAAGCCATTTTTATTCAAGCAATGCATGATTATAGTTCGCTACAAATGCAAGCATCAGAAAAAATTGCGCTATTTCTAAATAAAGGAGTGCCTGATTGGCGTTTAGATAAATTACCCATGCACTATCAAGATTTGATTGCACAACACAAACTATTACTTGAAGATGGATTAACAAAAGAGGATCTGATCGCATTACAACAATTGTCGCCAAAATTAAGTTTGCTATGCCAAAATTTATCGCAATACAAAATCACAGAAACTTTGAGCCATTGCGATTTTCACGATAAAAATATTTTAATAGATATCCATACCGGTCAAACAACCTTAATCGATTTAGGTGAAATCGCCATTACGCATCCATTTTTTTCATTACATAATTGTTTATATAGAACAAAAGAAAACTTTTCTTTATCGGACATTCAATATCAACGACTCGTTGAATCTTGTCTTAAACCTTGGCTACAGAGAGAATCCCATCATCACTTATTAGAAATTTTATCTATTATTCAACAATGTTGGTCTATTCATTCGGTATTAACAGAATATCGTTTGATGAATAGTGTCGATCCAAAATCGTTTACAGAATTACATCGGAAAGGTCGATTAGCGAATAATTTAAAATATTGGATTAATCAAGGAAGAGAAAATTAAAAAATAAATGTCTTAAAATTTATTAAAATTCGCTATAAATGTGTAACAAATCAGTAGCTATGAATTTTTTTTATGATATAATAATTGTTTATCTTTACTTCATGGTTGAGGTAATTGGTTACAGAAAGGATGCATTGCAACGTTTAAATTAGGAGAAAACGTAATGCACGAGAGGCTTAGTTCATATTTTTATTATCACCCCCAAATTCTTATACAACTCGGTTATGTATTTATCAATGCAAACCAAAATGAATCCATTCTTCAGGATAATAATTGTTTAGAGCGTATTGGTTCGTTGCTTATCAGCAAATTAAAGCAAGAAGACTACACAATTCCCACTGATATCATTAAACATATTACCAATGTTAAACGTTGGAATACCACTAAAAAGGTGGGGGCACTATTTATTCCTGCCTATACCATGAGTATTAGCGATTATCGGGATATCATTAATCAACGCATTAAATTTCTATCAGAGAATGGTTCTTTAGAAACATCCGTGTTTACTCTATTATTCGGCACATTAAAGCGCGTTCATGGAAACCATATCAATATAGAAGCCCTCAAAATACAGGTTAATGAAAGTGAATTTCCAGAGGCTTTATCCTTGCTAATAGATAATCTTTATATTGTAGACAAGGCTCTAAAAGAACAAGAAATTAACCAACAATTAGCGACTGTTCACGATGCCGATTTACTGTGCAGATGGCATATTTTTAAAGCCATGAATGATTTCAGTTTATTGAATTACTCTGGAATAGAATCAGCAAAAGAATACGTTGAAGGTCAACTTGATCATGCAGAATTGAAAAAATCGAATGGTGATTTAATTCAGATATTTATTGATAGATTATTCACTACTCTACACCACATACATTTAACTGAATCAGCACATAAATATGATAAAATAGTTTACGACTCAGCACTGTTGGCCGATCAATTCATTCTTCAATATATTTTAGATAATTGGCTGCATCAAACTGATAACAAAATAGCAACATTAAATCAATTCATGGAAGAAATAAATAATCAAATTAATCATATGAATCGCGATCTCACTCGTGTAGACACTCTGCTTGATAAGCTTCGCCAATTAAGCTCAAGATTGGAAAATAACGCACTGAATAATGTTTCAGGCCCATTGATGAACCACATCAGATCGGCTTGCAAAAAAATGAATGAGATAAAATCTAAATTACTGCAACAAAAGGATACATTGCAAGATATAGTATCAGATATGAATACACTACGTGGAGCGCTAACACATGGTCAACCACACCTTTATCAGCAATTTCATCATGATTTTGTGGCGTTTGATAAACGATTTTCAAATCCACCTCAGCAAATGCGACAGATCATAATTCAATTAATACAAGATTATGAACAAATTCAATTATCTTGTAATCAAATAAAAGAACAGCTTTTCAAAGATAAAGGTTCTAAGCTTTCTGAAGGTAATTATCTTGATCATCATGTTGCTTATACTTTGTTGAGCAATGTTCGCGGCAATATCCGAAACCTTGAAGATAAAATAATTAAATATGGAGTTGCTAAAAATAAATGTTTTGCTTTTGAAAATGCGTACGATAATTTAAAATTTAAATTATATGATGTAACAGATGAAACCCAGGAAAATCCTGTTGCAGACACATTTCATAATGCGCTCGGCACCTATCATTTTTTATGGAAACAAAATTTAAGAGATCTCTATTCTACAGAGATTAATGTTAAAGTAGATCGATTAAAAAGTGATTTATGTACATTAGAAAATGAATTAGAAAATTTAATTAAGCTG
Organism: Pseudomonadota bacterium; assembly: GCA_021777765.1. Classification (GTDB taxonomy): domain Bacteria; phylum Pseudomonadota; class Gammaproteobacteria; order DASZBR01; family DASZBR01; genus JAJYDF01. The sequence goes on along the minus strand of JAJYDF010000009.1, from coordinate 77,805 downwards.
AGAGAAACGCACATGCAAAACATATGCGTCACACCTCCCGCTCATAATAGATATAAAAAACGTAGTTCGACCATCCTTGCAACGCCGAACCGAGCTGAAACCGACTCCAGAGCAGCGCTTGCAAAACGTGGTAGAAATTTAATTTCAATTTTCAATAGCCTCGCTAGCCCTGAGCAGCAACCATTATCATCAGAGTCATCCACTAAGGAGAATGATGTAACTAGTGCGCTCAGTGCTATGAATCTAGCTAGCCCTGAGCAGCAACCATTACCATCAGAGTCATCAGCTAGGGAGAATGATGTTACTAGTGCGCTAAGAACTATGAAAATAGCAGGTATTTAAATCAATTTGAACTACGATTAAATGCAGGATTGAGGCTTGATCCTTGTGATAAATTGGAATTTTCATTTCCATTGGATTGTTCTGATTTATTTTTAGCAAGGATCAATTGCCTTGACCTTTTATACTCGTCACGGGATGCCCTGCGATTTCTCAAATATTCTTCCATCACTGGAACAGTGGTTTCACTGTTCCCACTTCTTTGCTCAGATAATGACAAATACTGTTCTGAGGCTTGCTTACAATCCTTTAATGATTTATCAACGTTTGCTAAAGCGCTGTAGAGGCGTTTCAATGACTGATTAACATCGGTATCCTTTTGACTCATAGTATTTTTACTCCTTGTAATTGATATTCCGGTTAGCTTTGACAACGGTTATCTAGGCAATCGAAATTTCTTGTGGTTGGATACTATAGCATTTTCATCATCGTTTTCTAGTGTTTGTGATATCACTTCAGGTCTACTTTTATTACCCTTGACAATTTATATATTAAAATAGTAGCCCGGACAAAGGAGCGATGTAATGTGTCCAGGCTATAAAAAGTTTTTATGCTTTGAAATAGAATGTAGCCTGGATGCAGCCAAATGATGTAATACAATAAAGGTAGATAATGAAATCAAATCAAAAATCAATTTAAAATACTTATTTACTGGGCTTCACCCAGGCTACGATAGATTTGTAATTGCGACTACTATGTAAGATTTTATTGTATATAGAGAAATTTCAATCGATATAATTTATTTTTATGTTATAATATTCACTTATTTTTACTTCAAGGCTGAAGAATTTAATAAATGAAAGGATGCATTACTACGTTTAAATTAGGAGAAAACGTAATGCTGGAAAGAATACAATCATACGAATATTATCACCCCAAAATCCTAGCTCAACTAGGTTGCGCATTTATAAATGCTAATCCTAATGAACCGATTCTTTATGATGAAAATTGTTTACAACATATTGGTGCGTTGCTAATTAGTCGTTTAAAGAAAGAACCATTTATTATTCCAGACAACATACTTCATATTATTGCTTTTTATAAACAGTGGGACACAACAGAAAGAGTGGGCCGTAAAATTATTCCAGCAGATAAAATGAACGCAAGCGATTTTCTAGAAAGAATTAATCTGCGAATTAATACTCTATTAGAACAAGATTCTTCTCTACCAAAAACCATGTGTTCTCTCCTTTACGATACATTAATTCTTACTCCTGGAAATCCTATCGATTTAGAATCCATTCAAACAAAAATGGAAGAAAGTCACTTTCAAGAAGCATTAAAACTTCTCATAGACAATCTTTTTATTTTAGACAAATCGCTAAAAGAAACAGAGATTAATAAACAGCTAACTGATATTCATAATCCTGAACGACTGTGTACATGGCATATGTTTAAAGCATTAAATGCAATAAATGCATTGAATTACTCTGGTATTTCATCAGTAAAGGCTGAGCGTGAAGATCAGCTTGATAATGTAAAATTACACCAATCAAATATTGAATTAACACAATCATTCATTATTTTCATGTTCAAAAGTCTTCGCCGTCAACGTTTAACCGATTCGCCGTTGCAATATGACAAAATTGTTTACAGTATAGCGGTTACGGCAGATCAATACATGATGCAATATATTTTGGAAAATTGGTTACAACAGACTGATAGTAAAATAACTCAATTGAATCAATTTACTAAAGATATAAATAATTCAATCAATAATATTAATAGCGATATCTCTTTATTAAATACAATGATTATACCTCTTCGTCATTTACTATCTCAACTTGATAGCGACGATCTGAAAAATGTTTCAACAACATTGAAAACAATGATAAGTAATACTTGCGATAAAATTGAAACAATTAAAACTAAATTACAAAATCATAAAGAAACATTAACAGAAGTAAAATCAGATATGGAATCACTCGGTAAGGCGATATCGCTTGGCCAAACAGATCTTTATAAGGCATTTCAGAAGGATTATCTTGCCTTTAATAAACGATTTGCAAATCCACCCCAACAAATGCGACAAATTATCTTACAATTAATAAAAGATTATGATCACATTCAATTATCATGCCACCGAATAAAAGAACAATTTACTAACACAAATGGATCCAACTTATCAGAAGGTAATTATCTTGATCATCATACTGCTTATCAATTATTACAAGAGGTTCGCATCAATATTCAAAACCTTGAAGATAAAAGAGTTAAATATGAGATCGCAAGAAATAAATGTTTTGCTTTTGAAGAAACATTTGATGATATAAAAAATAAGTTATGCGATGCCGAAGAAAGTGATAGCTTCGGCCCTATGACAGGCACATTAAATCACGTTCTCAATACCTATTATTTTTTATGGCAGCAAAACTTAGCTGATTTAAAATCAACATCGATTCATCTTAAAGTAGATCGTTTAAAAGAAGATTTAGATGCGTTAGAAGCTGAATTACGAAAACTAATCAGTAAAAGAGAATCTGAAATGCAAATCAACGCTGTAACACCACCCGCTCACAATAGAATGAGCAAAAAACGCGATTCTAGTCATGTTGGTACACCTAGTCGTATAGATACTCGATTAGCGCTTGCAAAACGGGGAAAAATTTTATTTTCATTTTTTAATAATGTAGAAAATGCCCAACAGCAACATAAACCAGTAGTTACATCGGATAAAAATATTGATGTGTTAAAACCATCAAATGTAATTAAAATATAAGATTAACCATTGAATTAATTTGCGCGAGGAATAAACAAAAAAGCCTCGCGTTGAGCATTTCGCTTGTTATATCACTTTATAATTATTTCCGTGCTTGATTAGCAGCCTTGTCCTTTTAACTTATCTCATATTTGCTGCCTGTAAATTGAATTCTCGTTACTTACGATAGACTCAAACGTGATTGCTTGTAATTGCGGTCCGCACCATCGTTTTCTGGTAAAGCAGTGCTTTCACATAGCTCTGCTTTTCTTTTATTAGCTACAGCAGTTTGATTAGCATCACTCCTACTCTCGCTAGCCGTAACATCATCAGAAACCAAATTTTTATCCAAAAAAGTATTAGCAAGTGCCATTCGGTCTGGAGGTAAATCGAGGATGTGGGTAGACATAGGAAATAACGATGAAAGTAAATAGAGTGAAAATATGGGATCGAAAGTAGTTCGTTTTGGCAATGGCCTATCACTATTTTGTATTCTTATTGATAATACTTGAATTGCATTTTTTGCATTCAAGAGATAATGATCAATCAGCGGTATAAATATAAGCCTAGCATCATTAATTGAAGTTACAGATAAATCATATTTCGAAAACAAATGTTGATGAGAAATAAAGCGTGTCTTAATCTCATCATAGATGTAAACTAAGTTTCTCAGTCGTTTAACTAATTCATTGCATAATGATTGATCAATTGAATATCCTTGATTGTGAAATAGCAAATTGATCTGGTGGCCCACTCTGCATAACAAATTCACAAAATTGACATAATTTACAGATAAACAATGATGCACTTTCTCAAGGGCATCTACTGCTGCAATAAAATATTTTATTGATTCATCCTGCAGCCATGACCTCTCGCATTTGTCGATAAATTTCACGCATTGGTTTTGGAAGAGCATACATTTATATTTATTAGCAAGCATTAACATTTCTCGTTTTAAATTTTTATGTGCTTTTTTTGCGTCTATGTCTTCTTTAACACCAGTACAATACGAGCTTATTTCATGATAATTCTCAGCCATTTCAGAATAGAGGGTAGATATATTTTCAAGTAATTGATTATCAACATGGCCGATTTTCATTTGATTTTTACAAATCAACAAATATCCTTGCAGAAGGAATGGCGTCAGAAAATCTTTCAAGTATTTAGCTTCAAATAATTGTTTAATGTGTTCAATTCTCGTATTCAAATCAATAAATTTATCGGTCAGAGCATCAGCAGAATTTGCTGTATTATTTGATAGTAAAAAATCTTTCTTTAGATCAAAAAACAATTGAGCGAATGGAATAATCTTACGATAGTATACCTTTACTTCTTCAATGGGTGATTTAACTTTATCCACATAACAAATCAATGCGGAGATTAAATTTTTTGTTGCACTTCTCACTCTTCCAATTTCATAGGCGGTGCAAGGTGATAGATAATGCTTTAATTTTAATCTCTGTTGCCCTGTGAAATAGAGAATATGTTGCGCTTCTAAAAATGCTGATTTTGCTAGATGATGTTCGTTTTCCAATAGATACCAACAACCTTTAATAACATAAGCTCTTACTAATTTTCGAAACATGTAATTCCTCATTTCTATATTTAAACTAGTTATTGGTGATATTCAGATTAGTATAAAACCATACATAAAAATTGTTTAAAAATAGGGAATTATATTATAAATCATGGGGGTTTATCAACTGAAGTGAAGGCAGTATATATCGATTGTGGTTATATCAACCAACCGATTTAACTTTGTTGTGAATTTTTTTAGAGAAATGATAATACATTTCTTTCATGTTGTTACCTTTTTAAAATAAGCTAGCTCTTTGTTATGCTGACAATTTTGCAGTATGCGCCTTAGTATTAAATTATTTTATATAATAATTTATCTTTTTAATGTTTTATGGTGTTCCATCTCTTCTGGTTTGTTCGTGGTATTATGTTTCAGGAATCGATGCATATCATGAAATGATATATTTTCAACACTTTTTCCACCCTCATAGTTTTGCGTAGCAATTTGTTGTTCTTTACTTAGTTTTTCTTCAATGATTTTTCGGCTCTCACCACTATTTAAATGGATAATTTGATGGCGAAGGGCTTTAAGTTCAGTATATAATTTATCGGCTTTTTCGAACTCTTTATAATCAACCGTCGGATCTTTCTGATATTTATAAGCCATATAATAGCTTACTAATTGTTGTCTTGTTCTATTATAATCATTAGTTAATTTGGGATATTTTCCCTTTTCTAGATTATCTAATTCTTTCAATTCTTTCTCTATATTAGCTTTAATTATCTGTTGTTTATCAGAGAGATTATTATTTAATAGGCTATTATAATTTTGTTTTATATTATTATATACTTGGGGTATAGAATGCGGCCGTTCAAAATAATCCGATGTCAATAATCTCTCTTTCAAATCACGCAAATTAACAAGCACCTGTTCTAGTGTAGTTGCTTTTTCGTTAAGATTTCTCATGACTATTACTCCTACCTATCTAAAAATCAATTGAATAAATTCAACATTAAGAGGCTCTAATTTAAGATTAGCCCAATTTTTAAATATTTGTAGTTTCTTAGAAATATTACATGACTTGCGGTTGATTAATCTGCTCATTATGCATGGCAGAAATAGTTAAAAGGAGGGAAGTAGCTCAACAAATGCAATACCCTCATATTAGATACATTTTGAACTGCTTTTCAAATGTGTGAATCATTATTTAAACCAAGCGTCCGCCGTTAAATTATTTGAGACTTGCAATTGCATCTCTCGCCCTAATTTAAATGCATCATTAAATTCCTCTGGCGGGGCCTGTTTCTCACCCTGCAGAAAATCTTGAATAAACGATAATTGTTTTAAATAATATTCTGCCAATTTCACATTGGGTGTTCTCTCATTTTCACCCCAAAAACTGGGTTCAGTGCCATCGTTAAATGTGTTGATAAAAAATTTAATACCGCTAGGTTTTCTGACTGGTAAAACAATACTCATGCCAAATCCAATTGCTTTCCATATATCCGCTATTGCTGTAATTGCTAAAGGGGGAATATGCTTTTCGTTATCAACAATAGACATCCCTGTGGTAGGTATACTTAATACAGCTATCCCCAGTTCCCCTAATTCGCCTGCGGGTATTCCTAATCCGCCACCATATTTTTTACTATAAAGGGTATGATATGCACCATGGTGACTTATATTTCCAGGGAAAATAAAAACAGCTTGATGTGGATTAATGCCATTTTCAATACAGGATTGTTGAAAGCTTTCTGCAGTGATTCTACCTTGAATAGATAAAAACTTTTGTTGTGAATTCATAAAATCCTTAAAAAATGTATTAGTCACCATATTGTTCAAACAAGTGCTTAATAATATTTTCTGAATAATGTTTAGCAGTTGATCTGAATTATCACAAATGAAACTTTCTTAATTGTGCATTCATTTTTTTACCAGGCAAATGGGTATGAGATTGTTCAATCACTTGTAATTCTGTGCCTAATTGCAAATGCAGAGGCATAATACCAGCCCACACAGGTTGATCCATATCTTCTACATCATCTTTAGGTAATCCTTGCCGAGATTTTAAAACTGCTTCAGTGATAGCAATACGCATGACTGTTGTTGCAGCCAACTCATTTTTATTTGGCTTGCGCACATGTTGCCAACGACCAGGCATCCAATGTTCCATAAAATTTTTCATATGATGTTCTTTGTCGGATTCTGCAACAATTTCAAATGCACCATAAATACACACCGCGTTGTAATTAATCGAATGATGAAATGCAGAGCGTGCTAAAACAAAACCATGAATATTGCTGATTGAAACACAGACTTGCGCACCTGTTTGTAAATGTTTTAATAAGCGACTGCCATTGGATCCGTGCACATATAAATACTCACCTTCACGCCATATCGCGGTTGGAATTGCATGGATATTTATTCCATCATGGAAAGCAATAACTCCTACTATGGCTTCATCTATCGCAGCAAATATCAGCGCTTGATCATAATCTGCACGCTCTTTTAATCTTTTAACTTGCGTCCTAGGTGTCATAAATAATTTTTTAGACATTTTAATTCCTCCTCATTAACTGGTCTTGAATTTACGCATAAAACACTATAGCGTATAGATCCAGTTAAGCAAAAGAGACTAGAGCCAGATGCAAACCCCCATAGAATTGATTGAACAATTAAATCAATCACTGACTAAATCATTACGAAATATACCGCGTTATAAAGCACTTTATGAAGCTTTGCGACAACAAATTCTGAACGGCATGTTGTTACCAGCAATGCAACTACCCTCTTCCCGTACTCTTTCACAACAATTAAATCTCTCGCGTAATACGGTAATAACTGCAATTGATCAATTATGTGCTGAAGGATATGCAATAACACGACCTAAATCAGGCGTCATGATATTGCCTTCACCACAAAAAATTTGGCACATTAAAAAACCACCTATAACACGATTTAAATTTAATTTATCAGCACGCGGAAAAAAAACAGCGATATTAGCAAAAACACAGTTAATGCGTGGCGCGTTTGCCCCTGGCATACCCGATTTAAAAAAATTTCCTTTTGAATTATGGCAACGCTATGTTTCCCGTTATACACGTAATCCGAAATTGCATTGGTTATCAAATACCAATAATGGCGGTGAATATGAATTACGGCAAACATTAGTGAATTATTTACGTATTAATCGTGGCATTAGTTGTAATGCGGATCAAATTTTAATTACTCATGGCACACAACACAGTTTACGTTTGGTATCTCATTTGTTAACTGATCATGGTGATAGTGTATGGATTGAAGATCCTGGATTTCCAGGTGCGCGATGTGCGTTTGAAGCGGCAGGCCTGAATATTATTGATCAACCTGTAGATAATGAAGGGCTTTCGCCTAAAAAAAATGCATGGCAAAAACCACCCCGTTTAATTTATATAACACCTTCTCATCAATACCCTACTGGCGCATTAATGAGTGCTGCTCGTCGTCATCAATTATTATCATCAGCGTTAAAGCACCGCACCTGTATATTAGAAGATGATTATGACAGTGAATTCCGTTATGAAGGTGCTCCTATTGCAGCATTACATGCATTATCACCACAACAGGTTATTTATTTAGGCACATTTAGTAAAACATTTTTTCCTGCCTTGCGCATTGGTTATATGGTTTTACCTGAACATTTAATTGATGCGTTTCGCACCACACAAGCGCGCCACGATCGAGAACCATCATATATTATTCAAAAAGCTTTAGCTGATTTTATTGGTGATGGTCATGCGAATGCTTATATTCGTAAAATGCGACGCGAATATAAAGAACGACGGAATATTTTATCGGAATTGTTACAAAGTCAATTAAATGGTCTCACTAGTTTAGTAGGGCTCGATACTGGGCTGCATCTTGTGGCTTATTTACCTGCGAATTTAAATGATCAAGAAATTCTTTCTGCAGCAGATCAACTGGGTATTAAAATGGGTGCAATGACAAATTACACACATACGCCTTCCTTTAACAAATCTGCACTTATTTTAGGATTTGGTAATGCTGACCAACAAGATATTTCCAAAGCGGGGAAATTATTATGTCAATTAATAATGCAATTTAATAACAATTCCTGCTAAATAATAATTATCATTTTTTATCGATAAATCGCTATTTCTAAAACCATTAACTGAGATTTATTTTTTATCAATACTTCAATAAATAACTTTCTAAATGTCGCAGTAATTATTACAGAAACAATATTGAATGTTAATTGCAGGCCGAGCGAAGAAACACAAATTTTCTGCTATAATTTAATATGTTATATTTTTTTATTTGAGGTGTAGTATGAATAAGCGTACAAAAAAGCTACCACGTCGTAAATCTAAAGGTTTACCTGGTCATGGTCCAGGTTGGTATTAATAATTATCTTTAATATCTAGTCGTAGCCGCGGTGCAACCAACTGAATACAATAACTTAATTATTTAAGATTAATTATTTAAAACCATTGCGAAAGCCGAGGTAAACATTGATTTCCCGGATTTCAGCTGTGCATGAAAAGATTACTTTGCATATTCTAGATTTGATAATTATATTATTTTGCCATTTGCTTCCATCCAGGCTACATAGGATCAAAATTAAGATGAGTGGGTAGCATTTTTCTCTGTTCGCGACAAAAATTAATTCTGCGTTGTTTTTCCTTCTCCCGCTCGCGTGAGAAGGAAAAAAATGCATTAAATTAATTTTTGTCGTGTACAGAGGACATTTTTATTAAGAACAAACTTGTTAATATTGTCTTAATCTTATACTGATATGATTATTTTTTTCATTATTTTCTGTTAAAGATCATCGTTTACTATGCCAAAATTTTATACGACCTATCAAAACAATTGGTGCTTTAATATGCCTACTTGGGCGAATACATTGTATAGCCCCAATATCACTAATTCGCAAAAGATTATGATTAACCTGTCTAAGTTAGGTCAGCCCGATAGGTTTGATTGGCGAAGAAATTTAGAATTAATAAAAAAAGCCGTGGATGTGACGAAGCTCAATGAAGATGTTTATATAATTATAAAAAATATTAAATATACTGGCACAACTATAGGCATTGACATCATTGTGAATTTATCAGAACAATTAAATTATTTTTGCACATTTATTTTGAGCGATTCGCTCAATCTTGATTCACTTTACTATATAGAGAAAATCGACAATTTATATCCTGAAGACAAACTTTTACTTCCAGCTTCTAGACAAATGAATATCCTTGGAAATCAGAGCGGCAAATCGAATCACCCTATTGAACAACTTGAAGCTGTAAATGCTGAAGCTGATGCCCCCATAACTATGAAACAAAATGAGGCTCCCGAAGAAGAAGACGATGATGATGATGCTGAACTCGATCAACTATTCTCTTTTCTAAAAGCACAAAAAGAAACGCCTGTACAGATAGCACAAAAAGCAGAAAATAATGGATTAGAATGGTATTCATTTTTTCTTAATAAGGATAACTCTACAGAAGAAAATGATAAAAACATTGCCAATTCACTACCAGAAAATCACTTAGCGACATGTCTTTCTAATATTCACATAAAATAATATTTGCATTTATTAACGAGACATATTCAAAGTTAATGGCTTGTCATGAATTATATTTTCCCTGATATTTGTTTTATCCAAATCAGAGACGTTATTCAATAATGGTTTGCATTTTATCCTGAAATGTATTTCTAGATTTGCATATAAATTATTAAATGATGAATAACGCGACCCCATCAGTGCATTATTAAGAATACGATAATAAGCTATTTTTTGTTGGTCAGTCCCTTTTTTGGCAATATATTTATTATTATGCAATATCAGATTAAATTGTTTCTCCTGTAGGTCCCAACCTTGCTCCGAAGCGAAATTGAGTAATTGTTGGGTAACAGAAATAGTGTCATCTACTGATAGATTTGGCATTATTAACATCCTTGTATTATATGATAACGATTAGATCGTCATAAATTATTTGTAAAAATTAAAAATTGCAAGAGATATATCATCAAAGTGGAATTTTAATCATAAATTGCTTAATCGCCTTGCGCGAAAATCATACCGCTGGTGGTAAAATGATTGGTCAAGAAATCATCAAATTTCAATGATTATTTCAATTTAAACTCTGTACATGACAAAAAATTATTTAGTCAATTTTTTCCTTCCCCCCACTTGTGGGAGAAGGAAAAACACCTTAAATTAATTTTTATTGTAAACAGGGCAGATTAAAATAGCTATTCTTCAAGGGCTTTTATTATTTTATTAACATCTTGCTCAACAGAAATAGATTCTACAGTTAACGTCGCAACTTCTTCATAGAAACTATCGCGTTCTAAGTGTTGTTTTTCCAAAAATGCTTTCATATCAGTAATTGGCAGTAGTGGAATCCGACCACCTTTCATCCGCTCAATTTGTGTCGGTACTGACACTTTTAAATAAACAACAAACTCTGATGATAACAACTTTCTATTCTCTTCTGTGGCGATGACCGCCTCTTCCAATACTGCAACAAAATGTTCTTTGCCCATATAATGCGATAATATTTCGGCTTCACAATGATGAAATGCGGCTTCACCCTGCTGTCCCATAATTTCTTTCAAACTTCGCCCAATATATCGCTCTAAACTGGGATTAGCATCGACAAATTGCCATCCCAATTTTTTGGCTAAAGCTTCACTCAGTAATGCTTTACCAGCACCCATATGTCCGACAATAAAAATTCGCTTAGTTTTAATCATGTTAATTTCCTCCGTAGATGAGTGCTCAAATTATACGCTCAATAAAAAACAGATATGGATAACTTACATTAATTCCATAGATGAATTAAAACTAGATTTGCATTTGAGAAACATTTTGGGGAATTACCAATGTTGCCTCTGTCGCTGCCACAACCTGTTCTATTGACACACCAGGTGCAATTTCTTGCAAGGTTGCATGACCATCTATGAATGTAATTACAGCCAATTCCATGACAACCATATCTACAGGACGCACGGAAGTCAGCGGTAATGTACATTGCTTGATGATTTTGGGTTTACCCTTGGCCGTGTGTTGCATGGCTACGATGACACGTTTTGCACCACAGACGAGATCCATAGCTCCGCCCATGCCAGGCACCATCTTGCCGGGTATCATCGAATTAGCGAGATGACCGGTTTCGTCAACCTGCAGACCACCAAGAACTGTCATATCAAGGTGCCCCCCGCGAATTAAACCGAAAGATAGTGCACTATCAAAAGCACATGCGCCTGGCAGCGCGCTAACAGGCCGACCAGCCGCATCAGTCAGAAAATGTTGCACCATACCCTCTACTGGCATCGGACCAGTACCAATCAAACCGTTTTCAGATTGGAAGAATACATGCATTCCTTGCGGTACAAAATTCGCCACTTGCGTAGGAATACCAATACCAAGATTAACTAACATGCCGGAACGTAGTTCCTGCGCGATCCGTTTTGCAATAATAGTTTGTGCGTCCATAATTTCACTCGTGAGCTATAACATAATCGATAATGGGGGCTGGGGTTAGGACATGATCGGGTGGAATCAAGCCAACAGGCACAATATGCTCTGCATCGACGATGACAGTGTCTGCTGCCATCGCGATAATAGGGTTAAAATTGCGAGCCGTAAGCACATAGTCAAGTTACCGAGATAATCACATAGGAATGCTTGTACTAGCGCAAAATCAGCCCGTAATGGCGTCTCAAGTAGATAAGTATTGCCATCGACTTCGATTTTCTGCTTTCCTTCCTCGACAACAGTACCAACACCCGTGGCAGTCAAAATACCACCTAATCCATAACCCGCTGCACGAATACGCTCTATCAACGTACCTTGCGGTATAAGCTCTACCTCCATCGATTTCTCAATCATTTTCTGTTGTGTTTCTGGGTTGAGACCGATGTGACTCGCAATGGTTTTACGCACTAAACCAGCTGTCACAAGCTTGCCAATACCAATACCAGGCAGCGCGTTATCATTGGCGATAATAGTCAGATTCCGTCGTTGTTGGCGTACTAATTCGTCTATCAGGCGTTCGGGTGTACCAACCCCCATGAAGCCTCCAACCATGACAGTCGCGCCATCAGGAATCATCGCCACTGCTTTATTTAGATTGATAGTTTGCATTTCCTTATCCACCTATATATTCATAAATTAATTAAATTCAGCGCCATAAACCTCTTCAGCTTGAATTGAAAAATAATGGGGATCTTTAATTAAATAATAATAGCAAATGATTTTAAGATGGCTGTCTAATAGCGGAAATTTTCTGATCTTTGCAAAGATAAATATGTTGAGGAATTATTATTAATTGTCCATTTTAATAATGATACAAATTAGGGTTTTGATATAAAGGACTACTTTTTGCAATTTTTGCACCAAGTCGTTTAGCCACAGCAAACACAGAATTTAAACTGGTATACAATGCGCCTTCTACCCACCCGCCTGACCAAGAAATACCATCTCCTGCAAGATAAATTCCTTTGTCTTCTTTTGTTAACACTGATTGAAATTGTAAATAAAGTTTTTTTGTCGTTCATCATTGCCAGGTGTAAAAATTTTAAAAGCCCCATTTTGGTATTTTTCATTGCCCCAATCAATATTTAAAATTTCTCCATTCAGTGGTATTAACAATTGATCAAACGCAGGATTTATAGCATGTAATGACCTTTTAAAAATTGTAACGCGATCTTTTGGATCGACCGCGTGTAGCTTCATGGCATCCATTGCATGTGCATAACTTAATAAAATAACGCCGTGTTTTGTCGAAGGATAGTCAAAGAAATAGGTTGCGCTGGCAATATCATCGGAAATAATACATGCAGGTAAATTATTATCTAACCAGAATTAATTTTCAGTACAAATGTAAGTTTTAGAAGAACCTGTCATTTGAGAATTTTTAATTGCATTACATAATTGTGTATTCATTAAATAAACGCCATTTTTTGTTTTATTAGTAATATTGAGTAAATTTAATGCTGATAATGTACCAGTAAAAATAACAACGCTATATTCTGTTGCGGATCGTTTGTTATTTTTATCTTTAGTAACAATAACAGGATTATTTGTTTCATTATTATAATCAAATAGTACGACCGGCAAATTTAATCTGACACAGTGTGTATCCGCCAATGAAATTATTCCAAAAGGTGTAGCAACTTTTAAATGATATAATTGATTAATAAATTCAGATAACCCTTCAGTAATGAGAACATTACTTTTGCTCATATAACCATTAACTAAAACGCGTAATATTTCTAAAAAACTAATATGAAAAAAAGGATGAAATCCACCATGACCAATACCTAATGCACCAAAAATATCAATATTTTCAGCGCTAGATAACGGCGAACGTTCTATCAATGCTTGATAAAGGCTCATGTTTTTATATTGATCAATATCTAATTGCGATAATTGACGAACTTTCTCAAAATTTCCTATTTCCCATTCTTTATGAATTCTGTCAATTAGTGGTTCAGTAAATAAACGCCATAATGATTGTATTGTCATAAAAGGATCAGGTGGATTGGTATTCATTTCCCATGAATAGACTTTACCGCGAAAATATATTGCTGTTTTAACATTGCCAGGACTTGGACATATCTTATCGTAATGAATATTCATTTTTTTTGCATAATGAAAAAATATTCTACTGGAAAGAGGTATGCGCATCGCGCCCATCTCTGCAAATGGTTGAACTTCTTCTTGTATTTGTTCGAATCTTCGAGAATACAATCTGCCACCAATGAGATCGGTTGCCTCATATATGACAGGTTTTAAACCCATCTTTAATAATTCCAATGCTGCAATAAGCCCTGCCGGACCTACACCAATTATCGCAACTTCTGTACCTATTGAACTTGCAGGAATTTTACACAATGGATCATCACCTAATAACGGCAAGTAATCGTACAGTATGTCAATATTAAAAGATGGTATAAACATATCACTACACCAGATGTGTATTAATTTTTTATTTCTTTAACCAAATAAAAAATTAAATTCCTTGAGAGATAACTTTGAGTACTGCTGGAGGGTTACTTCATACAGCGCAGAAAACAACTTCTCTTATCTATTAATTTTAGCGTAATTTTTGTACTTCATTAATTTATTATGAATCGTAGTAAATAAACATAAATTAACCTTTTCATAAACCTTCATATTTTATATCACTGAAAAATATTGGTTTAATCACAGAGTCTGCTACAATATATTTATTTGTAAATCAATGAGGAAAAAGTTATGGCTAGAATTATTGACGATAACAATGATAACAATCTTAATATCCTAAAAAGTGAATTATTGAATAGGATTAATGAGGCGAAACGAGATTCAAATCAAATTCGACTTTTTGTAGAATTACTTGGTCGTATTCTGACCAAGACTACAGAAAGACATCTGACAAACCAACATATTGGCTATGTCACTACTCGATTATTAGACAGTCAAGAAAAAACCATGATAGGAACTGGCGAAGGTAAATCAGCTGCACAAATGCTCTTAATTGCTGCCGAAGCATTGCTTGATAAATACAACGATACCCATTTCTCACACACTGCTGTTATTCAAAGAAATTTAGAGGACTTTCAAAAATTCTTTGAAAATGTGGGGTTAAAGCCTGAATTGAAATCAACGTCACAAGGAGCAACCCTTACTGTTACATCAGCAGATAATACCTTAGTCAGGCAAGTACAAACTCATGGAAGATTAGGTCGATAAAGTACTTAATAGGTATATTCTTTCTCAGCAAGAGGAATAATTCCAACAAAATGAATTGTTGATAAATTATTCCCTCTTTCACCTTAGTATTTAATAAGAGTATTCATGTTGTTTTATTTATCATTATTAATTTGAATATTCATCCTGTTGCGTTAAGTAAATTGAGTCATCATTATTAACGCAACAAACATCTCAATAAAAAATGCTTGATCTTCACGTTACGTCATCTTTTAGAGTTGCACGTAAGGAATAAAACTATGACTAAATATTATCGTATAAAAGAATTCAGCCGTCTCACATCGGTAACGATTAGGACATTGCATTATTACGATGAAATTTCTTTGCTCAAACCTAGCCATAGGTCAGCGCGCGGTCATCGTCTTTACTCTGAAAATGACATGTTAAAGTTACAACAGATTACCACTTTTAAGTTTTTGGGATTTTCTCTTGAGCAGATAAATCAACTGATTTCTCACCCTGGTTTTAATGTGAAGGATTCATTAAAAACACAGGAAGAAATTTTAGCTGCGCAAGCAAAGAAAATTCAAAGTGCTGCAAAATTACTGCAACAAGTGGTAAAGCAGTTGGATACGCATAACACAGTCGATTGGCAAACAATTACACAAATTATTGAGGTATTTCAAATGAAAGATACAACATTAGAAACGTGGTTAAAAAAATTTTTTTCTAAAGCAGAATTATCTGAGTTTAATCAACAAATGGCGCATTATTCAGCAGAACAAATGCAATCCTATAGTGACAGATGGGCGAAACTGTTTGCTGAAGTTAAAAAAAATATTCAAGCAGATCCCAAGGGAGATGTGGGTCAAAAACTTGCACAAAAATGGCTAACCTTAGTGGATGAGGTATATGGAAATTATCCCAATATACGTAACAAACTATGGCAAGCTTTTAAAGCAGGTGCGGCACCAACATCAAAAGATTTCATGCCTTATTACGATCAGTCAGTTATTGATTATATTGATATTGCTACGGGTTATTACTTAAAAAATAAATAATTTATTAAGCAGATATCATCTGCTATTTAAATTAAAATTTCTTTAATACCACCTACTCATATAATAAGGGTAGGTGTTTTTTTACCCTACTCTGTTGTGAATAATTACTTCCCTCCCCCTAGATTTTTACGATGCAAATCAGTTTCAATAATATGACTAGGGGCCGCTCTCCTCGGAGTAGGCGAACGTGTTTGGGTAGTTGTTCGAATAGGAGATGGCTGTCGAGTTACTGGTTTAAATAATCGAGCATCTCCTTGCGATAAGGGTGGATTAATTTTTTGTATAATAGTATTAATTTCTTGTATGCGCTTAGTTAGAGATTCTTTATGTGGATTGAATGGATTAATTTCTAATGCGCAACGATAATCTGCAATAGATTTATTATAAAATATATTTTTTTCAACCATGTTTTTTTCATCTTTAGCTAATTCAAAATAAAAATCCCCCCTTGTCACAAAGAACTCTACGCTTTTGAAAGTTGATGCTTTAATTTCAAGAGTAGAAAAACGACGTTCTAATGTTGCATGAGGTAATGAATCTGATTCTACTAATTTTGCCAACTCGCCCACTTCCTGAACAACTTGATCTTTTTGTTGTTCATTTTTCATTTCACGTTGCCGCTGTCTTAAAACTTTTCTAATATGTTTAATCTTATTTAATCCTTCTTCTGCTTTCATATCAGCAGGATTATTTATTAAAACTTTACTATATAATCCCTTTGCCGTTTCACAAGCTAGTTTTGCATGTTCGTATGATAATGTGAGTTGCGCTAAATGTGCATTCAATTCAGCCAGTGAAAATTGGTAATCACGATTATCAGGGTCTTGTTTTAAATATTGATTAAACAACGCTATTAAAATATTGCATTCTTCCCGTTTTGGATTTTTCATTATTTCATCGAGTTTTTGCTTAGCGAATGTTACATTCCGTTGTGCTAATGAATAAAATAATGGTAAAGCCTTATCATATCGATTGTTGCTATACAAAGTGAGGGCATTTTTCAGTTCTTCTTTTTCTATTTCCTCTTGAGATGATTTGATAATTCTCGCTATTTCTGGATGAGCTTTAGCAACTTCAAGTGCTGATATACCATCTATGTATTTATCATAAACATTCGCGCCGTGTTGAACTAAAAATACCACCGTGGATAAATGACCACCCTTAATGGCACTCAACAAAGCGGTAGTTCATGATTTATTTTTTTCAGTAACATTTAATTTCTTTTCAACAACTAACCATTCTACTAATGATAGCTGTCCATGACGTGCAGCAAACATTAAAAGCGTGGTGCCTTGTATATCCTTAGCAGTAATTTCTCCACCCATCGCTAAATATTTGTTTATTTTTTCGATACTCCCTTCAATTGCAGCCTGAAATAATTCATTTTCGTAAGCCATATTAATCTCTCAGTGTAATAAATAGCTACGAAGATTAATTCAAATAATTAGACTTTACCCTGATAATAATCAAAACTTTTATAAATAAATTATAATTTTAATCTGACTACCCCTGAGCCATGATCTATTTAATGATGCGAAGGAGGCTCTATAATGATTTTTATCATATGCAGCGAAAAATCCCAATTATTGGATAGCTTTAAAATGGTATTAAGCTTAACTTTTAATTAATGAACATTTATTCATACATTATTATTTATTTTTTTAATTAAAAGGCATACAACAATTAATTGATAATTAATCCAATATAACTTTAATACTGTGTATTCTTACTAAACAAAAAATAGTTATAGCTGATTAGCAACCAAACCACCATCTATTTGTAATAAACCGCCAGTCATATAATTTGACAATTCTGACGCAAGAAATAACAGCGCACCACTGAGATCATCCATCTGACCATATCGTTGTAATGGGATACGTGTCACTAAACGTTTTGCAAAATTTTCATTTTGCCAAGTAGATTCTGATGTAATTATTCCACCGGGAGCTAAAGTATTTATTCGTATCCCCCATTTAGCCAACTCACAAGCTAATGCTCTGGTTAAATGATTAATTCCCGCTTTAGATGCTGCGTAGGCAGGTGAACTTTGCATATGTGCTCTAGTCCCTGCAATAGATGAAATATTAATAATACTGCCATGAATTTTGTGTTCGATCATTTGTTTGGCAACAGATTGGGTCATTAACCACGTACCTGTTAAATTGGTATCAATTACTTTTTGCCATTCAGTTAATGTTAAATTTAAAAAACTATCTTTTTCTATAGTGATTCCGGCATTATTAACTACGATATCAATTGGCCCAAATTGTTGTAATGTTTCGCTAATGACATTATTAACACTTTGCTCATCACATAAATCTAATGGTAGCGCTAATACATCTTGATTAAATTCTTGGATTTCATTCGCTAATTGTTCTAATAATGATTGTCGTCGTGCAGTAACAATCACTTTAGCATTAGCCTTTGCTAATGTTTTTGCAAAAGATCGACCTAGACCTGACGACGCTCCTGTTATTAAAGCAACTTTGCCATCCAGCTTAAATTCTATTGTAAGCATAATTAATTTGCACCCCTGATTATAAAATTGATTAAATTGACATATATTTTTCACTGCAATCACGATTTGTATTTTTGTAAACAGCAGGATTGAATGAAACTCTTTGTCCTAGAATAGGTGTACTATATCAGCAAATTTAAGAATGTATATGCGGTTAACATTAACTTAAATTTACTTTAAGTTAATAATACGAAGCTATCTTTACAGAAGGTATGAATAGATTAGATGAATAAATTAACCTTATGAAATTATAATTAAATAAAATATATATTTCTCAAGGATTATGAAAATACTTTGACCGCAGTCATCATTTGCCTTGGTGAATCTATAGCATCAGATACAATATTGCTCTCACAATTAGGCTGTTTAAACAACCACTGCTGCTTAAGTGCTGATATATCAATTTTGTTAATCCGATTAATATAATCATCAGACATATGAATAATTGCATCAATTCTCGTATTCATTACATTAAGATTGATTAATTTTTCATGAAGACATGAAAAAACCTGTTGATAATCAGCAACATCATCGGGACATTCTTTACTTGATATTGTTTTTAAACAATCGAGCATCTTAATAATGTAAATATAAAAACCCACACTGAGAATACTGAGCGCTCTTAATTCTGCTTGCAGCGATATTCTCTCTTGCGGAATATTACATTGTACAAAACAATTAATTTGACGCTCCGCCTCGATTAATACATCATTTATATTGCTCATTAAATAGGTTAAATTACTTGAAAGACACAAAAAGGCATGATTCTTTAATTCATTGAATATCGTATTACTATTCTTTAATAAAGCATTATATTTAGAATTAGCATAAAGCAAATAATTCAGACCTTTAATCATCACCGCAAAATATTCATCATAAACTTCAGGTAATAAATAAACCATTAAAGGCATATGCGAGATTGATGTGCATTTATTAGCCAAATGATTATGCACAATCGGATTGAGATAAAAAATTGCAAATAATTTCTCAGCAAAACTCAGATAAGCTTCTGCCATTTGCGCAATCACATTGATTTCAAATTCTATATCGTTTTGCGATCGTGCAACTGTTAATAAGGCATTACACTTATCGAGAATTAAATTTAATTGGTCAACATAAATATCTGTAAGCATGTTTTTTGTGTTAACGCCTGCGTCTTCAACAAAAAAATAACACCATTTTTCATAGAGATCGGATTCTGTTTCCTTATATTGAATTGATATTTTCTTAAAAGCATTAATTTCCTTAGCCACCTGACTGAGTTGTTGCCAATAATGATATGTCACGCCTTTTTTTACTTCTAACAAATTTGAGTTAGCATTTTCAACATCAACAGCATCAGCGCTATTAGAAATTTGCGAACAGCTTTTTTCCTTTGTTTGTTTAGCCAAGAGAGGTTTTAATTTTTCTGTTTTTTCTTGTTTTATCCATTGATCTAATTCTGCATTAGCCTTTATAGAGTGGCGGTAACTAATTAGTGTGAGGATAGCGTTATAGAGACTAACAAAAGTACTAAGTCGTTGTGATATTAAATCTAAATTGATCAGTAATCGGGAAAGCCCTTCGATAGCTTTATCGCTAATATTTGTATCAGGCCACACTGTTATATCAAGAGATGTTCGCAAAATATAATGAACCACTTCAAGAGTTAAGCGTAAACGTTTTTCTAATTTTTGTGCTTGCAATAACATATGATGCACTTTTTTATAAAAAATATTCAATTCATCTAAACCAAATTGAGTTGATTCAATATCATCTGTTAATTTCAGCGCATAGACTTTTTTTATATCACTAATCGAAATATTCGTATAATGTATACAATAGATTCTCAATAATCGCTCAACCCATGGCTGAGCTAATTTTACATTAACAATTGTTTTATTAGCCATATTTTTATGCATTAATGATATAGCATAATCAATATTATGAGATAAATTTTCTGCATCATAATTAACAATTTTATCGATAAAATGGATGTGATTATCGATAATGAAATTTATCCTTTGAGCTGATTCTTTAAATACCAAATTTAAACAACATTTATTCACAATTTCATTGAGCTCTTTTAACAGCTTATCATTTTTCAATTTTTCCTGCTGAGCAAGTTGATCATTCGAAGATGCATTCCTCAAAGCCATTGCTTCAGAAATTTTTGATACAGAACTTAATAATAAAGGTAGGCAGGCAAAAATAAGCGATAATACAAAAGAACATTTATCTTCATCATGAATAAGAAAGCTTTTTTGAGGAAATAAGCTCATCATTAATTCTACAGCAATAAATATTTGCTTTCGTGATTCCGTGAGAAACTCAATGTGCTTATTAAGCATTTGCTCCATTTTAATATCTTGTTGTTGCGCTAATTCAAGATAAAGATTAGCGATGCAAAAATGAATCATGCTTTGACTACAAACTATACCAATATATAGCTTATACAATTCATGAAGCTTATCTTTCTGATCGGGTGAGATGCCATTGCAAAACTCAGGTGCTAGAACCCTATTAAAGCTAATCAGGATTTTACCAACTATTTCAGCATAGTTTTTTAATGCATTGATTAATATCTGCACGTCGAGCTTTTGATGGTTATCGATAACTTGTCCTTGACATCCCACTAAAGACAAGAAATGAGATAATTTTTTTTGGCGGTTCAACTCAATAAATCGTTCAATAAATTGTTTATCATTAGGCAAGATGAGAATATCGTGTAAATAATCGAAGATTTCCGGATTATATATCCGAAATCCTAAATCGGTCATTATCGAAATCACTTTGGCTTTATCATCAAATGGATTATTTTTCATAGTTAACTCTGTTATTAATTCTTTTATATTCTTTATATAAAGTTGCTGAAAACATAAGATCAATATTCTTGATAGGCAGAATAGGAATATGAGATATGTCTGCAATCTTATTATGCCAACTATTTGTTTCCTACTTTACTGCTTAAACACTTGCTAGTTATTAATAGTTGCTTACAGAATATTAACATTTCGGCCGCTGTAAACAAGATATTTAATATTTGATCATCAACTAATTTACATGCCATATCCAATAAACTATGTAATAATTTCCCTGCGTGCATCGGTTTTCCTATCTATGTCTTTGTTGAAGAACTCATAGAAAACTGGGTTTCTCGATACGTGTCTACTTTATTTTTATACTCATTTTACAATCTTTTGTTTTTTATCACTATTATTGCTTTTTTTGTGGGGATTCATCAGGACTTGACCCATTACTTTTTTTAACAATAAAGCCACCTTTGTATAATGCAAAAAAATTATCGATATACTTTGTATGTCGGTTTATGTTGCAGAGTATACACTTGAAATCTCGCAATATGTTGAATTATCCGCTAGAAAATCAGAGTGCCTTAATTATCTTTAAGAGGTAAATCTTCGAAAGAAATTGCCAGCATAACTCAGTTATCACTGCGCACAATCGAAGGTTATTTAAGCAAAGCTAAAACAAAATTAATTGCTTTTCTAAATCAAAATTAATTATCAGGGCTTTTAAATTAGGCATGCTGAATATAAATAAAACAGAAAGCGTTATTTCAAAAGATTATATACCTGGCATATTTATGGAAAGTGAATAAAATAAATATTTAATTGTGATGCACAGTCCTTTTGTTATTTTATTTTTGAATATGAGGGGATGGTGTTAACCATCCCCTCATCAATTTATGATTAACCAGGTCTTGGTGAAGCTATATCTGATTTCTGGTTAACATTGTCTGGTTGCACAGTTGCTTGAGCTATCCTGTAATACCATTTCATTAATATTTTACTCATTTCGCTTCCATCAGAATTATCTGTTTGAGCACGTATTCCTCCAAATGCATAAGCAGTACTCCTGAATTTTTTTGCGATTTTATTTCTAAAATAGTCTACATTACTGTTGCTACGTTTTGCTTCTTCATAGCGGTCAATTATTTCGAATATTTCAGATTTAAAATTTTCCTTATTTGTAAACCAAGTTATTTTGTACCAACAATCTTCCTGACGTTTACGTTCAATGTATTCATTAAACTCACATTTAAATTCCTCTGAATTAAATGGTTTAACAGGATTTTCTATGGCTGTAACCCAAAAACTTGATTTAGAATTACTATGAAAATATGGAACTACTGGACCCATTGGCATAAAAACCTCCAAAGTATAATTAGAATAATAATAAATAATTCGCATTTATTTTTGCGATATGTGAATTGAATTGTGCGTGAACGCTTCGCCAAGCTTACGGTCTATTTGCCCTGAGGGCATCAACTGATTAATTGCAAAGAATAGAAACAAATTGAAATATTTAATTAATTGTAATTTTATTTTGATAAAAATAAAATTATTTATAGAGTTATAATTGTTCATAGTTAAAATCCTATGCAATAGAATATTGACTCTCTGAATTGAGTCGCAAATATGTAACGCATAGTCAATGCTATGCATTGCAAATGATTTCAGACGATAATGTAATTAAAAAAAATAATATGTGATGTTTAGAATAATGTGGCCTAGGCCAACATCAAGGAGAGTGAAAATAATTGACGTGAAGAAATGCTGCTATTGTTAGCAGTGATTAAATGATATGTATTTAGAACGATTGAATTTTTCATAGTTGAAACAGCTTATCAAATTAATTAATGCATTGCAATAGAAAATGTTATTAATTAGTCAATAATTTACTATCTTCTACATACCTACCGCAATCATTACATGTTGGTAGGTAATGGATCAAAACCAGAACATGAAATTATTTGGCATATGCATTTGGACCGTTTTACGTTCAGATAAATTTTGTATCGATACTCTTCAACTTAAAAAGCATAAATTTACAGCCGTTCTCAACCCACAAATTTCAAAAATTAAATGATTAATAAATATTATATTATTAATTTAATAAAATTGAATAATATTAGTCTATGACATTAACAATTATTATACGGCATATCATTGATGTAAATTATATTGACAAGAATTCGTAGTACTTTTAGACATAAGCGGCTCAAAATCATGAGAAAACTTGTCCACATCCGGTTGAAATATAGCTAATAAATCTAGAGAAATATCACTATCAATTCGCCTTAATGGCAAATTTTTTCTATTCATAATTTCATATATAAACATTAAGCTAGTAGCAGCACTGCCACCATCCAGTGCAGCAATAGGTGATAAATACCAAACTATTTTGCCCAAATTCCTATAAATCAACCTGGTATCATGGGTATTAAATATTTCATTATATAATGGTTGAATAATTTTATTGAAAATTGTATCAGTGCGAATTGATATTGCATGCCCGATAATAATATGTTCAACGCCACGAAATTGTGTTCGATAAATATAACTAAGCGCTGTTTGAGTTATTGGATCCATAATAATAGATATATTGATTTTTTTAGCACCTTTCCTGATGGAAATCGTTTTATGTTTAACATGGTTATTATCTGGGATTGTCTCAAAACTTTTTAAGGCATTATCACAAAATGCAAATTGATCAGCGTATCCTGATTGGCTTTGGCGTGAGATAGAAGTCATTAACAGTTCAGAAATGCCAAATTTAAATAAACTATCTAAGCGCAATTTTCCAAAAAGAACATTATTCCGAGTATGTTTTAAAATATTTGCAAATAACGAGAAACAATGTTTGTATAAAAAGGTGGTTTTTTCTTGGAAAAAGCTGACTTAATTTCTAGATAAATAAAAGTAGAGGTGTATTATGAAATCGCCATATATCTTTTATAAACGCCATCACATGTTTTACGTCAATCATTTATTACAATTGCAAAAATTATCAATATTTTTATTCCCTGCTTCGCTTTATTTATATCGACGCTGTATTGACGTTTCTAGCTGTTCAATTTGCTGATCTAATTGCACATACTCTGCTCTGCTTCTATCATCCAATCTCCCGGATGTGGCTCGATTTGTTAAATCCTGTCGCACATTCGTCATCATATTTAAACGCATAACATCTGCAATATCTTTATCAGAATCATTATTATCTTTACTTTTTGGCTGATCACTAGAACTCTGAGAGTTAAGACAACTTAGAGAATTATTATTTACGCCGTCTACTTTCACAATCTTATCGCCTAGATTGAGTTGTTTAACAAGCTCCACTGGCATTCCATTAATTATTACTTTTTTAAGCAACTCTGTTTTATTTCGCAGTACGGATAAATTATCTAATAAATGTTTTAGTTCTCCATTTACCATCAAATGATTTTTTTGCCACTCTTGCGAAACATTAATGCGAGTGTATTTTGTATGTTGATCCATTGTTTGATAAGGTTTGCATAACTTAGCTGCGTTATAGAGCTCTAAACATTGATGAAAAATTATATTCATTGTTTGAGTGATCGCTTCACAAAGGTAACTAGCAAAATCTACTAATTTTAATAATTTCAATGAATCATTTTTGATAAATGAATTTTCAATGCGACTATCATTTAACATCAACACTTTTGTTAACTCATAGAGGAAACCAATAACAGTCATTACTTTTTTAAGAAATTCATGGTCATTAGCCAAATAATTTTCAATACCGCTATTTCTTTCCGTTAAATCAATCAATGTTTTTCTCGCGAACTCACTATAAACAACAATTATATTTTGCGGACCAAAATGTAATTTAAAATTATTTTTTCTTACTGAAAAAATATTTTCTGGATCATGTTCAATCGTGTCGAATGCAATTAATGGATTTTCTGCAGCAAATGCCTTTTTAAATTCCGCGGATTTAGTATCGCCAGTTTGAGGATGTCCTTCAGTTTGTAATTGATTAGAGGGAAATAGGATTTTAAAAAGAGGCGTATCTAATATAGCAGAAAGTAATTGTTCAAGATTATTATCGAGTGGCGGAGCTTTTCGTAAGCTATCTATACAAGAAAATATTGTGCTGTCTTGTTGACTCTTATTACTACATAAAATTGTTAAAACAGAAAATGATTCAGAAATTATTGCTTTACCTAATGTTGTGATATCACTCAGCATCATTGATTGCACTTTAGCCTGCTCTATAGTAATGAGTTTTCCGCTAGTTAACTCAACATCTTTGGAAACATTCGATAACATATCAACCATGCTATTAGAAGAACCTTTATCTTGAGGAAATATACAGTGTGGGCTTGTGAGCACTGCATTGATATAGTTAAATACCATTGTAAGCTCATTAATTATTATAGGACAATCTTGCATTTTAGAAATTTCATTTAATCGATAGGTAAGCTCTTCACAAAAAATATTCCAAGCTTCGTAATCACTAACACCAAAACCAAAATGCCTTGCCTTTTTCATGAGTTGATATGTTTTAATCCTATGAGATGCTACAAAAAGAGGACCTGCGATTAATGGATTTCGCTTTATTGTGTTTATGGCATTGTTATCTTGATCAATACCATTTGCGTTAAGGTATTCTGAATAAACTTCTTGTCTGGGTATCCCAAATATTCCAAAAACATTAGCAGTACAAGACCTACTTGGTCGAATAACAAACATCTTATGCTTGGGAACCCTTGATGAGGAAAAGCATTGCTCATGCATTGTATTAAGCGCATTGATAATTTCAATTTCATTTTGCATACGGTATCCCCGGAATAATTATGTTATTTTGATTTGAATTAGATTGCTTATATTAAATATATTAAATTTTCAATTGCAATACTAGCATAATTTTGCGGGAAATCCTGTCTTATGCTACTTGTTGAAGAAAGTGCCAAAGGCAGATCAAACCATTCTCATCCGTCACTGCGTGACACCTTCTCCCGCGAGCGGGAGAAGGAAAAACAACACAGAATTCAATTTTGTCGTGTACAGAAATAAAATAAGTTTTTGCATAAAGCGTTAATATTATCTTAATTATTTATTAATATAATTTTGCCACTTTTATTTTTGCAGAGAAATTGACGATGATTAAAGGCGATGAATTAGGGAAATCAGAGCAAACTTCAACCACTCCCGCTTCAACAACTCCCGCCTTGAAACCAACAAAAGATATCATGGTCAGTGTAATAGGTCCGTTTCTGAGCATCAAAGATAAAGCCCACATGGCAAGATCTTGCAAACAATATTACAGATTTTTTCAAGCTGTCATTAATGCCGCTCGCGATCCAATTCTCGTCGCCGAATTACAAAATGCTGTGGCATCTGGCAATTTAATTAAAGCATTAAACAATTTAGAGACTCAGCCTGAATTATTATTAACAAAATCAACTACCACCGATCGTGCTGGCCGTACTTTTACAAACAAAAGTACTTTACAGAATGCAATTTGGTCAATGAACTGGAAGTTTCTTCCTTTACTGATGGAAAAATTACCTCCAAAAAATTACACCGATGCGCTTAATCAATTACTTGAATTGGAAGGAAATGATCAAGAACATGGCGCACATTATGATGTAACTCCTCTCATTGATGGCATATCAAATTTTACCAGCGATGTAGTAAATTCTGGATTGAGGGACGCATACTATTTAGAAGAGATGAAGACGTTTCATATATTACCCCATTTAAATAGTATGCCCTCTCCTCTCGTATATGAACTTTATCTTAAAAAGAATGTTTCTATAGTGGAGAGACATTGGCATGTAGTGAATCCAATCTCTCCCAATACACCAAATATCAAGGATCTCATAAATTCAGTCAAGAACACCACATTTCTTATAGATTGGAATGAAATTGATCCCTTCTCCGCTGGTCTGATGAGCGTCCCTAGACTAGAGGATTATAACGAGTACCTAAGCTTACTTGTCATATGGCATGATGAAGGAATAAATAAATTAAAAGACCTTAAACAAATGTTGCAAACTCACGTTCTTGCACAAGAAAATATAACAGCTCATGAGCCTACGCCTAACCCGATAACACCTTGATTGACTATACGAAGAATTATGAGAAATAAGGTTGGTGTGTAAAACCTTTTTTTAAAGATGTGTCTTCGTTTTTATCCACTTTATCGATGCGCTAATAGTTTGATGTTTAAAGCTTCAATTTTACATCTGCCTAAATGATCGGGCGGAACCAGTTGTAGATATTCATCAGTAAATTCGGTGATAAAATCAATCTTCAGTTGTGCAGCGGGTAAATGATCTGGATAGGGTATGATTGCTGAAAATAATTCTGTGATAGCATTTTTATTGGGAAAATAGAGAGTAACTGGTTCGTATTTTAATTCATCTAAAACTAAATTAGCCTGTGCAATATATTTATCATAAGCAATATCAGCATAGTATTGCATGGGATTAAAATAATTTTCAAAATAATTAAACCAACGTTTATCAGCAAGCATTTTTTGTGGGATAACGTCATGAAGGAAGAGATGCCTCATAGGAATTATCATCACGATTCGGCCACCCGGTCGTAGATATTTTTTGATATTTTTAAACACGACCGCTTTGTCAGGGATCCACTGCATGCAATAAAAACTCGTTATCAAATCAAATTGATAATGTGCCGGTAATTGTATTTTTTCGGAATCCATAATTTCAAAATAGAGATTTGACTGCATTAATGTTTTTTCTTGCGCCATGATCACCATGCTTGAATTATTATCGATGCCAATAACATTTCCATGAGTCAGATTTTTCGCCATGTCTTGAGTAATACGACCATCGCCACAGCCAATATCTAAGATAAATTCTTTGCCAGAGAGATTTAATTGTTTGAGCAATTGCAATGCATAATCCAGGGTGTAGTGTGCAGTATTTTGATAATTATGCGCATCCCAATGTGATGTGGAAATTTTGTTTGATGTCATAGAGAAAAATCCACCTAAAAAAGTGAATTAATTATAGCGATATATGAATTATCTTCAATGTTTTTCAGTGTAATTTAACTCGAAATCAATTGTTTGTTTTTTATAGTTGAAACAGTGTTTTTATTACTAACTATATCGCGAAGCTTTAAGAAAGGTGTTTCAATAAAAGTATAGAGTAACCATCCACACATACAGCAAACCAGAATGATTATTATTAAAGTGAAGAAATTGGATGCAGACAGACCAAGTTTAGCAAGTACATTATAAGTTAGTACACTTATGGGTTTTTGAGTTAAATAAATAGCATAAGACCAAACGGCTATCGAAGCTGTCCCGGGTATTCGTGCTTTATATAAATAGGAATTAGGACTAAGTGCTGCTAGTGTTAAAGCAACAAAACTCATTGCCAATAATGGATAACCAATGGCCGTCATTAACAAACTGTAATCGTATTTTAGAAATAGATAACAAGTTACTAAGCTTCCTATTATACCGAATAATAAAATTGAATTTCCTTTGGCAATAAGTTTTGTCCACTGATCTGGATGAAAATTTCGAAGCAACGCAAGTCCAACACCCAGAGTTAATTCATCTAAGCGACAAAATGAAGAGTAATATATATTGGTTTGATAGAGATTTTCGAAATGTCCATTTGCATGTTGCATGTAATAATGCCAAAGGAAACTCCTTAATAATATCCCTGAGGTCATAATCCCGAAAATAAAAGTCCAAGCAGAGCGCACTGATTTATTGGACGAAATAAAAAGCGCTAATAAAGGCAAAACTAAATAAAATTGTTCTTCAATACAAAGTGACCAGGCATTTGAAAATGCGGTGCCACTGTGCAGATTAAAATTTTGGGTAAACGTGAGAAATTTCCATAACGGCGGTAAAGTAGGAAATTCTTTAAAGCCGGGGATTAAAAAATAAATTCCTAGAACAAATAAATAATTTGGTAACGTTCTTAATAAACGTCGGTAATAAAATGTGTTTAAGTTAAAACCACGCGAATTTGCAAGCGCTGAAAATATTTGATTTCCAATTAAATAACCACTTAATGCAAAAAACAAATCAACTCCGATCCATCCAATTTTACTTAAAAATCCGAACGTAGGTTGAAGACTAACAAAACACATATAGTGATACATAAGCACCAAAATTATTGCGGCTGATCTTAATACATCAAGTCCATGGTTTCGTTGTTTGATTTGCATTAATCAATCTCCATCATTGCTTCTACTGCACAGTATGTTACTCATGTAAAAGGTTAAAATTATTGATCTTTTACAGCACTATATACATCATCTGACCAAAGTGCCACACCAACATAAAATTGCAGTGAATTAATCAATTATCGCAATGATGGAAGAACTGAAATTGAGAATACATTAATTGAAAAAATATTCTTTAGGGTCAAGTCCCATTATTTATCATTGTTGCTACTATAAAAAATCAATTTAAATAAACGCATTTGCGGGATTGCAGTTGATCTTAGAAAAATAAAATCCAGGACTTGACCCGGTGTTGTTATTCTCTTCTAGGTCTAACTGTGCGAGTAAATTCCTCATCCTCTCTAGCCCGGACATTTGGGTGAGCTTGTGGTGCTGCCAGTAATGTTTGGCCGGCAACATAAGCCATATTATTGGTTGGAGGATTATTGGGAGGGTTATTTGCATTATGTGGATTATTTAAAAACGCAATAATTTTCTGAAAACCTTGCGCTTCTGCAATTTCCTTGGCTGTTCTGCCGGGACCAAAAAAGACCCTATGACCTATTTCAAAAATAAAACCACCTGCCAATCCTTTCCAGAAATCAACAAATGATGATCTTTTTTCATCTAAATAACCCGTTCTTGCATTGATATTTGCGCCATGCTCAACAAGTAATTTGACTGCAGGTAAATGCCCTTGTGATACAGCAACAAGAAATGGTGTATAAGATAAAAATGGATGTCCTCCTGTTGGAACGTAATAATTAATATCAACACCTGCTCTAATTAATTGCAATATTTTTGAGCAATCACCTTTAGACGCTGCATAAATTAATTCTGCATTTCTCTCCTCTCTTGTCGCTGGCAAGTTCCAATTATCTAAAATATTTTGGCCAATTAGATCATCTGTAGGCCAATTATTTAACTCCAATGTGGGAATTGCACCGAACAAATAAGATAAACAAGATAATTTCATAGGAATACCGAGTTCAAGTAAATAACGATGACATAATGTAAAACAATTCTCGCCTAATCCACCAAATGATTTGGTATGGGTGCCTGCAAATTGATACGCGGGAGGATTTTCTTCATCATTCTTGATTTTATTCATTACTTCTAAAACTTTAGCAGAAGGGATATAAGCCGAACGCACTCCGGTTATCTTTTGTGTATATTCCAATTCTTGCAACTTTAATTCTTGCGCATTCCAAGCACAATGTGGATTATGGAATCCGATATTATTTGGAGAAGGTTCTGTGGTTCGAATTAAACCCGGCGTTGAGATTAAATAACTGGATCTTGACCCATATAAAGGAGCGAAATCACATGCGAAAGATTTTAAATCACCATTTTCTGTAAGGGTCTCAAAAACTAATATGGCATGCCCAAAAGGTGATGTAAAAACTGTTGAAAAAATTTGTTTCGTAATGACTAAAGAAACCAAATAATTATTAGAACTAAGTTGTTTATCAGGATTGACCTTGCTATGCATATATTATCATCCAATAAGAAATGACTATTGATGTGAGTGAGAACCAGCTAGGCTATGATAAATTGAACTTATAAAAATATTTTTGTTATTTTTAATTTAGGTCTAGCTGGTGAAGATATATTAAATCGGTAAATAGGACATGATAAATGGGTAGACATACCCATTGTATAAAAGGTATTTTATTGCTGATTAGTAATTAAGTATCAATATTATCAAGTAATTTTGGCAAACCGATATCTGAAACTTTTTGGCCAATTTGAAAAAGCGTATAACAGTCAAGTTTTTCTTTAATTGTTAAGATGAATTTTTCAATGGTGCGATGCGATCTATTTAGAATAATCGCAATGTCAGGAACAAATTTACCTTTTATTAACCAATTTAAACACTCTAATTCTCTTTTAGTAAATGAAGGGTAAAGTTCAATTTTCTTATCCTGATCTTTGGATGATAGCGCCGCTAATATATGGCTAGGCAACATTGTATCTGAGTACTCGTGAGACAAATCAACATCAAACATAAATTTAAATCTATTATTATGCGCAAATTCAATTAATTCTTTCGCTCTTTCTTTATACGATGACACAAAGTTTTCCAATAAATCGATATTATTTAGATAAAATTGATTAATCCAATAATTTCTGGTCTCACTAGAAAATTCAAATTTATCTACCCATTCTTTTTCAGCTTTCAGAATTGTAAAACCTCTTCCGCCGTTATAATTATCTTCTGCATCTTTTACAACGATTTGATAGCTGGGGCAGTCTTTGCTCCAGGCATCCCAGAGAAAATATCCCGATTTATAACAACTAGGATGACGATCAAGGCGAGTATATTGATAATAGCCCTTTTCAACTGCATGATTAAACCAATCAGCATCTGTAGTTAACGTAAAACGAGAATAATCATGATACATCCTTGTATGTACGTAACCAGTAATTCCATAACGCTGAAATATTTCTTTACTTAACTCTAACATATAAGGCGCAAATTTTATGCTAACATGGTTTTTGGGTAATAAGGTTCCAATGGTATCTATGTTCATAAAAACCTCCGTCAATATTCTGGGCTAAGAATAGTCGTGTTAGATGAATCATTAAACTGTCTCAATTCGAGATAAGAATTAATTTTAGCAACATAAAAAATCAATAATGCTATAGGTATATCAAAAAATACTAAAATAATAAAGAAATGCGTCCAACCAAAATGTTTCACTAAATAGCCGCCCAAAAAAGAAAATACAATTTTTGAGCATGCCATAATGGATGTCAATAAAGCATATTGAGTTACAATGTTAGGCGGTTTACACAGTGCAGCCAACAATGAAATATATGCAACGACCGAGATGCCATCTAATAAATTGCAAAATAATATAGTAAATGAAAAAAGAAAATCACTGATATGATGAGAAAATAGTATTAAATGGCGTAGAACTAACTGTTCAAGTGCTAATTGTAATAGCGCATTAAAAATATAGAGGCATAAACAAATTATTAATATACGCATAACACCTAATTTGTTACACAAAATACCTCCTACTACGCCTCCCAAAATGAGCAATATTGTGCCGGGTATGCCGCGCATGGCACCGATTGCTTGCATGGTAAATCCTAATTGTAAATAAAAAGGATTAGACATCATTAATAGCATATAACTGGTTGCATAGTAAAAAATAACAATTAATAGTATCCAATACCAACCTGCGTAAGAAATAAGTGATTTACAAGGCAAGATAATTCCGCTTTTGTAAAATATAATTAATCTGGCTCTCAATTTGTACAGATATTCGGACGAATTTATAAACTGTTTCGCAGTGTGTTTGTCTAAATGGTTAGGGGAGTTTGTATGACGAGTACAGATAACAGCAATAATTCCTAATAAAATGAGAAATGCAGTTAAAAGATAGGCAAGCCGCCAATTTAAAAATCCAGCAATAATTAAAGGCATGCTAGCTGCCACTAATTCACCCAAACAAAAACCATTGGTATAGCAGGCATTGCCTATGGGAAGTTCATATTTTTCGAGCAATTCAATCCTTAATTTGGCTTCGGCAGTATCACTTAACGCACCACAACAACATCCCATAAACGCAGTGATAAATAACAAATTTAATTTTGTGGAAGAAGTTGGATTAATTAAACCACAAATAATGATACTCAACATTGAGCCAACCATGCCAATAATCATCCAGCTTTTTGCATGACTTATATAATTATTAAGAATTGGAATTGAAAATCGTTCAACAAAAGGACTTACAAATAATTTTAAGGAATAAGGCAATGTTGTTGCAGCAAATAATCCTATTTTAATGAGAGGCACACCTGCTTGAAGTAGTCGAGCAGATAAGGTGGCTGTATTCATTAGCAAAGGAATTCCTCCAGCAAATGCCCATACAGAAATTGCTAACATTTTAAGTTGAAAATAATATTTGGTGGAATTTAGGAAATAATTTTTAATTGAGGTCAATATTTGCAGTAAATTTCTATGAAACATTTCATTGCCCATTCAAAAAATTAGGTAGATATACCCATTACAACACATTATATATTGCAATTAATATAAATAAAACATGTAATTAATAGGAGTATATCTATGCCACAACATGAGTTTAATGCAGATGAAGAAAGAATATTAAATAACTGGTATCAAACAAACCATAATATTTTTCAATCACGTGAACAAATGGCTCATATTAGAAAGGCTGATATTCTTGCCAAGTCGTATATTAATAAAAAAAATAATCGATCTTTAGATTTTAGTTCCCCATTTGATAAACGTGTCTTGTTAGATTGTTACAATTATTACAATTCAAGTAACAACCTAATCATGGAGAGAGAACGATTAAATGATTTAATGCAAATTAGTGACAATATTGATTCAAATTTGCAAAAAATCGCAAAAACCTATGACAGTGTTATTAATGCAGCAGTAGATTTTGTTTTGCCTTTACTCGATAATACAGGCACTTTTGCCTCTCCATTAATTACTATTCTACGAGATGCCACCAGTGAACAAAATCACCGCTATTTTTCTGATAGAAATAACCATGAATTACTTAATAAAACCACTGAAAATCAGCAACAAACACCAGAACAACAAATAACCCTACTACAACAGCAACTGGAGAGTTTACCATTTGAAGCTTCTAATAAAGCTGAAACATTACAATTGATCGAGACTGTAATAGACAAAAACAACATTCACTTTTTTAATTCATTAAATCAACGAAGGCAGCAAGCTGATCAGCAATTAGCAGAAAAACGCCAACATCTTGAAGGCAAAGCCAAGCTAAAACCTTCAGACAATTATGAAGCACATATTCGTAATTGGCACACTATTGCTGATGCGACCACTTTATTTATGGAAGTGTGCGGTAAAAATGGCGTTGCGCAGCAGATGAAATGTTTGAGCGCTAATGCAATGAAAATATACGAAGGAATTCATTTACTGTCGTTACCCGCTGCAGCGGGCATGGCTTTATCGGGCTGGGGTGCTATTGCAATGGGCACGATGGGTTTATTCCAAAGCTTTATACAGCAAGATAATAGTGGTTTAGTTGTTATACAAAAAACATTAAGAACAATTATGAAACGACTTAATACTATCTCAACACAAATTAATCAGCTGCATAGAGAAATGCAGCAACAATTTATCGAAGTCAGAAAGTTACTCAATAAGTTGCAGAATACAATCAATAGCGGCTTCAACAAATTATTAAATGGCCAGCAGACTATACTGCATGAAATTAGAACACTGCAAAGTATTATCTCAGGGTTGGTTGCACATAATTATTTACTTGAAAGAAAAATCGATCAGAATCATCTTCAATTAATGCTCACTTTAAGACAACTCAATTTTCAGGATATTTTTAATAAACTTGCAATTATTGCTAATAATATTGCAAATCCAACAAATTTGCAGACACATTATAAATTGTACTTGAACGAACTTGCTGCGATTGCAAGTACACATGCTTGTGCAAAATTGTTAACCCATAGTAATGTTGAAATTAGTTTCTCGCATAATAATGAAATAATTGATCCTTCTTTTCATATAAAGCAACTCGCTGAAAAATTGAATGATCCTATTCTTAATGATCCGCCCAACCCTAGAGTCTGGTCATTAGTAGTTAATACCATTATTCATTTATTAATAAAATTGGATGAGGAAGAAATATTACTAGATGATAATGATAAAAATCGATTGCTTGAGGTAATAGTAAAAGGCAGAATAATTTTGCAAATTGCACAATCTATTGGGAATAAAGAATTTTTACAATTAATATTAAATGAGTATTTATTATCAGTACAAAATTTAACATTGTTAGTTCAAGATGCATACAAAGAATTTCAAAAAACTTATCAGCAATCATTACGCCAAAGATTATTAAAAAGTACATCTGAGCAGTTGACTGCTCTCACCTCATCCGTACCTTTAGAATTTAATCCGCAATATCATCATAAAAAACTTTATTCAGAGAATGATATCGCTAGACACCATGAAAGTTGTTATCAAGATTACCTACAAAAATCATTGATGAAACTCCGTAACTTTAGAGCCAGTATCGAGTCAGAACAATTAACGGGAAATATTTTAATAGCGGTGGATCAAGAAAAGCCACAATTTTTACCTGTAACAAACATGAGACTCCTTAAAAATTTACATAATGAGAGTTTATCAATTTATATTGATGCAGATGAATATATTTTTCCAGAATGGATTTATAAAGCAGAGACTTTAGGAATTGGTCATGTGGAATATTCCTATAAACTTTGTACGAAAAAATTGATTACCTATATTCAATTTGTATTCGAAGATAGCGCAAAATCTCCTATCCATTTACATAAAATACTATTTCATAATTACACGCTGCCTAAACAGTGTTATGAAGCAAACACGCGAGTATGGTTAATATGGCATGGTGGCAGATATGCAGCCGAAGGATCGACTCATAGACAGCATTACCATCATAAAGCGTTAAAAAATGATTTTGAAAAATTAGTTATTGATGCGCCTATGCCTGAAGAAGTTGCTCAATTAATACAACAAAAAACAATGTCTTTAAAAAAAGAGGCGGCTAAGTATGTTAGAA
This sequence comes from Pseudomonadota bacterium, assembly GCA_021777765.1. GTDB lineage: Bacteria > Pseudomonadota > Gammaproteobacteria > DASZBR01 > DASZBR01 > JAJYDF01. Next base: position 41,423 of record JAJYDF010000009.1, on the reverse strand, counting down.
AATATTTATCCGAAAATAATACTGCTTCTCATATTCTATCTGCATTTAATCAATGTTCTCAATTATTACTCATGAGCGCATTATTTGCTTTTCCTGATAATAACCCACTGAACACTTCTGGTTTATTGAATACACCAAAATTGATCAAAGGTGATCATGATGTATTGGCATTTTTAGATAGTTACGAAGCAACACAGAACTCATTAATTCAACAAATCACTTTCACAAAAAGTAACATACAAATATTAATAGAAAAACTGATTAATACAACATCAGCACAACAAATATCTGCATGTTATCCTATGGTAAGAGAAGAATTAGATATTCTTGAGCAGTTTTTAAATCTATCACCTCAAACAAATTCTGTTAAAAGATCATCTGAAGATAATGATACAACAAAAAATCATAAAAAAAAGAAAATTAATAATCGGCTAGATAAATTAGGATTATTTAAATGTCCCCAACCTAATCTAAGCCATGATACGGATGAAATTTCAGAGAATAATAGTGATTCAATCGATAGTGTCACTGCAGATTATGGAAGAAAATCGATTTAATTGGATAGTGATCTTAAAATGAAATAACAGCTTTTTAAGATCTATACCAAAATTAAAAAATATTCTGTTAACTCACACAAAATGGTAAATTAATACTTATTGAATTACGGATAAATTTAGATTTTTCGCCAAAAAATTAATCTTATGACATTTAGCCATGACGACTGAATGATAATCACTACAAGTAACCTTGAGGAAGAAAAGGACAATACATCAATGATATCTCTTAAATTATTCAATTTAATATAGGCGACCCAATCAATGAATTTTCATCAATCACTATCTCATCAATTTCAATCATAGGATTGCGTTGCTGCAATAATAGACTATTTCTCCCCGGGTCAAGAATGCCATCAACAAGAATTGAGTGGGCGGATCGATACTGCGAATTTATTGAAAAATAGCACATTTCACAATAAATAATACCATTTAATAAACATTCCTCAATAAGTTGTTCTTCTTCATCTGTTAAATAAAAACGGTATGCATTTGATTTCTTTACACAAGGAATAGCATTCAAATCTAAAAAGTTGATTGCCAATCTTAACATTGTTTTTTTTGAAACTTGAGCTTTAAAATCATCATCAACATCACAATAATCTAGCCATCGTAACCCATCCTCAGTTTCACAAGTCTTTAATTCACCGACTGTGTAATATTCTTGGTTTGAGATGGGTTCATTAAAATGGTTGATATCTATTTGTGATAATTTGACACAGGCAGTTACACTATCTTTTGCAGGGTTCACAAAATAATAGATAATGTTTTGGCTGTTTAAATAATGCCTTTCATATTCTTTTGCTATAAAACAAGCAAAATCAATACATCGATACCTTATTTTATCTTCATCTGACTGCCCAAAGAAAAACATTCCTCTATTATAAATAGGAAACTGAAATTGCGAAATGTACGCGTTTTTAAATTTATCGATTATTTGCTCCTTTATACTATTCCATAGAAATACTGATGATGTGAAGTGTATATCAAGCACTTTAATAAGATTATGAAATGGGTCAAAATAAAAACTGATTGTCATCGGCTCTAATATATCAGGCTGATAAATATAATTAACTGGGCAGGGACTAAAATTTTCATTGGAGATAATAATTTGAAACATGGATGAACCACCTATTAATAAAAATATCTCTGAGATTTAATGACTCGCAGAATAAGTTTTAGGAAAAACGCGGTCAAGCCCCATTATTGATACTTAATAAAATAGGTTTGCAACTAAAAGAAAAACCTCGCGGATGGGGTGTTAAATAGGGGGCTATAGCCCTTACTGGCACTACTTTGTAAGTGTGATTATCCTGTATAGATTCAACACTATTTATACCACTTAATATTATTTAAATCTTTTTAATGTAGAATGCGTAGTTATGTCCACTAAATTTTATTTATCCATTTGAAACAAATATCATGAACAGCAATCCTCTGTCACAGTTAATGTTTAATCGTTAAAAAAAGCACATTAGAACGTGCAATAAATTCGATCTATTATCTCCCGATGTAAAAAAACTAATAAACAATATGGAAGATTTATTGTTAGAGGGCCCTAACAAAACAGAAACTGAGATATCTAATAAATGTTCAGAAGCTGCTAAAAAAAAATGAATCATTGATTGAACCCACTCCACCGCAAACTGATATTCATAATGTTTTATCTTTAGAACTCATATTACCAATAATGACTAAACTCGATTTAAGAAGTAGTTACCACTTTTGGTGTACTTCAAGGGCAGCCGCATCCTTGTCCTCATCATCCACTGTGTGGAAATCATTTTGTTTATCAGAAAGTGAACTGGGAGTAAGTCTACCCATAGAGTTCGTCATTAATTTATGTAAAATCTTGTTTGACCATGATTACAAACAAATATTTATTTATCTTAGGAATTATTTAAAAACACCCGATATCCTGCAAGCTGTAAAAGACATTTTAGATGCTGAGAAAAAACAAAAAGTTATCATGGCAATGACTTATAAGATGTATATAAGTAATGATATCGTCGCACTTATGATACTTTTGCGCAAAGCTACATTAAAAACAATGCTTGGTGGTCATAAATATGTAATTAGAGAAACATTGAAAATCAGCGGTTGGTTGCAAAAAGAGAGTTTAAAACTTTATATTCATCAAAATTTGAAATCAAGTTCATTTGATATAATCATAGTGATAATTTAATCAACTATATATTTTGCAATCAAAAACCTGAAAACCTTTGATACTTAAACAACTTATTAAACAAAATCAAGTAAATAAAGCCTGTACTCTGCTACAACAAAAGCATGAACAGTTAACCACGCAACAACTTACTTTAAAGCATCTACAGCTGATTGATATATTATTAATGGATTAATGTTTCGTGGATTCGTGCATAAAGCTTTTATGGCCGCTTTCTCATTAGACGAATTTTGGCTTGCTTTGATTTCAGCTTGCAGTCTCTCTTCAAATTCAGTAGATGACAATTCGCCATTGATTGCTTCAATGTATTGCCGATACATATCGTTATATGTTTTAGGGAAATATTTGGGAATCAATCGAACTTTTTTAATAAAGTTTTCAATCCTTGCCTGAAGATCGCGGTCAAAAGAAATATCGTGTGGCGCGAGCGTGTTATTCGTATGAGGATTTTTTCCTGTTTTCTGGAGATATTGATTTAATTTATTATAATCATAACGAGTTTCGTTTGAAATTCGCTTATCGAAGCAAGGTTCATCCATTACTTGATTACTCAATAAACAGAAATACGCTTCAGGTATTTGGTCATTAGAAAAATTGTGCTGATATAATATTCTTTCATTATCCGTAAAATCATCACTGAACTTAATTGAGTATATTCCCGGCACTTTCATTTGAGTTAACAAATCAAGAAAATATAAATTAGCTGATGTATCACCCACATCCACTTCGTGCAGTAAAGCAGAAATTTTTGAAATAAATGGTAGTTACTATTATCATTTTTAAATACAATTTCGTCGGCAAATGAGGGTGCTTATGCAAGCAACTAAGAAATTCGTAAATTGCTATCTTTGGAGCATCAATAGTGCCAAGAGAATTGGTCTGCCCATGCCGTTCTAAAATCCTGCTGATTTGCGGTGCTCCATTTAATAAATCAATTAAATATTCTACACAGTAAGCAAAATAGTTGGCAGCAGGAGCACTTATATCTTTTGAAAGTAGAATTCTGACATCTTTATCATTTTTAATCATCACATGGAACATATCTTAACTCGCTTATTAAATGTATTATAAATAAATATATTATAACTAAATCCTTAATAAAGTCTTAATGACTTCTCCTAAAAATACAGAAATGATGTGCTTTTCATCTGCTCAATTGATAGCGTGGTCTTAAATTTAAAATAGAAGAAATTGATGCAGTGTTTGCCCAGTTCTACCATATAAAAATTCTCTGTACACGACAAAAATGTGTTAATAATAACTTACTTAAGTTTCAGTTAAGCTAAACATGCTATCATTTACACTTTATCAACTGATATGTGATTACTACAGAGTTGATTGATACTATAAATAACTAAATAAATAGGTAATTGAATTATGATGCAACAGATAACAGAGCAATTGTCCAGTTTTTGGAAAAATGGAAAATTAACTGCACCCCAACTGACTTATACTTTTTATGAAACTTATATTAAAATTAAACGCATTTTTGCGCAAAACTCACCGAGAAGCTTGCCCAATAGTTCGATAGCAGAAATCATCGAACTTTTCACAAAACTCATATCATTACTACCACAAACCTCGCAATTTTCAGAAGAAAGAAAATTAATTTATAAACATCAATATTGTGCCGAATTACTTCGATTAGTTGATTCTTTATTTAATTCATCAAATGTTATTTTTATGCACAATCAAAAAAATGAATTAGCAGCAATTCAAATCAAACTGAATAGATTTATTAATTTACCTGTCAAAAACGAACCAGCAGAAACAGAACCTGCCAAATCGAAAGCATTAGAGAAAAAGGAATACGTTAATAAAGATCTTGATATGACAGATCTATTTGATGCAATAAATGAACAAACAAAAGCCACTGGTATATACCCAGAGGGACCCAACCTCTCCCCATCACTTCATAAAAAACCAGAATTACCTCTCCCCGCTTCATCTTCTTCATCAGTTGCAAACAGTGAGCAGACAAATACTAAATCTGTGTTTGATTGGCTCATGTCACTGTTTAGGTCGCAAAAACACTATACCATTATTTATGAACAATTATTGGATCAACGATATCTAAATCAAGCACAAAGAAATGAGCGTATTTTGCAGTGTGTGCAAACAGGTTTCTTTTTTGCTGCAAAAGATGGTGCAGAACAAGTATTTAAAGATTTTACCCGAGATGTTTTGCTAAAACATAAGTCATTGCTTAATTTACCAAAAGCACTTGTAGAAGGGATAAAACGCGGTGAAAAATCTAACTTGATATTTCAACTAAAGGAACATTTTAAATTTGATGATATAGTAAATAAAATTGTATATGATAAAACTAATCGCTCCTTAGTTTATTATCAAATTGCAAAAGAAGCTGGTTTTCCCATAAATAACATTGAAGAAAATGAACAATTGCACGAAGCGATTGAAGGATATAGTCAAGGTCCCTCTTATCTGTTGCATGAAATAATTGTTACAGCGTTTCAAGGGCAAGAATTTGACGGAATTATTCTCAGAGTAAATAACAATAGAAAAATTAATTTAGATATCGAGCATCAAAAAACCGTGTTGGGAATTGAACATTTATCACTAGAAGTCGTTGATTCTAATTCTGGATTCACGATGGGTTATATTGATGGTATGTGTTCAGCTCATTTTGTTCCGACATCACATAATAATGAAAAAGGATATCGTCTTGATTCATTACATACAGATAGCGAATTTCTATATAAGATATTTCATGGCCAGAAAGTGACAAAAGGTGAATTAATAAGAAATTTATTACCGCCCGAACGTCATCAACAGAAATTAATTGAACAAGACACGAAAAATAAATCAAGTCATCGCGCATAATTTATAGAAACCAATAAAAGATTTATATTTTAACCTTCCCCACTTTTGTGGGAGAGGTAATAATAAAATGCCCATAAAACTTATCCATAATAAATGGAAATATTTATGCCAAACTTCAAAGTTAAAAAACAAAACGCTCTCTTAATTGCAATGACATCCGGTAAAAGATATTTATCGTCGCCCGCCAAAATTCGTGACCAACATGCACAAAAAGGATTAACCTGTAACTATTATGTATTGAATTTTCTGAGACAGCGGATCGGTAAATTTCCGCCCGAAAATTTAACTAAAGAAAGACGCGATGAAAAAATATTATCAGCCCAGCGCAAAGAATTGACAGCCCTTACCTTACAAATAAGAGTTGAAAATGAATTAGTCGGTTTTATTGAAAAAGTATTTGCTATAAATCCGCACTTAATTTATCCATCTGCTAATAATTATGACGAAATTGAATTAAATATCAAAGGCACAATAAGACAAATGGGATTTTTACAAGAATTATCGAAGGAAAATATTGGCTTCGAATATATGAAGAATGCTGATATCGTACAAACATTTATTAATGATTATTTAAATCATTACAGAACACAACAAAACAGTAATCCGCCGAAAAACATTTTGACTTATAGTCAATTCACTAAAATGCGTATCAATAACTATTTTATAAAAATCTATTCGAAATTTATTAATGAACTCAATTTCAATTTTGATGAGTTATATGTGAATTTTGTTAGAAACTACTTGCCTCAGTATATCAATACGAAATTTACAGATTTAGATAATAAACTTAAAGTGGCTATTTCACAAAAAATATATTTTCTTCTTCAGAAAAAGATATACAACATTCAAACTATTCAAAGAAATTCTTTTAATACAATTGATCAACTGCTGGCTCTTTTGAATGATATCGGGCCCATAGGTGTTCCTGCATTTATTGGTAAAGAATTTTATCCAAAAGATGCCATCAAATTGCAAAATTTTAATGAAATAACAGCCAAATGTTTTAAACCAAATACATATGATGGCACAAAAAATAATGGGATTAGCCATGTGATTTTAATCATAGGTGCTGCCAAAAAAGAATATACTGAAACACGCGATGATTTAATATTTTATATTGACCCTACTGATAATCATAAAGCGGGTGAAGAAGTTGTACCTTACGCAGTAAGTTTTTCTAACTTCATAGCAAGGGTCTCATTTGATGGATGTGCTAATCCAAATCTTTTTAAAGAATCTACGACATTAACAAAAAATAATGCACCTAAAAATGCTGACATAACCAAAAATACTTCTGTTCGAACTATACCATGACATTTATCAAAGGGATCAAGTCTTATTATTTATCTTTACTTAAACCTCATTATTAAGAAAACCTTAACGGCGCTTCACTTAACTGTCGATGATAAAGAGACTTTGGATCTCTATTCAAAAAAATTGGAAATGAATTTTCATCTGTATTAATCATCTTAAGCTGTAGATTTATCTTTTAAGATATGATATAAAGAAAGCTCTTGAATTTTATATTAATTGACATATCCCAGATAATTCTTATGAAAATAAATAGCAACGCAAATACACAGCTAGTGAAGGGGAAATATATCTCCAACACTTTTGCATCTATTTATTTTATTCATATTATTCATATTCGCCGAAGGGCGAATATCTAATAACAGCCTGGCGAGGCTATCTTACGCAATCAATTTAAAATTTATCAACTCGATACTGCTATCACATTTATTTATGCGCAGATATTTTTTTGCGCCCATGTATAGCAATATTTATTGATTTATCACGTAGTAATAGAACGCGGTATTTTATCGTATCTAAAAAAACGAGGAGAACTCTCATGTATAATTTTATGTTTACTGATCCCAATAAAGAAGAAAATAAATATAAAGCTTTTGTTTTAGCAATGTTAATGACAGGCGGCATGACTGTAGCTGAAGCGAAAAAATTATTTAACTATGTTGTCAACTTTAAGGAACAAGGTGTCACTTATTTATTTGAAAATGCGACAGTGTCTGCTAATAAAACCGCGGATTTTTTTGCGGGTCAAGTCGTATCTATGCCTGACAATGCAACTTTAACACCTGCATTTAATTGTGCTAATGGTGCAAAAGTCTCGTTAGTTTCCACAGCAAAATCTGTGTTTGCTGATATACCTAATCCAGTTTTGCCAGAGGATTTTGCTGAAAGATTAATGGGGTTTGTCTGTGATAGTAAATCACATCTTGGACCTTATTTAATCTGTTTTATGCTTTTTCTAATGGCTGCAGCAGCTTGTTATGTAGTTTATAACAAATGTACTCAACCCGTAACATCATCTTTAAAAAATGATTTAGCTGCAGCCACTTCATATGGTTTAGTTAATTCTTCATCAGATGTGGAAGAAGGATTAAAAAATAACAAAACTGAAAATAACGGAGATAATCAATCATATCAAATGAAAACATTTAAATAATTGAGGACACAATTGAATGTTACAAAACTAATGCACATGAGTTAAGGCCAAGCTCATGTGCGTTACATTAATATTTCTTACAAGCCGAATGAAATGCAATATTTTTATGCTTATCTTGAAGTTTTAAATATTTTTTAACCATTATTAATATATTCAGAAAACCAGATATTCAATAAAAAGTGTATGATAGATGCGCAAAAAGTTTAAGGATTTAGCAGTACAATTGTGGTATTTTAATTATTAATATTTCATAATAGCTTTTATTAGTCAACTTACTAAGTTAACAATCATGATAAATACTTTTGATAGTTTTTATAAGCGCTTTGGCCATCAATTTTTATGGCCTGAAATGAGTTTTGCTGCATTAAGTCTGATCCCAATTTTCTTATGCGCATGGCTATTTGATAACATATTATTTCTTAAAGTAGGTTTGATTACTATCTCGCTTTTTATATCAGCTAATCGATTGAAATATAGTTTTTTAATAATGACACTTCATTATAGCTTGATATTAATAGGATTTAGTTTGCTTTATTTATTTCTTAACACAAAAGCAATAGCATTTGTTTTTCTTTGTGCATTAATGGCGTGGGGATGTATTTATCTTGCGCACTTTGGAAATAAGTTGCGCACTGTTGGAAATTACACTTTTATTCCTGCTGTCTATTTAGCATGTGAAATTTATCAAAATTTATCCTCTCAACAAGAATGGCTTAAATCTTACTGGCAATTTGTTAAACTCACTCCTCTCGCTTGGATCACTTTAGCGTTATTTTATGTATTATTTCGTCACAAATTGTTTTTAACAACATCTTCTACCAAATATAAAAATTATCCTTTTCCTGATAAAGGTGAACCCATCAAAAATTGTTGGCTACCTAGCATTGCAATATTCATAAGTGTATTTGTCTCGGCATTGCTGGCCACGACACTTTCTATTGAAAATCCAGAATGGCTAATCTGGTCGACTGCAAGTGTAATTACCTCAGAACCTAGAGCATCTCATCAAAAGTTTTTACAACGTTTTTTGGGTGCATGTCTTGGTATCATTTTGGGAATTGGAATAAGTCAACTGATACCACATACAGAACTTATTTATTCCTTAGCGGTGCTTGGAATTATGCTCACTCTTACAAGTTTTAAGAATTATTTTATTGGTTTCGCCAGTCGCTGTTTTTTTATTACTATTGCTGCATTTGCTATATCAACATCATCTCATGTTGCATTAATAAGAGTAGAAAATGTGCTATTGGGAGGGATTATTGGGCTTATTTTTCTTAATTTTATCAATTATCTCATGCAGCGATTTAATCTAGGCAAAAATAGTTCATCATGTATTTAGCAATAATTGCGAATTTTTAGACAGGAAAATTGCATTATTTAATTTATTTACATACTATACACGACATAATTTGAGATGTTATCGATATTTTCTACTAAAATTAACTTCATAAAATAGCACTTTCTTTTCATTAAATAATTTTTATAACATAGCAAAATTATTTATAAGTCATTCATAATCAAACAATATTTTCTTCACTGAAATTAAACATGTTAAGGTTATTTGCAATTTCCCATAACTCTTACTATATAGAACAAATATACAAGCAGAAAAAGGTTAGAAAACATTATGGAAATTAACAATATTATTAACCTGATAAGCCAACGTAAAGAAATTCAAGCCATTACTAGTATTGCTACTGATGAACTAGATGGTCAGTCGCTGGCCAATCATGTGAAACAATTACAAACCGTAGAAAGAAATCTACATAGCGAATTCGAATTTGAAATATCTAAAATCAACCCACTTAATATTACCGAAAATGACCTCAAATTAATTGAAAACTATAGCAAGGCATTTAATTTGTTAGATGATGCTCATCAACGTGCAACTCAGTCTTATCTTAGATTAGATACAATTAATAAAGAGATTTTCATGAATAATTATCTGCCTAAAGGCTGTGGTAATTTGCAACTGTACGATAGCATTGTTGCAAAATCCATTCCTAAAATGGGGGATGCATCAAAACAAAAAGATTCTATGAAAGCTTATACATCTGATCTCCTTAAGCTCATTAGTTTAGAGAATGGATATAAAAATTTAGATAAATTAAATTTAATACTGGAAAAAAACAAGCCACACCTCTCTTCAATAATTGCTGTTGTTTTAAGACCAGGCCCTAATCAAACATATCAGGCAGTTAGATCAAACTCTCATACAGCTAAACAAGTTCCCGAGCTTGAACAACTCAAGGCTGATGGAAAAATAGCTGATCATAAAGAACGTATTTCTCATACAATTAGTAGCTTAAAGAAAGAAGATTTTGAATTTAAAGATACTTCCTACTCAGTTGGAGTAAATTCATCAAATGAACTTTCTATTCTTTATCCTTTACCGACCTTTTTACAACATATGATTATTAAACCAGGGTTGGACACAAAAACAAATACAATCAGTTTTATTTACTCGCCTCGCTATTTAAGTATGCATCACGAATTTAATCATATGGTAAGACATGGTACTGGTGTTGATTTAGAATACCTAAAAACACCAAGCGAATTCGCAGCTATTTATGGAAATTTAGAAGAATTCGCTGCAATACAAGCAGAAAATCTTTTAAGATTAGAACTTAATTTAGCTGTTAGGCTTACACACAGCGGTGCAATATTGAAGGGAATGGATAATGATTCCATTCAAAAATTTAAATACGAAATGATAAATAGTTATTTCTATGCAATGATTGAAACAGGCTTAATACCTATAGGTAAAATTGATGAGATTAATAGCAAAGTGCTTCCAGGAATGAATGACGAAGAAAAGCAAAAAACACTTGCAAGGGAAAAATCCATTCTTATTACTAAATATTTTCCTCTTAATGAGTATATAATCGCGCATAATCAATTTGCGAGCGCATGGAAAAGTCAAACAAATAACCAGCAATTCGCTCACATTTCAGACAAGCATGAGCATGAAAGTTATTTTGAAGGACACATATTAAAACCTCTAATTGACGCTAAATTACTTGACGGTAATATAGTTAAGTACGATTTATTATCTCCACAGGAACTTAAAAATTTATCTCATCTTGATATGCAAGATTCTATTTTGTTTGGAGAACTCAGTGTTGATTTTGTAAAAAAACTTACTGACATTCAAGTTGAAATGATCGCAAGCACAAAAGGTGCAGCAAGTCGTTACGAAATTATTAGAGATATTGCAAATGAAGTTTATAGCAAAAAAATCACCGGCGAAACTGAAAATCAACTCGAGAAAAAAGATATTGCAAGCGATCAAAAAGTCTATGAGCAAGAGAGACAACAGTTTGGAAAAAAGTAAGTTCACAATAAATCAGAGTAATGGTTAGACGTAAAAATACATAATTTAATACGCTGGTATTAAAAGAAGTCTTACTATTTATAAAATTGCGTGCCACAGAAATGGAATATATTTTCCACCTATGACATTTCCACAGCAAGAAAGTTTACCAATTGATGTGAAAGAAAATGTGCCAGAATTACGAGCTAAAGACAAAGGGTTCAAGTCCTATTATTAGATCTAATATTAGAAACTACTACTTCATCACCCGAAGTAATAATCGATTCAGATAATCTCTCAATATTTTCATAATTTTTTGTTAAGAATTTTATTTGCTCTTCATGTGTCCGTAGGATCATAATGATAATTCCAAATTTGTAATTAAAGATTTATATTATAGCGTTGGTTGTTGTCTCTTCTTCAAGCGACCTAAATACTAAACGGAGTAAAGCATGAGTGCGTATAATACAATTCGTCGTCTAGTCACCGGTCATGATGAGCAAGGGCAATCAACAATTATTGAAGATAAACATGTCACCAATATCACTTACCTCCTGCCGGATGTTAAAGAATGTGCCTTAATTAATTTATGGCGTATTCATGAAATGCCTACGAAAATTGATGACTCTGCCAATCTCGTCGATATCGATATTCCTTTAGCGCCGAGTAAAAATGGGATTAATTTTCGTTTTGTGAATTTTCCACCAGATGAAAACTATATTCATTTACTCGATCACAATGGTGTAAAACAAGGCTGGAAAAATATTGGTGCAGACGCTGATAAAATACAAAATCAACATAGACCTCATCCTCTCATGCACCGAACGAAATCCATCGACTTTGGCATTGTCTTGCTCGGTGAAATTTTTCTTATCCTAGATAAAGAAGAACGCCTGCTAAAAGCAGGTGATGTGGTTATTCAGCGCGGCACTAATCACGCCTGGAGCAATCGCTCGAATTCGCTTTGTCGTATGGCGTTTATTTTGGTGGATGCGGAAGAAGAAGCACAGCGATGAAAAATCAGATTGTAAAACATCGCATATGGTATTTAGAAAAAAACAAAGGGGGCAAGTCTCCTTATTTATACTTATAAAAATTTATTGATTTTAAAGAGATTACTGATCTGAAGTCGATGACCACAAAAAAGTAAAACCTGAAACTTGCCCCTGAAGATTTTGCACATTCTTTTGACAATACTGTTTGTAAAACTACACCATAGCTATCACACAACTCATTTCTCTTTGACCTATAATTTATACAAATACTATAAATTATGTAGGAGTGTCGGCGATGCCAAATCCAGCAGATTATCAATCAGACAATGATGAGCAACATCTTGAAAAGATTCTTGTTGAACTAGATATGATAACAATAAAAACCCATGAGTATGCCAGCAAGCTAGATCACACAGAAAATGAACATATTATATCCGCATTAGAAAACATCGAATCATTGCAAGAGAGTATAGATTTTTCTGGCCCCCTCAATAATGAAAGTCTGGCTCATAATATGAAAATTAATACTAAGCTAATGACTGCTCTAGATCGTCTCATCATAGAATTCCAGACTGATATATCTGCAGATTTTCTGGAAAATCTGAAGCGACAATGGAATTGTTATAACGATATTGACACCGCTTTATCAGAGATCTACCAAAAAATACAAAGTGAAATGCAAGACCAACCCGAAGAAGAAATGAATGAGCCAGAAACACTTATTTCAGAAATATCTTCAGAGGAATTAATCCAATATTTTAATAAAATTAAAGATGGGCTCACAAGGATACAAAAATTGGCAGAGCAAGGCATACTCTATGAAGAAAGCTTTGATGACGTTATTAATTATTATAATAATCTTCTAACGTTACAAAACAAATATCATAATACCGTTGCATTTATAGAAAATGCGCAATTCTACCATGATAAAATTCAACTGTGTCAGAGCATTGCAAAAATGGTTATCGACGTTGAAATAAAAGCCTATAAAGTTATATCCGAAAACATCCAAAACTCAATTCAAGATAATTTAATTTTAACTGATGCAAAATCACCAAAAATTAAAGACAATTTGGCAATGAATAAAAGCAGAACTTTAAAAAGTCGCCTAGAAGCTGGGTATGAATTAATAAGCACGCATATTAATCTTTATGAACAGTTAACACAGAGCAAGCCTGGTACAAAGTTGGAGAACGAAATCTTGTTAAGAAAACTTAAGTCCGCCATGTTAAATACGATTAGTGCTGCACTACCCGAAATTATCAGTCTTATCACGAAAAAAGATGATATAAAATATAGTTATTTAAATCATTATATTCAGTTATTATGCGAAAATTCTACACAAAGAGACAAAGAACATCTTAAGGAAGTTTTGCAATCTGACTTAGATAAATTGCGTAATAGCAGAGACAGCGATACAAAAGTTTGGAAAGCATATGCCATCGTAAATGGTCTAAATATAATAAATCAAAGCCTCGGCATCGAAAATCCTACCCTTGGTAAAAACCAAACAAGTGCTAGCAACTTAAAACGCCAAACTAAATCTCAGTAGTGGCTCGTTAATACGTAAACTCGGGCATTTTGCGATTAAACTATTTTTAATTTTGTTATTAAATTCAATTAATGTCGATAATGTTGCGCATCGAGATTTCCCCAACCAAAGAAGTATTTATCTTTTCTAGAATAATCGTAAAATCAACAATTTTTTAATATTGATTCACTTATTCTGATATAATCATTTGACTGCCCCAACCCACATTAACTTTGGAAATTATATTGCTGTTCAAATTTTATTTCCGATTAATTTATGGGTAAGCATAAACCTTTATAGGAAATTGTGTAATTATGAAATCACACCAAGAGAGAATGAGAACATTAATAGAATTTACAAGGCTAAACAGTACTGTTGAGTCTTATGGAACACTTTACCGTTATATACAACGGGTGAACCCTGCTGTATGTGTGCATCTGCTTGCTGCTGGTCAAATTTTAAAAATGTTATCTATGCTACAGATATTCCATATATGCTTACATTATGGAATATCGAAAGTCCGATTCGTGCCATTGATATAATGAAAACACATCCTAAAGTTCCAAATCTTATTGGTAATATCTGCGAAAAAGAATCAAATTTATTATTTACAGAAAGGCACAAAGCCTTTGAGCAATCGTGTAGAGAAAAAAGATGGATATAATAATATTTTTAATCAAGATAAAGGAGTCAAGTATTGATGAATCCCCACAATTTATTTTTAAAAATTGACGATGCTTTTTTAATTTTCAGAGATTCACGCGCACAGTTTGCTAATTATCACAACGATAAATAGCGCTATGATAAATGCCTCGCTTTTTAATTTTGAGTATGTAATTTTGTGAAATTTGAGTAGACAAAGGAGTTGTATTAATTAAAGAGTGTAATGCAAAAGCCGTCTTGTCTTCTTCAATAATGAAAAGTCTAAGTCTTGATCATTTGTTCCAATCTCAAATCCCAGTAAAATCTGTTAGTGTTTATTACTATAATAAATTGATTGATTTATGTGTGCTTGCTGAAATATATTAATTCTAACTTCATTTTGTTATTGGTGGAGTTAACTTTTCTTGAGATATTCGATTGTTTGAATTTGGCAATGTAATCAGCAATGGTTTTTTAGAAGCTTTACTACTTTTTTGTACATTACGTATTTGAGAATTAACGTGCAACCCAGTAGCAATAAATCTCGCCCCAATAAATAAGCAAGCATCACCATTATCTGATTTTAATTCAAATAGTAAAATTCTATCCACTTTGTTAATTTTTAACTCATGTGAATAACGTACATTTTTTATTTCCCCATGTATTTGCACGTCTTCATAATATTCCGCTTTGTCACCATCTAATATCTTTATTGACTTATTATTAAATTTAAAAGTTGTATTTTCCAATTGTTCAACTGGGCAGCCTTGCGCGGCCAATAGTGTTTTATCTAAAAAACAAAAACAATTATTACTTCCAGGATTAACAATATGAAATAATTGATCATTAATACTATTAAATAATCCATTACACCATGAAAATATTATCGTATTAACATTTTGTTTTGATATAAACATCATCATTTTATTGGTTTTTAGTTTTATTTTTGCTTCTTCTCTAGCGTCATCGAACGCTTTCATTTCTTCAGCAGTATATCCTAGACTTAATAAATAATTGCGACCACTTACAGCCCTATCCTGTTTTTCAGCATTTAAATCTGGTTGAACTTTTTTTAATAAAGCTGTGGGTGTCTGTTCTGGTTGAGAAGTCGGAGTAGGCCGAGTTGGATATAAAATGTCTTTAAATATTTTTGCAGTTTCTTCATCTAAGTCATTTATTTGATCTTGTATTGTCTCTCCTGTAGTCAGATCGAGTATTTGATTAACATTTACACCAGCTCGAGCTAATATTTTTACAGCAACTATATCTAATTGTTCAACCGCTATACGTAAAGGGGTAATTATTTGACCGTCTATTGCAGCAGAAGTATTAACATCGGCACCATTGAACGCTAAATATTCAACAACAGCAGAATGACCAAATACAGTTGCGCAAAATAAAGGGGTTCTATCAAATTTATCTCTTTCAGATATGAGCGATTTATCAAGTGTTGACATGCTTTTAATTATTTCAAGATGCCCCTTTTCAGCCGCTATATGAATAGGCATTGAACCAAATTTATTTTTTACTCGCAAAAGTTTTCTACTATGCTCAGTTAAAATTAATTGTAATTTATTATGGCCTTTAAAAGTAGCAAAATGTAATGTTGTCCATCCTTTTTCATCAACCAAATCTAAATTTGCACCTTCCTTTAATAAAATATCTACTACTTCATGATTCCCACGTACACAAGCATGATGTAATACAGTTAAACCTTGATTATCCGGCATGTTAATCAGTTTAGACTTGTCCTTAACTATTTTAAGTAGCATGTTTATAACTTCAATTTCCCCTGCCATAACAGCGTGATGCAAAGGCGTTGTTCCTGAATTTGTTCTTACAAATAACTGTTGTTCAGAATTTTCTTTTAATAATTCTTCAACAAATAATAACAAAGGATTCTGACACGCATAATGAATTGGAAGCATTCCATGAGAATCTGCGCTTAACCTTGAAATTTTATTATTTATTAAATATTTAAAAGTTAATGTTGAGGAAAAATTAGCAGCTATATGCAAAGGTGATAGTTGATCATCAGTTAAAGCTTCCGTCACTTTTTTATTTACTAAACAGAGCCTTATGACCACTTTCAACTGATCTTTTTCAAGTGCAATATGTATAGGTAGCCAGCCATTATTTGAAATAGTTAATTGCTCACTAGGCCCTTTAGATATCAGTATATTTATTATTTCTACAAAACCTTCTTGTGCTGCGTGATAAAAGGGAATGACACCTTTTAATGTGGGTGTAAGATAAGTTTCACTCTTCAAATAATGAGTAAAGCATTCCACGATGGCTATTCTATTTTTATCTACAGCAAAAAATAATGCATTATGACCATCTTCATTAACAAGCGTTAATTGCTCTTGGGTGATAAATTGCAGAAGAATATTCATAATATCAATTGGATAATTGGGAATTTTATTAGGATTATAGATAGCGATCCAAAGTGGTATAAAATCATCATCATTTTTTGCTAGTAAATATTTTTTAGGATCGAATTTATTATTGATTATGCACTGACTAATAATCCTTAAAGTATTTACTGCACCATAACTACAAGCAGTAGCGATGGCTGTGTAACCTTGGGGCTCCCTATGCGCTAGTTGTTTTTCAGCTTCATATTTAAGTAATTCTTCTGCAATATCGGGTAAGTCATAAACACAAGCACAAGTCAAAGGAATTAATCCTTGCTTGTTTGGCGTTATCACTTGATGTGCCAAGCCATGATTTAATAAATATCGAACCAGAGGTAAATTCTTAGTATTACAAGCATCATATAAATTTGTTGTGCCCTCTCTTGCTGTCGTATTTATTAAAAACGGGTACTCCACAAATAACCACGTTACAAAATCATTATTTCCTGAAGCGAATGCACCAACAATTGGTGTTTCGCCATTTGATGTTTTTGCCTGAAGTTGTTCTAGAGGCTTATATTGTAATAATTTTATTACAATTTGCTTATTTCCATGATTTAAGGCCCAATGTATCGGTAACAATCCACTTTTATTACTTATAAATATTTGTTGTTCTGGGATAAATTTAAGTAATTCCTCTACAATTTCTTGAGGAACCTTTTTTTCAACTGCTAATAATAATGGAGTAGCACGCGAAACACCGTGTGTCATTAAAAATTGTTTTGTATTTTGTATGGAAGTTAATAATCTTACTATTGTCAGGTTTTGACTTCTTACGGCTTGATGAAGCGCAATTGCACCGTTATTATTTTGCATAACAACTTGATCTTCAGGTGAGTACTTTAATAATTCTTCTATAATTGGTATGTATCTAATATCTTCACTGGATAATTCTACCGCACAATAAAGTGGAGATAGCCCATCGCTTCCTTTAATCAAAACATTTGCGTTATTTTCTCCACTTAATAATTCTCTGACCATGTTTAAGTTACGAGTGATAACAAAATAGTGAAGCAAAGAATATTCAATAGCGCTTATATCACGGATAGAATTACCCACAATAATATCTTTTTTTGGAAATTTTATAAGTATATTAATTTTCTTTAGAGCTCTTAGCTTTTTTATATATTTTTCAAATCTAGCAGGAGAAGCATGATCCCTAACGCATTTATGAATTTCATTTATTATACTTAATAGATTGCCTGTTGCTTGTTCTGCTTGCATAAGTCTTCCTGAAATATTCAACATTACCCTAATGGAGCTATCTTAGCATTAATATCAAGTTAATGTTTACGGAAAAAATAGAGATTGATCACTATGACTAGTCAAAAAAATAAAATGCTAAAAATCGATGTCGCTCTTGTTAAACGACTGATTGCATCACAATTTACTTGGACATTTTTTAAAGATAAAAGTCGAGATATATTTCGTAATTCATTTACTTTTGATACTAACACTTGGACAAGAGCACATGCTTGGACATTATGGAAAGCGTTGATTATTGCAGCAGAATTAACTAAATCGAATGTAACAGATAAGTTAGATCAATGGCGTATTATCGAATACTGATCTCAATGATTATTGTTAATACACTAAATAGTAATTGAATCAGCCATAAGAGTGTGAAATCTGACTTGCCATTAATCCATTTGTGAAACATCAGCAAGATCAACTGACCGAGAAATTATTCTCTTGTAATTTAATAATTCCTCTTTTGATATAAAAGGCACATCTATATCAAAAATGTTTTTAATTTCAATCGTCGAGAAACTAGTTGGTAAATATTGCCACATGTTACAATTGTTATTATAAATTTTAGTGTGATAGGCCCCACTCAGATCGATATATATCTCATAAGCAATCAACTGTCATAAAAAACTTAATAATTATCAGCAACTTGCATTTCCATCTCCCTCATCTATATTTAAATTATACGAACCTAACCATGAAATATGTAAGCATATTGCCATTATGGTGAATTCAGGGGTTTTCTTATTAAGCGGTATAGTGATTAAGAACCTATGGGCTTTCAAGGAGCCATCAATAGAAAAATCG
Organism: Pseudomonadota bacterium; assembly: GCA_021777765.1. Taxonomy (GTDB): domain Bacteria; phylum Pseudomonadota; class Gammaproteobacteria; order DASZBR01; family DASZBR01; genus JAJYDF01. The sequence continues at coordinate 22,420 of JAJYDF010000009.1, read as the reverse complement.
CAGTACAGAAAACGTTAGTTATAAATAAAGTTGCTTTTTGAGGAAAATAACCATGAACATTTATTCAAATTTTAAATCGCGCCAACTGTTTATTAGAACCTTAAAGATAGTTTTACTGGGAATATTTGGACTATGCTTTGCTAATTCTGTTTATTCAGCTACCACCTTAGTAAATTGCACAGGCAACGCGACCGATCGTGGATTGATTCAATCAGCTATCGATCATGCTCGCTCTGGTGACATGATCAAGTTAGCAAATATCTGTCAACTTGATGGTACAGAAATTTATGTTACTAAATCTAATTTAACTATAGAAGGAGCTGGACAGAGCGGTGGCTGGAGTACGGTAGTAAAAGGGATTACTCAATCAAACTCAACACTTGCGCCTTTAGGCGACAACGGTTCTCCATCCTATACGTATTTTAATCGCGGCTTCCGCATCGGTGCAATAGACGGTAGTGTCTCAGTGGCAAACGTTAAAATTACAGGTATAAAGTTCCAGTCACTTAATAGAGCAATTAATGTAATTCCCCAATTAGGAGCAAATTCTTCTTTATGTAGTGATATCACCGTATCGAACAATTCTGTTTCGAACCTGACAATAGAGAATAATTGGTTTGATTATAATAACAGAGGGATTTCTGCATATGGTAATAATGACCATATGTCGGCTCAAAATAATCTCTTTACGCACAGCACTGGAGATATCGATTTCCTTTTAGATGGTCAAAATATTCCATGTTTACTTTCTGATGGCAGCCGCAATCCGATTCCGATTCACATTGGTACGCCAGCATATGCAGTTATTATGGGAAATTCAAATCAAAACGATCAACAGCCTCTTTTTAGTAGAACGCTAAGTTTATTTGGAGTAAGTAATGTAAAGGTAATGAATAATATCTTATCAAACGTGAGTGGCGGTCTTGTTGTTGAATTAGCCGGGAAAAACAATCTGATATTTAATAACTCCTTCGATGCTGGTGGTATTAACCTTGCTGAAAATCAATTTCCTGCAACAGGTATAGTCGCTTTTACTATTGCAGGGGGTTTATCGCCACAAGTCATAATACCCTCTGCTAACAATCTGGTTATGAATAATGAAATCAAAAATGCTTTACCAGGTATACAAGTTGATAGTGCAACCACAGGTTATACTTTTATCAATAACAAAATTACAGGAACTATTCCGGGAATTCCCGAATTCGGTGTACCTAATTTGGGTGATGTTTTATTCTGTGATGATGGAACAGGGAATACAGGTGGATTCTGTGCCTATGCTCCGGGACAACCAACCTTCAGCAATAAATTGATATCACCAAATTGTCTTAATGTTGTCGATCTGGGTGTCAATAACAAATTACTTGGTTTTATTAGCGTTAGCACAAATACCAATGTTCCTCCATCAGGACAATGCATGTTGTTAAAATAATATCGACCGTTTATTTTACAAAAGAATATGCAAGTTTGGGTATTTTAAGTAAGAAAAGAAAAATCCACATCAGCGCTCTACGAGGATTTGGCGTACTGTTTCAAGCGTCATCATTAGGGTCATTGGTTGTAAGGGTGATTCAACGAAGCCACGGGATACATACAATTTCTGTGCTTGTTCTGATAAAGCATGGACTAAAATGGCAAACACGCCTGCATCACCAGCAACGCTAGCAGAACGGATCATTGCATCACGTAACAAAGCACTGCCTAGTCCTTGATTGTGGTAATTTTTATCTATTGCTAGCCTGCCAAGCAAAAGCACAGGTAAAGGATTGGGCATATTACGTCGCATAGTTTTAGGTGCGGATTCATGACTTATAGCACCAGCTGATAAGCAATAATAGCCAATAACTTTTTTGCCATTACTAAGAACAAAACAGCGTGATGCACCTGTAACTTGGTTTTTCAGCGCACGTTTTTTGAGCCATTCATCAAGTGATAGTTCACCACTATCAAAACTATCTAGTTCATGATCGACTGATATTGGGATTGGAGCTGACAGTTCAGTCACGGTTATTTATCCCAAGGTGCTTTCTTTTTAAGTAGTCGACGGAGTCTGTCGGTTGCCGGCAGTGGCTGATCAAGTAGTGCTTGAAGCTTTTTAAATACACTATCATCAACTGTAAAAAATGCCTGATCGAGCAATACATCTTCTGCTTTGTGGCAAGCAGCATCAAGCATAAAATCTGATCGACTACGACCAAGCTGTTCAGCAGCCTGGTCAATCAGATCGCGCTGACTCGTCTTAGCTCGTATATTAATGGAGATAGAACCCCTTGTTTGCGCTTGTCTCATGATTTAACACCCCTATGTCTATACAAATAGTATACATTCATGTATAGAAAATTTCAATACAAATTGCTACAACATTGCCACCATTTTGCGTTCAGAAAAATTCCGTATCGGTACTCTTAATCTTGAATAGCGGCTGTTCACAGCCGCTTTTTAATACATATCTTTGAAAAACCAAATGATTAACAAAGAATAATATTAATTAATATAAATTTGGTTTAAAAAAAGTATGGCAATTCGTATCAATTAATTTCAGAAAAATAACATTATATTGTGCGTTTAGCCGTCCGCAATTCAAAATGCTTTTATTAGCGCATTTGATGACTAAGTTTACACAATTTGCGACACCTTTTACGCATAAAAGTATTATGAAATAAAATCTTATTGACACAAGCTCTACTTTATTTAGCACTAGTAAAATTATTTCGTCATGTCAGCTGGATAAACATGCCGATTGATACAAAAAATAATAACATTAATAATTAACCATGCTGTTACCGCGTCACTACTTTTTGTCAGTAGTGACACCCATTTTTAACTTAATATTGGCACTCAACTTTGATTTTTGAGTGCCAATATTAAGCTAAACAATGGAACCGAAAACCGTTCTCATAAAATTACAGCCTCTGCTTAAGGCTCCTAGCTTTACAAGCCAGCAAGCCAAAACCTTTGGCGTAAGCTCAGCTGACCTCGCACACTATATAAAAACTGGCGACCTAATTCGCATAGGACGAGGCGTATATAAAGGTGTGGATTCGCCGGCTATATCGGATTTTAGATGGGAAGATCTGAATGTTGCGATAAAACGAATTAAAAATGGCGCAATTTGTTTAACTTCCGCATTAGCACTTTATGATTTAACTGATGAAACGCCACGACAACATTGGATTGCAATTCCTAACAATACTCGCCATAGAACTGATGATACAGTAAAAATTATACGGTTACGAAATTTCAAACTTGGAAAAACATTCATAAAAATTGACAACCAAAAATTACCTATATTTGATCGTGAGCGAACAATTATTGATTCATTTCGTTATCTTGGCATAGAAACAGCATTGAAAGCTTTGCGTAATGCACTTACCAAAAAAGGAAAAGAGAAAATTGAATTAGAAAAAATTATAAAATGCACAAAAATATTACATGTAAATAAAGAAGCTTACTTATTAGCGGTAATAACATGAATGAAGAAGCATTAAAAGCACAACTAAAAAGTATAGCCCAAGAAAGAAAATTAACTTTTAATCAAATTTGGAAACAACTTTTATTAGAACGATTTCTTGCTCACTTTTCCTCTAATCATCATACTGATAACACTAGCTATAATAATGATAAAGAATCACTTAAGCTGAAATCAGATTTTTTTATCCATTTTTTATTAATAGAACACATCTTGAAATCTGTTTTCATTACTTCTGTCAGACATAAGATGTTGAATTCTTCTTTATTAAGGATATAGGGCATGAAGGATAGGAAAGCAAAACCGTTACTCAAGCAAACAGCACCGGCTGAAAATCCACAGTTATCCTTTAACGGATCCATCACCCAGCAAAGATATACATTAGATACAGCTTTACATTCATGGGCAGGCCAATTAGGCATTTGGTTATCACCTTCTGCATTACTATTGGCCTATGCGGATTGGCTCATACATTTTGGCCTTTCGCCTGATAAATATCTTACTCTATATCAAGAAACATCACGAAAGTATATGCAATTATTTCCCTATATCGTTAATCCCCTAACTAGCAAAAAATGTGAATTATGTGTACCAATAAAAAAATCTGATCATCGTTTTCAAAATGAATTATGGAACACATTCCCTATTAATATTTATTCTCAATTATTTTTATTGAATGAAAATATTTGGAACGAAGCTACGACAAATATTCGGGGCGTTTCAAAACATTATGAAAATCTTGTTAATTTTACAACACGTCAAAAACTCGACATATTTGTTCTCTCTAATTTTCCTTTTGCTAATCCCGAAGTTATTCAGGCTACTATAAATGAAAGTGGTATGAACTTTGTAAAAGGTTTTAAAAATTGGCTAGAAGATGTAAATCATTACATAAAAGAGAAATCACCTGTTGGCGCAGAACAATTTAAAGTAGGAAAAAACGTTGCAATTACACCCGCGCAAAAAATTCATACCGTCAGCTACTGTATAGGTGGAACCGTGTTAATGATTGCTGCTCCTGCAATGGCTAAAAATAAAGACGACAAATTAAAATCTATTACATTATTTGCAGCACAAGTTGATTTTAATGTGGCAGGTGAACTTTTATTATTTATTGATGAAAGCCAAACCACATATCTAGAAGATATTATGATGGCTTGTTGATCATTCTGGAAATAAAGTTGCTCCACCTGCATTAGGAAATGAACAACAAGGTTATAAAATTCTTTGTGATGCACCTGGAACTTATGTGTTGCAAAAATAAGGAAATTATTAGCATGAATCAAAGTAATTTAAATACAGACCCAAAAATAGGACTTACATCTGAAGAAGCAAATAAGCGTCTAACTTCTTTCGGTGAAAATGCCATAGAAGAAAAACAAACCAGTAATTTTATCAAATTTTTAAAGTTTTTTTGGGGCCCTATTCCGTGGATGATTGAAACAGCGGTCATTTTGTCAGGTGTTTTACGACGCTGGGAAGACTTTTCAATTATTTGTTTAATGTTAGCACTCAATGCAGGTGTAGGATTTTGGCAACAATATAAGGCTGATAATGCTATAGCTGCACTAAAACAAAAATTAGCTTTAACAGCAAGAGTATTGCGTAATGGTGAATGGCAAACATTACCTGCAAAACAATTAGTGCCTGGTGATATTGTATTAATTAAATTAGGCAATATTATTCCTGCAGATATAAAATTATTATCAGGTGAATATTTAACTGTTGATCAATCCACATTAACAGGCGAATCACTTCCAGTAGATAAAAAAGTAGGTGAAGATGTTTATTCGGGCTCAATTGTTAGATTAGGTGAAATGATTGGTATTGTTTCCGGCACAGGAATGAATACCTATTTTGGCAGAACTGCAAAATTAGTTGAAACAGCGAAAACAGTTTCTCATTTTCAAAAAGCTGTATTAAAAATCGGTAATTTCCTTATTCATATCACATTGGTATTGGTCGCAATTATTTTAATTGTTTCCTATTTTAGACATGTTCCTTTTTTGCATACTCTTTTATTTGCATTAATTCTAACTATTGCTGCTATTCCTGTTGCATTGCCTGCAGTATTAACGGTAACAATGGCAGTAGGTGCATTAGAGCTAGCAAAATTGAAAGCCATTGTATCAAAATTATCTTCCATTGAAGAAATGGCAGGAATGGATATTTTATGTTCTGATAAAACGGGTACCCTCACAAAAAATCAATTAACCATGGGTGATCCAGTTTTGATAAATGCTAAAAATAAAGAAGAATTAATTTTAACCGCGGCATTAGCCTGTGAACAAAATTCTGAAGATGTTATTGATCAAGCTATATTAAAAGCTGTTCCATCCACGATTAATTTAAATGAATATGAAACAACAAAATTTATTCCATTTGATCCTACACATAAACGTGCTGAAGCAACTATTAAGCAAAACGATAGTACTTTTCAAGTAACAAAAGGTGCACCTCAAGTCATTCTTGAATTGGTACAACAACCCGAGATAATTGAAAAAGTAAATAGCGCGGTCGATCATTTAGCAAACGCCGGATATAGAGCATTAGGCGTTGCCAAAAAAGATAACAACGGAAACTGGCAATATTTAGGATTAATCGCATTATTCGATCCGCCAAGAGATGATACAAAAACAACAATATTGTCTGCTATGCAAATGGGCTTAAATATTAAAATGCTTACCGGGGATCATACTTCTATTGCAAAAGAAATTTCACAAAAAATTGGATTAGGTCAAAATATTGTTTCAGCTGAAGCAATATTTAAAACAGAAAACTTGGATGAAAATCAATTAGAAAAAATTGATGGTTTTGCTGAGGTATTTCCTGAACATAAATTTAAAATAGTCAAAATCTTGCAAAGCCGTGATCATATTGTTGGTATGACGGGTGATGGCGTTAATGATGCACCCGCATTAAAACAAGCAGATGTGGGCATTGCAGTCGGAGGTGCAACTGATGCTGCACGTGCCGCTGCGGATTTAGTTTTGACTGAAAGTGGTTTATCAGTAATTACCAAAGGCATTGAAGAAGCAAGAAAAATTTTTGAACGAATGCTGAGTTATGCGACTTTTAGAATTGCAGAAACAATAAGAGTACTACTATTTATTTCGTCAAGTATTGTTATATTTAATTTTTATCCCGTTACAGCTGTAATGATAGTATTACTTGCGATTTTAAATGATTTTCCTATTATGATGATTGCCTATGATAATGTACCAGTTGCACAACATCCAGTGCGTTGGGACATGCAGCGTGTATTAATTATCAGCACTGCTTTAGGCATAACTGGGGTAATTAGTACATTTATTTTATTTTATTTTGCAAAAAATTATTTATTATTATCATTACCTCTCATACAAACTTTCATTTTTCTTAAATTATTAGTTGCTGGCCACCTAACAATATATATTACGCGCAATGTGGGCGTTATCTGGCATCGTCCATGGCCTAATTTACGACTTTTTATCACCATAGAAACAACGCAAGTAATTGGCACATTCGCTGCAGTTTATGGATGGTATGTGACTCCGATAGGATGGAGATATGCATTATTAATTTGGGGTTATTCACTAATGTGGATGTTTATTGCAAGTGGTGTAAAAATGTTTCTTTATAAAACATTTCTTAATAAACATCATTCGGAATAATGGTTTTAATTCATAATGTCGGCGAAGGATTATTCAATTGTAAATTAAAAGGAGAGTTATTATGACAATGATAGAAAATCATACTTTTGACGAATTAACAATTGGTGAATCAGCCAGTTTAAAACGTACGTTAACACCAAAAGACATCGAATTATTTTCAATAATGTCAGGTGATGTGAATCCTGCTCATGTAGATGCTGAATATGCCAAAGATGACATGTTTCATAAGATCATCGCACAAGGAATGTGGGGAGCTTCGCTTATCTCCACAGTATTGGGTACAGAACTTCCTGGACCAGGTACCATTTATTTAGATCAAACACTTAAATTCACAGCACCTGTTGTACCAGGCGATACAATTACTATCATTGTGACAGTAAAGGATAAAAAACCAGAAAAAAATATAGTTGATTTAGATTGCATATGTATCAACCAAGCAGGTAAGACAGTTATCAGTGGCATGGCTACAGTGATTGCACCCACTAAAAAAGTAAAAAGAGAGCGAGTCGAATTACCAAAAGTGGTTCTTAAAGAACCTGAAGGCACTTGGTACAAAGAGCTCATCAAATTAAAAAATGATTTTGCGCCGCTTAAAACAGTTGTAGTGCATCCTGTCGATCCACTTTCATTGCAAGGTGCTATTGATGCTGCAGAAGACAAATTAATTACACCTATCCTTGTTGGGCCAAAAGATAAAATCCAAAATGCTGCCCAAGAAGCTAAGATTGATATTTCAAAATATGAAATTGTTTCTACAAATCATAGCAATGAATCTGCTGAAACCGCTGTTAGATTAGTAAAAGAAGGTAAAGCAGAAGCGATTATGAAAGGAAAAATTCATATAGATGAATTAATGGGACCGATCGTTGATAAAGTCAATGGCTTGCGCACTGGTCGTAGAATCAGTCATGTATTCTCTATGGAAGCACCTAATTATTTTAAACCTTTATTTTTGACAGATGCGGTCATTAATATTTCGCCTAATTTGCAAGAAAAAAAAGACATTATCCAAAATGCTATTGATTTGTTTTCGGGATTAGGATTAGGACAGCCTAAAGTTGCAATTCTTTCTGCAGTTGAAATAGTAAATGAAAAAATTCCTTCGACATTAGATGCAACAGCATTATGTAAAATGGCAGAGCGTGGCCAAATTACGGGTGGTATTGTCGATGGGCCACTTGCATTTGATAATGCAGTGGCAGGCAATGCTGATATCCTTGTTACGCCTGAACTTGAATCAGGAAACTTGCTTTATAAACAAATGACTTTTTTATCAGGTGTTGAAGCAGCGGGCATCGTGATGGGTGCAGCTGTTCCCATTATTTTAACAAGCCTCAGCAGTGATAATGAATCACGCAAGGCATCTTGTGCAATGGCATTAATTTATGCACGTAATAAGGAACACAAGAATCCAAAAGATTAATTATGAAATTTAATTTAGTTTAGAATAACGTCTGACTAATTTTAAAGTATAAATGTTTTCATTAGAAAATTGCTTTCTCACACTATAAGCAATTATTGTTGTAATAATTATTGGTAATATCACGTTCCAATTATTTGTCATTTCTAATGTTATTAGAATTGCTGTCACCAATGCACCTGTTACACTTCCTAATACACCTGCCATTCCTACCATTGTAAATAATACAGGATTAATAGTTAGATGCGGAAATATATGATTAATTGTAACGGCAAAAAGTGTGCCCAACGTGGCGCCTATAAATAATGCGGGTGAAAAAATACCACCCGAAGCACCCGAGCCTAGTGATAAACAAGTCGCTAATAATTTACACATGATTAATAATAGCAGAAACCATGGATTCATAATTAAAGAACTTAAACAATCCTGAATTGTCGCAAATCCAATTCCTTCAATATAATAGTGACCAAATAATTGCATAAATGCGTATAGCAGAATTCCAACAACAATCATGGCAATACTATGTCTTAAATAGGGATTTTTCATTAGTGAATTAAATCGATCTTCAAACCAATATACTAAATATATAAATAATGCTGAGATAATGCCAAGTATAACACCAAGAGCAACACATAATAATAAATTAATTAATAAAGCATAATTATCTTTGAAAGACTCTACACTATTTAATGTGAATATTGGTGAGATATTAATAAATAAATATTTAAATAATAGAGTTGTTATGACAGCAACTGCAATCGATAACAGAGCAAGGCCATTTATAGATATCAGTAATAATTCGATAGCAAATGCTACCCCTGCTAATGGGGCATTAAATATTGCTGTTGTTGCAGATGCGGCACCTGCTGCGACTAAAATTATCCGTTGTTCATCCGTTAAAGAAATAACATCACTCAATAATGAGCCTATAGCTGCGCCTATTTCAACAACAGGGCCTTCACGGCCTATTGATGCACCTGAACCAATTGATATCGCGGATGCAAGTGTTTTGGCCAATGCAATTTTAGGCCGAATCTTTCCTTGGTTATTGTGAATTTTATATATAATTTCAGGTACACTAAGCCCTCTTTCATCCGCAGCAAATTTTTCAATTAACAATATCACTAATAGTCCACCAACCATGGGAACAAAAACAATTCCAACCCCCCAAATACTGGGTGGAACATGAAGTGATTCGTGAAAAGAAAAACTAAAATGACCAAAGAAAAATATATTATTGACAAGAGCTATTAATTCTTGAAATAAAAATGCACATGACCCAGACAATATTCCTACTAATATAGCTAGACTTAAAGTAACGAATAATTTATAAAAATTCCATTTCATCGGTTTGATTTCTTAGCTAGTTAAGATTCTCTCTTATGACAGCATTTACTGCACAAATTATACAGCCATGCAATTAAAACGCCACCAAAAAATCCAACTACAAAACCATAACCTAATCCAATCAAGCTGCCAGTGAATGTAGGTTTAAAACCTATATAAATTGTGCCTATAGAATTAACCATCGCAATCCCATAAGAGAATAACCACGCCATTAATCCAAATAAAAACATGTATATAGCAGAGGTTAAACCTAATGCCATGCCACTACCTAATACACTCAAATGATTGTATTCTGACATATACAACTCCCATATTGTCGAACGAATAAATTAGTTTGTAATAAGGTATTTATATAATTATATCTCTATATGCAGAGTTTTTATAATGGACTATCCTTGATGAGTAATTAATATTCATAAATTGCTCAATTTGAAATTTAATTATTTCGGTTAACGAACCGTTGTTATAATAAATACTTCTAATCAAAGCGGTATCATTTTTCTCTTGAATGACACTGTTCATTAATTCACTAACAAATTCTTGATTATTAAATTCTTCTACGTAAGGTATTAGGAGTTGATAGGTGTTTAAGATGTCATTTTTGATTGTTAATTCTTGCAAAGAATTAGGATTAATATATCTTCCACTAAACCCATAACGAGCTGCTTGAAATTTATTATATTGATAAAGATGACTTTCATTATGATGATAAGAAATATCAGGTTTTTCGCTAAGAAGATAATAGGCCAACGTTTGTGCATAAGCTGTTAAATGATTTACTTTTTGAATTGATAATGGCATATCACATACGCGAATTTCAATCGTACCAAATTCTGGACGAGGCCTGATGTCCCAATACAAATTATCTATCGTTTCAATAATGGATAAGCTTTTTAAGTTATCTATATACAAATTGAAATCTTCCCAATCAGTAATGATGGGAGATAATCCATATAAAGGAAAAGCATTAACGAAGGTTGAACGTGAAGATGCGAAGTCTGTATCAATTCCTTGGCAAAATGGTGAGGACGCACTCAATGCAATTAATTGAGGTACATATCTAGGTAAACTATGCAATAGATATAACATGTCTTCAGGTGTTGCACAGCCAATATGTATATGTAATCCAAATACAGTATATTGCTTTGCAAGATACCCATATTTGTTTGCAGCACGTTCAAATTTAGGATCACGAAAAATTTTTCTTTTATTCCATAACTGAAATGGATGCGTCCCTCCTCCTGCAAGAAAAATATCTAATTGATTTGCCTTCTCAATCATGAATTCACCTATTTGTGCAAGCTCTATTTGCAATTCTTGAATAGATGTATGAGGGCTTGAATTAATCTCGAGCATGCTTTGTGTAATTTCTGGTTTGATATTTTTTGCATATATACTACCAGACACTCGTTTGAGAAAATGATTAGCAGATGGAGTTAAATCATAATCTTCTGTGCTTATCAATTGTATTTCTAATTCTACACCTATAGATAAATTTACAGATGGTTTAAATCTCAAACAATTATACATAATCATTTACCTTATTTTATCTTAAAAAACTATTGAACAATAAAAAGAATAAAATTTACAATAATTGCAATAAAGTATTGTAAAAAATATCGTTTTAACATGTTCCATTACAAACATCTCAGTGGTTGACATCTAAGAATCCTTCTTAGTACATCAAATAAACAAAGCTGCTAAAAAATAATTATCTAATTCAAAAAAACAAACAATATATAGAAATGTTGCTGATGAACTTGATTATTATCAATGTAGTTTCTCAGAGAGAAATTCTCTATTAGCAAATGCATCGATAAAATATGTTAAAAAAGTTGTTGGTGAAATAAGACATTTCCTCTTTACTAATGAATGTATAGTTGCTAAGTTTGTAACGCTTTCAGAACAGCAAACTATACGATTTTTGATCTTTAGCATTAAACATAGTTTGCTATTTACAAGTTAGCGCCAAGCAAGGAAGTTTTGTCACAAAAATGTTTTTGTCCTCACTTTGGATCATCAAGCACATCTTTGACGAAATCATCTAATCCACTTGCTTCTTTGTTAGTTTTTAACAATTTATCTAAGATAGATAACACTAATTTACTAGTGTTGTATATTTTAGATTAACTAAGGAGAGTAAAAAGCTATGCGACAATTTCAAATACCCGGAATACAGGATCAATTTAATGATTTGCAAAATCTTGCAACTCAAATAACCCAACGTATGCAAAAATGTGCAACAGAGATACTCAATGAATATACGATAAATAATAATAAAAATACTGAACATTTGGAAAAAAGCAAAGATTTACAAGATACTTTATATCTTCAATTAAAATTGCTTAATGAAAACAGATCACACTCGATCCAATGTTTTAAAAAAGTTATTAATACCTGCCTGGAAAATATTGATGATTTCAATGAGTTTTCAAATAAATGGGCCATTGAATATGCAACAATATTTAATCCTTTAAAGCTTTGGACTAAAACTATCACTGAATTCAGTCCTACATCATCCCCGGTTTCAACCAAAAGAGCACAATAAATTTTATTTTTATCTCAATATAAAACCCCCTAAAAAATTGGGGGTTATAAATTTAATTGACATTTTATTAGCGTATAACAATTCTACATAATATATATAGATAAAATCATAAATTGTTCAAAAAATCATTTCATTCATTTATTTCTCAACAATCTTTTTTTAAAGGATATCAATAATAAGAGTACTCACATCAATTGCATTTGAAACATGTTGTATCGTATTACAAGTAACCACTTTGCCAGCACCAGCATTCAATAAATCATCATAAGCATTTTCTGAAAATACCGCATGTACGCCAATACATAGTGGAATTTCTATTTGCAAGGATTTTAAATGTTTAATGGTTTCAATCATGGTTCTGCCAGTAGATATAATATCGTCAATTAATATTGGGGTTCTGTTTTTATACTGATCAAATTGTGGTAATGAAACTTCCACATTACGATCACCTTTCCTGGTTTTTGTCAGTATCATATAAGGTGCTTCTGCTTTTTTTGCTATTTTAGCAACCCACTGTTCACTTTCTTGATCGGGCCCAATAAGAATAGGCGTATTAACATGCTGTTTTATCCAGTTCGCAATGGGATCAATTGCGTGTAAAACAAAGGATGGAATAGAGTAAATTTCATTTAATGAATGAAACCGATGTAAATGAGGATCAATCGTTATTAACCAATTAAAATATTGAGATAACAATGATGAGAAATATTTTGAAGTAATACCCTCCCCTGGATTAAATTGTTTATCTTGACGCATATACACTAAATAAGGCGCAATTAAACCAATTTCTTTAGCACCTAAATCAAGCGCTGTTTTTGCTGCAAAAAGCAATGGCAATATTTTTACATCAGGATTTATTAAACTGGCAACAAATACAATTTTGCGCCCTTTCACATCGGAATTTATTTTTACATAGGTTTCTTTATCTGGAAATTTTCTGAAAATAATTTCACCAGTTTCAAAATCACATTCTTTTTTAATTGCATTTGATATTATTTCATTATCAAATAAAGAAAATAATATGGTTTTCATCACACCTCCTCTATCTGAATAATATCAGCTTCTTGTTCAAGAAAATTAAGCGTATATTTTAATTCACCACTGGCATCAGAATGAATAACAAACAGTGGCTGATGTTTATCAACAGCTGTTCCAATAGGTGTCAATAATTCTACACCTGCTGCTTTAGATCGAGGCGCGCCAGCAAGTTTTGCAAGGCGGGCAATTAATCTGTTATTTATTGCAATTATTTTGCCTTTATGTTTTGCGGTGACTACATGTTGATGAGCAGCGACAGGTGGTTCAAAGAAGCCACCTTGTGCCTTACAAATTGCTTGAAACTTTTGCCAGGCGCGACCACTATCAAGCAAATCCATTGCAATTTGTTTTCCTGAGCCTGGTGCAACTTTATTAGAAAATTCGATCACCATTCCTGCTAATGTTAAAGCACGTTCGCGTAAATCTTGTGGTGCATTTTTATCGCATTGTAATACCGCCAATACATCTCTAGCTTCCAATGCAGGACCAATACCACGCCCTACGGGTTGTGATCCGTCAGTAAAAATAGTGCGAATATCAACTCCCAATGATTTACCTGTATTGACTAAATAATTATTTAACAACTTTGCATTTTGTTCTGAACGCACTTTGGCAGTCGTACCCACTGGGATATCAATCAAAATATGTGTCGATCCAGCAGCAATTTTTTTTGATAAAATAGATGCAACTAATTGTCCTTCATTATCGAGATCCATGACACGTTCAACACGAATCAGAATATCGTCTGCAGGGCTTAATGACATTGAAACACCCCAAGCAATACAACCATTTTCCTTTTCCACCACTTTTCGCATGGCCTTAATATCTAAATTAACCGGCGCTAACACTTCCATAGTATCTGCCGTACCCGCTGGTGAAGTAATTGCACGTGAAGATGTCTTGGGCATTGTAAGGCCAAACGCAGTGACAATAGGCACTACCAACATGCTAGTTCGATTGCCCGGTAAGCCACCTATACAATGTTTATCGACAACCAATTGCGAATGCCATTTAAGTTGCTCACCGACTTGAATCATTGCTTGTGTCAAATCAAATATTTCTTTTTCATCTAATCGACCTCCAGCACAACCTGCCAAAAATGTAGCGATGTGAATATCAGAAAAACGTCCTGCTGTAATATCAGCAATGATATTTTTGATTTCATTTGTTTTTAATTCATGACCATATACTTTGGCACGAACAAAACTGAGTGAGTCTAGGATTTTAGGGTGATATAGCAAAACTTGTTCACCTTCCTTGGCTTGTAAAAGATCCCAAGCATAATTTGATAAACTGGCTTCGCCTAAACCCAGTAAATTAGAATCAATGGTGTTAAGTGTTGCGATAATAGTCCGATCATTTAATGCCACACGAATACGTGCTTGCGCTTCAAAACCTTCTGATCGACATATATGACAATCTTCGCGCATATAAATAACAGCTTCTTTATAGGTATTTATCCCTAATCGTTTTAAACGTAATGAATGGCTCTCGTCTACCATTACAATTGCTCCTGCTGCAAATAGTGTGGTACTTCACATGTCCAACCAAATTTATTTTCAATTTTTTCTTTTAATGCAGCAGACCCTTCAGGTTCACCATGGGTAACAAACACTTTGCGTGGTGCTTTTTTGAAATTGCCTAACCATTCTAATATTTCCTCTGCGTCAGCATGGGCTGAAGTATTGGTCATATATTCTACTTGTGCACGTATAGGAACCATTTGTCCATGAATTTTAACTTCATGTTCGCCTTTAAGCATTCTTGCGCCACGGGTACCTCCAGCTTGATAACCTGTAAACAAAATAGTGTTACGCTCATCAGGCGCATACGCTTTAATATGATGTAAAACACGTCCACCAGTTGCCATTCCACTTGCTGAAATTATTATGATAGGCACACGGTAGGTATCAATTTTTTTTGATTCTTCAACACTATTAACATATGTAGCAACTTTACAAAATCTCTTACAATGCTCAGGGCCCAAACGATGTTCTGAGATATATCTAGTATAAATATCCGTCACATCTTCAGCCATTGGACTGTCTAAAAAAACAGGTAAATCGGGAATCAATTTCTGTTCTTTTAATTGAGAAATATAATAAAGAATGCTCTGTGACCGCCCTACCGCAAATGAAGGAATAATGACAGATCCACCACGCTTTGCTGTTTGATTAATCACTTTTGCCAATTGATCTTGTGGATGTTCAGCACTATGAATTCGATCACCGTAAGTTGATTCTGTGATTAAATAATCGGTTGATTCTATGATGTCAGGCTCTCGCATAATGGGATCATGTGACCGCCCCATATCACCCGTAAATACAATAGTAGTATCTTTATATTTCAATCGAACAAAAGCTGACCCCAGAATATGTGCTGCTCTTAAAAAATCAAAACTGAAATTCTGATAAAGCTGAAAATTTTGCCTAAAAGGTATTGTATTAAATTGAGGAATTACTTTTTCAGCATCCTCACGGGTATAAAGTGGTAACGCTGGTTTATGTTTAGAAAAACCATACTTATTAGCAAAATAAGCATCTTCTTCTTGTAAATGACCTGAATCAGGCAACAAAATTGCACATAATTCTTTTGTTCCTGGGGTTGAATAAATGGGCCCTTTAAAACCATTTTTCACAAATAAAGGCAAGTATCCGGTATGATCAATATGGGCATGAGTGAGAATAACTGCATCAACTTCAGCTGGGTTAATTGGAAGTTTGTCCCAATTTCGTAATCGTAGTTCTTTATATCCCTGATAGAGACCACAGTCGACCAGAACTTTTTTAGAATCAAATGACAATAAATACTTTGAGCCAGTGACGGTGCCTGTTGCACCCAGAAAAAATATTTGCATTATGTCCTCCTTGGCTGATGTCGATATATCCAATTTGTGAAATCAAATCATTTCGTTAATGACTTATATATTTATATTAGACTATAAAAATTATTAATGACTTTTAATTAAAAAAAATTATTTTATTAATTAACTCACAGATATCAAATAATAATTCCCTGTGGATTAATTTCACCATTTAACGCTGCAATTTCATTTGGCTCTAATAATTGTTCCAAGTCAATTGTTAAACTATTTGCACATGCAAGAATAATATGCGCCCATGTTTGACGATTCACAAATAACATTCCTGAGGTATCTAAAGTACCTCCCTTATTAATATATCCTAAATAAATTGTTTTTTTGCCTGTATCAAACGGACGTAATATTCCTGCCATCACTTCTGGATGTGTATGACTGACAAAAATTCGTGCTGTGATTTGTGGAGGATAATATTGTTCACGTAATTTATCTGATGTTTGAATTGCCGCTTCACGGCTACCACGCGGATATCGAAAACGCCCAGGTTCAATAATATAATTAATTGCTGCAATTATTTTTCTATTATATAAACGATGTGCAGCAATTATTACTTGCTCTAATTGGTAAGATCCTATTGCTGTTAATATAATTTGTGGTTTATCAATATTATTAAATAAATTAATATTAATAATGCCATCTTGTAGTAATTGTTTTGCTTCACTTTCTGTAAAAACATTTGGAATATATTCTTTGGATACAATCATAGTAAATATTTTTCCATGAGTGTGATAACAATTATCTAAAGCTGCGGCTGCAGAATTGTAATCAACCGGAAATAAAACACGCGAAATATCTGAAGGTTCTCCCAATAATGCTTCACACATAGTAGGATCTTGATGCGATCGTTCATTTTTACCGTTCTCATAAGTATGAGAAGTCAGCACCAAAGGAATAGAAATCCAACCTGGTTCTCGATGACGAGAATATAAATGATCAGACCAAATTATTTCCTGACGAATCGCACCAAGCATTTTGGGCGCAAATGCTTCATAGGTTACAATTAAATTAATTCCTGCTTTATTTCCTAAACAAGCACAAACAACTGCTTCTTCATTGAGTACTGAAATCACTTTTCCTTCGATTGCTTCAGCTACGCCAGACTCAATTTCAGTGACACGATGTTTTAAATAATTCAGCGTATTTCGCATATGATTTGATAGCATTTCATCAGGATTTCCGACGCGAGGACGTAAATCAGCATTGGCCTGTGCATAGGCTAAAAATGTGTCATCAATTGCTGCCATGGGACAATGCTTTTGTAATTCCTTTTTATTTAATTCCTGAAAAAGTAATTGAGGATAATGTTTTATATTAGTTTTGCGGTTTGCGATATTATTATCGCGCTCACGAGATCGATTTGTTTCAGCATGATTATTTAATGTATTACGCGCATTAATTATTTCCGGTAATGGCACAAATAAAGATTGCGCACTTTCATTAAAATGTTTTCGCGCAGTTGCATCTGTGTGTGGATTTGTTCCTAGTGGTAAGCTATGAGCAGCATTTGTTCCTTCACCATAAAAACCTGCACCTTTTTTAGCAACCGCGACACCATAGGGTAACAATACGGGATAAGTTTCTTTGCCAGTTAAAAACTGTCGACCACGTTCAGCCAATAAACGCTCACCTTCTAAAATCATGCAAGCAAAAGCTGCAGGATCTGTGCCATCAAATACAAATGGTTCAAAATGATAGGTTTTTAAATGTTTTATAAATCGAGATAATCCTGCGCCTTGTGAAATCATCGATCGTTGATCAATTCTCCGGCCATTAAAAATCATAATTGGTGTTATCAATCCACTATCATCTGCTCGCCACCAACGTGCTGCCCAATCTGATCCACGCTGTTCCTCAAACGCACCATCAGATAAAAAAGTAACCAACCTTTCATTCGGTAATGCCATATGAATATATTGCAAATCAACAAATCCAAGATAGCCTCCCTCCATACAACCACCAGCTGTATTAATATTGACATGACTACCTAAAGGAGAATCTTGATGCCCTTGATCATTTAAGCGGTAAGAATAAAAATCACTCACATAACGTGTTAAACCTTCATTTGTTACGGTATAACGTTCTGCATGTTCAGGTTGCATATTATCAAGAATGAGATTAATGCTATCGATAGCTGCAACACAGTGTCCTTGCTCCATTACCCAAGCACGTGTTATGCCACTTAATGCATTGGCAAGCATATAACCAACATATGCAGGTACCATATTCAATGAACCACCGGTGTGACCTTGCGGATTAATTTTAAAATCTTGCGCTTCTAGCGGTATATTTTCTAAATTAACTTTGCAAGCGTATGTTTGATGTACGACCAACCACATTGCAGCATTGGTAATTCGATCGGCGGCAGTAAATAAATCTAATAAAATGCTCGGATCTTTTCCGGCGCGAATTAATTCATCAAGAATTTTTCTTACCCACGATTGGGTATACTCATGATGTTGGATGACACCATAGCCAGAGGCCCATTCATAAAATCGTTTAGTCATAATATCCATGTAGGAATTTCCTTAAGAAGTAAGAATTGATTATAACTGATTTACCTGAAATTAACTGACTAGCAAATGGGATCTGTTACAAATGAGTTCCACCAAGAAAAATTATTATACTTTTGATAAAAATCAATTTTTTTATGAAACTGAATGCTTATGATTTGACGTTTTGAATTGAATCATAATAATTAGTATTACCATGAGAAATTTAAACAAAATCTATAGGGATTAATTTATGTCTATTCTCGATATGTTATTAGAAGATCACAAGCTGCTCGTTAAAAACATGGAAAATATTATTATTGTCGTTATACGTCCTTTTTTCGATTGTAAAAATATAGAATTAAAAAAATTGTTTGAACTATTTAATAAACAATTTTCCACTCATCATTTTGTCGAAGAGGAAATTTTCTATCCCACTCTTTTATTATCACCATATCTAAGAACGAGAATCCTTAAATCATATCAATTCCATGATTTGATTCAAAACACTATAAATGAACTTAGAATTTTACCAATAGAAGATAATGAATCATGGGGATCAAAATTCATGGTATTGAGAGAAATAATCCTATTACATCTAAAAGAAGAAGAAAATGAAATATTTCCCGTAGCCAATGAGATTTTGCCTGAAAGTGAAAAAGAATTATTAGCTAAAAAAGTTCAAGAACGATGCAAAGAGTTTCAATAATTAATGATCTCTGTGATGTTTCACAACAGTTATGTATTAATATTTCATTTTTGCAATTAAAATTTGAGCATTATAATTTATCTAAAAGTTAATTATTGATAAACTGGCCCATTAATTTGGAAAGACCTGCAATTTCTAACTCACTTACAAGATCGTCCAGCAAAATACTATTTACTTTAGCACCCAGCTTACTATTTTCAACGCTCGTAATTGCAGAAATTACTGCATTATCAATAGAAATAGCTTCTCGATTGAAAACAAGGTAAACAATTCCATTGCGAAAATTAATCAATGCATCATCGCACCCTGCTTCAAACAACTGATCTTCCAAACCTTCTGTCTGATCATCAACGCCATCTAACACTAACGAGAATTCATAAACATCTAATTTTTTCATAATGTATACCTACTCTAATGAGTGTATTGATCGCAACGAATTCTAAGCTGAAAAATATTACAGACCTAATTATTATGCGATGACCATAAAAACATCATTACGACATCACTACCTTGGATTTTACGAAATATTTATCTAAAAAATAACATTTGAATTTAAATCATTTAATGAATATTCTTAAATATTTATTTTTTTATATTGATAAATTATTTATTACTTCTCAGAAAAAAATTTCATCGCAAGATGAAATTGATTCAAAGAAGAGCTTTTGGGTTTCGGATTTTTGAAAATTATCGGTTACGAGTTAAAGTACTTTGTTCTTGATAAACTGCCCCCTAATTTGGGAAAGCCCCCAAAAATGATTGTCGCACTTGGAGCTAGAATTCGCATTAAGGGTGGTTGCATAAGTTATTGATTTATCTGGAGCTGACGGTCGGACTTGAACCGACGACCTACTGATTACAAAACCGATCATCATTAAATAAGTTATTGATTTATAATATCTTTTAATAGCGGATGCCCATTACACTTGCACAACAATGCATAACAATATAAATAGAGGTCGCGCAAAAGTCGCGCAGACTTAACATTATCATTTCTTTATATATGAAGTTTAGAAAACTATTTTTAGAGTTTAATGGTTCTAGAAAGTATTGCGCACAAATTTCTAAAAATAACCTTATTTTATCCTATAGATTAACGAATACAGTGAAATTTTGATCAGTTATTTTTTAAAGCTAATGTAGATTGGTCTTCATTAGCACTTAAAGTAACGCCATTATCTATCATTTCAACCACTTTATCAGCAGGAACTGAAATGATTAATTGTCGCAACCTTTCGGCATTTTTTTTAAAAGAATCTATTGCTGCAAAATTTCTTCGCTTTTCTGGTTGGAAATTTGTATAAAATCCATGATGTCTATTTAGATAGACCAATAACGATTCACTTTTCTTATTACATGCAAGATTTTTTTTATCGCCAAGCGAATCTACAAAAGTGAAAGATTGTACTTGTTTCAATAAAAGGTTGGTTAAATCTTGCCATCTAATTGGACCATCATTTGGATTATTTTTTACTCGTATCTCATAAAGGTCGACAATTTTGCTCAAATTCTTTGCTAAAAAAAAGAAATAATTGGGCAAGTTAATTCATCATATTGAATTGCTTCCTCGGTAAAATTCAAATGTTGGATGCGGGCATTATCAAACTCATATATATGGTGCTATCGCGGCGGAGGTGAACATCTTAGCATTGTATATGATTACCAGGAAACCCGAGGCGGCTATCATGCGCAGCAATTTTTAGCTGGATTCAAAGGGTTTTTACAAACTGATGCCTACTCTGGTTACAACTGGATTGATGGCGATGAAAATATTATTTCAATTGGTTGTAATGCTCACACGCGTCGTTCCTTTGCAGAACTAGCGAAACTTTCCAAGAGCTCTGTGCTAGCACATGACGCATTAAAGTTTTATAAAAAATTATATGCGATTGAAAAAGAAGCGCGAGAAAATAACTTATCAAGCGACGCACGATATCTGCTTCGCGAGGAAAAAGCATCGCCTGTACTCGAAGCTTTTAAACAATTGCTAGATCATAATCTATTGAAAACACCTGAACAAAGCAAAATTGGTAAGGCTATCCATTATTGTTTAAATAACTGGGCAGAGCTTACGAATTATCTTATGGATGGACGCATTGAGATAGATAATAATCTGATTGAGAATGCTATACGACCATTTGCGCTAGGTCGGAAAAACTGGCTTTTTCATGGTGCCCAGGTGGCGCAAAAGCAGGTGCAACTCTTTATACATTAATTGAGACATGTAAAGCAAATAGGATTGATCCATATAAATATTTTTGTGCCATGCTAAATAAAATCCGTACTTGCATTACAGAAGAAGATTATCGAAAGCTGTTGCCACAGATCATCCGATTATAGTTATATTATTAACACTTACTTTTATGTCGAGGCTTAGATAGGAATATCATGATGAACAAGATAAAACTTAGACGCGCAAATCAAGATGATTTAAATTCTATATGTGAGCTTTTTTTAATACCGTAACAAGCATCAATGCAAATGATTATGATGAAAATCAAATTAGAGCATGGAGTGAAGGCGCTAAAAATATTGAAATGTTCAAAAGGAAAATCGAAGAACAGCATTTTATCGTTGCAATTTTGGATGATACCATTGTCGGCTTTAGTTCTGTTGATGATACAGGTTATATTGATTTCATGTACATTCATAAAAACTATCAAAGGCATGGCATCGCCAAATTGCTCTTAACAGAAATTGAACGAATTGCTGAAACTCTTGGGATAAAAGAATTAAATTCTAGTGTTAGCATCACTGCATCAGGATTTTTTGAAAAATTCGGTTTTGAAAAAATAAGGGAAGAATCTGTTGAATCAAGAGGAGCAGTATTCATAAATACTATTTTTTTGAAGAAGCTGAAGTGATAAAAATA
>JAJYDF010000070.1 GCA_021777765.1 Pseudomonadota bacterium | reverse complement strand
ATACTTTATTTGATTTTGTCCTTATTTTATTAACCATTCCATTTGTATCTTAAAAATATTTAAGGGATTGATTTTATATCAAAAATTGTGGGTAATTGAAAGTTTCGCTGAACGCTTACGAATGGACGGCAATCCAATGACTGCAAAGCTAATGCAAATCTTGGAAATGCATTCCGAAATAATTAACAACCTAGACGACCTAGATGGTGACGATTTTATATTAAAAAAATTAGGAGAGGCTTCATATGAATTGCAATCTCAATTGAATCAATTTTATCCTTTATTGCCATCTGAAAAGCAGCAACAATTTAAATCTTATGCAAATGAATATAATTCTATCTATAGACAAGCAGTCACAATAGTTATGGATAGATTGCATCATCGGTGAAATTTCATGAGATATAACACCAATTTTGTAATTAATTTATTTTAAAAACTACCCTTTATCCTTTTTTATATATCTGTAAGGATAATTAAATTGTTAAATTTTTAAATGCATCTAAATTATTATTATCTTCATTCAGCCTTAATTTTAGCCTGCCTATATCATATTGTTTGAACGAGTTTTCAAAGCGCCATTGCAATATATCACGTATTCGATTAGCTTGAATTGATTGCAAACGAAATACTACATGAGGATTAAAAACAGCTGCTGATGCTTTAGTTTTCTCATCATTTTTTTGAGATTTGAATGATGAATATTCTTCTTCTGCGATTTTCATTTTCTCGTTTACAATGTTTCTTAATTGCTTCAACAATTCATTATCAAGTTTTATGTTAGCCGCAATAACAGAAGCAACATCGAAATTAGAAATATGTTCTTGTTGCAGCTTTCTTTCCACATCACCAATATTAAGTTCAAATATTTTTATAATATCGTTTAAGCAAAAATTGCCCTCATCTGAATCCTTGTTATATCCTTCGATTAATAGTTTTAAAGAATTTACTATATAATTATCCTGCTCTTCTGCATCTTCTCTGATAAATGAATAGAAATTCCCTCTGTAATCCGCATAACCATTGAAATGTCGTAAATCTCGAGACCTGAAATAACAACCATGTTCAGGGTATGATGCATCACCAGATAATGCAGGATCTGCTGCCATTAAAAGTCCTTGATATATGTATTGAAAATAATAAATATCATTTAGGGATTCTTCAGAATTTAAATGATGTCGGAAAAATTTAAGTCGAGACTCAAAGCTCATCAGCCCCATAGAATTAAATCCACAGAAAGCTTTCACAAAAAATGTACTCATGCATTGATCCAACTCGCTTTTTGACTTATTTATTGTCTTATCCAAATTACTCAATATATTAAAATATAATTGCCCTGTGGTAATTACATCTTCTGAAATACAAAAACATCTTATAAGGACTGTATAAAAACAGTTATGAAAGCTTTTGTTATTTAATAATCTTCTACATAAGACAGTATCTAAAGAAATAGCTAAAAGAAAACGACATAGTTCAATCGGCGCTAGATCAACCAATAAATATAAGAGATCTTGAGCATCTATTAACTTTTGATAATTTTTATCTTTTATAAGTAAAAATAGATATATCATATTATTATTATGCAAATGCAGAAATTCATTCTTATAAATGGATTTCAAATATTCTGAAAACCCTGTATGCTGGCTTAGAAAGATAAAATAATTTTCCCTATGACCAGTCAACGTTCTTGCAAACTCATCATATAAAATATAAATTGAATCATTCGCAGCGATAAGATACTCCAACCGCTGTTCTACTACGATGCGCAATGCCCACTCTTCATATAGTTTATGTGAAAATTTAAATCCATCTTGGTCATTGATAATTATTTTATTTTCTAATAATGCTGGTAGTTCTATAGAGGTTTTCAAAGATTCCGTTGACTTATTTTGGCTAATCAAAAAAATCAATTTCTGTATGATGCCCATCTGAGCAGCAGTTAATATTTCTTGCATTATAATTCGTACAAAATTTTCCGTGGATGATAAATTAATATTGAAATGACCTGTTTTTTTGTAATATAAGATTAATAAATTAAGATAAAAAGGGGTCGTCGCATAGTCATTTAAAAGATTATCTGAACGATTTCTTTTGAAAACAGTCATCTGATCCGGCTGAGTTAACCCATAAATAAAAGGATATTGTTTAATTACCTTTTGTAGATCAAGTTTAGATATTTTATATATTTCAAGCATTGATTTCTCAATACCAAATAGCTTGTCGGAAAGAACAAATTTATCAGCCCTAAAAAGAAAGCAGAATTTAATGTTTTTTGATGCAAAAATCAGTAAATTTTCAAATTTTTGAGCAAGATCTGTCGTCGCATTCCTTATCTGTTCACAATTATCAATTATAATAATTCTGCACGAATTGAAATATTGAAATGAACAATGAGCAGCTTTGTCTTCTACTTCTAAACTTTTGAGAATTACATTAATATCTAAAAATAGGTAATCACTATCAAGCTGTAAATTCCTGTTGATATAGGATTTCATCAGCGCAGATTTTCCAGCTCCGCGATCACCATATATCACTAAAGCTCTCTTTGATGAATTATCAAACGTTCTTACTGATTGTAACTCTGCTTCACGGCTAAAGTGGTAATTATCGATACTAACGTTTATATTCTTATCATAGGCTTTTGATATTCCAATCCAGCGCTGTAAATACAAAAACCTATCTTTCCATACATCAAATTTATGTTTGATTTCGTCTCTTGTCAGCGAAATAGGTTTTGTAGATGCTAACCAATCTAAAAATTCAATAAAAAAAGCGTTATAAAGAATATCAACAGCATCAATTCCGCACTTAAATTCTTCATTTAACAATTTCTTGATTTCTTTTATCGTATCATTTTTTCCTTTTTGCGAATGGCATATTTTTATTTTTCTTAAAAAGGCAATGGCATGAGAATTCTTTGGGTGAATTTCAGCTTTTAATACATCAATATGGGTAATGTTCGAATAAGAAAATACATTCCTATTGAATAATTGTAACAATTGATTCCAAGTTTCCTTTACCAATCTTCTTTTGCCAGATCGATACCGTCCAAATACCCTATTTAAATCAGAAAGTTTTTCATCTTTGCTATATCTAGCCTTATCTCGATTAATTAATACAGTATGTAAACTGGTCAAAATATCCCCAGATATTTGTGCATGTGTTCTCACTATCAATTCCAAATATGAGATATAAGGTGTTAGATCTGAGGGAACTTGATCAATCGGCAGTTCAGGAAGATCGGTATCTTTTGAATACTTTAATATACTTGCTATGCATACTTTTCTTGCCAGCGTTAACTCTGTGTTTTCTTGAAAAAACGCATCATGAAAATGTCCTGTATCAGGATCAAGACATCTTTCTAGATCAGATAAAATTGTATTATTTGTGGTTAATTCCAAGTGTAAGTTTTTTTCATTTGCCCAATTAGGTCTTTTATTTGTTAATGAATAATAATAAATATAGAGCATTAATTCCTTACCATCGCCGCTTTTTGTTATTAAATCGTTAATCGTTAACGCAGTTTTGCTACTCGGCTTTAAAATATGCTTATATTGAATAGCAGTGACATCTTGCGTAGTCTTAATTATCAAATCATCGAAATCTCCAAATGCCGTATCTTCGGTTGTTAAATGAAAATCTATTTGTTTAACATAACTAAGAACAAAAGCATGATACATTGATTTATTAACTTGATTGAGCGTCCCATGCAATACATTAGGTACTGTCTGACGTTTTTCTAAAGGCGACATATCCATGTTAATTTCCTTTTCATAAAAAGCATTATGAGCGCGCTTCTTTTATGGCCAGCTTAATATCCTCTTTTGTCAAACCAGCAGATCACGCTTTGACTCTTGCAGCAGCAATAAGTTTAGATAAATCTTTTCGTGAAAGAGAAGAAATGACTTATATAGTGCAACCAATTTGCATTCTGGATTAGAGATTAATGATTTAAATACTAATGCAAGTTTTGAGTATACTGGTCGGGGTGACAAGATTTGAACTTGCGGCCCCTGCCTCCCGAAGGCAGTGCTCTACCAAACTGAGCTACACCCCGAATTAGAAAACAGATTAAAAATCACGTGCGATAACAAATTCAGCTAACACTAATAATGCAGATTTATATTTCGAATCAGGAACATCAGATAATAATGCAATAGCCTGTTGCGCTTCTTGTTGTGCTTTTTGAAAGGTGTATTCAATGGCATGGCTTGATTCAATAATTTCACGCACTGTTGAAATATCATCACAACCGCCATGTAAAATAGCGTTGCGTAATATATTCGCTTGTTGTTCAGAACCATTATGTATGGCATAAATTAATGGTAATGTAGGCTTACCTTCCATTAAATCGTCACCAATATTTTTACCGATATGATCTGCAGATCCTTTGTAATCTAATACATCATCTAATATCTGAAAGGCCGTACCCAAATGCATACCAAAATTCGCCATGTTTTGTATTTCACTTTCAGAACGCTGACTAATAATTGCACCTAATTGTGCCGCGGCTGAAAACAAAGTACCCGTTTTATACCGAATCACTTGCATATAACGTTCTTCGGTTACATCGGGATTTTTACAATGCCCTAATTGCAACACTTCGCCCGCAGCAATGGTATTTGTTGCTTCTGCTAAAGTGCGCATTACGTGCATATTATTCACTTGAACCATCATGCGAAATGTCCGTGAATAGAGAAAATCACCGACTAAAACACTGGCTTGATTGCCCCATAAAACATTGGCGGTGGGTTGGCCACGGCGTAATTCAGAACTATCGACCACATCATCATGCAATAACGTCGCAGTATGAATTAATTCGATAATCGCTGCTAATTGAATATGTGCAGTGCCTTGATAACCAAATACAGCGGCGCCTAATAATACCAATAACGGTCGGATGCGCTTGCCACCACTATTGATAATGTGATTAGCTAATTCGTTGATCAAGGTAATATCAGACTGGAGCGCTTCATGAATACATAAATCAGTCGCTTCCCAATCTTGTTTGACTAATGAACGAATTTCTTGCCATGACATAGGAGCTATGGAGTAGGCTTTTGTTGTTCCATCTTGTTTTAACGAAGTAACCAAATTCATGTTATGCCGTCAGTATTTGTCCAAATTGAGAGAACGCAAAGTATAACGGAAAATTTGAATCAGTGCGAAGGGAATTAATCGATACTGGTATTTATAGATTACATCTATTTATTACCAAAGTAATTATTATTCGTCCTTTCATTACTATCAACATAGGTAGGAGATGTTTCTATCAGAGACCGCGATTCTTCCTGATTATTGAACATCCCAAAACAGCAACATATCCGCGATAAACAACTTGGGGTTTTTACCGGGGCAGGCTGTTTTATAAGAGTATTTGTTCTTTCAATTAACGACTCGATTTTGTCACTCTTTTCAAAAAGTAAATTGTTCAGAATCAACAATAATTCATCGAAGCATTTTTCAGGAAATTGAGGATCGTATTTAAGAGGTGCTGCAATCGGTGAATTTTCAGACCATTCTGGGGAAGACAAAACATTATCGGGGTCCATATCATCTTGCAAATGATGAATTAATTTCTGAATATTGATAATACTGGAGACGTCCTTGTATTGGTCATATTTATTTTGAGACTTTAATTGAAAAATAAGTAATTGCGCAATGTTATAAAGCATGTGCCTATTTTTGAAGGGTGTATTGTTAATTAATTGATCTAAGACAGTGATTAAATTATGTGAACTAAACTGAATTGCTTGGTCAGTTTTTGTGAGAAATGAAAACTCTAAAGGAATTTTCTGATAAATTGCATCATTTTGATGAACTGTAATAATTTGAGTCACTTCATTGTAATACATATCATGGTCCTTATGTCTTAAAAGAATTATTATTTCAAAAGGTAAAACTTTCTCCGCAACCACAAGCGCCTTTAACGTTGGGATTGTTGTAAACGAATGAAGCATTCAATCCTTTACGAACGTAATCGATTTCAGTTCCTTTTACTAAAGGGAATACTTGTGGTGAAACGCAAATAATCACTTGGGGATCAGCGTGAAAAATAACATCATTTGCTAACGTTTCATCAACATAATCTACAACATAGGTATTGCCTGAACAACCTGTTGGTTTAGTACTTAATCTTATTCCTATACCGCTACCACGTTTCAATAATGCTTGTTTTACATGCGCTAACGCATTTGCTGTTAATGTTACGGCATCAATGGATTTAACATTTTCTTGCAGATCGTTTGAGGTAAAAACGTTATCAATTGACATAATTTACTCCGGGGAATTTTTTTGGTGTTGAATCTCAATGACTCTCACTACAATTATAAATTAATTCTAAGTAGAGCATTATATGTTGTTTATATTAACATATTCTTAAAGATTATATATTTTCTCATTGCACAACAAAAATTTAATTACACTGTTTTTCCTTCTCCCACTTGTGGGAGAAGGTGCCGAAGGCGGATGAGGGTAAGTTAAATAGAATTTTTTAAACACCCCCTCATCCGCCTTCGG
>JAJYDF010000039.1 GCA_021777765.1 Pseudomonadota bacterium | reverse complement strand
TCATACTTTTAAATACCCCCTCATCCGCCTTCGGCACCTTCTCCCCTTCGGGGAGAAGGAAAAAAAGCGGATATTGACAAGCACTGAGAGCATAACTATTATTTTAATTAGCAACCATTTGGTTGCGCATCAACTCACCAGAAGAGGCTCTCTATGACAAATCGAATTGAAAAACGTATTGAACTTAAAGCACCTGTAACACGTGTTTGGCAAGCGTTAACAGACCACAAACAATTCGGCGAATGGTTTCGAGTAAAAATCGAAGGACCTTTCGTAGCTGGCCAAACTTCACAGGGCCATATTACCTATCCCGGTTATGAGCATGTAAAATGGCACGCAGTTGTACAAAAAATAGAACCCGAACATTACTTCTCATATACTTGGCACCCTTACGCAATTGATCCCAATATAGATTATTCAAAAGAACCATCTACATTAGTTGAATTTACACTAGAAAAAATTCCTGGAGGGACATTGCTTATTGTTACTGAAACCGGTTTCGATAATATTCCACAAGATCGTCGCTTTGAAGCATTCCGAATGAATGACAGTGGTTGGTCTGAACAAATAAAGAATATTGAAAAATATGTCATACAAAATACATAAAAAAGCCATATCACAATGGAAAGACCAAGCGCTCATATTCGCAGCGCTTGGTAATAAAATCCGTTTATTATTGGTGACGAAACTCTTTGATGGACAATTGCATTCAATTGTAGATCTCACTGAAAATACTCAATTAACCAGACAAGCGATCACTAAACATCTCGTCATTCTAGAAGAGGCAAAATTAGTGATTAGTATTCGTTCTGGACGTGAATCATTATATAAATATAATCCTGCCCCTCTGGAAAAAATCAAACAATATCTCAATTATGTATCCGAACAATGGGATGATGCATTACTCAGATTAAAAAATTTTGTTGAAAAATAGTAATAATTTTTATTCATGACACTTTGACCTGAGTGAATGATTAACCAGCATTAAAAAAGATATGTCGAAATATCACTGATTGATGCATTGAAGAATCATTCAAGCCGTTGATTTTCTCAAATGAAAATTCCTAATAATAAACCTAACCTTTATAAAGGATTTTTATCACATCCCATTACGTCGTTGTGTATATGCTCTTTCTTTTTCAACAAGCTGTTCATTTTCTTGTTTAGACTTAACAACGTTTTTATTTAATTCACTTTGCTGTTCTTTATGACGTTCCATTTGGCTATCCAAAACTCTAAATTTTGAATCAACTTGCTCCATTTGAGTAGTTAAATATTTAATAGAGGTTTTTTCTCCATTCAGCCGTACTTTTAATTTCTCTTTTTCTGAGCTTAATCCTTGCACTTCCTCATCTAATTTTTGCAATTGTAAGTTTTGTTCTTTAGCCACTGTTTTTAGCGGATTGACAACTTCTGTATGTTCTTGCAATCTTTCTTTGCATGTTTGACACTCTAGATTTCCTTTTACTACTTGCTTTTCTATATTCTGTAGCTCTTGTTCTTTGCTCAATATAACTTCTTGGTTCTTAGAAATTGTTTGTGAATTATTAGACAAACTTTGTTTTAACAGAGACATTTGAGATTGTGTCAATTCAAAAATCGAATCATTATATTGTTTCACAGACATTTCATTCGCGCGACTCACATCTTTTTTGGCTAATTCAAATAATTCACTTTGTTTTTGTTGAATTTGAACTTTTAAAGTTTCAATTTTTTGATCTAAACCATTATTATCTTTAATCAATGTTTGAATTAACTCACCTTCTTTTGCGCTCTTTAATTTTAACTGACTGATTTCCTGATTCATTTCTTTTATATTAATATCTAATTTATCAAATTCAGCCTGGAACACTGCTATTCTCTTTGTTAAATCAGTTATATCTTTACCTAACTGCTCAGTTTCTGTCTGCCCCTTCAAATTTAATCTTTTTTCTTTTTCTGCCATTAGCCGTTGACATTCATCGATTGCAGATTTTAATTCATCGAGCCGTCTTGTTTTATCAGGTATTTTATTTTTCAATTGAGTTATGTCTTGCTCCGTTTTCAGTATATTTACTTTAATTGTATTAATTTCATCTGCATTCCGTCGATGATATTCTGATAATGAATCAATATTTTGATAGATTTCTTTTATCCCTTGTGACATTAAATGCATTTTTTCAATTTTTAGTATCTTTTCTCGAATGTTATCATTCTCTTCCTCAAGCTGCGTTTTGTTCACTTTTAGTTGAGAAAGCGCCTCGTTGGCTGATTGTTGATTTTTTAATAGTCCTTTCAGATTATTATCAGCTTGCTCCTTCGCTTCAGATAATTTATTCAATAATTGCTCTTGGTGAACTAATTGTTCATTTAACACTCTGCATTCTTCTTTTTTAAGAATTAAGAGCCTTTCCTTATCTGGCAATGTTTGATCAATTTTTTCTAATTTTTCTTGATTAGCACGCGCTTCTATAATTTTACTCTTGAGTGTTTCATGTTCCTTTTTAACTGAGTTATAATCCTGTACAAAGTTAGATTTAGTTGTAATAACAGTATATGCATTAAAAACATCAGGATAATTTTTCTTCAAATCCGCAAGGACTTCTCTATGAACATCATTTAATGATGGAACCATGAAATTATTCGCAAGCATAGCTTTGTAAGTAACTAACAAATTAACAACTTCATTATTAGTCAACTCCACTGGTTTTTGCGCGATTTGTGTGGTGGCATTTTCTAAAGATTTTAATCTTTCAACCAATTGCTTAGTTAAAATATAATGAGGACTCCTTTGACTAATTTTTGCTACTTTTAAATATTCTTCAAATTTCTCATATATAGTTTTTTCTACATTATCAGTTTTATTATCTTTCTTTTTAACTGTTTGAAATCCCTCCAAACTAGAAATATTTTCTCTCATTTCTCGTAAATTTGTTTCAGCGTTGACTTTTTTCTGCTTCTCTTGTAACTGTTTAATTTGTTCATCATAGTATTCTTTACCTAAGTTGAGTAATTTAAAATTAGTTTGCAACACTTTTAAATGCTTATCAATTTTTTCACCCAACTCTTTTAATTGGGTTGTATCTTCACCTTTAATTTCAGCTACATTTTTATTATAATTTTCAAACGCTTTTTCTAAATCAAAGGTTTCAAATATAGCACGACCTTGCTTATCAAATTGTAATGGTTGGCGTTGTATCACAACTATTGCATTTTTAAGTGCTGTAACAGCAGCTAACTGATCAGTAGTTAATCCGGGACCCATTGACTCGACCAAATTGATCACTTTAGCAAATTCAGGAATATTCATTTTGACTAGTTCGAGATATATTTCTGGGAAGTTTTTACGCAAATAATTTTCTGATAGATTATAAACTTTCATTAATTCTGCCGTATCCTCAGGCAGTCCTGCTACTCGATTTATTTCTTTTTTAAAATCAAACACTGCTTTTGCTATCTCTTTAGCAGGAATTTCAGCATAACCTGTTACATTATTTAATACCAGCGGTGTTTTTTCAATTTTATCTAACTCGATTTTAAAGAGATCAGCTACTTTTTTTTGTTCAACAGTTAAAGGTGTCGTAAGTTGATCTATACAACGGAATGAAATATAGGATTCCACTGATAACAACTTTGTATCACAAAAATGTCGTAACGAATTAATTTGCTGTTTGAATGCTTCTATATTTTCTTGATTTGATGGGATTAATTTGACTTTGTCTTCCAAATCAGCAAGTGCTTTATAAAAATCTTTCGCTGTAGTTGCAGGATTATTCCGTAGCTTATTTAAATCTTTTACAAAATCATCTAAACACTGTTGTTGTTGAACTGCCTCTTTTGGTAATTGAAAATTTTTAAGCAGTGTTTTGATTTGTTTGACATAAAAATTGGCAGTATAGGTATCAGCGTTAGCCTGTTGATTATTAGCAATCGGTATTGCTTGCAATAAATGAGGCACATATTTTCTCATTACGAGTGGTGGCCCAAAAATTGGCTCATTGATGACGAGTTGACTAGGATTCGAAGAATTTACGGTAGTTTTATAACTACTATTTTTTGGCACTACACTGCCAGCTACTGTCAGTTGATTAACCCCCAACGTCTGACCTGTGGATAAATCTCTGGTACCCATTAAGGTATTGTATACTTTATTAGATGATATTTTTGAAACAGGCCCCATATTAGTATTTTCATAAGTTGTAACATCCATATGCGATATTATGCCAGTTGGATTTATTGCATGCGCTGGCTCTATATTGACACTGTTTGAAGCAATTATTTCTGAATGATAAATAGATGGCTCTTCTTCATTTTGTAATTGATGTAAAGCATTGCGACGTCCTATTGCATATAAATTATCTAAACACACATTGCCATTGGTACCCCAAAAAAAACCATTTGTACGACATTTTATCGACGTATTATAATTAATGTCTTGAGAAAGCATGTGTGTTGGGAAATGCCAGTATGGCATATTCTGAATTAAATCACTTTGTAAATTAATTCGTTCTTTGAGTTCTTTTATTAAATTTTTATCAATGGTATTTCCCTTTTCTAATTTATCAATGATAGCTGTAATTGCTTTTTTACATTCTGGTGAAAGATTCTCTATATGGTTTAAATAACTAAATACACGGATAATCTCTGCAGCTTTTTTGCCATAATCTACACCTTGTGGCAGCAAAGAATTATATTCACCAATTGCATTTTCAATTTTATTTTCAAGTCGTTCTTTACTGTAGTAATCAATTTCTGAATTCAAATTTTTAATTTGTTCCGTACTTATTTTATATTTACTTGGTAGTGCAGTTAATAATTTACCCAGATCACTATACCCTTCCTTAAAAGATTTTAAAATTAATGTTAAATTTTGCTCATCCACTTTAAGATCTTTAAAATTCTCAGGATTGTGCGTGGGATTAAAAGGTAATAATTTATCCAAATCATTTATCTTGTTTACAATTACCTCCGTCTTCTCAGAAGGAATACGGTTATTTAATGATTTTATAATTTCTTGTACGGTGGTAAGACATTTATATATTTCAACAATATCTTCTTCTTTAGGTGGTGTTTTATTCAAAAATGTATCAATATTATTAAACAAATTATATGCACGTTGATGCTCGGCTACCAAATCTAATTTATCAATATTGCTATATATATTATCAATGCTGGTTAATAAAGGATGCTTATTTTCTTTACTTCTTTCTTTATTTGAAAATAATAACATATTACGTAAGTAATCCAATTGTTCCTTACTGGCCTTAAAATTTTCTTGTGTTAGATTTTTATCTATCAATGATGCAATTTTTGTTAAATTAAATTCTTCAGCATAATTTGCTGTGTTACCAATGGGAGATGATATATCTGACATTAATGGTCTAACATAAGAAGAATACCGAGATTCTGTATCTTTGCGATAATTTTCTAATAACGTATTTAATCTAACAAAAGCTGAAGGATGCACACCAAAATAAGGCATTTTATAAAACGTTATCATCAAATTGATATGGTTCAAAAGGTGTTGTGAATCAGGACGATAATAAGCGTTGTTAGCATTATATTGAGTTATATTATCACGTACAGTCTCTAATAATTTCTTTCCATATATCCAATTACCCATTGTTGAATTTGCTTGCACATTTTGCACAATACTATCATAACCAACATACCAATTTGGCTCAGGTTTTAGAATTTCTTTTAGAATCGGTGGCCGTTGTATTTTTAACCAATTATCAGAATATTTGTCTTGGCAAGACTTTTTATAATCTGTCATGAGCGTCTTGAATTTATTAACTTCGATTGTATCCAAGGCAGCTGTATTAGTTTTCATTTTCAAAATTAAAGCATCTATATGAATCGTTAACTGGGCATCGACTGTATAGCTAGAATTATAAATTAATCCTTTATTAATATACTCTTTGGTCGTTTCTAAAATTTGTAATGCTTTTGCATTATCATTTAAATTGCCTTTACATGATTCAATGGCGACAAGCGTATCATCAAAAGAAAATCTACCGTAATGTTCTGTCGTAATACCATTAGAAATAATAAAAGGTTTTGGCGGTATTAAATTTGCAGCATCATTAAAACGATTCGACTCTTCTATAGCGTTCTTTTTAAATTGATTCATTAATTGAATAAACGTATCTTTTTGAGTTGAAGTAATCGTGCCCGTATTCTGAAAAGCCAAAATAGTTTTATCTATGCAATCGATTAATTCTGCAGAAGGTAGACAATATTTATCGTTAAGTAACGCCGCTTTTACATCATTTAATGCATCGATACAGGTTGGCGCATTCCACCCGCCATTTGTTATCCACGTTACATAATTATCAAATTGATACGCTGTGCTATTCATGGTGAGTTTAATGCCTTCACTCAGCACCTTCGGATAATAACTAGACCCTACAAAACTGGGGTTAGTCGTATTGGGATAAATGGCATCTATCGCAGAAGGAATAGATTTTGCAAATGGAGTTAAAATAGGATCTTTACCACATTGCACATATACAGATAAGTTATAAACTTTTTTATCAGGCCACTCAACAGGAACTGATGACAATACTAAATGAAGATTATCATGACATGATCCTGCAATTTTTTTAATTCTTTCTAATAATGTGCGATATTCCTCTAGTGTAATAGGCCTGTCTTTGGGATATAACGAAAACTCTGGCATACCAAATCGTGACACATCAATTTCATGACCAGGTTTTGGTACAAATTCATTTTGCAAGTTTTTCTGAAGATGATCATTTTCATGCTCTTTATTTGCCATCTCTGCTAAAAATTCAATATGATCACCAATACGAGCTATCAAATCACCTTGAATAGCCACATTCGCATTATTGTTGGTAAAACCAAACTCACCGAGATAATTCCCACCACCCACTTTGGGAGCCGATGGTGCGGCCATGCTATCCGTAATTCTCACTTGTGAAGTTAATTTGCGAATATTCTTCATATCACTGCGATATCGTTGAAATCCTGACATGATTATTGCTCTCCATAAACATTGATTTATATGAACATTTCCATCTGACAGTTTAATTTCTGCAGTAATATATTGTATTAGCAGATATAATTGTTGAAGGTAATATGCATGTAAACTGAAATGACAAAATGCCTTATATATATTTGAATAGATGATGAATTTACAGATGTCAATTTATTAGAAAAAAATAAAGGCCTTGATTACTTTTAATTTATCTACTAGTGATAATGAACTTGAAAAGGAACGATATAGAATGTTCAATATAAATCCATCGCATACTTAACATCTATTTAAGTATACCTATCATCTATTTAAGACAATTAACTGGCGGAGAAATTATCTAACTGAAAATAATAATTTTAATTTATTAAATTAATAGTTAATTTCATAATTTTGTATAAAATAACTGAATGAATGGGGCACAGCATTATCTTGCTACATAATCGAAATTAAATTGCAAGATAATACATGACACTACTTTATAAATGGACAAATGGATCATGCTTTCAAAATGTTAACCTGTTCTTGACGACGATTATCTACCTGCTCATGTTTTTGCCTATTATCACTACCCGTTGTTACAACAGGCATTCCTTCCCTATTTTCTTGATTAAAAAAGCGATGCATATTATTTGCAGCAAATTTTGAACCACGATACAGATAATAAAGCAGTACAAAAGTTCCCACTATTCCTAACGACACCAGCATCGACATCGCTAATGCTGCAGCAAGATTATTATTCGTTGTTGCAGAATCGTTGCCATCTGCTACAGAGAATGTTGCAGATTGAGATGCAAATGTTGTTGTAGCAGTTGGTACCGCATAACTACCCAATTTTAATTCTCGATGATCATCATTTCTATGATCAGCAGATTTTTTCCAACGACTTAGGCGATCATGTGCATTATTATTTTCATAAATATTTTTGCTCTTTTCTGAACCGTATATTTTAAATTGATGATTTTTCATACCAAAATAAGGACGAAACTGATACAAAAACGTCTTAATTTCACCACTGAGTTTATTATTCGATATATCTAATCCAACGTCTGGAAGTGGATGAGAGAAAATATGATAAGGTTTAAATTCTTGACCTAACTTAGTTGCTTTCGTTGTATGCGCTAAATAATATTTTTGTACATCATACACTGGTTTTCCTACAAAATAAGATAATGTTAAATCATTATTAATTAGCGACTGTGCGATGGCTAATGCACCTTCATCGCCTATTAAATTATCATTTATTTTCAGCGATACCAGCTTTGAACCTGGCAAGGCGGCCGCAATCAACTGCGCACCTTGTGGACCAATTTTATTTTTTGCAATATTGAGTGAATATAATTTAGGTAATGCACCAAGAAGTGCTGGCATTGAGTTGTCTGTTAGCTGATTATCACTTAAATCTAAAATAAAATATTTAGGCTGTGACGATGAGATAGCAATATCATCAAAAATAAGAATCGCATCATCATCAGAAATATTATTACCAGAAAAATTAATATAAACAATACTATCATCCGTATTAAATGATTGATTATCTATTTGTATAATAAATTCTGCTGCCACTTCGCCCAACTTATTATTAGCAAAATTATATGCACCACCCGATGAATCAATTAAAAGATTAGGAACAAAATCTCCAAAATCTTTTTTAGTGAAATTACCATTAGATACTTCTATTATTTTAAGAGTTTTTAATTTTTTTGATGCAGCGGCTATCTTTTGCAATTCAATACCATTCACAGAATCCTTATTTAAATTTACCCCTTGCAAAGCTTTTATTGTAGATATGATTTCAGCAGTGCTATTAGCAACATTATTTTCACTGACATCCAATTCACCCAGAGTCACATTGGGTGCTATGTTTACCAATGCTTCCATTTGTGAATTTTCTAGTGAAGTATTCTTAAAATAATAACTCTGTTTATGCAAGAGAGGCAAAGACCAAATGCTTGTCAAATTCATACCACGCAAATTGGTATTGGCAAAGTCAATAATTTCTGGTTTAAAATATTGGATTAATTGCGCGATGGCAGGAATATCAGTTTGATCAAAAGGGTTTTCTCCTATCTTAAGATGAGCTAAAAATGAAGGTGCCTGAGAGAGTTGTGTTAAATAACGAATGCCATGCGATATATTATTATTAGAAATATCAAGCAAATTAAAGTTTAAATAGAGTGGATTGATCGCTGAAAATGCTTGAGCCAATGCCTTTATACCGTTATTACCAACATTATTACCTCTTAAAATCAACGCCTCTATTGATGATAGCGATTGATTATTAAATCCTTTTTGTGCTAACTGTTCCATGCATTCAGCACCTATTTGTTGATTTTCTAAAGATAAGAAAGTTACTGGTAATTGATTACACGCCGATGCTACAGCTTGAATTTTTTTAAAATCATCATCCTTCCAGGTGGCGTTAGGCAAAGTACAAGATAAATCTAAACTTACCCAAGCTGGATAGCGATAATACTGCACTAAATTATCAAACAATTCAGTTAAATCAGATGCATTCCATATCGCTAAGTTTTGTTTTGATAAATCAATTTTTATAGTACCAATTTTTTTAAAAGCAGGATTAGCAAATAATATTTTTGCTTGCTGCACAATTTCCGCAGGAGAATATAATGATTCGAATAACCAGTTTAAAGAATGTTGAATAAAATCTGCCTCACTACAAATACCCAGTTGCGGATATTTACATTCCAGTGCTGTATAAATATTGTCCCAAATAATGATGACACTATTGCGAATATAATATTCAAAAAAACGAAATTGGGTGTATAAAAAATACATTGATGAAAACCAAAAGAATGGTTTTAATAGATGAGACTGCGGAATATCTAATGACCAACGTATATAATCGACATATTCCACCATCGCCTTTTGATACTGTTCTAGCAGCGCTAACGCTTCTTTTTTAATTTGAACATTAACATCAACACCCTGTTGATTATTAATAGGATCATTAGCATT
Source organism: Pseudomonadota bacterium (assembly GCA_021777765.1). Taxonomy (GTDB): domain Bacteria; phylum Pseudomonadota; class Gammaproteobacteria; order DASZBR01; family DASZBR01; genus JAJYDF01. The sequence continues at coordinate 20,943 of JAJYDF010000039.1, read as the reverse complement.
TTCTTTGATATATAATTTATCCAATAAATTAGACATGGTACTTAAACCATAATATTTCTTAATTAAACCACCTCGCGTGACGAGATTTTTTATTTCCGTGACTAAAGTTAAGCGATCATTTTCTGATAATCCTTTATCCCATAACAATGAAAATTCCGCGTGATTCAATACCCGGCTTAATTGGTTCCATGGAAATAGTAACAATAAATCTTGCATGTGAAAGGGAGCGGCAGCTGCACGTAAAATGCGTAATGATTCACTATCCTGCGACATATCAAATGTATTTTTAATATGACTATGGGTTAAATCGTGCGCCAATATAGATACACCTAACAAAGTTATTAATCCACCAGGAATAAATAATTGTTCAAGACCAAAACCCAAAACATTACTGGTCATTGAAGCGGCATAGGGTGAAGTCCCTGATAATATTTGCAAAGCTAATTTTGGATCGCGATAATAAACTGCATCTTTTAAATCAAGAAATGTAGCCACAGAGAATAGAGCAGGATAAATCCGTTTCCAAAATAATGCTGCCCCTTTTATTTGATTGGTAATTATTGCATGTCTTGATAATTGTGTAGCATCGTTGGTAGGAATCGCATATCCATTGAATAAATAATGAAGACGTGATGACAAATTTTGCCCTGATGGCGAATTTAAATAATTTTCCCATAGTGAATTACTTTCAAGAAAACGCGGTAATGAAAACGGTGCTTGGTGAGATGGGATGATTAAGCGCTGTTCATCATCTCTTAATAAACGTTCAGCTTCTTCCTGTTCACCTAAATGAGAATAGTTAGGTATATTATTATTACCGTGTAATGGGCGGATTTCATCAGATGAATTATTAAACATATATTATCTCGTAGATTAAATTGAAATTAACATTGTTGTTACACTGTTATGTGCTGAAATTACAAATAATGCGCCAGTGAATACGCCTATTTTAGAAAACCATTTTTTGCTTTCAGAAATGCTAACATTGAATTTGAATAACAAACACTGTAAAACCAGACATGAATCAAGATGAATTTGAAATGATTAGGATAAAGTGAGTGATAGTTCTAATTCTCATATGTTTACAGAAGGCCGTTACTATATCATTACAACAAGTATTCAACAAGTTATGTGGCAACACTTCATTAAAAGATGACTTTGAAATTACATTGCCACGGGACGAAATCATTAAAGACGATTGCCGAAAACCAAGATAATTTAACGTTTCACAAATAATAAATCCCAAACTTGATGAGATAATTTTTTACCCCTTAATTCAAATTTAGTGACAGGACGATTTTCTAATGGATTATTTAATGAATAATCTACCACAAGCGCATTACGTAACGCGGCTTCTGCAGTTAACACAGTCAACATCTGCTGCGCATAGTTTTCCCAATCCGTCGCCAAATGGATAAAACCACCTGTGATTAATTTTTGTTGTAATAACTGTACAAATTCTTTTTGAATAAGCCGTCGTTTATGATGACGGGTTTTATGCCAAGGATCGGGGAAAAATATTTGTACTTTAGTGAATGAATTATCTGGAATACATTTTTGCAAAACCTCAACTGCATCTGCACAAATGATTCTGACATTGCTCAATTGATTTGCTGATAATTCAGCTAATAATTTTCCGACTCCTGGACGATGCACTTCTATACCCAAATAATTTATATTGGGATTTTGTTGTGCTTGCGCTAATAATGATTGCCCCATACCAAAACCAATTTCTAATACACAAGGCGCTGTACGATTGAATAAAGCAGCTAAATCCACCAGTGAATCATTAATTTCTACACCAAAGTGCTGCCATAATGTTGCAATGGCTTTTTGTTGCCCAGGACTGATGCGCCCTTCTCTTCTAACAAAACTACGTACTGTACGATGTGTTTGTTTATCAGTATTTTTTGAATGGTTCATAATGAATCTCTTGGATTAAAATTTTAAATACGCCTACAATAGCTAACTTATAACGAAAAAATTATGATATCAAAATTAGACAACGCGGGTGTAGTTCAATGGTAGAACTTCAGCTTCCCAAGCTGATAGCGTGGGTTCGATTCCCATCACCCGCTCCAATTTAAAATTTCCAAATATTATGATTTTCACAGAGTGAAACATCAAAGATAAAACCTAAAAACAGAGTCATTTTGTCAGTGAGAACATATAAAATAGCTATTTCCCTTAACATTCAATAAATTTTTCACATTTTTTTCAATAAACGCTTGCAAAACAAATGATTTTATATAATATTTCGCAGATTAAATTCTGAAGGAGCCAGACGGTTAAAACTTATGCCACTCATAAATGAGATATTAGAATTAGCAGAAAAAGATTTAGATATAACTGAAATTCTCAGATACATTGTTACAGCCAACCCTAAACTAAAATCTGAAATACAAATTCCTTCGAATACCCCTGGTGAAACTGTTTTCAATAATGATGAAGTGATTAAATTTATACTGTCACTTTACAATGTATGGATTGGCGGTCTCTCTGGTCAACTATGCCTGAATGTCGATACAAGTTATTTGACTCCAAATATTCAAAATCAAATAAGTGGTTTCACTGAACAACATCAATTTCCAACCATGCTGAAGCCCCAATTTCCTGACATTTTTTCAATAGGCCTGTACGATAAAATTAGAAAAGCACGGCAAAAAGATATTCAACCTATTTCTAATACTGACAAACCGATCAATAAACATCTCTTTGATAGCATTGCCCGTCTTGTAAAGGATCATCAAAATTTCGCGCGTGTAAATGCTGAAGTAAAAAGCGACTCAAACAGAATTATAAAACCTGATTTACTTAAAACCTTTGAAAACTTTAAGATCGCACTGAAGAAAGTGACACAATGTCTGATAGATTATTTAGACACAATTAATCCAGCTCCAAAAACCCCATCAAAGCAAGAGACTAGTTCTCCTTCTTTTTTATCACTATTTAGCTGTAACAGTAATCGTAATAAAGAAAAGTCATACTCAAAATTGTCACCCGCACTTAATACAAATACAAGCATTAACTGCGACCCATCAACTGAATACGTTTCTGTAGATAAACCTGACTTTTTGACAGCATTAGACAACTATAAACAACAAAGATTGACTGAAAATCAGTATCACTTTTGGGGAACCTTATTTTGTTGTTGTTTAACTGATCCGTTTAGCTTGAAAGAAAAAATAAGAGCTGTGGAAATATTAACTTATTGGAAGAAAAAAGAATCCAATTTACTCCATCCTAAAGATCTCAATGACACAAAATACACAATTACAGAACGTGATATTGCAGCGATAAGAGATCACCGTTTAGGCACCCTTGCTAACGAATATGAAGACGATTTACCTGCTGCATTTAAAAATGCTGAACATAGAGTTAAGAACAATAATTCGTTAAAAAATCAAGGTAAAGATTTCTATTTGAGTCCAAGCCGTAAAAACTAATCAAGCTCCCTCTCCCTAAATGGAGAGGGAATTAAGCTGTACTACTTCTCCATTCCCTTCCATTTTTTAACTACTGTATTTCCATTCACACCCTATTATTGTTGTTACAACACACAATAGACATTTAACAAGTAGCCACAAAAGCTTAATGCGAAATATGAAGTTATTTATTGCAGAGCCGTAGATAAATGTAGCCTGGGTGCAGCCAAATGATGAAATTCAATAGCGTGAAACAATAGAATTTCAAACAAAAATCATTTAACAAATGCTAGCGGAACCCGGGAATACAATAATTTTTTCCCAGGTTCCGCCAGTAGATCTAAATATTTTTTTCACAAGATGAATATGAAAGTGATATTGCTTACATTTTAATTTGGCTACAGGCTACATTGATTGGTAAGTGCGATTGCCCCGCATAAGTACTTGACCCCTCCGTAATATCAGGCAAAATACACCATTTCCGTAATCGCTCGTTCTTAGATGTACATCGCTCAAGCTGCTGTACACCATTGTCAGATAAAACAAATTGGATACCAATAAATTCATGGCTCAAACACAGCGAACACACATAAAAAACATTACCGAAAGTAATGCCTGGCAGACGTTGATAACGCATTATGAGACGGTAAAAACAAATCAATTACGTGATTTATTTACCCAAGATCCGCAACGATTTAATCAATTTTCCCTAACAGCAGATGAAATCCTGTTGGATTATTCTAAAAATAGAATCAATGCTGAAACTATGCAGCTATTAAATCAATTAGCACATAATGTCGACCTAGAGAATCATATTAATGCTTTATTTTCAGGATCAGAAATTAATTCAACAGAACATCGTCCTGCACTACATACCGCATTGCGCGATCAAACGCACACACCGATTTTAGTCAATGGCAAAAATATTCAAATTGAGATTCAAAAAACATTAGAACAATTACGCTTATTTTCCGAAGCCATTCGTAACAAAACATGGTTAGGATTCACCGGCAAACCAATTAAAGATATCGTCAATATTGGTATAGGTGGATCCGATTTAGGTCCCCTCTTAGCAACTGAAGCACTCGCGCCTTATGCAACAACAGATTTAAATTGCCATTTTGTGTCTACTGTAGATGGCACACAAATTAAATCGATTTTGCAAAAATTAAATCCAGAAACCACTTTATTTATTATTTCTTCTAAATCATTTAACACCCAAGAAACATTAACTAATGCTTTATTTGCAAAACAATGGTTATTCGCTTCAACTGCAGATTTATCAAAACATATGGTTGCCGTCACCGCCGAAATAAATAAAGCGATGGCATTTGGGATTAATACTCAAAATATTTTTCCTATTTGGCCTTGGGTTGGTGGACGCTATTCAGTTTGGTCGGCGGTAGGACTACCGGTGATATTAATGATAGGCATGGATAATTTTACGCAATTCCTATCAGGCGCCTACCAAATGGATAATCATTTTCGTCATGCGCCTTTAGATAAAAATATGCCTGTAATACTGGCATTATTAGGCATTTGGTATATCAATTTTTTTGGCACGCACAGTTTAGCGGTATTACCTTATGATTATTCTTTACGTCGCTTAGTCGATTATTTACAACAATTAGAAATGGAAAGTAATGGTAAAAGTGTCAATCATGCTGGCCACCCTATCACCCATGCAACGGCTCCCGTCATTTGGGGACAATCTGGAACGAATGGCCAACATGCTTTTCATCAATTGTTATATCAAGGCCCTTCATTTATACCTGTTGATTTTATCGTTGCTTGTCGTCATTCACATGGCTTAAATCAACATCACACATTATTATTTGCGAATTGTTTAAGTCAAAGCCAAGCCTTAATGCAAGGAAAACCCTATGAAATGGCATTACAAGAATGCCTAAATGCGGGACTGTCCCAACAAGATGCACAATGGCTTGCTAAACATAAAACAATCGATGGCAATAGACCCAGCAATACCATTGTCTTATCGCAATTAACCCCACATAATTTAGGCTCGTTAATTGCGCTCTATGAACACAAAATTTTTGTACAAGGTGTTATTTGGGGAATTAATTCATTTGATCAGTGGGGCGTAGAATTAGGTAAACAATTAACTGAAAAAATTTTGCCGATGATGAATAAGCAACAGAATAATAATGTCATTGATGCATCAACACAGGGATTAATTAATTTATTTGTTGAGCAGAGTAATAAATAATCTTTTCCTTCTCCCCTTTTGGGGAAAGAAAAAAACTGACTTCAGGGAAACATATGGACATCGATCACATCAAATCTTTTATATCAAAAAATTTTTCTGTTTTTGCACTTTTCACCATATTAATCTCTCTCATTTGGTTTGGTGGCCCCTACATTAGCATTGCCGGTCATGCTTTTTTACAAAATGAAGTCACGCGGCTAGTGGTATTATTATTTATTTCATTAGGCTGGGGCGTCACCAATTTTTTTCGTGCCCACAAAATTACATTGCAACATCACGAACAAACCATCAGCCCAGAATGCCAAGCACTCAATGACAGTTTTAATCAAGCCATTGATTTTTTAAATAAACGTCTCGCCAAAATACAAGTGAGTCAAGGTGCAATTTATACATTACCTTGGTATTTAGTGATTGGTACTAAAGGATCAGGCAAATCCAGTTTATTAGCCCATTCCGGTATTCGTTTTGCTGAAGCACAACGCTTTGTTAATTTAAATCCATCTGAACAACAAACAAATAGTTTGAATTGGTGGTTCACCCACGCAGCCGTTTTAATTGATGTACCTGGATTTTATATTGAACAACCCGATTATATGTCTAGCACACGTGAAGGTTGGCAAGAATTATTACGCTTATTAAAAACAAAACGACGCTATCAACCACTTAACGGTATTATTGTTACGATTAAAATTAATGAGTTATTAAATCCACAAAATGAAAATAACCAAGAATCCATAAAAATCATTAGTCGCCGCCTGCAAGAATGCATGACGCAATTAGGATGCGACATTCCTGTCTATATTGCCGCTACACACATAGACTCCATTGCAGGATTTAATGCATATTTCGATGATTTAGGGGCCTCAGAACGTACTCATGCGTGGGGCATCACATTTTATGATCAAACCAATCAAACTTTAAAACCCGCTGAAACATTTAATAATGAATTTGATAAATTGGTTAAACGATTACATGAAAGAGTGTTATGGCGTATTCATCAAGAACGTAATTTATCTAAACGGGCTTTAATCAGAGATTTTCCTTTACAATTAAATCAGCTAAAAGAACCGTTATCACGCATCATTAATGAATTAATACAAATCCCACAACAAAAAAATGCCATACAATTTAGAGGATTATTTTTTACTAGCGCAACAGTTAATTTGCAAGAAAATCAAATAGACCCTATTTTTAATTCTATTTCTCGTTCCTATGAATTAGTGCCACTCAAATATGTACCACCCCATTCACGCAATATTCCCGCTTATTTTATTAAACAATTACTGCTGGATTTTGTGTTTGCTGAATCTAAGGTGGTAGTTGCGAATGTCAAAACGAATTATAGAGATAATTGGGTACCTGTTAGCTGTTATGGTATTGCATTTGGTTTATTAATATTAGCCACCATCACTTGGACTTATCATTTTAACGATCAATATGGCAAATTAAATGCCACGGCAGATGCTATTACACAATATAAATTGCTTAATGATAACTTTAACAACTATTCAACTCCATCGTTGAGTCAAATATTACCCGCATTAAATGCCTTACGTATCGCTGATAATATGACACAACAATTACCTTCTCCTTGGTTATTTGAATGGCATCAAAATAAAAATATCAAATTGAATAATTTGGCAGCACAGGTTTATCAAACCCAATTACAAACGCGGTTTATGCCAGCATTACAAAAATTGTTGGTGACACAATTATCAAATACCACCAGTAATACACCCAATAGTTTATATGCATCATTAAAAATCTATTTAATGTTAAGTGACCCTTCCCACAGAGATGTTCCATTTATTAAAAATTGGTTGCATGATCATTGGTCATACCTGGGTATTAATGATAGCGATGAACAACATCAATTAGACAAACATTTAACCGCTGCACTGAATGCGAAATTCCCTACATTATCTATGGATCTTTCAGTGGTAAATAATGTCAGAAACGTATTAAATTCATTACCGAGCGCCACACTCGCTTATTCAATTTTAGATAATCATTTTAGTGCTACAACAATTTATCCATTATCCACTGCTCAAAATTATGTCAGCATGACTATTCCCAGCGATGGTATTTCTAACTTATATACCAGCGCACAATTTGCAAATATCTATCAAGCCATTAATGAAGCAGCCGATACTATTATCTCTGGAAATTGGGTATTAGGTGACAGAGAAGATAATGACTCAGCATCATCAGACAAACAAAAATTACAACAAGATATTCGTGTCGCTTACTTAAATGATTATGTTAATGCTTGGCAGGGTTGGTTAAATACTTTCAAAATAAATCATTTTAATGATTTATCACAAGCTAGCAGTGCCCTACAAGAACTCGCTGGTAATAATTCACCGTTATTTCAGATTTTAACGGCGATTGCAAATAATACGTCTACAAACACCTTACAAATTGATCACTTTTCCTCTTTCGATGCCGCAGATATTCAAACCACATTAATTAATCATTTCCAAAATTTAAATAATATTGCCCTTTCATCCAACGATAAAACGCTCAGCTTGCAACAAATGTCTGTCACATTAAATCAATTACAACAATATATACAAAGCATTGCGCAAGCGAGTGATAGCAATGAAGCAGCATTTACTGCTGCACAAGAACGTATGAAAGGTGATAACGGTGATCCGATTAGCATGCTTCTATTAGAAGCTAATCAAGCGCCAGAACCATTAAAATCATGGTTAAATGCCATTGCCATGAATTGTTGGCAATTAATTTTAAATAATGCGCATGCTTATGTGAACACTCAATGGCAAAGCAATGTTTTAGCTATTTACAATGAACAATTAAATAATCGTTATCCGTTATTCAGTAACGCAGACGATGACATTAATTTATCTGATTTTACTAATTTCTTTAAACCCGATGGTTTAGTACAAAATTATTTTAATACTTATCTTGCACCATTTGTTGACACCACCGGTGTTCAGTGGCAATGGCGTAGCAGAGATGGTCTCACACTGACTAATTCTCTACCGGTATTAGATCAATTCGAACGCAGTAATATTATTCAAAAAATGTTTTTTGATAAATACGGTGTATTAAGTGTTAATTTCACTATGCAATTAGTTAATTTAGATACTACTGTTAAAAATATTGATATTTCAATCAATGGACAAAAGAGCAGTAGCGGAAGTCAAAATACCTCTCAAACGTATTTATCATGGCCTGGTCCCAATGATGTGAATAATGTGACAATTAATTTACTCAATGATCAACAGCAAATTCTGACGGTTTCTGAAGATGGTCCGTGGGCGTTATTTAGAGTGTTAGATAAAACCAATATCCGACAAGATAAAGACAGCGAACATTTTTCATTTATTATTGATATGAATAATTTATCCGCCAAATATAATTTAATCGCATCAACACCGATTAATCCATTTATTCCTGGCATAATTAATCAGTATCGCGCACCGGATCAGATTTAATTGGTAAGCTGTGGTAACAAGGAGGTTGGACTGAGTTGTAGTTGTAGCCTGGGTGTAGCCAAATGAAAATGATAATTTATTTACATGAACTTTAAGAATTCACTATTATTAATTCAGAACTAAGGGCGAAACCCGGGAAATAATTGATCTCCCCGGATTTCAGCAGCACATGAAATAATTACTTTGCATATGCAAGTTCTGATATTTTTATTATTTTGTCATTTGCTTTCATCCAGGCTACATTTACTACATCTTCAGTTCATCATTATTGTTTTGATAATTGTAACTGTGATTTCACCGCAGTAATTTGAAAATTCACTTGCACATCATCCTTAACAACATCTGTATTGGCCCAATCACCCTGCCCCACACCAAATTCATTTCTTTTTATCACTACCATGCCTTTAGCAACGGCATTGGTAGAAGAGTATTGCTCAAGTACAAACATCAATTTAATTGGCAGAGATTTATTACGTATGGTTAATGTGCCATTCGCTTGGTAAGAATTATTACCTGTTTTAGTAAAATCAGAGGCATTAAAAATCGCTTGAGGAAATAATTTTGCATTAAACCAGTCTGCTGTTTTTAAAGTATTAGAAACATCAGGATCGGAAGTAGTAATTGAATTCATATCGACCACAATATGCACATTACTTTTTTCGAGTTGATTGGGATCAAAATTAATTTTGCCGTTAAATGAATTAAAAGATCCACTCACCGGTGCATTATTTTGAGAAGCAATAAATGTAATGCTACTTTGATTGGGTACGATTTGCCACGATGTCACTGCTGCAAAAGAAATCGTTGAAATAAACATGAATAAAAACGTAATTACTGATTTTTGAATTAATTTAATCATCACCTACTCCTTAATGAACAATTCGAAGAATTTAAGTATCATATGTCAACTTGCAACAGGATACTTAAATCATTTCATTGATTTACTGTGGACATTGATTATTTGCTTTAAACAATGGAATTAATTCTTGCGCATTGACGAAGGTGGTATCGCGCGGCCCCATCCCATCTAATTGCACTACCGTAGTGCCTTCACTCCAAACATAATGATGTGTTTTACCCGGCACTAATTGAAAGCCGCCTGCTGTTAAAGTAGTTGCTTTACTGGTATCAATTTTGTCGCCTATACCCACATGGAATATTCCTTATATGACAGTTACTTCTTCATCATTCGTATGCCAATGCGCAGGAATCACATAACAATTAGGTATCAGAAATCTAAAGGTATAAGGCTCATGTTTCGCCAAATCACCACGTATATGCGCAATTTGAATGCCTGGAGGTAATCCAGGTGCTGGTTTAAATTTTAAATCTGTTTGGTTTAAAACTATCGGTGATGATGGCGAGGCTGGATTGATCGTTGCGGCATTCACAATTGACGTACCACTCGCAATAACACCTAAAACAATTGATAAATAAACTAATTTACTCTGTAGCTCCTGCATTTTAATCTCCCTTTAAAAAATATACCGCTTTAATACAAAGACCCAACAAGCAAAGCGAAATTTTATTATAGATACCAATTTCAATACTATCAATTATTAGAGAAACACTTTAAATTTTTTGAGATGCTTGTGTTTAAAAAACTTAAAGATTTGTTTGTACAATTACGAAAAACACATAAAGTAAATAAAATCATACCTTTTAGAATACAATGAAAAATGAAAATTTAATTTGGCGCAGTAAAAACAAATAATTCCGCATTTAATAATATAAAAACGGCAGCTCATTTGGCTGCCGTTTGGTATATCGTTTTGTTAACAATCTTTAGAGAATAAATTTTGTAAATAAAATGTCATATTACTGTGGTTTACCAACTGAATTGCTGATTAACATGTTTTTTACACCAGCAGGTACATTAGGATTATTGACCAAATTTAATGTGCCTAATAGTTTATTATTAACACCAAAATCTGCTACGGTTGAAGCAAAATTATTTGCTATCACGGTGTTGTTCGAAGAAGGTAAAGGGGTGTTTCCTGAGCAAAAGAAGTTGCCGACACTACCGCATAAATACATATCTACACTCACTGAAGAAATAAAGCTGTTGTTGCGTAGTGTATAACCAGATAATCCATTATCAAGAATGATACCTGGATATGTATTATTAATCTGATTATCATTAATTAAACCATTGCTTGACGAACCACTATAGCCAAATAATCCAAAAACCACATCACTCACAAATATACCTGTGGCAGATAGCCCCCCGTCAATTATGTTATTGGCCATCGTGGTATTTTGATCGGCTAGCAGATAAACAGCTGCAATTTGATAAATAGAGTTGGCAACTGAATTAGCCGAAACTTTGCTATTTGAATTTCCAACAACAAATATTGCGCCTAAACCATAGGTATTAATGCTATTGCCAATAATTTGAGTTCCAGATGCGCCCCCTGAAAATATGCCAGCGAACGAAATACCCATCATGATATTTTTCATACTAGGATTGGGGCCACCAATGACATTGTTTTTCGAACCAGTTCCATCCAAATAAACACCTGTGCCTGTACTGAAACCATCATTAGCTAGATGACCTAGAAGAACTGTGCCTGTTTTATCAGTGCCAAAATAATTATCCTGAACTACATTTTGGCTGCTACCAATTAAAGAATTTGGAATTGCATTGATACCACCAAAACCTCCAGGATTCTGATTCAAACTTACGAGTGACATACTTCCTTGCCCCGATGAGCCAAACACATTGCGGTTGAGATTATCTATCTTGTTTTGCTTGAAATCAGATTGTATTGTACCGATGAAGTTATTGTTAGACGCTTCCATACGCAAACTATCATAAGGAGAGAATGCATTTGGCTCATGACCATTTTCAAAACCTGATTCAGTTCCAGTCGCATCTAAACCAAAGTAATTCCCTACTATCGTAAAATTATCAGCGCCATAAACGTAAACTCCTTGTTGAGGAAATTTATTTATCATCAAACCTCTTATAGTGCTGCCATTTGGACTTTTTCCAGAAGCCAGTGGGGTTCCATCAGTATTTTTACCGACGAAGAGAAGTCCAGGTGCCGGAGCGTTTGCAGGAATTAATTCACCGCTCAGTTCTATGGCATGTACACCTGCTCCGCTTTGGCTAAAACCATCTATCACTACTGGACAATTTATTTGTGGTAGTGCTGATGTTGGTTTGATTGACCAATAGCTGTATGAATTACTATGCGAATCCATAACCGTTTTAAAATTTGGATCGCTGGCTGGGATAGCAAAATTAATATTATTTAAAACTCCACATGATTGATTAACACCTTGTAACGCTGATCTTAATGTAACCACCCCTAATGGAGGTGTAGCGCTATCTGATGTGGAGTTAACGGTGAATGTCATTGCGGAAACGGAGCTAGCTAACAAAAGTAAAGACAACATTCCTCCTACTCTTGATAACTGAATAAAAGTTTTTGCGTTCATAACTGTTTTCCTCTTAATTACACATACTGAATAGTCTAATGTGTTGCGGATCACAGTCACTTATTTTGGTGTTTTTTTTGTTTATTGACCTGCAATCGTAAAACACATAAATATTCGAGAATCTGTTCTGTGTACTGCTTAGTTGAATGGGAGGTACAGCACGGAAAACAAACTCACATCATTTTAAGTTTAGACCATTTTTTACTTACTTGTTGATTTTTATGTATTAATTTATGTTGCGGGCTTTTCTTACAGTAAAATTTTTTTACTGAAAATAGGTATTTGGACGGGGTGAAATAATTGTTAACTATAATTTAGCAACGTGATTTCTTGTAGAAACTTCACGCTTTGGATGATGAGTATATTCACATATTTTTGTATCTTTTGAATAACTACCGAGTATTTTTACAAATACATTTCCACTTTTATTGATCTCATCAATCGCTTCCCAAAATAATGGATTATCAATTTTGCAATCGATATCAATTAAAATGAGATTAACGGCTCGATTACGATTAGATATTATATTATTAAAAGAAATATTCAATTTTCGTTTATTAAATGATTCTCTTATGGATTCATTCACACTTGATTTATCATCATTATCTAATTTAATTAATAAAAATGTTTTTGCATTATGACCATTTTCTATCGCTTGATGGCCAACAACAACAAACCGAGTATAATTTACAGTGCTCACATTATTATTTCGCGTAATGTCCTCAGCAATGATTTGCAATTGATACAATTGCGCACAAAGACTACTCGCTATTGCCGCTGCATTTTCTTCATGTGCAGCAAATTTAGCCGCAAAAGAATTGCTGTCAACGACGATTCTTATAGCATTAGGATAATTCATGTTAAGCCATTGCTCACATTGTTTAAAACTTTGTGCGTGAGAATAAATTTTAGTAATTTGCTGCGACGAACATCTGGCAAGTAAATTTTGTTGTATTAACAAATTCAATTCTGCATTGATGATTAACGGTGTTTCGATAAATTCATCTATTGCATTAACAACCAAACCACTATGACTGTTAAATGTGGGTACAAGTCCTACGCTATTATCATCATTAGAAACCCGCTGAAAAATTTCCCAAATAGCATCAACATAGTGGTATTTCACATTATTACCAAACATGATCAATGCGGCTTGTTCAGAAAAAGTACCTGGGGGTCCTAATACATAAACCACTCGTTGTGGTATTGGCATTTGCCTTGATATAGCACTGCCAGAAAATATGCCTTGTGATAATAAATGATTAGAACCATTTTGTTGTTTAATTCTCGCAATAACAATAATTCTTGAAAGCGTTTGCACTACGTTGACCGTAACATTACCGATCAAAATCCGGAAAATTTTCAATTGTTCTTTGACATCGTTTTGATTTAGCAGAGCCATTAATAAATCTGATTTTTCAGGAATTTCATTTGCTAAAGCTTTTATATTCTCAATAAATAATATTTTTAAATTATTCATCAGACCATTGGCAAGCTGACTTTTGTATTGTGCAAATATTTCAACTTGCATAAGCTTTGCATGCGTCATAATTTCTCGAAAAATAATTTCTGCAAATGCTGAATCGAGATCGTTATTTTGCGAGATTTCATTAACGTGATTTAAAATGGATTGCTCAACTTCAGGAGCATATATATTTAGGTTATGAAATAATTTAATTATGCCAATTAAATTGACGTATTTTACTCGTAGTCGCAACTGTTGCTTTATATTCTCATTTTTCAACAACATTTCAATAATAGAAATATCATTTGGAAATGTTCTTATTAATGCAATTCTAAGTCTATTATAAAGAGAAGATATTTGTTGTTCTATATTCATGCGCTTACCTTTTTATATATTAATAATATTATTGAGATTATTTAGCCATATAAAGTTTTTTGTTCGATTTTTTAATTTTTTATTGCAGAATCCATTTCTTCATGAATAAATAAAGTAAAATCAGTCATATTAAAATTTAAATGCGTATTTTCTAATATTGAAATATATTTCTTTCGATTTGCAACACGCACAACTGCCCAAGGATAACCACCAGACGCTAACGCCGCATTCATTATAAATCTTGCTATTCGGCCATTACCATCCATATAAGGATGAATATATACAAAAAAATAATGACCCAATATTGCATTTACAGCAGGATGAGTTTCATTTGCCATGCAATCAAAAAACGCTTCCATTGCATCTACAACCGCTTCTTTCGGTGGAGGTGAATGACGTGAATTTCTAATATAAACACGATCATTACGATAACCAAATAATGATTCAGGTGGAATAATGCCCGCATGTGCAGATGGCCCAAATAAATTTTGATACCATAGTTGTAAATTATCTTTTATTATTTTTGCTGCATTTTCTCCATCAATTATTCTAGAAATACAACTTTTGACTTGTTGAAAAGCGTCATAATATCCTTTTGCAGCCATCGCATTTTTTGCATTATCATCAAATTGATTAAAGTCAGGATTCCAATCATTATTTTTTACACGATTAATAAGCTCAGGAGTTACTTGATATCCCTCAATTGATAATGAGTTATAAGCATCGTATTGATAAAGATCTTCTATTTTTTGCATATATAAATCTTTGTTATGTGGTATGCCTGGTGGCGCTGGAAAATTAGCGATAACATCGTTACGTCCTTGAACCCACATAGCACGAATACGTCCAGTATAAGGTGATGTTATTCTTGTTGATGCCAATAATGGTGTTTGAATTTGAAATGGATTTGTTGGTGTTACAGTTATGCCAGTTTTTTCTAAATCATTTTTAATTTTATTTGCTGTCTCATCATCTTGTAGAAATTGATAAGCACCAATTATTCTTGCAGCTGCAGTTTTGAGATCATATTTAATAATGACTCGCGTAATATCATCCACTGTTTTTAGTGATTTTAATGCTATTTCCGCATCTCTTGGATTGTTTCGAAAATAGGTGGGAGCGACTTTACACAAAGCATACGCTAAATTCATGACATTAATATTTCGTTTTTCTACTCTTTCTTCTGGAAAATTTTTTGTATCTGCATAAATTAATAATGATGTGTCATACATTAAAGTACGTAACCCGGCTCCTTGTTTAGCAATCACGATAACTTGTTTTGGGGTAGATGGATTTTCGACATGTAAATCAAGAGATGATTCAGCAGATAAACAATATTCATCACCAAAACGATCTTCAAGATATATTTTCACAAAATCCCAAAAATTAGCGTCCCAAGCAGCGGTATCACCTGTTGCAATATCAGGCCGGGTTAGCATATACCATCCACGAATAATTTCTTGTAACCAACCAGTTTTAAGCAATAATTGACGATCATTACGCAATATATCGTTTGTATTAACGATCTCTGCATGTCTGCTATCTGCTTGCGCTCTTACCCTAATGAGGGCATCCGCAATGCCTTGTGAAGTTGCCATAACTCAACCTATTTAATTGGTTTTGTTGCATAGAATTACTTGGTTTTAATGTATTTAATAACTTGGTTTTAGTGTTCTGTCAAGCAATGGGGATAACTATACTATGGCTATAAGCGCTGAAATAAAGGGCTCTAAATGAGGATTTTTCCATATAATTACTTGGTTTTATTGATCAAAATTACTTGGTTTTACTGTCATGAATAACTTGGTTTTAGTGTTATAACATGTAGGGTGGATGAGGCCACAGGCCGTAATCCACCTTTACAATTTTGGTGGATTACGGCCTGGGGCCTAATCCATCCTACACATTCTTCGCATTCATTAGTGAAAAGGTGTAAATCAGTAGATGCATCAAATTATTTAATTTGAAATTCGTTGACCCTAACTACAAATTCACCTCTGTCTTTTTGATCTTGCTTACTATCTTTTGCTAATAGTGCATTTGATGCATTAATACCATTTTCATTAAGCAATTTAGCAATACCGATAGATTTTCTTTCATCATGAGTTTGGAATAAATAACATGCCTTTCCACCGGGTGAATATTTTCGCCATTCCACATGGGTAATATTTTGTAATTTATCTCTGTGAGGTGAAACACTTCGTGATGACTTAGTTTGTTGTTGCGATAATTCTAATTGACGCTGCGCCTCTTCACTTCGTTTAATAGCATCACGACATCTCTTTGCATCATCTGTTAATTGCAATGATTCAAAACCAGCTAATGCTTCGTGATAATATAAAATACTCGCTTTATAATCTTTTTTCTCAATGTAATTAAAAAACGCTAAATTTTTTAGAGTTAGATATAACTCTTTTTCTGTTTTTTTATATTCAGCACTATTAATACTCAAAGTTTTCAAATGAGATTTTAAATAAGAAATGGTTTCATTAAATAACGCAAATATATCAACAACTATCTCTTTATGATTATGTGATAGCATTATAGCGTTACGTTTCATTTGCTCCATATGAGCATAATATTCTTTTATTTTTGCTTTAGATAACTGATGATCTTGTAGCAATGTCATTAATTTCTCAACATTTAATCTACGTAATGTATCAGTATTATATCCCGCTACGTCATTTGATGTTATCTGCGCAACTGCATTACCAATGTCTTTAGGATGTTGTGATAAATATAATAATTTCAAAGTGAGTAACCAATTCTTTGTATCAAAAAGTGATGGCCGATTATAAGCATCGGCTAAAAAATGATGTATTTGTCGCTCACTCATTGGTTTCATTCCAAGTCCGAAACCCATATATTGATCGACACCAACACATGCCACAAATATACCGCCATCAGCTTCACCCGGCTTTTTGATGGGATAGTCGAGATGATTATAAAAACCTAAAATATCACCAATTCTTATATTACGATCATCAGCGGCTTTCATATAATTATTCAAATTATTTGGCTGATGTTCAGCAAAATAACTTAGAAGTGAATTATCTGCGAACCATGTTTCTAATTTTCGATGCCCAACAACACCATTAGCATCATATGGAGATATAACGAATTTAATGACCTCATCATCGAATAAATCATTAAACCTTGCTTTTCCTTCTATTTCGCCATGAAATTTAATGAGTAACGCTCTAATACACAAATACCAAGCAACATGCGTAGCCAAAATACAATCAATACAGGTAACACTGTTATTTAAGATATCATCTAAAGCATCTGAAGCTTTCATGCCTTTATTGAGACAATAGAATCGTCCGCTTTTCGATGTGTAATTCCATTTTCTAAAAAAAGGGACTGATGTGAAAAAAGGAGAAGTCGTTATTCCGAGATAGATTTCCTCAATTGAACATTGAAATAGTTTTTCAATTTTTTCCTTGTCATTATATTTAATGAAAATATCTTCCGCATATTGCAAATGACCATCCGCCCTACTTTGTTCAATTTGTTTCATAGCGATGGGCATATAATTTTGTATAAAATCGATAATATCTTTTTGTATCATGAGCGCTTCCTTTATGTTTGTGACATTTATTTAAGGTGATTAAAAGGAAGGTTGGATTAGATTGAAAACTATATCCACCATTATTGAAAAGGTGGATTACGGCCTGGGGCCTAATCCACACTACGTGTTAAATTGAAAATATTGAAATTAATTTGTCGTAGATTTTTCTTTTAAATCTTCTTGTTGTACTAATTTATTATTCGCCATTAAACTCGCAATAAATGCTGATAAAACATTATTGGAATTTGAGCCTTCAGATCCGTTTCCACTTTGCACAAGAATTTCCGGTGTAATTTTGACATTACCACCAGCGACTTGTTTCATAATTTCTATGATTGATAATGGATACTGACCTAATGCTTTTGCTTGTTCCGTATAAGCATCTGCGGTCGCTTGACCCACTGCTGCGATTTTTTCACCTTCTGCGTGACCTACCGCAGCAATACCTGCAGCAATACCTTCTTGTTCTAATTTAGTAGCCTGCCCTTTACCTTCCGCTAAAATAATATTTTGTTGTTTTTGTTGAGTGGCAATTTGTACATCAATTTCTGCTTTCACTAAATTAGGTTGTAAATCCGCTAATGCTTTAGTTTTTTCCATTTCTGCACGTCGGCCTTCCGCTTCTTGTTGTGAGTCATACATTGCTTTTTGTTGGCTTGCGACCACTTTATCCGTCAATGTTTGCATTAATCGATCAGGCAATTTAATTTGACAAATTAACACACTGACACATTCCACAAAATATTTTTTCAATTCTTCTGCAACATGATCTTCTGCTTTTCTTTGTTCTTCATAGCGATCTTGCATGAATTGCATTGCTTCAGAAGATGACGCTTGATTGCGGAAAGAACTATCAATTAATGGATGAATCACATGCTCAATTAAATTTTCAATGGTACCAATACGCGCTACCATATGCGGTGCTTGTTCTGGTAATACACGGAATATCACTTTCACTTCCACAGACATTTCAAAACCATCTTTTGACACAATATTTAATGGATCAAATTCTCGTGCACTTTTAATTTGAATAGGTTTGGTAACAGTTGCTGTTGTTGTTTTAGCAATAGCCGCTGCACGAATTGCATCATTAGTAAATGATGAATTTACTAATGATGAACTTTGAGATGCATTATCCATCGCCCAATCAATCGTAATATTGGTGGTGGAAATAATATGCGGTATAAATGCTAATTTATTTAAATAATAAATACCGGGGCCTAATACTTCACGCTGAATACCACGATATCCAGCAGAAACAACATAACGTTCAACCCCTTCTTGTAATGGTGGAATACCAGGTTGATTATTATCTTTATTTATTTGTGTGGGATCGATACCAATATTAGAAACAATGACGGCGACTTCACCACGTTGCACTTCTAATACTTGATCGAGTGCGATATCAAACATTAATGGATTAATGTAATAAGTACCTGGTTTTAAAAAATCTAATTGCGGACCACGTTGTCCACCATTTGCTAAAAATGCAGCGGCATCTTGGAAATCATTATGACCTGCAATTGATTTGGCAATATATTCTGTTTTTGGTAATGGCTCACCATCTTTTGCAGTTGCAAATCCCACTTGTTTTACAGGAATTGTCGTCGCATCTTTTACAGTGACTTGAAATAATTTGGTATTAATTCGATATGTACCTGGTAATAAAATATCTATTTGCGGACCTTTTTGACCACCATTTTCAAAGAATGCTTGACCATCTTGGAAATTATTATGATTTGCAACGCGTTTAGCTAATAATCTACCTGCATCAATGGAGTCACCATCTGTCGCAACAATAACACCCACTTGATTATTTCCCACATTAATTGCAGGCACTTTTTGCACCTGAAATAAATAAGGATTAATTCGATAATTTCCTGGTGGTAAAATTTGTACTTGCGGTCCTTTTTGTCCGTGGAATTTCAAAAATGCTTCACCATCTTGAAATAAATTATGTTCTTTAAATGCACGAGCAAAAATATGACCTGTTTGTACGGGTTCTCCATCGATCGAATCGACTAAACCCACTTCATTTTCACCAATCACTACAAAAGCTTTTTTAATAACACGATATAAAAAAGGAATTAATAAATGTAATCCTGGCTCTAATATTCTGGCCTGTATACCAATTTCATTGGCCATCGCGACCACACGACCTTCTGGCATAGATTTACCAAACCAACGGCGTTCTAATACGGCAACTTCAGTACCGTCAACAATAACAATTGAATTATATAAAATGATGAGAATAATTAAGGCAGAAATGGAATAAAATATAAGCGGAAATAAAGTGTTAATATTATCTATCATGGCAATGACCTATCTTTGAATGTTTAATATTTCTATTTGTATTATGTGAAAACAAAGACTGGCATTATATCAAAAATGCTAAAGGTTGTCAGCAATACAGTTGAACAGTAATTCGATCTTATAGCCCATTTACTATGTATATTATAATTAATTTACTATGGATAATCAGGAGTTAATCATGAAAAACATCATCAAATTTATTAGCCTCTCCAGCATGGTTGTATCGTCATTAATGCTAGGACAAGCCTATGCTGCTGGACCTATTACTTATCTCGATTTAGGTCAAACATCAACACCAGCAAATCCATTACCTTTTTATTGCACTATTACTGGCGCAAATCCTACTGATAAAGTTGCCATGAATAATGGCGCAGTAATGATCACAGGGTTTCAAACACATGGCGTATTAAATACCACTGTTACTCAGGTAAATAGCGTTTATTTTAATAGCTACCACGATCCTAATAGTAGATATAACGGCATTGATGGATTAGTACTTACCACAGTTGATAATGCCAAAGCCGTTATTACCTGCGTTAAAAATAGCACTGGTACTGGCAGAACTTTAATGCCAGGCAATTATGGTGTTGCGACTAAATAAGACTAAAGGGGTCAAATACCGTCTTGCAAGTTAACTGCAGTTAACTCGCAAGACGGTATTT
>JAJYDF010000038.1 GCA_021777765.1 Pseudomonadota bacterium | reverse complement strand
GGTGCCAGATTATTAAGTACCCAATTAGATTTGCAAAAACCGAATTGAATTGTGCCGTTAAGCAAATAAATGAAAGCATTTATGTCTATTAAGCAATTAAAATTCGTGAGGATTCATTAGGCCCGGATACGTCGCTGCGCTCCTTTGTCCGGGCTACAAATTTTTATTCAAATACAATTAATTCAAGGAATAATTATATGAATTAAATCCGATTAACTCATTGCAATGCCAAAGGTAATAATTGATGGGATAGCAGCAAGCAAGTATAAAATTAATTGAATTACCGGTGAAAATTTGTGATGAATAGAATAATTAGTGGGTTGATATTTTGGATTTAACATTTGATTGCGTAGCAGGGCTAATAAAACAAATAATAATGCTAATGCATAAAAATAATAACTGGCCCACGTTAAAATCATTGGTGTTTGAATAACTGATTCAGGGCGTTGATAATTGCCTGGCATGCTACTCAGTAACAGAATTAAACTCATCAAAGTCAAATTCATATTAAAACTGGATAATTTATCACTGATTCTTAGAATAGTGATAAAAGGAATAATTAATAAAGAGAAATAATATAGCCATCCCAATGGCGCAATTAGTATCATCAATACGATGGTGAGAGAAAATCCCCAGTCAAAATGATCTAATTTAGCCTCGGCAGATAATGTGTTATTCAAACGCATTGAGTGCCATGTCGACCATATTAAATAAAGTGTCAATAATCCCGCAGAGATTAAAAATAACGGATGGGTTAAAAAGGGTAAATGAAAAATGGGAATATTTCCTTCATTATCACCACCAAATAAGCGCGTTAAAAATCCTAAAATGGAACCGTTCCAGCTTGCGCTATACCATAATATTTTGGTGAGCGTTAAATAATAGGTTTTATAAGCGGAGACGCCAAAAATAACGATGGAAATGGCTGTGCACGCGATATATGTTGCGCAAAAGGAAAATAATAAACGCCATTGTTTTCGGACGGCGAAATAAATTAAAAATAAGCCATAAAATGCTTTAATACTTAAAGCAATGCCTAATAAAAAACCTGCTAAATAATTTTTTTGTTTACGACTTGCTAACCAAGCTCCTGCAGTGAGAAGTAATAAAAACGAGGTCACTTGGCCAAATCGTAAATTCGCATAGCTTGGAAAATATAATAAAAATCCTACCAGGCCCCATAACCGCAAATTAAGATTATTCCATAATGCGGGATAAGGTTTAAAAGAAATTAAAATCCCTGCAATCGTTGCAATGAGGGAGAGGGCAGACCACACTAAAAATGATTGGGTGTAAGTTAACCATGCGGTGGGTAATAATAATAAAGTAAAAAAAGGTGGATTAAGATCGCTGGAGAGAACCAATATAGTGCCATGCATAAATGCAACTTCGGCAGGTGTGAGTGGCCTTACAATTTTGCCGTATATACTGATGCCTTCAAAATAAAATAATGCAGATTGATAAAATTTATAAAAATCAGTACTAAATAAAATTTTGGAAGAAAAGATAAGTGCGTGGCTGTAAACCAGAATTATCCATATTATTGCGGCACAAGCGCTTAGGTTAATGAAGAGATTTTTATTTCTATCAAATATCATGCATTCAGATCTCATTTTATTCCTTATTTGGCATTTCTCTATAAAATTTATAATCCGCCAATTCTAATAATTCCTTATCTCCGCGAGTATCACCATAGGCATATAATTTATAGTGATCTTTAGGGCCAACCAAATTTGTTAATCGTGCAACTTTTTCTGGGCCATAACAATTAATACCATCAATATCGCCATTCGTCATGCCATTTGTATCACTGAGTATTTGGGTACAAATTAATTCGTTGATGCCTACCGATTTCACCCACGGTTGTAAATAAATCCCTAATCCTGCGCTAACCACAATACAACGATGATTTTGTTTTTGATGCCATTCTAATCTTTTTAATGCATTAGGCCGGACAATGTGAGGAATATATTGTTTGGCAAATTGATCGCCTAATTCTAACAATTGTGTATAAGATTTTTCTTTGAGAAAGAGATGTAGCAAGGCCTGCTTAGCTTGATGATTGCTTTTGAGGTTTAGGCGATATCCTAAATAGATGGGTATTAAATGGCTTAACTTAATACAGAATTGTTTTGTGCCGACTACGGTTCTCAAGAATGGCAACAAACTATCGTGCGTGGTAATAGTGCCATCAAAATCAAACGCAGCAACAACGGAAGTTGTGTTATCAGATGCAGCCACAGTTTATTCGCCAAGTTCTTTAAGAGGTTGATGTGCATTAAACAACGCGGGAGCAAGTTCTTGTAAAGCACTGCGATAAACAGCACGTTTGAAGAAAATGGCTTGGCGCAATGGATAGGAATGGGGGACCCAACGCCATGAATCAAATTCAGGGGAGTCAGTGTGATCTAATTGAACATGGGTTTCATCGGTGACCAGTCGTAATAAATACCATTTTTGTTTTTGACCGATACATAAAGGAAAAGCATTACGACGAATTAAATTATCAGGTAAACGGTAATGTAACCAATCTCTTGTGCAGGAAAGAATTTTGACATCGCGTTCGAGTAATCCTAACTCTTCATATAATTCGCGGAACATGGCTTGTTCGGGGGTTTCGTTATCTTGTAAACCGCCTTGAGGGAATTGCCAACCGTTCTGGCCGATTCTTCTCGCCCACAATAGGCGATTGTTGTTATTTGCAACAATGATACCTATGTTAAAGCGGAAGCCGTCGATGTCTATCACGATTTTGTACCTGATTACTTAAATTTCTACGTTTAATCTCTAGATATTTATTGTATACTTTTTTACCCGTTTTGACGAGGGGGTTGTGGGGAAGATCAGCAAATAATTTTCAAAGGAAATAGCGCTATGCAATCAAATCAAAACCAAATAAACCAATTACCTAATTTTCAAGTAATCGACGTTAACAAAATCGAGTCAGAACTCACTCAATTATTAAACAATAATCGTAGACGCATCGAACAATTATTAGAAAGCTCTACAGAATTATCTTGGGACAATTTTATAACCCAGCTTGAAATATTAGATGATCAGTTGCATCGTTTTTGGTCGCCTATTTCACATTTGCATTCTGTGATGGATAACCCCCAATTACGCGATGCTTATCAAAAATGTATTCCACTACTGTCAGAATATGAAACTGAAATAGGGCAAAATGAAATATTGTTTCATGCTTATCAACGATTAAAAGCCGGCCCAAATCATGACAAGTTTAATCAGACGCAGCGAAAAATTATTGAAGATGAATTACGCGATTTTCGTTTGTCAGGTATTGATCTTCCTCCAGATAAGAAAAAACGTTATGCAGAAATTCAACAACAATTAGCATTATTGGCCAGTCAATTTGATGCCAATTTATTAGATGCTACGGATAAATGGGATTTATTAATAACAGATAGCGATGAATTAAAAGGTTTGCCGTCACATACTATTGCTCTGGCAAAAAAAGCGGCGGCACAAAAAAATCAGCAAGGTTGGTTATTAACTCTCGATTTTCCCTGTTATGACGCTGTTTTAACTTTTTCTGAGCATAGACCGCTGCGTGAAAAAATGTATTTTGCTTATACGACGCGTGCGTCCGATCAAGGACCACAAGCAGGTCAATGGGACAATGGCAAAATAATTGATCAAATTTTGTCTTTGCGTCATGAAGAAGCGCAAATATTGGGTTATAAAAATTTTGTTGAATTATCATTAGTGACAAAAATGGCTCATGAGCCACATCAGGTCATGAAATTTTTACAGGATTTAATAGCACGCGTTAAACCCGTTGCTGAACTGGAAATGAATCAATTAAAAGAATTTGCGCATAATTATGCGGGTCAAACTGATTTGGCTGCGTGGGATATTGCTTATTTCAGTGAGAAACTACAGGAACAACGTTTTCAAATTTCACGGGAATTATTGCGTCCCTATTTTCCTGCGCAACAAGTTTTACGTGGAATGTTTGATTTAGTTGAACGATTATATGGGATTAAAATCGTCGAACAAAAAGCGGAAAATACTTGGCATCCTGATGTTCGCTTTTATCAAATCAATGACAGCGCTGATCATGCTAAAGGTTATTTTTACGTAGATTTATTTGCAAGACCTAACAAGCGTAGTGGTGCATGGATGGCAGATTATTGTTCTCGTTTCCGCTTCACAGATGGCCATTTGCAATTACCCGTTGCTTATTTGACCTGTAATTTTACACCAGCTGAGCAAAATAAAGCGGCATTATTAACGCATGAAGAAGTGCTTACTTTATTTCATGAATTTGGTCATGGTTTACATCATTTATTAACAGAAATTGATTATTTAAGTGCTGCAGGAATGAATGGTTTTGAATGGGATGCTGTGGAATTACCTAGTCAATTTATGGAACATTGGTGTTGGCAACGGCCAGTCATCGATATGATTGCAAGTCATTTTGAAACAGGGGAATTATTGCCAGAAGATTTATGGCAAAAATTAATAGCTACTCGAAATTTTCATGCCGGTTTATTTTTAATAAGGCAATTAGAATTTGCATTATTTGATTTGCGATTGCATTTGGAATATGACCCAAAGCAATCAAATCAAGCGCAAGCTATTTTAAATGAAGTCCGTGAGCAAGTCGCAGTTATAAAACCACCCCCATTTAACCGTTTTCAACATAGTTTTGGGCATATCTTTGCAGGCGGCTATGGAGCCGGTTATTACAGTTATTTATGGGCAGACGTTTTAGCCAGTGATTCATTTGCCAAATTTGAAGAAGAAGGATTATTCAATCAAGCTATTGGTAGACAATTTTTAAAAGCAATTCTTGCCCAAG
The DNA here is from genome assembly GCA_021777765.1 of Pseudomonadota bacterium. Classification (GTDB taxonomy): domain Bacteria; phylum Pseudomonadota; class Gammaproteobacteria; order DASZBR01; family DASZBR01; genus JAJYDF01. The sequence goes on along the minus strand of JAJYDF010000038.1, from coordinate 26,255 downwards.
GTAGTTCGCGACATGCGATCGAATTATTTAAAGAATTTCGTGGACGCGAACCAGATATTAGTGCATTGTTGCGACATAATGGCTTGTTAAGTAACATAGGGTAAAATTTTGCTTAATTTAATAGCTATATATTATCGCTGTTATACAACATTAAAAATAATTTGTCAGATATAAGCCATTTAAAAAAAAGTTAATAAAACCTTAATATATTGTTGTTATTTTATAACTAACGAAATCGCCAAATGAGGTGTGATTTATGAGTAAAATAATTATCCAGTTTGATCCAACTTTTTTCACAAAAGAAATTGATGATCATGTTAACACAAATATATTAAAAACCCTTTCAATCTGCTTGAACGATGCCCGTCGTGATGTAGAAATACAACGCAATATTGTATTGCAAGGAAACGTTTTCGCGAGTGCTGAAAGATTAGCTGCTGTTAAATTTGAAATAGGCCGAGGCGAAGCTTATCGATTTCCTCAAGTTGCTGAAGGCAAAGTGACTATAGAAAGTTTCAATGAAGGTCTTAGATCGTTAGGTATTGCAACACCTGATCTACAGAATTTTATTTTACTTTTTATTTTACAAAATCACGGGGCTTTTCTTAATCGTGCTGGAGCGGCAGTAGGTCAATTTTTGATGGACGTCGATCAAAATAAAAATATTTATCAAACTGAAGCTGATCTTGAAATCGCTCAAAATGATCTCAGCGCTCCTCCAACTACGCAAATAAAAATAAAAGTTAACATTAGACAAGTAAATACAGTTACTACTGAGATTAAAAACGTAGGTTTTGCTACTTTCGCAGCAGATATCAATAATTCAACACTGCAAGTTGAATATAAACCGACTACTTTAGTATTAGAGGGTGATAACGTATTAAATAAGAACTTGGTCACAACACTTACCCAAATGGGTATTAAAAAGTTAACTCACGCTAATGTCACTGCGACAAAACGACAGCGATTACTTATTGTTGAAGAGAATGAGCCTGCGGCAACTAATCAAGTTAGACCTGATTTTAATATCCTGCCATTATCCCGTTCAGAAATTATATCTAAAAATAGAGATAATATTTCGCCAGAAACATATGCATTTCAACAATTAGAGCACGGTGGACAAACTTCCGTTGATATAGGTGTTCCTGGCACTTTACGTGAGAAATGTATAATCCAATTAGGTATTTCTCAAACGTTTCTCAATGGTATTCATAGATATCTAAATGACTCAAAAAATGTTTCACCACAAGATGTAGCGTTAAACAACTTTTTACCCTCAATCATTCGTTTGCTTGGTGAAATGAAAGACTTTGTTAATACAAAAAACGAGTTAACTTTTCATGATCATATTCACAGAATATTTAATGATGTCATGAGATGCTTAATTGACGTGAAAAAAATCTGTACCGAAAACGCAACACAAATTTCATTAAATGGCTCCCAAACAATAACAATGCTAGAACAAATTTTATCAATTGTTCAGCCAGCAGAATATTTTGTTTATTTATCACAGAATGAACTTCAAGCGCACCATCAAAATTTGAGATATGGTTTTGTAATGAAGCACCGCTTGGCTGAGATATCAGTTGATGAGGTTCCAGAAAAGCGCCCCGATTTAGATATCGCTGATCCAAAACTTTACATGGCTCTTGAAGTCCGTGATCTGGATAATCGAGTTAAACATCTTTTACGTCCAGTCTCAGAGGGTGATAGTTATAAGGTTAATTTAAGATTGCAATACGCATTATCCTGGATAAATTATAAAAAAATTCATTACTACGAGGAAATGCAGCAGCTTGCTAAATATATTGATAAATTAGAGTCTAATAAAGCTAGAGTTAGGAATGGTAGTAGCAACTTAAATAACGCGAAGGCTCGTTTAGAATTACGTAAACAATTATTTGATTATTACTATGAAACTGAGCAATTACTGCGTAAATCACTCGGAAAATTGAACTGTTATACCTATACCGCTGAAAGACGAGATCGAGGTGGTGGCAGTATAAGTTCTGTTCATCCACGAATGCTACTTGCACAAAATGATCCACCACACGCGCCTGCTGATTACATGGAATATTTGTCATGGAAAACAAACCAAGTTTTTGATGGTGAATATAAAACATTATCAATTTTTGATTATTTAAATCCATTTAATAGCGCTTCGTATTATAAACAAGTACAAGCTAATACAAAGGATTTAATTAATGAAACGCTATCATCGACTAATTTATCTCCATCTGATAAATTAACTCGAACGAAAAAAATTATCGAAGCAAATAAACCTTCATCATGGAATTTTTGGTCATCAGCAGCGAGCTCCGCAAGAGATGAGCTAGTTCAGTTGGAACACAAAGCACATTTAATCTGTTTGCTTGATGCATTTGGAAGGGGGTATGCTAATGAAGATCAATTATGTCATTCTTTAACAGAGTATATACAGAAAAATAATGTTGGTAATGAAAGCAATATTCAACAGTTTGTTACTGATTTAAATAAAAGATATAAAGAAAACAAAAATCATCAAGATAGCGATGTGATTCAGATGTTATCACAACGTGTTACTAGTACAGCAAAAGCTTGTCGGTTTTTAATCAATCCTAAAACTAGACATTTACCTCATTTTATGGAAGATTTATATCATCCAGTGAGTCGAGTGTTAAATGCAGATAAAAATATAAATCCACCTCTAGATAAGAATGGACGTCTTAAGTCATTACCCTTGGAACCTAAAGCAGTAGTCGCAGATGAACAATTGGTTGATGATTTAACAAAAATACAATCAAGATTTTCAGGATTTAGTAGGTAATTGTGATTTTAAGTAAGGAATTTCTCTCAGATCATTTTATTAAAGGAGACTTGATATGGTTGACGATGTTAAAGCGCAGAGAAGCGAACCTATGATCCCAGGTAGTAAAAGTGATGATTTAGTACATAATGAATCCAGCGAAACAAGGAGAGAGGCAGTTAATCATATCGCAGCTAAAGCTCAAAAAAACGTTAAAGATGATATGCTTCAAAAAATGGAAAATAGTTATAATGAACAAGTAACCGATTTTGAAGAATTAATAAAAATATTGAGTAGTGGCAAAATGAGTAGAACTGAAGCGACATTATTTCTTATGGCAAGAGTGGATATAGCATTACAATTTACTAATGATTATCTTAAATTAAGAAGCTTATCAACAGAAGATTTCGAGAAAAAACGGTCTGCCATACTGAAACATCTGAAAAAATGTGAAAATACCAGAGAAGATCCATTTAATATATTTACTGATATTGAAGAACTCATGGATAGACTCAGAACCTCTGTTCTTACTAAATTGTTAGAAAACAAATCTTTCGTTAACACCAGCCAAGACATTTTTTTCAAATATATCATTAATTTTCAAAAAATTTTGGTGAAAGGTTTGGATTTTTATCAAACATGTCCTGTAATTGCTGAGAATACACCTACGCTAAAAATGTAATGACTTTTTGTCTTACAATGATTTAAACATCTAACTATATGCAATAATTCAAATTTACTGATATGAATTATTCACCACAAAATTATAATTGCCACACTATGAGTTATTTTCATGAATCCTACATAGTGAGCTCAAATGACATAACTCACACGTTTGACTACCATGTTTAGGATTCACAATTGCAATTCCCTGTGCAAATTCTTCACTGATTTGAAGTAAGGCATTTTCCCATTGTATTTTTTGCGCTAGCCATTGTTCGGCAGATAATATTTTTGTAGTCCGATCATTTTGTGCAAGTGCCGTTTCACCTGCGGTACTGCAATTAATACCATCGGTGCGAATTTGAGCAAATGCTACAGCGTTTATTGGCACAATACTGGCAATGCAATACAGCGGTAATTGCGGTTCGTCGAGTCGATCACCAAACCAATCCTGAACTGATATTTTGCTGGTTTTATAATCAATAATGGCGTATTGATCATTTTCTAATTGATCTACTCTGTCTGCTTGCATCTGAATTTTCAATTGCCCTAAAACAAAATGAAATCGTTTTTCAGTGGCGATAACGGTAAACGGTTTACGCGTTTTTTCCCAGCTTAACCATCGATAAATCAAACTGGATAATCGGCTGTGTTCAATGTGAAAAAATCTTCGACCAAATAAGTGCGCATATTGTTTTTGCATATCGCTTAACGTTGCAGAAACGATAGATTGGATTCTCGTTGTTAATTGATCATCTGTTAATGTTACAAGATCATGATGGTTTTTAGTTGCAAGCCAAAATTTTTCTAATATTCGGTGTATTAATTTGCCTCGTTCAAAAGCAGGTAAGCCGGTCACTGCTTCAACCATCGGATTAGCATTTAATCGATATAACGCAAAAGCTCGGAAAGGGCAGGCTGCTTGGTATTTAATTAATGCTGTACCGCCTTTTATTTTTTCGTCAGCTAAAATAGCAGGGCCTTTATCATCTATAAATTGTTCAAATTCAGCAGATTGATAAATTTGCCGCGATAAAGAAAAATCATCTGCTAAAGCAAGTTCATTGATATCGATTTCAGTAACAGATTTAATTAATGCACTCGGTTTTAGCGAACGATCATTATTTTGCAATGGATGACTTAAAATAACTGTCTTTGCCGATTGTAATAATTGTGCGGTAATTTGTTGTGCAAATTGCCATTCTTGTACCGCCGAACTGTGCGGCATATTTAATTCACGTTGCAATCGTATCGGTAAAAATGAATTAGATTGCGCTTTTGTTGGCCATGATAATTCATCTAAACCCATAACCCATAAGTGATCAAATACCATACCACTTGCTTCTAACACATTCATAATTTGAATTGGGTTATTAATTAATTCAGGTAAATAAATATGTTGATGAGCTAAATACTGCAGTTTTTGTAATGCCAAATTATCATTTAAATGGGGAATGAATTTATCTAAACTGGCAAATTGTTCTAATAATTCTTGCCATTGTTGCACCAATTGAAATTCATAACTGTTCAATTTGACATCACCGGGCCAATTTAAAGCAGATAATTGTTCATTAAATTGCTTATGCCAATCAACGGTAGATTGTTTGTTATGATGGATTAATCCCATAAATTGTTGTAATTGTTGTGCTAACAATTGACAACCTGTAGTTTGACTAGCAACTGTTATAATTTGCTGTAATGTCAGATTATGTGAACCTATTTCTCTTAATCGAATATCACAAATTGCCCGTGCATTCATTTCTTGATCTGCGCCACCAATATAAGGTGAACGAATTAAGCTACTGATTGTGCTGATAGAAATATTGCGTTGTGATAATGCGATGATTTGTAAAGCAGCGTGAATGATTGGATAGGCTGATAAGGGTTGTCCCCCTGAAATGGAAAAAGGTAATGATTTATTTTCACCTATAGGTAATAAATTTTGTGGTGCAAATATTTCAGTGAATATTTGTTGTGTTTGATTTTTTAATTCACTCAATTGTGGAATGATACAAGCTATTTTTGCTTTAGGATTTTGATTAAAACAATTTTTCGCCCAACGTGCCATTGATCGTATTTCTGTTAGTGTATCTGCCAATGCAACACGTGCACTATATGTTGGTTCCGTATTAAGTTGTTGTTGTGAGATAAAACATTGTTGTGATTTGATGGAATTAAATAATTTTTTTTGTTGAGGATTTAATTCATTAAATCCAACTAATACACAACTTTTAGGTAAAGATATTTTCTGGGAATTAATAGCCGGCATCATATAATCAATCATTTTACTATTATCAATAAGGTTGTGATCAATACAACGTTGTTGATAAATCTTGGTCCACTGTTGCCACACTCGTGTATCTTCATTGAATGCAAAATAAGGATGATCCCAATTAAGTTGCCATTGATTTAACAAAGACCACGCTTCCAGCGCGAGACGGATTGTTGCTGACGCGTTTAATAATAAATTGCCCTGTTGTGACTGATGAATAATATCTTCCCAAATAGCCTGTTGTTGCGCATCGGTCAGTAAGGTGGACTGAGGAATTAATTGTAAGTCGTTGCACTGTTGCCACAGAGATTGAATCCAATTGCTAAAACTAAGAATGGATATTTGGTTAAGAGGGGCATCGGTAGATTGTTGCCAATGTTTAAATTGATCAGTAACAAATTCAGCAAGTCGCTGATTCGCGGTCAGTATCAGCGTATGAGATTTGAGTGATTGGAATAGGTTTATGTTCATCATTTGAATTTTGTAACAATGATTGGTTAATAATTGATCTGTAAGTCATTCAGGGATAAATTTTATACCACAACACGATGATGATGCGATTTTTTTAAACCCTTTTCCCCTTTCATGACCATCTTCCACATTCAAGAGAAAGAATCAATAAATTAATATCCGAAATTACCTATTGACATCCCTAAACACTAGATATTTTCTAGAGTATTTTTAATGTGTTTGTGCACAGGTTTGTTATTGACATTATCTACATCAACTAAAATCAATAAGTTACTCAATTGAACAGCGATTTCTTGATATAACTTATTGATTAATAAGTAATTTATTTTAATTGCTTACGAATTGACCAATTTAACTTCACATCAGTGATATTGCTAGATCGCGCCCCTTTTACACGATATTTCCACAGACTTATCCACAGATTTTGTGGGTAACTTTTTAAAGAGATTTCGTGCAATTACTGCGCTGTGAATCCACCGTCAACTGCGATTGATTGGCCTGTAATAAATGATGCTCCTGGGCTACATAACCATATAACGACAGAGGCAATTTCTTGAGTATTAGCTGTTCTGCCCATGGGATGCATGTTTGCAAAATATTCACGTCCAGCAGGATTGAGCTTTATAAAACGATCATACATTTCTGTTTCTACAGCGCCAGGAGATACGGCATTAATGCGTATATTCTGTTGAGCAAATTCCAGTGCTTGAGATTTGGTAATACCCAATACTGCGTGTTTACTGGCTATATAAATTGGAATGCCACCCATCCCAATAAGCCCTGCAATGGATGAAGTATTTACAATAACACCACCACCATTTTTTAACATGGCTGGAATTTCTTGTTGTATAGAAAACAAAACACCTTTGACGTTAATATCCATAACATGGTTATACAATTCTTCTGTTTTTTCAGCTAAAGGAGAGGGCAGTTCTTCAACACCAGCATTATTAAAAGCAAAATCAAGACGGCCAAATTTATTCATTGTTTGTTTAATCATATTCTGTAAATCAGCTATTTTTGCTACATCGGTATGAACATATAATCCGTCAACACCCAAGGATTTAATTTCTTCTATAATTTGCAAACTTTCTTTTTCACGACGTGCAGCAATAACTACATTGGCGCCTTCCTTAGCAAATGCAATTGCAGTTGCTCGCCCAATGCCAGAACTACCACCAGTAACCAAAGCAACTTTATTTTCAAACATTTTTGTCATTTCCATATCTCCATAAAAGTAAAAAATCCTTATTTTTTCCTTCTCCCACTTGTGGGAGAAGGTGCCGAAGGCGGATGAGGGTATCTAAATTAATGTTGCATATAAGAAAATTTGTAAATATTTTTTATATACCAAAATGTAGCCTGGATGAAGCAATTGAAGATAAATAAAAAATTAAAATAATTGAATTAAAAAACTCAATTATTTACTGCACGGCGAAATCCAGGAGCATCCGATTATTTACAATTCTTTCACATCAACCACAATATTTTTAATTAAAGCATTCTGGTAATACTGCATATCCAACAAATTCCTCACTTGTCCTTGTGCTCTAACCACCTCTAATTGTGAATAATCAATTTCCCCCACCAGCATTTGAACTTCATTTAATTTTCCTAACGTAATCACGCCATCATCCGGAAATCCAATGTCAAGAGGTGTATATATACCTGCAGCGCCAACATTCATATCAACAAAATCAGTATCATCATATGAGCCAACTAAACATGAATTTGCAACAAAACATTGATTTTCTAATGCACGTGCACGGCAAGAAAAATGCACACGGTGAAATCCCCAAAGGCTATCGGTACAAGATGGTACGACTATTAAATTAGCACCTGCATTGACTAATTGATTTACCAATGTAGGAAATTCAGCGTCATAGCAAATAGCAATTGCGATAGGGCCAAGATGCGTTTGAAAAATATTTATTGTATTACCAGAGGTAATTAATTTAGTTTGCACTTCAGATTGCGTTAATTGAATTTTATCTTGATGCCCATAATTGCCATTGGGACTGAAAAAATAAGCGCGATTATAAAATAAATTTTGGTTTGCTTTAACAGGTAACGAACCGGGTTGAATATACAGTTCATATTTTTTTGCCAATGTCTGAAATAATGCAATATATTTTTCTAATAATGTTTGAATATGATTAAATTGATCCAATAAATTATTATTATTCCATTGCGTTAAATCCATACCGGCATATTCTGGTAATAATAATAAATCAGCCTGTTGATCTTTTGCTGACTTAACTAAAGTCTCAATTTTGTTTTCATAAGCTGAAAAATCAGTTAGTTGATCTAATTGATATTGGGTAGTAGCAATTTTGACAGATGAAACATTATTCATAAAAATTTTCCCATAAATGAATGTAGTTCGTAGCCTGGGTGAAGCAAGTGATCATTAAAGAAAATAATACGAATCTTAGTATTCCTAAAATAAATTTTTACTTAAGGCGAAACCCGGGTTCCGCCGATATTAATATATATTTTATATTAAATTTTGATTATGAAAAATATATAAAACCATCATTTGCTACACCCAGGCTACATTGATAACAAAATTAATCAATCGAAAATGTTTGTAGCCTGGAAAGAACAAATATTAATCAACAAAATCATTATGAAACTGAGTTTTATAAATATAATTTTTTAATTTAAGCGCAACCCGGGTCCATTTTTGTTAAATTTGTTTCATCCAAATACCCATAGGTTTAGGCGAAGCTTCATTTTCATCTAAATCTTTCCAACTAAGATGTACCACCAATTCAGGATGCTTAACATAACCCAATCTTTCCCAAAAGCTATGCAGCGGAACCCAATCTGCCGGACGCCGTGGATGACTTTCAGGTCTTTCAACAGCGCAAAATGCAATAAATTTATAATTACTTAATCTGGCAACTGTTTCACGTTCATGAAAAAAACGATACCCCATACCAAATCGGCGATATTGGGGTAGCAATACGGATTCACCAAAATAAAAAATATTATCGATAGGAATATTGGCATCCATAAATGGTTTTTTAATTTCATCGTCTTCAAATTTTAATGGAATAGCAGTAGAAGCACCTACAATATCTGCACCATCACGAACAATAATTAAAACGCTTTCTTTACAATTGGTATAAGTTTTTAAATAATTTTTTTCATATTCCAAATCACCGACATATAAATAAGGAAAATCACGAAAAACTTTAATACGTAATGCTGCTAAATCGGAAATATAAGGTTTAATATCTTCACCACGTAAGCGAGTAATTACTAAGTTTTGCATATTCCTATTTTGCTCCTTGCATAATTTTTTTTCCTTCTGCCGCTTGAGGGAGAAGGTGTCTTCGGTAGATGAGGGTGTGTCAGAAAAATTTGTTTTTTGCACAAAAATTGTTATTTCTCTATCAACTTCAACCATTCCTGCAAATTATAATAATTCGTCACCCGAGTAATTTTATTATTTTTTATCGTAAAAAACGCACCAACTGGTAATTTATAATCTTGCCCACGCGCCTCAGGTAATCCTTTATCTGTTTTAATATAAGTCCCCTCAATCATAAATTCAGCCGCCGCACGATCACAATCATCAGTAGCCATAATCACCAGATCAGAAGCCTTTTCTTTATAACAATTATTCATATGATCCATAAATTTTTTAAACGCTTCTTTGCCTATTTGTTGTGTTCCTTGGTTAATATCATGAATAACATCATCGGTGAGTAGATCGAGAAAGGCGGTCATATTGGCTTCGTTAAATGCTTTATAGTACTTTTCAATCAAGGCTACAGTGGTTTGGTTCATAGACACTCCCATAAATAAGCATAAAAGATAGTGAGGATTTTATAATAGTCGCTTGTTCTTGCATATAAATTTTCGAGCACTGGAAAAGAGTGGAACGTCTTTTCGCAGCATATGCGAAATACTGATGGTTAAATGATTAAATTAATATTATTTGATAGAATGAATCATTTTATTAGAAAAATGACAGGAGGGGTAAATGCAAGATCCTAAAAGTACAGAAATGAGCGTTAATAAAGAGTTAATACTTGCTGATTATTTAAAGATTTTCGAAATTATTAAGAGAGATGATTTTTATACTCATCCACATCCTGATCAAGCAGAACAAATAAAATCTTATTTTAGAAAGGTACAGGCTTATTTAAGAGCAAAAGGCAACCAAATGAAATATCAATTCGCCGCATCAACTTTTGAGCCAATGTATGCTTTTATCGATGCCATTCAAAAGCAAGATTATGATGGCTTTGTTGTGAAAATGTTAAGGTCATCATGGTGTGATATGAATCCTGGCCAGAATGGTTTTTTAGATAATCATCCGCGCGTATTTTGTCAGTTTTATTTAATGGGTCAGATAGTTTTTATTCCTGAACTCATAGAAAAGGGAACGCCTGGCGTTAATCAAATACCTGAGATGTTTGAGTCCCGTAAAAAAGAAATATTTACCGATGGGGAAAATCCTCTTGAGTTTGTTCAATCTGCATTTAGTGCGAAATACAATGAACATGTAAAATGGGGCGCTTCTATGGAAGTGACTTACACAGCTAAAGTATTTACTAACGAACGAGATGCTGATGTATGTATAGAGAAACTAAAGGCCATTGGAATAGAGGAATGCTCTAAGAGAACTGTTGGAAAAGCGTTTCGTGTAGAAATCCCAAACTGGCGAGTTTTACAAGCCATGGACAAATTTAAGCAGAGACAAGTTGATCAGCAACGCGAAAATAATTCACCCAAATTCGGAAGGCCTTAATGAGACGCCGTAAACTTTAGGCGTCCTGTGGATTTTATGAAAATAGAGGTTAGTAATTGGACATTAAAAAATATTCCACACTAATCGGTTGCCAAGACAAGAATATTTTCTTACAATCCCCAATCCATTCAATCGCTGGCGTAGCTCAGTTGGTAGAGCAACTGATTTGTAATCAGTAGGTCGTCGGTTCAAGTCCGACCGTCAGCTCCAGATAAATCAATTACTTATAAATTAAATATTAAATTTACAAATTGGTTTTATGTATCAGGGTTCCCTTGGGGGTTCCTCTAGATGAGAAGTTAAGATTTATAAAAATTAGAAAGGTTCACATGCTTTTATCCTTTTAATAACCTCTGGTTTGACAGTATGAGGTTTCTTAACAATAATTTATTAATACATATGCATAATTAAATATTTTTCAAGATATTCTTATGGCTACCAAAGAGACAGAGAAAATTGATCTTATTCTGCAGTATATTCTAACTATTGCAGCATTAGAGGATAATGTATTCAACCAGAAACTTGGTGCTATACATTTAATTAAATATTTATACCTCGCCGATTTAGCCTATGCAGAAAAAAATAATGGACAAACCTACACTGGTTTAAAATGGAAATTTCATAATTTTGGGCCATGGTCGGTAGAAGCATTTAATAGAATTGAACCAGCTTGTAACGCTATTGGAGCAGAAAATCAGATATTACCCTCTAAATATGATGAAGACATCAATCGCTGGTATTTAAAAGATGTTGATCTCATTAACATAATTGAACCTAAAATCGAAAGCGTAATCAAGTTTACTTTAAAGCATGTAGTGCATAAATTTGGTTCAGATACAAAAGCACTTCTTAATTATGTTTATTTAACCAAACCAATATTGCAAGCAGCACCAGGTGAACAGCTAGATTTTTTGCAAGTCGCTCAGAAACAATATGAGAAGTTACAAAAGATAGAATCAGAATTGCCAAATAATATGCAAAGTAAAAAACAACTCAAGCGGTTAAGCGCAAAGAAGAATGAATTCAGAGAAAATATTCAAAAAAAGCTTGCTAAAAAAATACAATATGAAGTTTCTCAAAAATATTCAACATTACCTCGATATGATGATGTCTTTTGTCGTGGGCAGAAATGGCTTGACTCATTAGCGGGAGAGGACATTTCAGAATTAAAAGGAGAAATTGTAATTAATCCAGATATATGGAAATCAAAATCGAGGTATGACCCAGATGTATCCTAAAGATTCTTTGCAATGGTACATTGAACCATGGTGGGTTAAAGATAGTGGAACAGACCTAAAAAGAGGTCGTTTGATAAAAGCATATGCTCCTCACGTAGATCAAATTCCATATGAATTAAATCCTGTTGGAAGAACTGAAGCGACAGTGCATGATAAAGCTTATTTTGAATTAGATGTATTGCGGATTGATCAAATTAAAAATAGTCCACAGTTACCTGTGGCTGCAATACCACAATATGAAGGTGAAAGACGAGCTGTATATAGAGTTAAAAAGCGCCCTCTCATTGTAATATCTACCGGTGGTGATGAAATACCTAAAAATCTTCGTTTGGGTAAGGCAAAATGGCAAACTTCTCCCACTATTCTAGCCGCTCCATTTTATGGAATTAAAATGACTGATAAAAGAGCAGGTTTTGACGCAAAATTTGTTAAGCGCATACGTTGCTGTGAATACTCTCAATATTTTTGGGATATTTTGCCAATTGTTGATGGTGAAGAATCAATTTTAAGATTAGATCATATGCAGCCAATAGGAAAACATCATGATTCAATATCTATTACAGAATATAGCTTAACCAAAGAAGCGCTTTCCTTATTTGATGAATGGATTCAGTGGTTATTGAGTGGCCAATTATCAAATAATTCTATTTTAAGTGATATAAGGCAAGAACTTTTAAAGGAAACATTGGTGTAATTTTGAAAAAAATTTTATATTATCCAGATATTTCTTGCGATGCAAAAATTTTAGCAAGATAAAATAGTTGATACAATGATGTTTCAGAAAATTTACCATCTAATATAAGAGAAGGTGATGTAATTGCTTCTATTTGAATACAACACTTGTAATCAGCTCATCTCATAAAGAAATGATTATAGATAAATATTTTAGTAGGAATTAATCTCTCTCAAATCGTTAGCTAGTTGGTTTATGCTATCGGATATCCTTTTCTTCGCTTTAATTCAATAGCTATTTTTTCAAAATGTGAATAAAAATTGATATCATAAGTTTGTCTTCTATAGTAAATCCATGGTTTATAGACGTCGTAATAAAATATAATTGAGTTTCCTAATAGTTCGTCTGCATCATCAATTCGTATGCTATTTTTGTTACAAAAATATGAAATAGTATCGAGAAAATCTAAAAAATTCATCAAATAAGTAAATTCATCTGCGCTTTTTGAATTTTGCCCGGTATTTTGTATCATTCTAGCGATCTTTTTAAGACGCATTTTTTTGGTTATATTTTTTGATTTTGCGAGGACATGAAATTTATGAATAATAGCTCTTGCCTTAATGATATCTTCGCTTCCAAAACGGCTTTCTATCCTTATAAGAAAATCATCTTTATTTATTTCATGTAATGCATCGAGTTGGATCCAGGCAACGGATACTAACATTACTGTTAATGGTATTAAACTAATGTAGTAAAGAGATTCAATAGTTTTAGAGATTGTATTATCAAAATATTTATCAAAAAAATAATTAATGGATAAAATTGATAGTATGGTTAACGATAATATACTTACTATTATTAACCAAGCTTTGTGTTTTTTATTGATTATTTGATATTTATCAGTATCCAAAATGTATTTTCCATAAGCAGTTTTCCATATGTATAGCTGAAAAATATAAATAATCAAGTTCTTAAAAGCATCGGTATAAAATGAATAGAGGTGATGAATATTATGACTTCCTTGTTTTTAATGATTTATGCATATCTTTTTATATTATGATTTATTTTTATGTCAGATCATGAAAAAATATTATGTGGGTATAGTTACTACATTCAATACCTTTTATAAGGCAGATGTATTTTTGCTCGAAATCATTTGAATATATTTTTTTTCTTATTGGTTTATCTGCATGGATAGTCTTGATGTAAAATATTAACAATAGATATAGTGGCTTTTTGATTTAATTGCGTAGGGTTGTCATCCACATATTTTACAAAAATTCTTGCTAATTGACCTGTAGTAACACCATAAGGTAAGCAAAACGATTTTGTTGTTTCAAAAACATCAGTAACGCTACTAATATAACCATAACATAATCCAGCTTCTTCATGTTCTTCAGCCATTTTATAAAAATCAGGTGCAATGCCATTATTATCATCAATTTTAACAGCGGAGTTGCAGTAATATTTTAAGTTATTTGATGTTTCTATAAATGAAGCAAATCCATTTATTGTTAAGCATGCACCAAATAAAAAAATACAAACATTTTTAATCATTCTTTATCATCTCATTAATATTGCTCATAGCAAAAATACTAAGGAAGTCTTAGTATCTTGTCAATCTAAAAACTAAGATTCTCTTAGCTCTGTATTGTTCTTTAATAAGAGCTAAGAATGTCTATAAACTCACCAATACCAAAGCGTTTAAAAGAAGCTAGAGTAGCTGTTGGGCTCTCTCAGAAGAGTCTAGGCATTGCTGCCGGTATTGATGAATTTGTAGCAAGTGCACGAATGAATCAATATGAATCTGGCAAGCATACGCCAGATTACTTAATCTTAGAAAAAATCGCAAAGGTATTAAGGTATCCTGTTGCTTATTTTTATACGAATGATGATTTGCTTGCAGAGATTATATATACATATGCTCAGTTAGATTTGAGTGGGAAACGCAAGGCATTAAATTATTTGAGGAATCTTACATAACAATTTTAATTATGCTGCCAAAACTTCAATAATTCATTTTTAATAAATTGCGCATATTCATCATTTGCTTTAATTTCTGAAGATAAATAATCATTTATCTTTTCACATGATTTTTCAAAATTGATGCTTTTGATAATATCTTCCGAAATTAAATTAACTTCTTCGCAGAATATCTTTAATGCTGTATACACACCTTTCAAAAAAGAAATATGATTATGTTTCTTGCTAACTATTGTTTCAATCAATTCATCAATTTGATCTGAACTGATATCTGTTTCTGAGTCTGATAAACTCATACACAGCAAAAGATCTCTGCTGTATAATTCAAAGAGCATTATATTATTATAATGATGTATTACTTTTTCAAAGAATAAACAAGAAATTAATGTAATTGATGTCATGCGTGTTTGGTAATTTAGATCGCGAGCAGTGTAAGTATAGGTCTTACATGTTCTACGAAGCCGATCAAGTTCTTCTATGTCATCACGAGCTAATGCAGCCATAGCTAAATTAATGCGTTCATGTGGAGTGAATTGATAGTAATTTTTTTCAATATTGCGCATGATTATTTTCCTTTTCTTTGTTTAAGAACACTTTCAATTTCAAGAATACGGTTTTCTAAATTAAGTACTTCAATATTTTTACGCTGCATATCTAGAGCACTAAGAAATGTTTTTGCGGTCACTGGGGTAATTTCATTTGTTGTTACGGCTTCTAATATTTTTTCACCTATAAGAACTATGGTTGATGCTTTTTTGATATCACCATAGTCGGATAAATCGATATTTAAGGTGTTATCATTTGGTTTAGATGGCAAGAGGCGTTCAAGAAATAAGCGTAGCATAGCTTCATTTCCACTTAAGGCTAAATTAATAGCTTTTGCAATTAATACATCTTGAAATGGAAGAACCGCTGTATTGAATAATTGTTGGCGATAACCAGTTCCTTTTGGTCGACCATTAGGATTTCCAGATTCACCTGATTTGAATGTCATTGTTACCTCTTGTTATTAACAACACTTTTTGTGTGGTCATATTACTTAATATTTATGACTGATATAAATTATATATGGATGCACTAATTTATCTGGCTTGATCATACTATTGATAAAAACCTAGTTAATCAAGAAATTGTGAAAAAAGTGAAAAATGTAATAAGGAAAATTACAAATATTTCACAATTTTCACTTTTTCTTATTATTGGTAATCGAATATATCATTTATTTTTTAAATTAAGTTATTTCACCTATAACTTTCGGATTAACGAAATAAACGGTTGTAGGCTTACGAGTTAGCAGTTTTTGGGGATTGCTAATTATATTTCGATAAATTAATTGTGAGATAGCTTTACTCAATCTTTCTATGTTACGTAGTTTTCTATTGCGAAAAGCAAATGTAACATCAGATTGGGTAAAGGATAATTTACCGTTGTTCTTAATCCATTTAAATACCTCTTTTGCATCTTGTGTGGTTTGATCAATACTCATTAATCCATACGCAGCAATCGCATGTTCAATTAATAACAAAGAGATTTCTATTGCTTTGAGCATTATTTCATCATCTATTATTAATTGATGACATCCGTGTTTGGCGACATGTAAAAGACCAGCTATTCTTAATGCAAAGCCAGAAATTTTACCTCCCCATCCTTGACAGCAAGAAAGTCGACCTTCAGGCCTTAAATCTTTTTCAACATCTGCTTGAAAGTCAGACCAAAGTTTTAATGCAGATATTGATAGAGTGAGCTTATAAGGCATTTCTTCTCCATTTAAGTATAAAAATGGAATATCTAACAATGAGTTGATCTTGTTCTCATAGGCTTTTTGAATTGTTTCAGTAACTGAAGGTTTATCATGGGTACGGTAGCCTAATTTACTATTAGGAAGAGCATACAAAAATCTCTCTAATGCGCCGTTACCGAAATATGCTCGCTTATCACCCATATTTTGAATAATTGAAGGTTGCACTACTAACGCGATTGTTAAATAAGGGTTAACGCTTATATTGCGATCTTTGCGTCGTACACGTATTTCTCCTCCATCAATACCTTTTAATAAAATATCGATATTTG
The DNA here is from genome assembly GCA_021777765.1 of Pseudomonadota bacterium. Taxonomy (GTDB): domain Bacteria; phylum Pseudomonadota; class Gammaproteobacteria; order DASZBR01; family DASZBR01; genus JAJYDF01. Next base: position 9,335 of record JAJYDF010000038.1, on the reverse strand, counting down.
CTGAGCCGTGGCTATAGAGTCCCGCAAGAGTTTCTAAAATACCACCTTCATCAGATATAACTGCAAACTTTCCTTTTTGCTCATAAGTAGCTATAACAAGTGATTCAGTTGTAATATCATTATTAAATAAAACAGGTATTATTGTTGGTTCAGCTAATGATGCTTCTTTTTCAGCAATTGAGTTAATTAAATTTTGTTGTTCATTAAGATTATTTGTTTTTGATGCGTTTATGCGCATAGACTCAATTATTTTTTCCTGTGTTTTACGTTGTGATAATTGACGTTTGATTTCTGCCTCTAATGATTGTTTCTTTTCTTTCTCCCAGTTAATTAGTGGTTTAGTGCAGGTTTTTAATACTAAACTCTTATTATTTGCTGGAGGCAATGCAACGATAGTGTAGATATTCACTGGTTCATGCCAACCTTCTTTTGGACTAACAATGAATTTTTTAGATAGAACAGTTGAAAGAATACCAAGTATCATCATTACAGAAAGAGCCTCAGGTGTTTCAGTAGCATTCGCAAGAGCGCAAGCAAAATCACAAAGACAGTCTGGCAACATAGTCGCTGATATTTCGGGTGTATTAATATCATTAAATAAATAAGGCGTTTCCCAAGCATCAGGCTGATCTATAGTAGGTATATCTATAATTCCAGGATCATTGTCTGACATAGCAATTCTCCCGAGGTGAAGTCACATTAGTTTTTATAATGCTAATTTTTTTTGCGCCTACTTGTTGTATAACATATGCAAGTCCCAACGTTGATTTTTTAAGTTCATCTTGGCTATATAAAATCCAAACTTCTTTTTTATAGCAGAAATCGAAATCATAAATTTCAGGAGATTTCCCGCAAAATAAAATCAACCCTGAAATATTTTTAAATCTCATCAAATATTTTAATGTTTTGAAATCTTTTGTCATTAAAACCAAATTTGGAGAACCAGATTTCAAATAGTCTAAATAATATTTTGGTTTTATTGCACAGCTTTTGTTATAATTAATCTGAGAACTTATATGAGCCGTTATGTCTGAAATACTGGCGGCTCTTCTTGAAATTATCATCTGTTATTCTCCTTTTGTGCGACGATTGATCTAGAGCTGATCCATTGGTCAACTTCAGTTAGAATCCATCCGACTGAATGCGCTCCTAAGAGCCTTCTTTTGGGAAAAATTCCGCTTCGTTCCATCCTGAAAATCGTTGAACGACTTAATCCTGTTTTCTCTTTAATTTCTGGAAATCTGATAATTTTCTCGTGATACATATTGACTCCTAATGGATAAAATAAACACGAGAAATAATTAAATAAATGAATAATGGAGTGTGGTAATTACCAAAGATAGTTGGTAATTACCAAAGGGGAAATAAAGTTTAGAAGGTTATATTATGGTTCTTCAATCGTTGTATCAAAAGCCTCTTTAAGTAGTTTGCGTATATTTTCTTTACTAAAGCCAGTTAAGGGTTTACCGCCTTGATCTGCACATAGAGAACTTACCTCTTCAGCAATGCTAGAATAATTAATATTGTCACCATTCCAATATTTAAGATTTTTTTTACTAGATGGGCTTGCAATAATTTTACACAATAAATGTATCAATTTAAGATATCTTGTTTGCTTTGTATTGCTAATAGGTTTTTCTATTTCATCTGCTATTGAAGGGTGATTGTCATGATAATTTTGTTTCTCAGGGATGAATGAATGATCGAGACCTAATTTTTTAGATAAAAAATAATACTTTTTAATTAAATCGGGCGATATTCTTAACTCGTTCAGAAATACTGGTTTAATCGAATTAATTAATTTTTGAGGTAATTTTTTATAACATTTCTTAATTGCAGTATCAATCCATTCAAATGGGTGTGCTTCATTTTGGAACCATGTCCTTACTTCATTATATGTTGGTCTAATCCTTAAATCGAAATTTGTTGGATGTTGAAATTCATTAAAAGTTTGATCTCTTTTCAAGAACATAGGATCTAGCTCACAAAATAGAGTAGCTGCTTCTACTACATACCAAGAATTTCTTGAAGCCCAGTCTTTATAATTTGGTTGATAATTATCCATTATTTGCGCTCCTTAAACGCCCCTAATAAAAAAAGCCAAACCAAACTAGTTAAGGTGACTAGTTTTTCGGGGATCAACCTAGGTTTGGCAAACAATTAAACCACTTTGTTTAATACAATTACATTATTTGCGGGTTCTATTTCGTATATTATTTTCTCTAATTTAGTGCTCCAAGCTTCTAATGCATGTTGTTTCTCTTTGTCATAACTATGTCTGTCGTAAATAGCTGTAACGCTTCTTTCGGCATGATTTAATATTTTACTAACTACCAAACGAGAAATACCTTGAGCTGTCATGTGACTGGCTGCTGTGCGTCTTAGATCATGAGGAGTATAGGTTTCTTTAGCACAGTTAAAATGTTTAATATTTTTACGTAATGCATGATCGATTGCAGTACCACTCATGTGTGTATCTCCTCTTGGCGAAGGAAATAACCAGCAAGAATCACCAGATATTACTTTTAATTGTTTTAATAAATTCATGCTAATATTAGAAAGTGGCACTCGATGTGAATTACCATTCTTTGCTTTGTTGGCAGGAATTGTCCACCAACCAGATTGCAGATCAATTTCACTCCATTGTGCAGATACCACTTCACCTTTTCGTTGTGCTGTTGTTAATTGCAATTTTAAAGCGAATTTGGTTAATTCAGACATAGTCGTTTTGTCTATAGATTCCCAGAATGATTTTAGTTCTTCCGCTGATAAAAGACGTTCACGTTTATTTTCTTTGGACGGTGCTTTAATTGAATGACAGGGACTAACTTCAATAATGCTTCGTTCTACAGCAAAATTAAACATTCTTCTTATTACTGCTAAGGTGCGATTAGCAATAATAGGTGATCCACGATCGAGAATATTATCTAGTAATAAAATGACATCTCTGCGCAAAATATCTTTTGCTTTGCGTTTGCCCCATGTATGTATTACATCCTTTATTAAAATTCTTTCATCTTCTTTCCATGAGCGCTTACGAGGTTTAGCCCATTTTTCTAAATATTCGTTGATTAGCTGATTTACTGTCTGTGACATGCGCGCTTCTAATAATTGAATACGTTTAACCTGTGCAGGATCTTTGCCATTTGTTAGAGTGCTCAATGCTCTGCTATGTATTTTTCTTGCGTCTGCTAATGACATTTCTGGATAGTTGCCAAAAGTCATTCGTTTTTTCTTGCCTTCAAACTGATAAATAAAACCCCACGATTTTTGGCCAGAAGGGAAAACTCTAATCATGAAACCCTTACCACTGTTCTCTCTCTTATCATATCGATCAAGTTTAGGCTTTAGTGTTTTGATAAGCTTATCTGTAAATTGCATAGCTGGCTCCTTATAGTGAAGTAGGGCAGTGATGTTGTTCGGGGTTCCTATTGGGGTTCCTCTAAATATGGAGCAAGAGGTGAAATCTAATGAAATAAATTGCAACAAAGAATATGCTTAAAATGCTTATTTTTCAAGGATAAAAGAAGATGTTGTGAGTTGAAATGGAATTTCTTGAATTGCGTTGAAACAACAATTTTGCCCGATTTGTAATCAGTAGGTCGTCGGTTCGAATCCGACCGCTAGCTCCAGATAAATCAATAACTTACGTTAAAAAATTCAAGTAATCAAGGGATCACTTGCGGGGATTTTGCGGGGATTAACATCTCATTTTATTGACTTCTAAAGCATAAAGCTCTGTGAAATGCATTATTTATCAATAACTTGTTCTGTTCAGGCCTAATGATTAATAATCAGTGAGCCTTTGGCGAGATTTTTTGTAAGCGTTCAGTTAAGTACACGAAATTAAAATTGAATAAATTGCGGCAATAATTTTCTGTAATCATCATCGGATTTGCACAGACGTATTTTATTTAACATGTTGCAAAAATATTTATAAGGCTCAATTTGATTAATCTTACATGTTTCAATTAATGAATAAAGAATAGTGCCTGCTTTTGCACCAGCAGGACTGCCATGGAATAGCCAATTTTTTCGTCCAATGGCAAATGGCCTAATTGCATTTTCTATTAAATTATTATCAATTTCGATTCGTCCATCTTTGAGATAATTAGTTAATTCTGTCCAATTTTTTAGTGTGTATTGAATCGCTTGTGCAATTTTATGCTGGTGTGGCACTTTGGGCAGATGATGTTCTAACCATTTTTTAAATACATTTAATATGGGAGGTGCATTTTTTTTTCTTAATTCATGTCGCGCTTGTGGTGTATATTGATTTTCTCTGGCTTGTTTTTCTATTGCATATAGTTTTTGAAAGAATTTTAATGCTTCAGCGGCCAGCCCTGTTTTCTTCGATAATTTTGCAAGTTCTGCAAATGCTCTTCTGGCGTGTGCCATGCATCCAACAGCGATGATATTTTTATTATTATCAGTCCAGTTGTATCAGCTATAAGCATCAGTTTGTAAATATCCTTTAAAACCATTTAAGAATGTTTGTGCATGATGTCCACCACGCGTTTCCTGATAATCAAATATAATACCAGGATGATTTTCATCACCACCGCGATAACACCGATGATATGGTCCCTTCCACTTAAAATAGAGGCGTCACAATGCGCCGAAATGGTAAAATCAACCATTTAACATATAGAGGAAGGAACCACATATGAATATTAAAACATTAGGTATTGATTTAGCAAAAAATACTTTTCAATTACACGGTGTAGATAACAAGGGGCAAGTAGTTTTAAAGAAAAAAGTAATCAGAAGAGATTTACTTACTTTTTTAGTAAATATACCAGCTTGTATTATTATTGTAGAAGCATGCAGTAGTGCACATTACTGGTGTCGACAATTTGAGAAACTTGGACATCAAACGAAAATTATTAGTCCTCAATTTGTTAAACCATTTCTTAGATATCATAAAAACGATACTAATGATGCAGAAGCAATAGTAGAAGCAGGGATACGACCACAAATGAATTTTGTACCGAAAAAAAGCATAGAGCAGCAAGATATACAATGTTTGCATCGAATTAGATCTCTATTAGTGAAACAACGAACAGCATTAATAAATCAAATTAGAGGATTATTATCAGAGTATGGCATTGTAATGCCAAAATATATTACAACTGTAAGGAGACAACTACCGTCTATTTTAGAAGATGCAGAAAATGAGTTAACTATTTTAGGACGAAAAATATTTGCAGATTTATATGAACAAATGATTTCTTTGGATGACAGAATTAAAGAATATGAAAACCAACTAAATAGTATTTTTCTACAAAATGAGGCTTGCCAGCGCATTGCTAAAATTGAAGGAATTGGATTACTAACAGCAACTGCTGTAGTAGCTGCGATCGGAGATATTAAAGTTTTTAAAAACGGTCGTCATTTATCTGCATATTTAGGATTAATTCCTAGACAGCATAGCAGCGGTAATAAGCAACAATTATTGGGGATTAGTAAACGTGGTGATGTTTATTTACGAACATTGCTAATACATGGTGCTCGTTCAGCCTTAAAAGTGGCAGACAAAAAACAAGATAGACGCAGTCAATGGGTAATAAATATAAAAGCTCGCTGTGGTAAAAATAAAGCTTGTGTTGCGCTTGCTAATAAAAATGCGCGAACAATTTGGGCATTATTAGCAACTAATAAAGAATATCAAAGAAGTGAATTAATTCATTGATAGTAAGAAAATTGTATTAAAAAATTTAGTAAATATCATTTTTTAAATAGGTTTGCGAAAGGAAATTTTTAGTGATGACAAAATAGGTGAGACCTTTTCCTGTAGAACCTGATATATGTGGTGGTCGTTGTATAAGGCCGTAACGCCGATGAGGAACGGGAGAGCGCAATTGCATCAGGGCACAAGTAACCTGCAACTGCTTACTGAGATGCCGCATATACGACAGCAACTTATTTTTATTTTGTCTAACTCTAAAAACCTTTTGACAAAACGGAGGGGACCATATACACATATATGATTTTGTTGTATTGCTGCGGCCAACTTCTTCTAATACTTGCACTGTCGTTTCATCAGCTTGCACATAATCATGATTAATTATTTCGTTTCTTAATAATTTTATTAATGGTGCACATGTCTCTGCTGTTTTTAATATCCAACCACACAGGCTGCTGCGCGGTAAATCAATTTCTAATCGTTGCCATATTCCTTCCTGTCGATATAACGGTAGATGATCGCAATATTTTGCAATAATCGTGTAGGCAATTAATTCTGCTGTCGCAATGCTTTTAGGAAGCAACAATATTGGCATAGGTGCAATCTTGATATTCTCTTGGCACGGTTTGCAGGCATATTTAGGACGTACGTGTTGAATAACTGATAATTGTGCGGAATGTATTTAAGTTGTTCTGTAATTTCTTCGCCTATTCTCACCAAATGCGTACCACAGTGGCATATTTTTTCAGCCTCAGGGATATCATGGATTATTATTTCTCGTGGTAAATCGTTGGGCAATGGTTTACGGACAGGATATTTCTTTCTGCTATAACTTGAGACTTCAACTTCTTCTGCAATTTGTATTTTGACGTCTTCTGGTAATTCAGCACTGGGTTCATCAAATAAATCAGATTGGAATTTTTCTGATGAGCCACTAAATCGGTGTTGTTTTACTAATCGTAATTCTTCTAGTAAACGCACATATCTTTCTTTGTATGAATTTAATTCATATTGTGATGATTGTAATTCGTTTTGGAATTTTTGCAGTGACTGATGCAAAGAAATAATTATTTCTTTTAAATGATCTTCCGATGTCGGTAATTTATTTATATCAATTTCCATGATAAAAGCATAACAAATTTATCGTGCCATTTCATCTTTTTTATCAATAAAAATGTGCATATTCTTGTCTGTACATTGTATCTAATCGTGCATATTTATCACTCGATAGCAACCCTATAAAATGTTCCCGACTCATCTCAATATGACCATCAATATTCTTGGGAAATATAAACTTGCCTTGCTATGAAGTAAGATGTGAAAGAAAAAAAATATACAATTTTAATTTCACATCTTCTTCCCAAACCGTACAGGCGAGTTTCCCCGCATACGGCTTTCCATTTAAGTATCTTCTATAGAGATGCAACATTTATGTAAGCATAAAAATCTGTTGTGATTTTCTCGTTTTTATTCAAATACGGATTATCACTTGGTCTGCCTACAGCACATCGATTTTTCACAGTACCTATACATTTCCTTAACACTGCGCTATAGACTTGATTGTTTTTGGTTTCATTTACAATCCATGTTTTAAAACCATATTTTCTCGAATAATAATGCCATTTTCGTATTAATTTATTAACACGAGTTTTATATTTTCGAGCTAACCAATGTCCGAGCTTCCAGAATATAATTCTATCTAATTTCTGAAATATCATGGCAGTGTAAGTCGTATAGCGATAGAAGTTAGTCCAACCAGTAATTAATTGATTGAGTTTTTCTATCATATCGACCTTGTTGGTATTGTGGTTGCCCGAGAGTAATTTAACAATTTGATGCGCGAATTTATTAAATTTATCTCGTGGAATTTGTGTGACAGAACGCATTATTCCTTTACTGCCCCTTTTGCGTATTATTCGATGACCTAAAAACGTAAAACCATCATTCACATGGGTTATATGCGTTTTTTCCATGTTAAGAGTAAGTCTTAATTTCTTTGTTAAGAAATTATTTATTTCCTCTCTAATAGTTGTTGCATGTGTATAATTACCTGTAACCATAAGAACAAAATCATCAGCAAACCTTGCGTATGAAATTGCAGGTTTCCACTCACGCTTTTCTCGAAGTGCTATCGGTGTCTGGTTGCGCACACTTACATTCCAGCCATTACGTTGACTTCGAGCTTTATTACATAGGTATTTCTTATCCAAATAATTGTCAAATTCATTCAACAATATATTTGAAAGTAAGGGTGATAAAACCGCCCCTTGTGGCACACCTATTTGTGTTTTTAGTTGAATATTTTTATCAATAACCCCAGAGTTTAATATTTTCCAAAGTAGATTGATAAACCGTTTATCCTGTATACGCTTTCTTACACAACTCATCAGTAATTTGTGTTGTACAGTATCAAAGTAGCTGGATAAATCTCCTTCTATTATCCATCTTCCTCCTTGGCTTATACTGCTGTCTTGTAAGTTGAATACAATGTTATGGATCGCCTGATGAACGCTCCTATTTGGTCTAAAGCCATATGAATCTCGGTGAAAATCACTTTCCCAGATAGGCTCCATTACCATCAACATTGCTCTTTGAACTATACGATCGCGCAGGCATAAAATGCCTAAGGGTCTGGTTTTACCGTTTGCCTTAGGTATATGGACCCGTCTGGCAGGTTGTGGCTCGTAAGTGCCGTTTAATAATTCATCATGAATTACATCGATGTGTTTCATGAGATTTGCTTTTAGCTTACCTCTTGAAATTCCATCTATGCCTGGCGTTTTCGAACCACCGGACTCAAGCGTCTTTTCAGCCGCCATAATTAACCAGTCCTTGCGAGCAATAAGCCTTAGGAGTCTGTCGAACTTGCGTTCTTTATCCTCTTTCGACCATGTTGCAAGTTTGCTTTGCATTTCGCTAATTATCAAAGGTCTTCACCTCTTTATGGTTAGTTAATCAACTAGCAAACTACTTAAACTGCTCCCCTTCGCCATGTAATAGGCTTTCCCTATATCAGACTACTACGAGAGCTGTGCCAGTATGTATTACATTTGGGCTTGCTCCATTAGCATTAATACATACCTTCCCCGGTTCATGTATATGGACTCTAACGTATCAGGGCAGATGCCTGCCGCAACCTTTATCCTTATTTACCATAAGTCGACAGCTATTAATTTATTGATCTGGATTTAATAAATTCCCTGGAGAAAAATAGTCTCGAATTATTACTTCTCCTCGCTCCGTGGTTGACTAGAATAACCTTGGAGTTAGCAGTAACACCTGTTAAACAGTGTAGGTGCTGGATACCGTTTCATCCCACAGACACGAATTAGCAGGTTTGTGTTCCTCATCATTCTGATACTCAGCTTCGAGTTTCCTATTGGTGTAACTGCTTCACCTTAAAACCCTTGTTCTCAGACTACGTCACTCTACTAGCAGCAGTAGAACACCGCTGATAAAGCTCAATGCTCCTCACAGCAGAGCATGTTTGTTACAATTTAATTCCTTTTATTTAGTTAACAATATTCCATATACACTGTTAATTATTTATCTCATCATGAGATTCATAATATCCGGGCGTACCTAATCGTCGATACCATAACGTAAAACAATTTGGTTCATAATATAGTGCTTTTAATTTATTACTGGT
>JAJYDF010000069.1 GCA_021777765.1 Pseudomonadota bacterium | reverse complement strand
CCCAGTTCTCCTCACACAATTCGCTGAAAGTGAATTTAATAATGCGCAAGCTATTTATAATTCCAGTAAGCGCTTGGTAAATTCTTAACCATTTATCTATATCAAGATGGGATTATTGAGGGGATACCTAATATTTCTTTGTTTAGGATTTCTACTATGAGAGTACCTCACCTAGTTTCTCCTCAACGCCCATTAAGGCAATATTATCTTAAGGCTAAACCAGCTCATTCATTCTCCGAATCACCACTAAAAACTCAAAAAAAGTTGATATTGCTTGCTATGGATTGGAAGCGTCAAAAAGATCCTCCTATTTCACTCGCACAAGCTTCTATTTTAGCTAATCTTAAACGACATAAAATCTATGCAATAAATAAAAGTTGGTCGATTAATGATGTCAATTTTACAATAGACGACGTTTATAATTTCGTGAATTCAAATATTGATGAAAATACTGATATCGCATTAGGATCATATGTTTGGCATGAGCCTTATACGCAGAAACTTTTACGTAAATTAAGACAAAATAACTTTCCTGGGCGAATAATTTTAGGAGGGCCGCAAATTAGTTATGTTAAAAGTGGCATTGAAAAATATTATCCAGATGCGGATATATTTATTCGTGGTTATGCCGAAGAAGCCTTAGTTCAGCTATTTTTATCAGAAAAAATAAAACCTTTAATTACGGGTGTTCATTATGCAGGTGGGTTAGATTCAGGATTATCTGCGACTGCAGATTTAGAAATGCTTCCATCACCATTTTTAAGTGGTTTAATTTCTCCACAACACTTTATTCGATGGGAAACACAACGCGGCTGTCCTTTTCGCTGCACATTTTGTCAACATCGTGAGTCAGATATTAGTATGAAACGCCGACAATTTGCATATTCCAGAATCATGCAAGAAATAGAGTGGATCATTTCGAATCCAATGATACAAGATATTGCTGTATTAGATCCTGTTTTTAATTCTGGTCCACATTACATGAATATTCTTGAAAAATTAATAGAAGGGAATTTTTCAGGTAAAATTTCACTTCAATGTCGTATAGAAATGATTAAAGATGAATTTCTCGAACAAATTGAAAAACTTAATCGGACAGCACATGTAGTATTAGAATTTGGGCTGCAAACAATTCATCCAAATGAAGCAAAAATTATTCAACGACCTAACAACATAAAAAAAATTGAGCAAGTACTTAATGAAACAAAAAAACGAAATATTGCAACAGAAGTTTCGCTGATATTTGGCTTACCTCAACAAACAATACAATCGTTTCGAGCATCTGTGCAATTTTGCAAAAGCCTCCTGGTTCCAACTATTTATGCATATCCATTGATGTTGTTACGAGGGACACCTTTATATGAAAAGAAACATGAACTGGGCTTAATTGAATCAACTGATATAGAATTACAAATCGATCGCGCTTTAAAAGATATTCCACATGTCATCTCCAGTCCGAGTTTTACATACGAAGATTGGTGCGAAATGGCAAAAATCGCTGAATCATTGGATCTTTATAATTCAAATTATGCGCATAATAAAAAAAATAGTATGGCAAAAATGTCAGAAACATTACGTCATACTTTATGGAAAGAAAAAGGAACGAATGATGATAAAAATAAAGATTGCCATTCTTATACGGAAAATAGCTCCATCTCTATCAGTCCTGTGAGACATAACTCCTGAGAGTTATGTCTAAATTGAAGCAAACGATTAAAAGAGTGACTTTATCAACCTTCAAATTAGCCCTTAATTGATGGAGTATTATCGATTAAAGATTCGTTTTCCGCATTTATTTGTGACTGTTGTCTTTGCTCAGAACGTTGACTTATTTGGCCATTAATACCAAATTTTGCCAATAATTTTCCTTGATCAATATTGTCAGCTTGGCTATCCGCGCCTGCTAATGGCTCATTTTTACCACCATCACCTTCGCTAGCCATTTTGCGTACTGAAACATTTCCCTCATTACTAGTTTGCAATTGTAATGGCATAGACAATTTTATCGGTTTAATGTCCGCAACAGAATCACCAATAATTGTATGCTCAAGATATTCTTGGCCGATATGACGAAGTACAGAATTATAAAAACCAATGTCCTTGTTAGCAGTTAATCGCGATTTAAATCCTAATTTAAAGTTTTCTACTACACAATTAGGCATAGTTTGTAATTTCGCCAGTGGATATTCTTTTAATTCCTCTGGCGATAATTTTCTAAAACCATGTTGCTCCACTTCATAAATAGCTGCAATGGATTGTTCTGGAGAACTGAAACGTACTGTAATTAACTGAGTTAAATAATCTTTAATTTTATCTTCATAACCTTTCTGGAGGGACATTTTTGCCACAAAAGGATAATAGAGATTCTCTTCAGGCGCTGCTGCAGTTATGGAGGTATGATATTTTTCACAAGCAATACCTAAATCATCAATGATGAGAATGAGATCATTATCATGCGTTTTAAACGTAACATATACCGAATGACCATTATATCCTGCATTTGAAAAAGGACTATCACCTGGTGATAAATGTTTTATTTGCGCCAACTTATTTTCAATAATAGGGCTTGTCATTTCTCCGTTATATCTAAATTTATTATAAATGAGTAAAGCATCGCGTCTTTCTCTTAGGGCTTCTAATTCATAACACACTTCTTTTTTTAATCGATTAATGACATCCGCTTTTATGTAAGGTGCTAGTTTAGCTTCTTGGAATTCTCCCACCTCGATTTCCATGATAATTTCACATAAATAAAAAATCATAATAGATAAAAAGTCTTCAGCACACCAATTTTCAAATTTTTCCATTCCATGTTCAGTTTTTTCGGTACCATTAATCCCTGCCCACTGAGACAGAAGTTGTAGCTTAAGCGTTCTCTTTTCTATTTTTGTCATATTTTCGTGAAGTATGCTGCTAAGAAGTTTATATCGTAACTGTTTATTTGCCTGAGGATCATCGCGGTTATATTCAGATTGATATTGATTTAATACCTCATTAATATATTTTTCTGAAAATGACGGGCGAGATTTCAATAAATGTCTTAACACAGAACTGTGTTTCGCATTGGCAGCTATTTCTATTGCTGTGTTAAATTCATCATCACTACAAAGAATATCTGCGCCTAATTCAATTAATTTACTCACCATCTCTAAATCGCCTTTTTCTGCAGCTAACATTAATGGTGTTTTACCTTGATCATTTTTCTGGTTAATTTTTTCTCCATGCTGAATAAGATACTCAGCACATTTTGGATTACCGCTAATAACAGCAATATGTAAAGCAGTATTGCCCTCTGAATCATTTTTACCAATTAAGCTCTCTAACACTTTATAGCGCGCAAGCATTTCTATAAATTCAATATATCCTTTATTTGCGGCAAGATGTAAAAAAGTATGAGATGAATCCGTTGCAAACTGACTCAATAATTTTTTACAATTTTTATTTTTCTTAAAGGCAAGCTCGATAGGAGTTAATCCTTTATTATTAGTGATGAAACAAATATCGGGATCACTATTTATTTTCTGTAAAAATAGATTCACTAATTGCTCGTTATCACGAATCACTGCTCGATGAAATGGGGTATTGCCTCTTTTGTCAGTTTGATCCAGCCTGACTTTAATCTTATTAATTAAGCATTCAACTATATCTAATTGATTGTTTTCGATAGCTATATATAATGGCGTTTTTCCATTATTTTTTTCCGTTTCGACTTCAGAATAATTTTTATGTTCAGACTTTGATAATTTGATTAAATTCTCTTTATCACCGGCAAATGCAAAAGCATGCAAGCGAGAGGCTTGAGAATTTTTTTCAAAAAATGTTTTAAATCGACCAAAACTGTCTAAAGCTTCTTTTGCTTTAACATGACCTAACTTTTCTGCTTGCCGATAATGTTTTTGCGCTTCAGCATTGTCTTTTAAATCAAATTCAAAAATTCTTCCCAATAAATAACTGACATCCGCATCCTCTTTCTCATTCTCTGCCTGTTTAAGCCATTTCACTGCTTCAGCGAAATTCTGTTTTAAAGTGCCTAGACCACGGTAATAAGCATAGGCTATGGTATATTTTCCATCCGCTGTAAATAGTGAAATCGGATCAATAATAATATTCCATTTTGTTGTAATATTTTTCAATAAACGTTCAGCCTCATTAATATTTTGAGGCGTAGCAATTCCTTTTAAATGCATAACGGCAAGATTAAATTGTGCAAGAGGATGATTTAATTCGCTCGCTCGTTTAAATAATTCAAGAGCAATTTTATTATCTGTATCATTATCTACATACCCTTCTTTTACGCGGTGCTCTTTATATAACCAACCTAAATTATTTAAAGCTGCTGGAAAGGGATGAGTATGATTGATTGCTTTCTTGTACCATTCTATGCTGGATTCATCACTCTGGATGCACCCATAACCGCGTTTATACATTCTCGCAACATTATATTGTGCCCACGCATCACCCGCTTCAGCTAATTGTAAATAACCCTGAAAGGCTGCCGCGTAATATTTATTGGATTTATCTTCATCTTCAGGAATGTTATATACTTTTCCTTCTTTATATATCCAACCTAAGTCACGCATAGCATCAATTACTTTATTCTTTGCTGCTAATTTAAGATATTCAAGAGCTTTATTAATATTTCTTGATACACCTTTATCTTTTCCCTTTAAATAACATAAACCTAATTGATGAATGGCTTGGAATTTAATTTCAGCGGGAGACTGCCCATTTTGTTCTACTTTTTCGAACAGTTTAAACGCTTTTTGTGGATCATATTTATCTGAGCAAGGATTTGCATAGAATTCAGCTAATATATATTGAGAACCAGCATCTCCTTTAGCTACATTTTCTAATAAAATTTTAAAATCCTCGGGTGCATAATGTGTTTTATTAGAATTTAATTTTAAATGAGTTTTACCCTCTTGGTTTGCCAAAAGAGCGCTTTCAGATTTAATCATTTTCGCCTGTGTCTTCTCATCGCCGCTCATAGTTTTTCTCCCTTTTATCAGCTTAATAAGAATACTCCGCCATTTTCATGACGGAGCTATGAAGATAGTCTTTATCTATAATTTCTCGTATTAATAGGCTCATTATTAGATTGGTTATTAACCTCAGCGACAGTCTCACCTTCGTCACTTGAAGTGATTTTCACGATGCTAAATTTGTTCATTAATGATGAAACGCCTTCGGCACCACTTTGATAGGTTAAATATTGATTATCTCCATCTCTGTTAGAGAGATCGCTTATATTAATTTCATAATCAACATATTCACTCTCTGTTTCTTGATCACTTTCATACTGCTGCTCTTTTAATTCAGCTATTTCATGTTCTTCCACATATTCTTCTGCAGCTGCGCCATCCAATTTAGGATGCAGTCTACGGCGATAATGTTCTGTTAAATCGCCATTGGCATATCCTTTTAATTGCTTTTCAGCTGCGTAGATATTTAAAGTTAAATCTTGTTTTGCAAGACTTTTAGGTACACGAATCATCAGTTTAGAAAGACCAGCCACATTTCGATCAATATAAGTTCCCGCTCCAGAGAGTTTCTCGACTACAGGTGCGTTGATAAATATATTTCTCTCTTTTTCAAGCGTGAAAATGACATTATTTTTTGTCGTTAATTGAAAAAATAAATATTTCATGTTTTTATTAATCGCAGCGGGAATCACGAAATCTAATTTCGGATTTTTTAAAGATACGCTGTGAAGATAAGCATGATTACCCGCATCTTTGAGCTCATCTTTAATATTCGAATACCAATTTTTTACGTCTCTTAAGTCCTTTTCAAATTGAGTAAACGTAACGTCATCAATAATTTGTTTACCATTCTTTAATGTACTTAATATATTTTGAAGTTTTTGGACATTTTCTTTTATTCGTGGTTTATTATTTTGAATGACTTTATATTTGGCATCATTAAAACGGTTGACATGAGTATTACAAAGCGTAATACAGCGCTGATTATTACTGTCATCATCGTAATAAGGATTTATTTTTTTAAAATATTTTTCAGCTTCTTGATATAAATTACTGACTTTGACTTTTACTTGATTTGATAAATCTGTTAATTTAGCACGATGTGCTTCTTCAAAATCTTCTGTGGTGACATACGATTCTACTTCGTAACTAATGGCAGATTTATCTGCTGAAATCATATGCTCCTTCATTTCTTTAGCCAGCTCGTCGTAAGTACCGAAACTCCAACTTTGATTACTGCCCACTGCATAAACTTTATTTCGCAGTATTTTAGTATCACTCAGGTTTCTCATGACGAAATCGACTGCCGCATCAGCAGAAGCTACTTGCGCACTCACTTTTGTTTTTTGATGCACCTCCGCTTGAATCTCTTTTCGATCGGTATCTAACTGCAAAATAGCAATTAATTTTTTACCGTATCTCACACTACTGATATAAGCGTCACCACATTTCGAATAAAAAAGCATCATTTCATTATTTGCTAAATGTCTTTTTGCAGCATCAGATAGTTTAGGATTTAATAATTTTTCTTCAGAAATCGATTGGTCTACCATGACAACCGCATAAATATGTGATTGCGAATGGTTATAGCCAAATTTTGCGGCAAGACTGGTTTCGAGTGAAATCCCCGGTGGTATTGGTGGCGTGGACAAACCTAAGGACCCATTGATAGTTACAGCGACTTCTCTTAATTCACTGACATAATTAATTTCAACATTGGTTTCTAAGAAAGGCTGAGGGTCTTTTTGAGGGTCTTTTATTCCTAATACTGGAAGAATCTCGCCAGTAGTGATTTGATAGCCTTCACCCAGTCTAGGTTGTTGCTGATTTTTGATATAGGGAATCATTGAATAACGCATAACAAAGCCTCCTATGTAAATGTATATTTGTTTGATTACAGTGATAATTTACGCTTCGTTTTATACTTAAGACATACGAGGAAACACGTATTCACAATGTCATTGATTTTATGCATTCAAAGAAGACTATTTTTTGTGATATTCTACAGCTCCATGGAGATTCTGTTTTTTAAGGATACTATCTCATGGCAAAT
>JAJYDF010000008.1 GCA_021777765.1 Pseudomonadota bacterium | reverse complement strand
GGTGCCAGATTATTAAGTACCCAATTAGATTTGCAAAAACCGAATTGAATTGTGCCGTTAAGCAAATAAATGAAAGCATTTATGTCTATTAAGCAATTAAAATTCGTGAGGATTCATTAGGCCCGGACAAAGGAGCGCAGCGACGTGTCCGGGCTACAGTTATACGACAGATAGACTATATGAATTTTTCCCTTGAAATTTCCATTAATAATGCATCCCCATCTGGAGTAGCGATTTCTTTTTCTAATTCAAATCCAACCTTTTGATAACAACGAATTGCACGTATGTTATGAGGATCAACATCAGTTATAATTTTTATTATCTTCTCGTCATTAAATAATCTTTTTATAAATTGATGTATGAACACCGTACCAAATCCTTTATCAATATATTTTTCTTCGCCAATAAATTGATCTATACCTACCACACCGGGGGATATATCAGGCCACCAACCTCCCCCAACTTTATTAGCATAATAATATTGAATAAACCCTATGGGTTTCCCATATAAATATATAATGAATGGCTGAACAATTTTATCTCCTATTCTTTCACCATATTTTCGTTTTATTTGTTCCGGTGATAAACCATCATTCCACCATTGTTTCACATGCGGCTTGTTAAGCCATGTTACTAATAAATCAAGATGATGTTTTGCTAGGGGCTTAAAGGTAATGACATTTTCCCAATAAAAATCGCTAGATAATTCATATAAAACATGAGGGAAGCTTGCATGAATAATATCCCTTACATAATGAAAACCTACTTTCTCCATAACACTTTGAGAAGCTTTATTAGTAACCAAAGTAAAACAAATTAATTTTTGTAAATGTAATCTCTCAAAAGCAATTTGAATACATGCTCTTGCGATTTCAGTAGCGAAACCCTTATTCCAATATTGTGGTAATAATGCATAAGCAACTTCAACTTCATCTTGCCCCGTTACATTAACAACTCGCAATCCAGCACGACCAACAAAATGCCGCGTTGTTTTGTCATACCATACCCATAATCCAAAACCATTATCACGCCACTGATTTAAATTCCATTGTAAATTGTCACGTGTTTGTTGTGCAGATCGAATTCCGCCTAGGGTCGCCATTACTGAGACATCAGAATGCATTTGATGAAGCAAATCGAAATCCTTGTCAGTAATTTTGCGAGCAATCAGTCTTTTAGTTTCAATTGTATCGATGTTATGCATAGATGTGTATTTAACAAGATGATATGGATAAATTTTATATTTTTTTATTCCAAAAAATAACGATAATTAACCCCAAATATTTTAGCTATTCTCTTGGCAATCTCTTTTCCAATCGGGCGTTTGCCATTTTCCATCTTAGAAAGATTAGCCTGTGTAACATTGATTCTTTGCGCAAATTCGCTTTGATTTGATCCTTCACGATAACGCACACCTTTTAATAAATTACTTGCTTTGGGATATTTTTTATTGAGTTCTGCAAAAATCTCATCCGATGAAACTGAATCATCTGCGGCCATACCTTTTTGTAATACATTAACCTGATATTTAGCCATAATCCTCATGGGAATATGATATTCTTTCTCGTTATAATGAATGAGCAAAATACCATTGGCTAAGCGAAGATCAGACGATCTTCGCTGACTTTTAGGATGGTGCTTTTTCGTGGCTGCCGACATAATATACCTCAATTACTCTATTTAATTTATCAATTACTTCCCAACAACATACATAAGTTGGTTTACCTTTAATAAGATGGGAATGCCATAATTCTCTATCTCCTACTCCTTTTAGCTTGCCAAAATTTGACCATTTGTTGGATAGCATTGGACCGTCGCTAATTAAATCTTCAATTAACAGTTGAAACACTCTTAATAATCTTTTATTGATTTTTTGAGTTTGTTTTGTTGCGTACCTACTAAATTTAACAGTCCATTTCATATTTATTCTTCTTATTATTAGACCATATGTCAAATTATGAGATGTTACAGTTTTCTGTCAAGCCATTAATTTCATTTAAGAATTGACATTTAAGTTTAGTGAAAAATTAGGTAATTTAAATAATTTCATACTATGGCGCAGTATATGACTATTCATTTAAATGAAACACTCTCAATTTGCAAGACAACCGTGAACTATTTATTATTTCAACCCACATATCATCAATAAATCTTCTGGTTTTCTAGCAATAAAATGAGGTTTGTGTTGAAGCAATAATTTTTCGGAATTGAAGCCCCAGGTTACGGCAATAGAATTAATACCGCTTTGTTTTGCTGCTTCAATATCACGTGCTTCGTCACCGATGTAAAATGTTTGTGTTTTATCCGCATCATATTGTTTTAGAATTTTATTGATGATTCTTTGTTTACCAAAATAACTCGAATCAGTATGAATAAAATCAAAAAGAGAACACATATTATTTAAGTCTAACCATGTAGTGACATTATGTAAGGAATTTGAACTGATTATGCCCAATGAATAATTTGCATCATGTAGTTGTTGTAATACTTGCGGAAGTGTCAAAAATGAAGCGAGCCGGGGAATTTCACCATTCAAATACTTTCTTGCATTGATTAAAACCATGGGGATTTTATAAAGAGGAATTTTAAGATGCTTAACCAATTCTTTTGAATTCAATTCTTTTAAATCATCTAACTCAGTGACACTAATTTTCTTAAAAGAAAACTCTTCGGCTAAAATATTAAATATTTTTACCACGCTATCAAAGCTATCAACTAACGTCCCGTCAAAATCAAATATTAATTGCATGTTAAGCCTTATACTTGTATAGCAACCTATCATTTTGTTAATTTATGTAAAAAAATATGCGCCTATTAATTATAGGTCATAACATTGCGCGCAGTTACTCATATTAAAAATAAAACTGTTTATATCAAACAACATAGAGACCAAAAAATAGTCACGCAGATAAGCCAATTCATGCTTATAGAGATAATAATCTATACTTATTGTATATTAAGGTTCTTTTTTTCTTTATATTCAATTAGGATATATTTATGATGCTCTTTATTAAATAAAAATCGCAATGCATCTTCTGGTGACTTTTTTTCACTGCTCATTAAATAAATTAATTCGTTTGTAACAACTGAATTATTAAGCCACGCACAATTCATCAAATGTTCTTTTTTAAGGCCTAGATGATCTAATTTTAAAAATGCTGTAATATGAAATTGATTTAAATTACTTAAATCTAATTGACATAATTTTTTCATTAATTTTAATAAACCTGTCCAAGAAGTTTGTCTAATAACATCTAATGCATTTTCAACATGAAAATTGTATTTTCGAACTAAATAACACAATACATCCTTATGATAGGGACAAGTAAACCAATCTTGATCTCGTAAGTGTTTTCCTCTTAAACCACGACGATACAATGCATTTAACGCATTAGCTTGGACTTCGTTGAGACCTACCACCTCTTCAATATTAATTTCATTGATTACACAATTAATTTGCGCAGGATTCAGCTTCATAATGATTTCGATAATTTTATTTAATGGATAATCACGTAACGTTTTTAAGCACTCATCAAGATAATCACAATATGCTAATAATGGATTTCGTACTAACAATTTAAGTGATTGTTCAATATCGGTATATTTCAATAGTATCTTTAATGCGTGCAGATAATACATATCGTTAAACTGTTTAAATTGGCCTATTCGTTCACCGGTTAAACCTTTTGACTTAAAAAGAACAAATGCTTTAACTTGATATTCATTTGTACATTTTTTTATTTCTTCCAGTGGTATCTGCCCTGCTAATGCCTCAATCTCGAGGGCTTTAAGATTACGCAGCGTAGCTATTGCGTTTGATAATGAATATTTTTCTTTTTCCAATAAATATTCAAGGGCTTGTACATGTTCATCAGAATTAAACCATGATTCATGTCGTAAATCATTAATAGCAAATGTGATCCCAGACGCTTTTAGCATCATGAATCCTTTGATTTGAATCAAAGTTAAACCACTCAGATCTTCATCAACCTCAAGGATTTCTTTAAAGATATCCAATTCATTCTGACCCGGGTTTTCGTTCATAATAGATTGCAGCGTTCTAGTTCTATTTGCACGCTCAAATTCCTCAGACATAGCTATTAATCGAAAACGATTTCTAAACATCGTGCTAAAAAATTCACTCAAAATATCCGTTGTTAAAAGACTTTGCTTATCAATATCCAATAAATAGGGCACGTGCTTTTCATTAAACCATAATCTTCCATTTAAACACCTCACTCTTTCAGGAGGAATTGATAACATAATAGATTTTCTCGGATTGATGTGGCCATGGTAATTAATAAATGCAAAACCGCTTGCGGTCATTCGCTGTAATAAGTCATGTTCAGCTTGCGTCAATAAATTCGGCGCATCAGGTAAAACCCTCAAAGTAGCATTTTGAACTCTATTTAGATGCCGCATCAAATTGACACGTCTATCATGATTCAATTTTCTAATATCTGCTTCAATAGATTCAATTTCATTAGAATAATCAGGAAAAACTGAATAGACCATGAAATTATCAAATAGTTCAAATGTATCTGCTGCACAAAATTTGTAAACTTCTTCATAGTTACCACGCATTTGCTCTTTTAAATATTTAGCTTCTTCGGTACTAAAATAAAATTCATTTTTTACTTTCTCTAGCCAATAATGATCATCAGAAATTAAAATTGGTAATTGTTCTGACAATTGCATTATATATCTCCATTACATATTGATTAGAATCATTTATTCGCTCACGCTAATTTATTCACATTCATGATGGATAAAAACTGAAATAATGAATTAATCGAATATGGCCAACACTTCTTTTGCTTTGCCTCGATTTTTACCATCACAACTAATAAACCGTTGCACATCAAATGTAATCATTTTAGCTGAGCAATAATGCTCGTCTGTAAATTCAGTGGCGTGATTAGAAATAATAACGGGGATACCTTTTGCGGCTAACTCACTAGCTAATGAAGCTAATTGTTTTTGTTGATCTAAATTAAATCCTGACGATGTAAAACTGGTAAAATTCGCTGTGTTTGTTAAGGGGACATAAGGTGGATCACAATAAACCACGTCACCTTGTTTAGCAGATAACATGATATCGGCAAAATCTTTATTACAAAATTCGGCTTGTGACGCTTTTTCACAAAAAAATAACATTTCTTTTTCAGGGAAATAAGGCTTTTTATAACGACCGTACGGCACATTAAATCCACCGCGGGAATTATAACGGCATAATCCGTTATAAGCGTGTTTATTTAAATAAACAAATAATGCGGCTTTTAATTGCAAATCACTTGTTTGATTAAATTGATCACGCAATTCATAAAAAGCTTGTTCTGTATTGTATTTAGGTTGGAAATAACATTGCGTATATTTAATAAAAAAATGGCCATCTTTTTTTAAGAATTCAAAGAGATTAATTAAATCAGCGTTACTATCATTTAATAAATACGAAGGAAATTCGGTATTTAAAAAAACTGCGCAGGAACCTGCAAAAGGTTCAATTAATCGCTGACCTGTTGGTAAAATAGTTTTTATTCTGTCAATGATTTGATATTTATTACCCGCCCATTTAAGAAAAGGTTTCAACGGGATTTCTCCTCATCGAAAAATTCTGTCCAGATTTTTTGTTCGACAACAGCGGGAGCAATTGCATTATCACGTAATTGAGAAACGCGATCGGCTTTTTTGATATCTGCGATTTGTGATGCGGATTTTTCGGGACGTGCTTGATCGAATTCTTGAATAAATTGATCGAGTTCGCTGACGAAAGATCGATTGATGCGTTGTTTTGCCACGGTTATTACCTCTATTAATCAAATTGCACTTTAAACACCATTTGTTACCTATGACTCCGGTACAGACCTTGGTCTATGGCGCGCCCGAGTGGATTCGAACCACCGACCTTCGGCTTCGGAGACCAATACTCTATCCAACTGAGCTACGGGCGCTAAGTTTATCATTTTTATGTTCGAAAAAGTTATTTATGATAACAGTTCAATGTTTATTAATGTAGGTGGGTAAACAAGGCGCATTGTTTTTCTACTAAAACCAGCTACACTAACCAATCTTATTATTCATTTATTGAAATAACGTAAATTGCAAGCAGGGAGCATGGCATTTCGTGATGAATGGAAATTATTTGGCGAAACAATTGTTTAAAATTTTAAGCATTACCACATTGTTATTCGCAGCGTCATCGCAATCCAGTTTTGCCAGTCCTCAAGATTATGGTCCAAACGGTTATCCTCTTTATCCAACAATTAATTATAACAGCGGTTATCCCAAACAATTAATTGATAAAGGTGCCTATTTAGCCAAAGCGGGTGATTGTATTGCTTGTCATACTAATACCAGAGAAAAAGGGCCGCCATTTGCTGGCGGTTTATATATCGCTACACCATTCGGGTTTTTTTATACGCCCAACATAACCTCTGATAGAGTGAACGGCATTGGCAGTATGACTCAAGCACAGTTTATTAAAGCCATGCACGATGGTATTGCACCTGATGGATCAAATTATTTTCCTGTCTTTCCTTATGATTGTTTCACCAAAGTGAACAATGAAGATTTAACAGCCATTTATGCTTATTTAATGAGCATTCCAGCGGTACATAAACCATTGCCTGAAAATGATGTATTGTGGCCTTTTAGTGTGCGTTTTTTACAATGGGGCTGGAAATTATTATTTTTTGTATCACATAAAGGGGTTTATCAATTCGACCCTACGCAATCTGCCATGTGGAATCGCGGTGCGTATTTAGTGCAAGGATTAGGGCATTGTACTGAATGCCATACACCGAGAAATATGTTAGGTGGTTTAAAACAAAAACACTTTTTAACAGGAGCGTTTGTCGGCGGTTATTATGCTCCTGATATTAGCGCTAATGGTTTAGCAGGCTCTTCAATCGATGATGTAATAAATGTGTTCGTAAATAGCCAAATGCTGAAAGGCGCAGGCCAAGTACAAGGACCCATGGCTGAGGTCAATAACGACAGCTTAAAATATTTGTCCAAGGATGATTTACTCGCAATAGCGGTCTATCTCAAATCAGTTAAAAGTGTTGCCCAACAAACTGCAATGACAGGTGGTGTAGTAACTGCAGATACCGGTAAAAAAATCTACCAAACTAAATGTGCAGCTTGCCATGATTCTGGCGCAGCGGGTGCGCCCAAAATAGGTGATGCAGACGCGTGGGCACCACGTATAAAACAGGGAATGAATATCATCTTTGAACATGCCATTAATGGTTATAATTCAATGCCGCCTAAGGGCACTTGCATGGACTGTTCGGATAATGAAATCAAAGCAGCGGTTGAATATCTTGTCGATAATAGTAAAGCGAGTCTTGGCCAAACAACTAAAAAGCCAGCCCCACGGCCTGCTACTACTGCGCTAACTATCGGCCAAACTGTCTATACGCAATCTTGCAGTGTTTGTCATGATAAAGGTTTACTTGGCGCACCGAGAATCGGGGTGCAAGCTGATTGGGATCCGCGCATGAAACAAAATATGGATGTGTTATTTAAACATGCCATTTATGGCTACAAAAATATGCCCGCCAAAGGGACTTGTTTAAATTGTTCACAAGCAGATATTCAAGCTGCAGTTAAATACATAGTGAGAATCACTTATCCCAATAGTAATTATTCACTTTGGTAAATTAATTATTCTTTGGAGTAACAAAAATATTAATAGTTGTCATTCCCGTTCGGAAAGAACTAGAAAAGTACACTGAAATATCAAGCGGAAATCTATTACATACTTTTTAAGTATTTCAATTAATTATTTTGCAATGGATTCCCGCGTATTAATTAACCATGTGCGCTCATTTATTTTCCAGCGGGAATAACATTTAGCAGGAGCGGTATTAATAGAAGGAACAAGGAGCATTTTTCAATGTTATTAATATCATTTATAAAAAAATATATGCGCTGGCTATTGTGTTTGTTATTTTTGGTATTGAATAAAACTTGCTATGCAATTCAATACAATATGCCGTTCGGTGTCACAGATATTAGTCATAAAATTTATGCGTTACACATGACAGTATTTTGGATTTGCGTCGCCATTGGCATAATTGTTTTTTGTATTATGATTTACACCATCATTTTCACCGTAAATCCCTTGGTCATAAAGCAGCAGATTTTCATGAAAATCCTTGGTTAGAAATCACTTGGTCAATTATTCCTTTAATTATTTTAATTATTATGTCAGTGCCCGCGACAAAAATTTTAATGGCATTAGATGATAATTCTAAAGCAGATGTAACGATTAAAATTACAGGTTATCAATGGAAATGGCGTTATGACTATTTGGATCAAGGCATTAGTTTTTACAGTAATTTATCGACGCCTAATGATCAATTACAAAATCAAGCACCAAAAGATCAATGGTATTTATTAGAAGTTGATCATCCATTAGTGTTACCTATTCATGAAAAAATTCGCTTTTTAGTCACATCAAATGATGTCATTCATTCATGGTGGGTGCCTGCTTTAGGATTTAAAAAAGATGCAATTCCTGGATTTATTCGCGAAGCGTGGACACGTATTGATACACCGGGAACCTATCGTGGCCAATGTGCTGCATTATGCGGTGCTAATCATGCATTTATGCCCATCGTCATAAATGCAGTTTCAGAACAAGATTTCCAAGCTTGGGTCAAACAACAACAAACGGCAAAAGCGACAGCTATCATTGCAACACCTGAAAAAATATTTACTAAAGATGAATTAATGAAAGAATGACAAACTGATTACGACACCTCATTGCACCTTGTCATAAACCCGATGGCACAGGAATGCCGCCCATGTTTCCTGCTTTAAAAGGCAGCAAAATTGCAACAGGTCCTTTGGCTAATCATATTAATATTGTGATGAACGGCAAATCAGGTACTGCCATGGCAGCATTTGGTCAACAATTAAATGACGAAGAAATTGCTGCAATTATTACTTATAAAAGAAATTCATGGGGAAATAATACGGGGGATGTTGTGCAGCCTAAATTAATTAGAGAGGCAAGGAAGATACCTTCTTCTCCTTGAAATAGAGAAGGTGCAGAAGGCGAATGAGGGGGTGTTAAAAAGTGTGCACAATTTGTTAAACACACCCTCATCCGCCTTCGGCACCTTCTCCCGCAAGCGGGAGAAGGAAAAAAATATAAGGAGATTTTATATATCAGTGATGTTGCAGACCATATTCCCACATCAACAGAAAATAAATTAATCGCATTTATAAAACGTTGGTTATTTAGCACCAATCATAAAGATATTGGCACATTATATTTATGGCTTGGGCTATTAAATTTTATGGTAGGTGGATTTTTTGCGATGGTCATTCGTGCTGAATTATTTCGTCCCGGTGCACGAATTGTTTCTCCCGAATTATTTAATCAAATGACAACATTACATGGTTTAGTCATGATTTTTGTTGCAGTGATGCCAGCATTTACCGGTATGGCAAATTGGATGATTCCATTAATGATTGGTGCACCCGATATGGCGATGCCACGCATGAATAATTTAAGTTTTTGGATTCAACCTTTAGCATTGATTATTTTATTAAGTACCTTATTTTTAAGTGGTCCAGCACCTGATTTTGGTTGGTCTTTTTATGCACCTTTATCAACCACCTATGGGCCAGCAAGTACTGATTATATGATTTTTGCGATTCATTTATTGGGTATTTCTTCGATAATGGGTTCGATAAATATTATTGCAACGATTTTAAATATGCGTGCACCTGGCATGACTTTAATGAAAATGCCAATGTTTTGTTGGACTTGGTTAATTACAGCATTTTTATTAATTGCCGTTATGCCTGTATTAGCTTGTGCAGTTACCATGATGTTATTTGATCGTCATTTTGGTACCAGTTTTTTCACTGCGGCGGGTGGTGGTGATCCTTTATTATTTCAACATTTATTTTGGTTTTTTGGTCATCCTGAAGTTTATATTATTATTTTACCGGCTTTCGGTATTATTTCTTCTGTCATTCCAACATTTAGTAGAAAAAAATTATTTGGTTATAAATTTATGGTTTATGCCGTTGCTGCTATTGCATTTTTATCATTTATTGTTTGGATGCATCATATGTTTACCACCGGTGTACCATTTGCTGCAGAAATATGGACTATGTATGCCACCATGATTATTGCTGTACCCACGGGTGTTAAAATATTTAATTGGGTTGCAACAATGTATAAAGGATCACTGACATTTGAAACGCCGATGTTATTCGCCGTTGCATTTGTCTTTTTATTTACTATCGGTGGATTTTCCGGCGTGATGTTATCGATGGTACCTGCGGATTATCAATATCAAAATAGTTATTTTGTGGTTGCGCATTTTCATTATGTATTAGTGCCGGGTGCAATTTTTGCTTTGATTTCTGGCACATATTATTGGTTACCTAAATGGACTGGTCATATGTATGACGAAACATTGGGAAAATGGCATTTTTGGTTAACAGCTATTTCTGTCAATGTCACATTTTTCCCTATGCATTTTTTAGGTTTAGCAGGAATGCCAAGAAGAGTACCTGATTACGCATTACAATTTGCCAATTTTAATATGATTGCCAGTATTGGTGCATTTATTTTTGGATTTGCGCAATTAATATTTATTTACGTCATTATTAAAACGATTAAAGGTGGGCCACCAGCAACAGCACAAGTGTGGGAAGGTGCGAAAGGATTTGAATGGACTGTGCCATCGCCAGCACCTCACCATACATTCGAAATACCACCGAAATTTATTGATGAAGAACATTAAACATTTATTATTCCTTAAATTATATTATTCCTTCTCCCGCTTGCGGGAGAAGGAAAAAGGTATACATTATGACGAAGTTAATAGATGACAAAATTAATTCCAAAAATAAAATCACCGTAAAATATTTAATTTTATTGACCATCATCATGTTCGATTTTGGTTTCGCGATGGTACCTTTATATAACGTATTATGTGAAGTAACAGGATTAAATGGCAAAACAGGCGGTTATAGTCAATTAAATACAGGAACTATTGATGTCACGCGTAAAATTGATGTGCAATTTTTAGCAACTAATAATGCAAATTTACCATGGACATTTGTACCTTTAATAACTCAAGTCTCTGTCTATCCGGGTGAAAATAAAGAAGTGGCATTTTATGCACAAAATAATTCGGGACATATTATGACTGTGCAAGCAATTCCCAGTGTAACACCAGGCATTGCTGCTAAATATTTGAGAAAAACAGAATGTTTTTGTTTTAAACGGCAAACATTTAATAATGGTGAAGCGCGAGATATGCCAGTGTTATTTCATATTGATCCGGCTTTGCCTAACAATATTCATACCATAACAATTTCTTATACATTATTTGATACTGCAAATCTCAAATTTAATAACGGTGAAACACCAGGGAAAATTAATTTTTAAGTATTTTATTTTAAGGTTTATTTATGTCAGAAAATCATCACGGTTCATATTATATTCCATCACATAGTCATTGGCATATCGTTGGTGCAATTGGTTTATTTTTATTGGGTTTAGGATCAATTAATATATTTAATGGAGGAATATCAGGCCCCATATTATTTATTGCAGGCGTCACGGTATTAATTTATATGTTTATGGGCTGGATGTACGATGTCATTAAAGAAAGCCGCTCCGGATTATATGATCAACAAATGTTACGCACATTTCGCTGGGGAATGTTTTGGTTTATTGTTACCGATGCAGCCATATTTTTAGCATTTATTATTGGATTATGGTATTTCCGCTTTTTCACTTTGTCATGGCTTAGTTACAGTGGATCAGCAACCGTATTAGATACGGGCATTACCCATTTATTATTATGGCCAAATTTTGAAAAAGCATGGCCATTAATTAATAATCCTGATCCTTCTTTATTTCCTGGACCACAACAAGGATTATTACTGACGGGTATTCCGCAATTAAATTTATTATTAATGATCAGCAGTGCTGTAACATTTTTATTAGCTTATATTGGTGTGAAAAAAAATAAACATGCCTTATTAATGACGGGTTTAATTACAACCATTGCTTTGGGAATTTTATTCACAATTTTTCAAATTGTTGAATATCATCTCGCCATTACACACTATCTCATCACATTTACAACAGGCATATATGGTAGCACCGTATTAACTTTAATATTAATTCATTTATTGCACGTTATAGTCGCATTAATCATTTTATGTGTTGTCACAATTCGATCAGGATTATTACATTTCGATTCACAACATTATTTTGCGATACAAGGTACATTGTGGTTTTGGATGTTATTAGTTCTTGCATGGATAGCAGCTTTTTTTTCAATTTATATGTAATTTGCGCAATTACGTGCATTAATGCCATAAATATGCTTTAATACTTCCCTTGAAAATTTTTACAAGGAGGTATTTAACAAATATTATGGCACTCTCACGTGCGAATAATCGCAATCATTCTAATTTAGAAATTCTCGACCAACATCCCATCTATCAAGGCCATATTCAACTCGTTAAATATTCCTTACGGCATCAATTATATTCAGGCGAATGGAGCAAAACATTAACGCGTGAAGTATTAATTAATCGTCGTGCGGTTGGTGTAATTTTATATGACCCACAACGTGACGAAGTAGTATTAATTGAAGAATTCCGTGCTGGTGCTATTACTTCTGATGCAACGCCTTGGTTAATTGGCACTGTGGCAGGATTGGTAGAACCGGGTGAATTACCTGAACAAGTTGCAAAACGTGAAGCGATAGAAGAAGCAAATTGCACTATTTTAGATTTATTACCTATTACTGAATATTGGGTCAGCCCCAGTATTTCCTCTGAAAAAATCTTTTTATATTGTGGTCGTGTTGACGCAACACATGTCGGCGGTATTTTTGGTAAAGCGGAAGAAGGTGAAGATATTAAAGTCCATGTCACACCGCGCGCTACTGCTTATCAAGCAGTTGTTAATGGACAGATAAATAATGCGATTAGCATCATTGCGATTCAGTGGTTAGAATTAAATTTTGCGAAAGTGCAACAGACGTGGTTATCTGTTTAAGGCATAACCATATTTAAATTCAAATGATAAATAATCCAAGCAGATCCAACTACTAATGCACCTAATAAAATTAATGTGTAAGTAAATGCTAACCAATTCCAAGTTTGATCAGCGGTAGGTCTTAATTTCAGAAAGCAAATTATGTGCACAATCACTTGCACAATGGCGAAGGCAACAATTGTTTTAATTATTCCCGATCGCGTAATTACATTATTCATCACTAATGCAAATGGAATAACAGTTAATATTATTGATAAACCAAATCCAATAAAATAAGTTCTCAGTTTACCTTCACCAAAACTACTAATGCCTTTATTCATCATTTATAACGACCCCATTAAATAAACAAATGTAAAAATACAAATCCAAATAATATCCAAGAAATGCCAAAACAAACTCAACAATATCAAACGTGTTTGCGTAGAAAGTGTTAATCCTTTTCGTAGAATTTGATTAATCATCACGAGAATCCACAACAACCCCACACTGACATGTAATCCATGTGTACCCACCAAACTAAAAAATGCTGATAAATAACCACTTTGTGTGGGGCCACTGCCCATTAAAATCAAATGATAAAATTCATGGATTTCGATAGTGACAAATGAAGAGCCTAATAAAAACGTCACAATAAGCCAAAAAATTAATAATCCTTTTTTATCTTGACCCATCACATGAATTGCAAGCCCAAATGTAAAAGTACTTGTTAATAGACAAAATGTTTCAATTAACACAGGATGCAAATCGAATATATTATGCGATGGTTGCATACCTAAATAGCTTGGGCTCAATACTGCATAAGTAGTAAATAAAGTGGCGAACAAAACGCAATCACTCATTAAATAAATCCAAAATCCATAAATTTTATGCGCAGCAACTTCGCGCAAATGAGGATCATCAGCGTAGGAAAGTGTGTGATTAACTTTATTATTCAAAATCATTTTTCTAATTCCTGTGTATGTTGTTTTTCGTGTTCTTCAATTTCATCGGCGGGAATGTAGTAATAAAGATCATCCTCCGATGTCCGTTTAATTAACGTTGCTATTACAGCAATAAAGCTCAATATCACCATCCACCAAATATGCCACACCATGCCAAAACCAAACGCCAAGCTACACATACCGATGATGAAGCCCAGCGGCGTATTTTTTGGCATGAGAATGTTGTGATAATTTGTCTGTTTTGGAACAACCGTGTTTTGCTGTTTTCTTTCCCAAAATTCATCACGATGTGTGATGGTTGGTATCACTGCATAATTATAATGAGGTGGTGGTGAAGCAATTGACCATTCCATTGTTCTGCCATGCCAGGGATCACCCGTTAAATCCCTATTTTGTTTTCGTTGTAAATAACTCACAATTAATTGCAATACGAAAAAGGCGAAAGCGATGAGGAACAATAGGATGCCAAACTCAGAAATCCACATGGGTATTTGCCATGTTGGATTATCGTAATGCAGAATTCGTCGTGTCATGCCCATAAAACCAAGCATATAAAGTGGTGCAAAAGTGACAATAAAACCACTGAGGAAAAACCCAAATGCAGCAACACCCAACTTTTCATTCAGTTTGAAACCAAAGGCTTTAGGGAACCAATAAATATAACCTGCCATGGCGCCAAAAACGGTGCCGGAAATGATTACGTTATGGAAATGTGCGACCAAAAATTCGCTGTTATGTAAGACGTAATCTGCTGGCGCAATTGCTAGCATCACGCCTGACATGCCACCAATGACAAAGGTAATTAAAAATCCTAGCGCCCATAGCATAGGCGTATTAAATCTTACCCTGCCCCGGTAAATAGTGAATAACCAATTGAATATCTTTACGCCAGTTGGAATCGCGATCAACATGGTCATGATCCCGAAGATAGCATTGACTATAGGTCCGTTGCCCATGATAAAAAAATGGTGCACCCAAACTAGATAGGAAAGGATGGTGATTGCCATAATGGAAAAAACCATTGACGTATAACCAAATAACCCCTTACTGGAGAAGCTCGCCACCACTTCTGAATAAATGCCAAATGCAGGCAGGATTAAAATATAAACTTCCGGATGTCCCCACGCCCAAAACCAGTTGACATATAACATCATGTTACCGCCCGCGGTATTAGTGAAAAAATGCATCCCTAAATAGCGATCCAAGGTCAATAACGCTAAGGCAACAGTGAGAATTGGGAATGCACCGACTATCAATATCGTAGTGCCGAAGGTTGTCCAACAAAACAGCGGCATTTTCATAAGAGTCATACCGGGTGCACGCAGCTTGATGATGGTCACCAGAAAATTGATACCCGTCATGAGTGAACTGATACCCGCAATTTGGAGTACCCATATATAATAATCAACGCCCACATCAGGGCTATATTTCAGCTCAGATAAAGGTGGATAAGCATTCCAACCTGTTTTGGCAAATTCACCTATACCTAAGGAAATATTCATGAGAATGGCTGCTGCAATCACTAACCATAGGCTGATTGAATTCATCACTGGAAATGCGACATCACGCGTTCCCAGTTGCAGCGGTACTGCGATATTAATTAAACCAATGAGGAATGGCATCGCCATCAGAAAAATCATGATGACACCATGCCCAGTAAATATCTGATTAAAATGATTGGGGTCTAAATAGCCATGCGCCGATCCATAAGATAATACTAATTGCGTACGCATCATGAGACCATCTATGAAGCCACGTACCCCCATCACTAGTGCGACAATGATATACATGATGCCAATTTTTTTGTGGTCAACTGATGTAAACCATTCATCCCACAAGTAGCGCCATTTGCCCAAATAGGTAATTAACGCCAGCAGAAATATAAAACCAAAAATCATGCCACCAAACGCGCCCATAATAATCCAACTATGGAAAGGTATGTCTGCAAGACTTAATTTCCCTAATAACATAATTACTCCTGCCCCTGATATGGTGTGAGGGGTGTTTGTTGTCCCGTCATTTGAATAATTTTTGTTAATAAATCAGGTTGGACTGTTGCGTAATATTCAACTGGCTGATATGCGCTAGGATTGGATAATTGGTGATAGCTATTTTGATCCAGCGTTTTAGGGCTTTTTTTAACGCTCGCAATCCAATCTTCGAATTGTTGTTCAGAGCTGGCGGTGGCTTTAAATGTCATTCCTGTAAACCCTTCGCCGCTGAAGTTGGCAGATAAGCCATCATAAGTCCCTGGTTTATCGGCGATGAGATAAAGTTGCGTCTGCATGCCACCCATTGTCATTATTTGGCTGCCCAATTGGGGTATAAAAAATGAATTCATCACTGAATCAGAAGTCAGGTAAAAATGAACGGGGACATTGGCCGGGAATTCCACTTGATTAACCGTAGCAATTTGTTGCTCCGGATAGATAAATAGCCATTTCCAATCCATTGAAACCACATCAATGACCAATGGTTTTACAGACGGCTTTATAGGGTGATAGGGATCGAGTGCGATAGAGTAAAACCACACTAGCACTGATAAACTGAGCACAATAATACTGGGGACTATCCAGATAACCGCTTCTACTATGAGTGAGCTGTGAAACTCGGGATCATATAGCGCATCTTTATTTGATGCGCGAAATCGCCAAGCGAATAAGATGGTCATGAAAATAGCAGGAAGTACGACTAATAACATGACTAATGCAGCAGTAATAATCAGCGTTTTTTCATTTGCCGCTACATGACCTGCGGGATTAAATAGTACTGCACCACTACAACCTTCTAGAGAAATCATTAACACCAACAATAATACTTTAATTTGTAATTTGTGGTTTTGTGATGCAAGATTAATTTTTAACACATCCTTGAACACAGTAATTACTCTTTTTCTTTATGAACAACTGGTCTTTCATCCATAAGTTTAGTTCAATATTTTAAAACCAGCCAATCGCCATTGATGCGTAATACGAGGATTTATAAATATTAAAATTTATCGTTTTAATTTATAATTTGTGTTGATCAATATTGATTTATAGGTAAAACCCATTAACTGAGTAATTATTAAAAATGATACAACATGATTATAAAGATTTAATTAAACTATTTAATGATTTATTTGAATTAACAGAAAATACCGTATTAATAGCAGGTGGTGATGAACCACTTTATTTACCGCAAGATGAAATACATTCTGCCAACCAAATTATTTTTACACACGATTATTATTCCAGTGCTTTGCATGAAATTGCGCACTGGTGTATCGCAGGTCAACAACGTCGTCAATTACGTGATTATGGTTATTGGTATAATCCAAATCGTGGTTCGATAGATGATCAACAATTATTTGAACAATCTGAAGCAAAACCGCAGGCATTGGAATGGATTTTTTCTGTTGCTGCTGGAATTCGATTTAATATCAGCGCTGATAATTTAGCGATGAATAATGAAGCGAGTCAGACATTTAAAACCGCTATTTATGATCAGACAATTGATTATTTAAAGCATGGGTTACCGAACCGTGCAGAACAATTTAAACAAAAATTGTTACAGTTCTACAATCGTGCAGAAATATTTAATCAATCGTTATTTTTTTGGTAGACTATTTAAATTGAAATAACATTTTTGGAAGTAATGAATTGAACGATATTATTTGGATTTCATTAGGTGCTATTCTGGGCGCAAATATGCGTTATCTTGTGTCGCGCACATCTCTTGTATATCTATCTTCATCGATTCCCTATGGCACATTTATCGTTAATATCACTGGTAGTTTTATCGTTGGATTTTTTCTGGCTTGGTCTACTCAACGTGTATTTATTGATCCACGCTGGAAATTATTTATTGTCATTGGCTTTTGTGGTGCCTATACCACTTTTTCTAGTTTTAGTTATGAAACCATTACGTTATTCGAACAAAGCGATTATGGCTTAGCCACTTTAAATTTTTTAGGTAATAACATTTTTTGTTTGCTTGCTACGGTAGCGGGCATAGCACTTGCGAGAGCGATTTAACATGAACCACGAAATGTTTAGAATTACTGTTTACATCAATGAAAGTGATAAATGGCATCATCAACCATTACACATAGAAATACTGCAAATGTTGCATGATCATGGTTTAGCAGGTAGCACTGTATTCCATGCTGTCGCAGGATTTACCAATAAAGGCGCGGTAGAAACCACAGGGTTAGTTGATGTTGGCAGCAAATTACCGTTAGTCATAGAATTTATTGATACCGCTGAAAAAATCGAATCGATTTTACCGCAATTAAAAACAATGGCGCCTCATCGATTAATCATTCGTGAGCGTGTAGAAGTGATTAATTTTGCGTCTAAAAAATAAATTAATTGATTATTAATCATTCATATCAATTCACACAGATTATAATTATTACAGTCCAACAATATTGAACCAATAAAGAATGATACTATACTATATAATATTTTCTTAGCTCATTAGGAGATTTTTGTTATGATAAACTTTAAATCTTTAAAATCAGCGTTGTTTAGTCTTATTTTACTTTCCATTTCACCCCAGTTATTTGCATCAATTGCTTACTGCCCCGTATTTTCAACTATTCAGTGCAGCGCTATGTAGTGCTCCAGGGGGTTGGAGCGGAACACAACATGGACAAGCAGAGCCCAAAACAATTCCAATCTATTTTATTCAAGCCATTTATGTAAGCGCAACTTCTACTCTCACTTGTTATTATTCAACAGTAGGTGGCATAAAACCTGAACAGATATATCTTAATTCTACCGCCTATACACCAGCGTCAAATGGAGAAAATGGAAATTGGGGACCGACTTCAAATGGACAAGCATGTCAGAGCGCTAATAATGTAATTACTTGCCCACTTAACTCGAATAATTCTAAGCATTAAAACAATATTTGAATTTCAATTGTCATAATATGAAAAAATGCGCCTGTATAACTATCATTAAAATGATAAGCTACAAAAAATGATTAAATCTTGGAAGCCATTTAGAATTAAACGTGCGCTGAGTAAAAGTGATTAATTATTCTTAAAAATGAGGCTTAATCAAGATATTTTAGCAATTCAATTAGCGTGTTCGAAATAGAACATAAATATTCTACACTACCAACCATTTCCAAAGTGGAAGAATAATAATTGTATAATCAATATCATTTTGTTTTATTGTTGTTATTTCATCTTCTCTGTCAGTTAATATATAACCCTTTTTAAGAGAAAATCGTTTTTGCGCCTCTAGCAAGCCATCGATTTCACGTTGACGTGTTTTGTCACTATCTAAAGACTGACAAACCTGAATTGCATTAACAATTTTACCATTTTGTCTAACGACAAAATCACATTCTTTATCTTCTTTATGGTAATAAACATCATAGCCACGACGTTTTAATTCGATAAATACAATATTTTCCAACATTCTTCCGCTGTCTTCACTAAAGTGAAACCCGACTGTCTTAGCGAGAGCATGATCAATAAAATACACTTTCTTTGGGGAACGCATTTGCGTTTTTACTGATTCATTGTAACGATTAACAAAAAAACACAAATAACTATTTTCTAGATAACTACAATAATCTGAAACAGTAGTCGCACTGCCTAGACCTAACAAATTTTTTAATGAGGTGTATGTAATTTCTTTACTACAATTTGTTGCTAAATAATACACAAGTTCTTTAATAGATTTGACATTAGTAATTTTATATCGTGCAACAATATCTCTGTAAATAATACCTTCATAGAGAGAATGTAAATAATCAATTTGTTGATTATTGATGTATTCAGGAAAGCCACCTAATTCACAATATTCGTTGAATAATTTTTTTACTAATCCTATCTGTGTGGTAGATAAAATTTCCTGGTCAATTAGATTTGACTGTTCAGATTTTGCATATTCATAAAACGAAAAAGGATACATAGTGAGAGAAATATATCGCCCTGTTAATCGCGTCCCTAATTCATCGCTAAATAATGTTGCATTTGAACCCGTGATATAAACCTTATTACCATTATTATATAATCGCCGTATAAAAAGCTCCCAACCTTCTATATTTTGTATTTCATCAAAGTAATAAGTTTTTTGAATACCGAATAATTCAACAAATGTTTCTTGTAATAACTGAAAATCATCAACTGTAAATGTCACTAACCGTTCATCTTCAAAATTGAAATAATAATCTTTCTCTGCATTCTGATTACGCGCATGCTGTACTAATACTGATTTTCCACAGCGACGCACTCCAGTCACAACTATAATTTCTTTATTTTTGGAAAATACATCCAACTTACTTTGAGCAGTTCGATCGACATAGTGAATTGGCCTTTCTTCATCTCGCTGATCTCGAATTAGGCGCTTTAATACGGCAGGGTTCATATCTTATACCATTTATAGCCATTGTTGATGGAATAATATTCAATAAAATCTCCATTGTCAATGGAGATTAATTAAGAATCATGCGCTAGATTGCTGTAAATATGTATAAATAATATAATAATCAATTACATAACTAATTCATTAAAAACATAGCATTATATTTAACATTTCGGAGCAATAAAACATGCCAATTCTTATCAAAATCAATCATACCAATCCAAATATCAAACCACGCGTATTTGTGCCATCTTTTATTGAACAATGTTCGGATATTTATTTTCACAACGATGACAATGGTCAATATATGATCTTTTCTAGCGAGAAGGGATTGCCACAAAATTTAGCTGATGTGCCAGCGTTTTTAAAAGACAATGTCGCCGCTACTTGTGATAAATATATCAATTTCAAAAATGCCTCTCTCATAGAAAATATACCGACTAATGCACAATTATTGTACAAAGATGATGTTGAAACAGATGATGAAGCAGACACAAAATTCCAAAATGATGTTGAAGAGATTGTAAAAAGTAAAAAATTAGAACAAGGATTAAGAGCCTGGGGAACAAGTTATAAAAATTATGGCGAACGAATTCACGGATTTAGAAGCTGTCTACGCCCTATTTATTACTCCAATCAAGTGAACGCCATGGCAGATGAATTAAAGCAACGTGGTTATAATGTAGAAAAAAGCAATGCAAAAAATGGTGGTGATCCTGTTCTCGATGTACAATTACCTGTTAGACCTAAGAGATAGTTAATAAATCAAAATCATCAATCATAAACTGGTTATACTAATGTTTATGATTGATGCGTATTTATTCGATATAAAAATTAAATTGTGCAATTTCAGTTTGATACGCACTATTATTGTTTATTTGTTGGATTGAATATTTTTTCAGAGAAAGGTATAGGTTCACTCGTTGGTGCTATATCTTCTTGTGGTTTGTCATGCCACTGACTAATTTGTGAATATGCATAACTACCTGTTGATGAAGCAGCCGCAGGAACAACTGGAGCGCTGCTTAAAAATAAAGAAGGATCTAAACCTTCACTAAAAATAGTCAATAATTTGTCATAAAAATTATGGTGCTCAATAAGATATTGTGCAATTTGTTTCCACGCTTGAGACATTGCAATTAAATCAATATCTGGAAACTGACTTAATGCGGCTAATTCATCTTCTTTCCATCTAAAAAAATTAACGAAATCTGAAAATTTTTCGTAGCTAAAATAAGTCTCTAAATCACGTTTAACTTCTACAGGAATATCCATAGATTTCAAGCGTTCTTTGACAATGTGAGAAAGCGAAACTGATGTCGCCTTCTTCAAATCTGGATTGGATGACCAATAAAAAGGCAGTAATTTATTGGAAATTGTTCGTTCAAAAGTATTATCTCCCGAAACGCCTGCAATAAAAGAGGCAGCTTCAAAAACAGCATTAAAACCAGCGTCACTTAAACGAAATCCTGAAAACACCTGAATTGTTCTTACACCGTTGGCATTGAGAGGATAAATAGTTACAGGATCACCTTTACCATCACTATGAACATCATTAAAAAACACTACTTTTGGCATGATATCTTACCTCGATATTTTTTCGATGTTGGGATTTATCCTAAATTGAACAAACTAGCATTTATTTAAATACAAAATTCAACGCTAAATTAAGGATACACCAATAAAATTATTACCTTAATTATAGATTAAAAACATACCGATTAGTGGCAAATGCTATTTCTAGGTTTAATGATTATGATTGCAATACAATTGTCAAAAAATAAAAAAGAACGGTATGAATATTAAATTGATAAGCTATGAGAAAAGAATGATAAAATCATGAAAGCAATTTAGAATTAAACGTGCGTTGTTATGTATGTCATATTAGCAATTAATATATAATCACTACATACAAAATACGTTTAATTCTAATTGAAAATTATTCTTCTTTAACGGTGACTTTTTCAATAATCACATCGTCAACAGGTACATCTTGATGTCCCATGCGAGAGGTGGTGGGAACAGCTTTTATTTTATCGACTACATCCATGCCAGAAACTACTTTACCAAATACACAGTAGCCCCATCCATTTGGTGATTTACTAGTGAAATTAAGAAAATTATTATCTACGACATTAATAAAAAATTGCGCTGATGCAGAATGCGGATCAGAAGTACGCGCCATGGCAATTGTGCCACGGGCATTTTTTTGACCTTTGTCTGCTTCATTTTCAATGGTATTCTTTGTTTCTTTTTGCGTCATGCCTGGTAAAAATCCACCGCCTTGAATCATAAATTTATCGATGACACGATGAAAAATAATGCCGTCATAAAAACCATCTTTTGCGTATTGCAAAAAATTCTTTGCCGTGATTGGTGTATTTTCATGATCTAATTCAATTTCGATATCGCCAAAATTTGTGTGTAACGTAATCATTTGCCATCCTCTTAATAACTCAATGAAAAAAAGAACATATTATAATATCTCTTTAAATAATAATACCCCAAATAGCGACATTCGATTTGAAAATTAGCCCCTTTTGTATTATCATTATGACATATAGGTATTACCCAACGGTGAATCATATGCAAACAATATCATTAAAACTATCAGACGCAATGGCAAAAAAGCTAGACATAGCCACGCATAAAATCGGTATCAGTAAATCAGAACTTCTTCGTAGTTTAATAGAAGATTACTTGGCTAATAAAAAAGGTAAAAAAAGCCCGGTATCTTTCTTAGACCTTGCGGAAGATATATGCGGCTGCCTCAATGGACCTACTGATTTATCTACTAATCCGAAACATTTCGAGGATTTTGGTAAATGAAAAAAAAAATAATTGTTGATACAGGACCATTAGTTGCCTTCATTAATCATAATGATAAATATCATTCATGGTCAAAAAATCAACTCTCCCATATTGTACCGCCTTTGCTTACATGTGAAGCGGTGTTAACCGAAACATGTTTTTTATTAAAAAAAGTGAATGGTGGGCACAATACATTATTCGAACTGATTGACCGCAAACTGATTGAAATAAAATTTCAACTAAAGGAAGAAATGAAACATGTTCATAAAATTTTAGAGCGCTATTCAGATTTACCTACTTCATTTGCAGATGCTTGTTTAGTACGCATGGCTGAACTGAATGAGAATGCTCAAATCTTAACATTAGATAATGATTTTCAAGTCTATAGAAAACATAATCGTCAAGTCATTCCTCTGATAATTCCATCGTAACTATTTCTATTAATATCGCATGAATTAAAAACATCATATTAATTTATACATTGAAGCGTATTAAAATAATTTTTCAATGAATCAAATATTGTATACCTAGTGTATTGAACTGGGTCTACTATTATTTATTTCTTTATCTTGAATAATTCGCTCAATTTCATAAACCACATCTGGTTTTAAAAATATCCATGCGAAAATATTATTTTTTCGATGCGAGTTAAATAAGGGTAAGCTAACACATTTGTTACCAAATAGAACTGCATCTTCAATACTCATTTTTTGACATTCCTTTTTAAAGATTTCTAAAGCGTAATTTCGAATTTTGCCAAGAAGCATACTAAATGAAGCTGTATATCCTTTCCAAAAAAGAAAATTACCAAATACACTGGAATGTATATCAATTGCAACATGATTATCAATGATGATTGAGAAAAGCTTATTTAATACGTCTAAATCTTCTGATGCTCTGACAAGTTTCATTATTTCACCATCAACTCGGAAATAAATCATTTTATCATCATAACTTTGAATTTTTTTAAGCAAATTAGTCAGCTCTATGACTTCAGGGGTATTAGCGACAAGACTGTCAACCAGTTTTGCGTAGCCATTACGTCCAAGAAAAATGGTTGGTGTTGCATTGACAAGACTTTCTGAAAAACCCAAATGATATGATGCATTTTTATTTTGTATATTTTTGCATTGTTTCACTAAATAATCGACTACAGAATAGGCGCTATTTATACTATGTAATTTCATAATTTTATTATTATCGAGTAATATATAAAAAACGGTTTTAGTAAAAGAGATGTTATTAGAATCTGCTTTTTGTGAACGCCTCTTCATACAAAATGCGTCTTGGTTAATTACCATATCAGATAACTTACGAATACCATAAGATGTCAACAAAATCTGCAAGCGATTATGAGTGAGATAATAATCCACATTTTCCATCATAGCGCGTTCATTGAAAATCTCTAGAACTTTTTTCATGAATGCTGGCACTATAGTATTTGATGGGATAAATTCATTTGCATCATCTATATGCATGTCATCAGATTCTGCGTTATTTAAGTCAATAATAATATTTGCGACTATATATTTCGCAGGTGGATTGTCAAATTGTTTGGGACGAAGAATTGAATTAATCGCTAGCTGCAATGAAGTGATCAGCAATTGCGCAATAGCATTATAGCCAAAACGTACAGATATTCTTGAGTTGGCGCCTGTATTGTTTCCTTCATAAATTAAATGCTTATCTTTATCTTCCAAAACGTCTTTAATAATTTTTCTTATGTTTTCTATTGTTCCGAATAATAAATCCATTATCTTTCCAGGAAGTTCTAATGCTTTACTCAATTTTGTTGTTTCTTTATCTTGAATATTACTAGTACTAAGCTGATGTAAATATCCAATTCCCTTAGCTGTAATGGTAATTATATTTGTAGGGGTGACGAAATAATCTGGTTCAGGTGAGTTTGGATTTAAATGCCAATATTCCAAATCTTGGATTATTACACGTTGCATGTGATTTAATTTGGTAGTTTTAGCTTTTACCTTTTCTTCTTGATCGCCACTAAAATAGTCCAACTCTGCGGTTGTTAACCTTATCTCAATTGATTGATCAGGCGTAATTGAATAATTGTAGCATTCATAATCAGGATTTTGCGGTTTATCGCCCCATATATATTGGCCAGTTTCTAATAAAGGATAAAGTATTTTATGAGGAATTATATCAGGAACCATTTTGTTCTCCTGTAAATTATTTAAAATTTGAATCTCACCATTATTGAATTCTTATTATCACATAGAATAATTGTCAAAATAAGCAAAGCTGCTGTAAATAATAAAATGAGCACTAATCAAGGTTATAGTTAAAAAGAAGACCATCCTCAGTGTTCACTATCTTGAAACCATTCAATGGTTTTAGAAAATTATTTATTCAATATTCCATCCCCACCACCTGCATTTTAAAAAAAATTGAGTATAATATTCATTTTTTTAATCAACCGAGCCAATAACACAATGAATGCAAAATCATCTACTTATAATGCAGAAGCCATTGAAGTATTAAGCGGATTAGATCCTGTCCGCAAAAGACCGGGTATGTATACTGATACCACACGGCCCAATCATTTAGCCCAAGAAGTGATCGACAATAGTGTCGACGAAGCGTTGGCAGGTTTTGCTAATCGTATAGAAGTCACTTTATGCAGTGATGGTTCATTAGAAGTTATAGATAACGGCCGCGGTATGCCGGTTGATATTCACCCAGAAGAAAAAATTACTGGCGTTGAATTAATTCTCACGCGTTTACACGCCGGTGGAAAATTTTCCGATCGCAATTATTCCTTTTCTGGCGGCTTGCATGGTGTTGGTGTATCGGTAGTCAATGCATTATCTGAAAGATTAGAAGTACAAGTGAAACGTAATGGCGAAGTTCATCATATGAGCTTTAACAATGGTGATAGAGCTTCGAAAATGAAGATCATTGGCACTGTCGCTAAACGCGAAACAGGTACTACTATTCGTTTCTGGCCCAATCCAAAATATTTCGACACGCCTAAATTTTCTGTTTCCCGATTAAAACAATTATTACGTGCTAAAGCTGTTTTATGTCCTGGTTTACATGTCATTTTTACCGATCAATCTAGCAATGAAACTATTGAATGGTGTTATGAAGCAGGATTAGAAGATTATTTAATGGAAGCATTGGCTAATGATGAACATTTACCTGAAAAACCCTTCGTTGGATCATTTCAAGGAAATACCGAAGCAGTTGATTGGGCTGTGATGTGGTTACCAGAAAATGGTGAAGGTATTGCGGAAAGTTATGTGAATTTAATTCCCACTATTCAAGGTGGTACCCATGTGAATGGTATGCGTAGTGGTTTATCGGATGCTATTCGAGATTTTTGTGAATTAAGAAATTTACTACCACGGGGTGTAAAACTGGCACCAGAAGATGTGTGGGATAATTGCCGTTATGTTTTATCTGTTAAATTAAAAGAACCGCAATTTTCAGGACAAACCAAAGAAAAATTATCCTCGCGAGAATGCGCGGCATTTGTTTCTGGCGTTGTAAAAGATTCATTCAGTTTATGGTTACACCAAAATATTGCTGAAGGTGAAGCCATTGCAAAATTAGCCATCGATAATGCACAAACCCGCTTAAAAACCAGTAAAAAAATTGAACGTAAACGTGTTACCGCAGGACCCGCATTACCCGGAAAATTAGCGGATTGCGTTTCGCAAGATAATAAACGCAGTGAATTATTTTTAGTGGAAGGTGAATCTGCCGGCGGTTCTGCCAAACAAGCACGCGATCGAGAATTTCAAGCTGTCATGCCATTACGTGGAAAAATATTAAATACATGGGAAGTCAATTCACAAGAAGTTTTAGCCTCACAAGAAGTGCATGATATTGCAGTGGCTATTGGGGTAGATCCAGGCAGTCCTGATTTATCCGGTTTACGCTATGGCAAAGTGTGCATTTTGGCCGATGCCGATTCCGATGGTGCACACATTGCTACATTATTATGTGCATTATTTATGAAACATTTTCGTCATTTAGTGATCAAAGGACATGTATTTGTCGCTATGCCACCGTTATACCGCATTGATATTGGTAAAGATGTTTATTACGCATTAGATGATGCTGAACGCTCAGGTATTATCGATCGCATTACCGCTGAAAATAAAAAAGGCAAAATTAATGTGACACGATTTAAAGGATTAGGCGAAATGAATCCTTTGCAATTACGTGAAACGACTATGACACCTGATACACGTCGTTTAGTACAATTAACAATCGCTGATAATGATAATACGGATCAAATTATGGATATGATGTTAGCGAAAAAACGTGCGGCGGATAGAAGAACATGGTTGGAAGAGAAAGGAAATTTAGCGGAGGCGGCGTTGTAATTGCTAGCCTTAATTTGAAGGTATATAGGCTATTAATTGAGTTGATTTTCCTTTACTAAATGCATCATGCATTGATACA
Source organism: Pseudomonadota bacterium (assembly GCA_021777765.1). Classification (GTDB taxonomy): domain Bacteria; phylum Pseudomonadota; class Gammaproteobacteria; order DASZBR01; family DASZBR01; genus JAJYDF01. The sequence continues at coordinate 86,605 of JAJYDF010000008.1, read as the reverse complement.
TTTTGCAAATTTAATGCAAGATATACACTATAAAAAACAATATTCCAACTTATGGCGATTGAAATAAAATATCAATTAACGCTACTGACTAAAGAATACTCTTATAGTTATTTGGTTTTATATATTAAAACGAAATAAAATTACATCTGCAATTGAACTTTTGCAGGAGGCACAAGCGTGTTCATTACTTTTATTTTCAGCGAGTTGTTTAACATCTTCTTTACGATTATCAACACTTTTTTCAGCTTGAACTAACTGTGTGATAGGTTCATTTGCATCCGTTCCAGTTCTTCTATTCTCTTCAGCCGCTGGCACAGTAGTTACACGCTCTTCAATAGTAGTACTTAATTGAAAAAATTTTGTTGCTGTGCCTGCTTGTAATTGTTTTAAATTGCTTTCTAATTCTAAAAGTTTATTGACCGTTTCCATATCATTTGGATTGAAATTCAAAATTTGTTCATAATCACTTTTAGCATTGCGATAAAATGCTTCTTGTTGGTATTTATTATTTACAAGGCTTAAGGCAATTTCAAAATATTTAGCACGTAATTTATAAAATTCTGTTTGTTTTAATTGGTGAGCCGATTCTTCTAGCGCTTTAAATCTTTTAAAAATTTCTTGTAATTTATCTTTATTAATTTTATCTAATTCATAGCTTAATTCATTAAGTTTGATTTCCAATTCAGTTTTTTGCTTTAATAAGCGCTCTTGTTTCAATTCATTTTCAATTTTTTTTCTGTGAATATAATCTAACTCGATCTGTTTTTTTCTAATTTTTTCTGCACATTCTTTTGCATGCTCATAATTAGGATCTAACAATAAAACCTGTTCATAATCTTTTATTGCTTTCTCATAATCATTCATTTTCTCATATAAATACCCGCGAAAATAATAAATATAAGCCTCTTTTGTGCTAACAGTAATCGCCTCGGCAATATCTTCCATAGCTCCATTTAAATCTTTTTTATCTATTTTTGCACGGGCACGGATGAAATAAGTCTCGACTTTTTTAGGCTGCAAACGCAAGCACTCACTACAATCATTAATACAACCATCTGCATCACCTAACCATTTTTTGGAATCTGCAAGTAAAATTTTCGCAGCAATATCATCAGGGAATTTCTTTAAATGATCTTCATACATTTTTTTTGCTTCCGCATATTTTCCTTTTTTATATATTTCATCTATTTGATCTCTTAATTTTTGTTGAATTGCTTGTATTCGTTTTATTCCATCTATCGCAACTGATTCTTTTGCATCAATTTGTAAAGCCTTTTGAAAATTAGCAATGGCCTTAGGCAAATCATTGAGTTTTTCATATACTATTCCACGTGCCGCATAAATTTCTGCGGATTGTAAATTTAATGCAAAAGCTTTTTCTAAATCAGCCAGCGCCTCATTAAGTTTTTCCTGATCGATGAGCGCTCTGGCTCTAATAAACAATGTAACCCAATTATTAGGCTGCAATCGTATCGATTCGTCACAGTCAATAATACAAGAAGCGGGATCACCTTGCCATTTTTGAACATCGCCACGAAAACGTAAAGCATCAGCATCGTCTAGAACAAATAAAAGATATTCATTATATAATTTTAGGGCCTCGGGATATTTAAATTGTTTGTAAGAATTATATGCATTATCTTTTAACTGTTTTAATTTTGTCTTAGCTTCTCCCATAAGAGTAGTTAAGCGGGTTTTCATTTCTTTTTCTGGCTTACAAGATAAACCAGCTTGACTATAGGTAATTACACCTTGCCAATCATTTAAGTTGTGTGCTGCAATTGCTCGCACCCAAAAAAGATCAGCATCTTTATTGTTCAACTGGATGGCTTTATTTAAAATATCTATGCTTGATGATGCATATCCCAATATAACTTTACAATGTGCGTATAATTTTAATGCGCCAACATCATTTGAATTGCTCTGTAAATAGCGATTAAACAATACCATAGCTTGTGAATATTTTTGTTCGTAATACAATTTCTGAGCTTGCTCATTAATATTGGAGGCGACAGCTTCAACAGGTAACATAATATTTTCCTCTTATGAAATTATATCGAAATTGACGATTTATTTTGTGGCAAATTCAAATTATTATCGGTATTTTGTTGCGGCAATACTTGCTCTGTTAATGAATTGATTACATTTTTTGTATTTTTATTTTTTAAGACATCGATTTCATTACCTAATGTTTCAATGATTGCAATGACATCGCCATCAAACGGATCATAACAAAGTGCATTTTTATACTTACCAATAGCACCATTTAGTATGGCAATTTTAATTAAATCTGTTTTGGCATGTCCCGCTTTTTTAACTAAAAAATCGCCATAAATTTTGTTAAATGAAAAACTGTCTTGAAAACAAGATTCTTTTTCAAACAGGCTGAAATACGTTTGTATTTGTTTCTGATTATTATTATCATAATTATCTACATGATTTTTTAATTCGGCTAATTTTCTATTAAAATATTCTTGCTGGCTTTTTCGTCTTACATCTTCATCTTGTCGATTGCGTTGTTCTTGTAATAATAATTTATCGCTCACCCCTTTTGAGATTAATTCTCTACGACGTTGATTATCTATATGAATATTTTCACTCACAGATAAAACCGATTTATTCTCTGCCGGAGATCGTGGTTGTTGATGAGCTGTACGATTATTGAGAAAGTCAACCACACTTAATTCAGCGATACGATCAATTACTTGATCTGTTGAAGAGCCATCCACGATCACCATGTTAAAGTAATCAACAAGTGCCTTCTTCATATCTCCCATTTGTGCATAAACTTCGGCTCGCATCCTTAATACTTCACTATTATCTGGGAATTGATTGAGAAACTGAGTATATAAATCTATTGCCTTTTGTAAGTCCCCCGTTTGTCTAGCAAGTTTTGCATTATTCACTAAATCATAATTTTCCAATGCTGGGTTTCTCATATATTGTCCCTTTAAAATTAATCCAGAGTTTCATTCCAATACTTTTCACCATCAAAACGATGCGCTAAAAAATCGGTTAATAGTTTAACTTTAGCGGGCGGGTTTTTGGTATAAGGATAAGCAGCATAAATACCAATATCTTTAGGACAAAATTCTTTGAGAACACTGATCAGTTTGCCTTGATGCAACTCTCTATTAATCATATATCCTGGTAATTTAGCAATTCCTAAACCGGCAACAGCAGCACTAGCTAATGCTTGGCTACTATTGATGCTTAAATTACCTTTAACTTTTACGAGGGAATTACCTTTAGGACCGCGAAAACGCCATTTTTGTTGTTGCGTCTGTAACTGATACAACAAACAATTATGGTTGACTAATTCTTGGGGTTTTTTAGGAACGCCATGTTTTGCAAAATAATCCGGTGAACCGCACACCAACATGCTTCTCATGCCGATTTTTCTGGCCTTTAATGTGGAATCGGGTAATTCTTTAATATAAATTCCTACATCTATACCATGTTCAATTAAATTTAAATGATGACTACCTAAAATTAATTCAACCATCATCTTCGGATTTTGCTTTATAAAATCACTTAAAGCGCTTGATAAGTGCAATTGCCCAAAACTCATTGGAGCATGTATACGAATCATTTCCTGCGGCTCTTCTTTCAATAAATTTAAGTTAGATATCACCGAATCAAAATCATGTTTGATCATTTCACATTCTTGAAAAATACGTTGTCCCGCACTGGTTAAATGGAGTTGGCGCGTAGTGCGGTTTAATAATGTGATTTTTAGCTGTTCTTCGAGACGTTTAATTCTTTTACTTAACACAGAATGTGTGACGCCCAACTGTTTGGCTGCTTTTGTAAAACTGCCAGCATGAATGACTGCGACAAAAGAAAATAAATCAGATAATACATAACGTTTCATAAACACCTTATAAAATTTGTCTGTGCCTTACTCTCCCTCCTTGGCTGATAATCAAAGGGACCGTGATAGATAAAATTTTGTTGGATCCTTCAGCAAAAATCTATTTGTGCCATTTTGGAACAAATGATGTTCAAAATTTAGTTATTATATCATGAACAATATCAAATTATACTAGCGCCATTACAATTATTAACTATTTAAAGAGATATATAGATGCCTACCGCTATTGAAATGCAAGAGATGTCCAATAAAAATAAGATGCCTACCTCCGATGAAAATTTAGAAGCAAATCAATTTCTATTAAAAATATATCGTATTACTGAATTAAATTGGAACCGATCCACCTTTTCAGTTTGCAGAAAAATATGGTCACATTTCGCCAGTAACTATAAATTAAAAAATCATGATATTACTCACTTAACAAAAGAAGAACTGGATACCGCCATTAAAAACAGAGACCTCCAATTGCCAGATAGTTTTTGCCAAGAAGATGAAGATATCCCCTTGTGGAAATACACAAAAATTAATTCAGGTCATTATTTAGAAAAAAATATATTTGAGCATTTAGAAAAGTTAAATCAACTCACTGACGCATCTCATTATGAAGAAAAAATAAAACATTATGCTGATAAAGATCATTCCCGTTTTCAATTGTTATATGCATTCATTTGCCTAAAAAGAAATGATCAACATTCCGCAAAAGCTTATTTAAAACGTGCAGCAGAAAAGTATGATCTCGCAAAATTTATATTATTAAGAAATCAATTGTTTAAATCAAAACAATGGGGATTTGATACGGAACAAACCGATATTACACAACTCATTGACGGCATAGAAAATTTATCAAATAAAGACAAAATATATAAATTACTCGGTGCAGGGTTAATTCATCAGACATTATGTTTAAAAAATAGTGGTGTTCGATTCGAGCAATTGAGTAGCACTTTACAAAACTGTGTTAAACCGCTCTTGTCTTATCATGCTTCTGAAAATAAGCAACAAATGATTCTGCCTTATGGTGGACCGAGTGGTGGTATATTTCCACTATATCGGATTTTAAATGCTAATAAACAACAACAAAATAATAATCAACACAGCTATAAAAACAAATTTTCTCGTTAATAAAAATTTTCTCATTATCTTTAAAGATGCGCACGTAAGTATATCTTTAAAAAAATAAATGGATACGCACATGCATTTTATGGAAACTGACTAAAACACAGAGATGTGATGAACTTTTAAATTGAATAATTTTATTATAAATCATTGAAGAGGGCATTATGAAACCAGCTGAAGAGATTGAATTAGCCGATCTTAATCTTAATCCTGCGAAAAAATATGGTAAAAGTCTGCAAGAAAAACGCTTTATGTTAAATATATTCACAAAATACAACATAAAATGGCAACCAGACAGTTTATTAAGTCAATTTTGTGCAGCCGTTCTTCCTTTTTGGGTTGGGCCAACATTTAAAGTATCCGATCTTATTGAACAGGATACTGATAAAGAATTAGCAAAAATAGACCCACAAATACCAAAAGAACCATGCGTTGTAGGCGAAATCATTTTGAATGAGTTTACATATCTATCTTTTTTAGATAGCTCAGATCAACGAATTCTATCAATACTAAGCAACTTACACATCACTGAAACACAACAAATAAGAAATTATGCCAATAATGGTAATAGTGTTGCTCAATTATTATTATCTTTTATTTGTGTCAATAATAGTGATGCCAATAATGCAAAAATATATTTAGAGCAATCAGCAAAAGAATATGACCTCGCTAAATTTTTTCTCTGTAGAAACAAATTATTTGGCAATAAGAAATGGAATATCACACAAGATACCCGTTCAGCTATCAATGACATTCAATCACTCACTAAAGCACAATCCATATATACAATAGTTGGTACACTATTATTATTTAACGCCTACTGTAATCGGATTATAAACCTCTCTGAATTAGATAATAGATCGTCTTCTTTGGTGAAAATAATTATAAATGAAAAAGCTTCTATTCAAAGAGCGTCAGACGCTATGAAATGTCGTGGTGCACGCATACCTGATGAAGAAAAATTAAGCCATGTTATATTAAATAATAATTCTTTATACGATAGTGAAATGCAACCATCAGTAAATGCAGTAACACAACAAACCTCGACTGAGAGTCGAATTATCATATCACCATAAATAATTAATATGATTTAATCAAGCTGCTCGTCCAGAGGGGTGATGCATTGTATATTATCATTTCTAGGACTATTGACATAATTACTCACTGGAAAAGCGGTAAACTGCGATAAATTATAACTTTTTAACAGATTTTTTATTTTTTTAACATCTTGTTGTTCGCTGTCTAACCAATGATTAAAATCTGTTTTTGGGAGAATTACGGGCATTCTATGGTGAATAGGTTTTAACAAATTATTTGCATCCGTGGTCAAAAGCGTGCAACTTTCTATTATTTTTCCTGCTTTATTTTCCCAATGCTCCCACAATCCTGCAAAAACAAAAGGGCCATGATCTTTTTTACAAATATAATAAGGCTGCTTAACTTGTTTATTGATTACATGCCACTCATAAAAACCATCCACTACAATTAAACATCTTTTCTTTTGAAATAATTTTTTAAATAAAGGTTTTTCGTCTATCGTTTCTGCACGTGCATTTATCCACTGCGAACCAATATCTTCTTCTTTTTGCCACGCCGGAATTAATCCCCAACGCATCCATACAAATTGCGGCGGTTTTTCAGATAATTGACGCAAAACCAAAATGTCTTGGCTGGGCGCGATATTATAGCGGGGTTTTAATTGCAATGGTTCTTCTATGCCAAAATAATCAGCAATTGTTTCAGCACGTGATGCTAAAGTGAATCGTCCACACATGAGTATTTGTTTCCGTGTTAAATCATATCTTAGGATTCTAATAATTATAGACATTTTTGTGAAATATCATTGCGGCAGTTAATAATAATAGTTAACATTTTAAAATCTTATTATTTTTACAGGACTATCTTAGTAGTTAGCGTTTAATCAAATTTGCTATGCATTAGAACTCCCCTCATCTACCGAAGGCACCGTCTCCCGCAAGCGGGAGAAGGAACACAAATGACGAGGCAATTAATATTGATTTAATTTTTTAGGATGAAGCAATGGTCGACCTCACTTTATTACAAAAAATTGTTGTTTATACCATCCCGATTATATTTGCCATTACAGTCCATGAAGTTGCACATGGTTTTATTGCAAATTTGTGCGGGGATGCAACTGCACGCCTAATGGGTCGATTAACATTAAATCCCATTAAACATATCGATTTAATTGGCACTATTATTGTACCGGCTTTAGCCGTCACATTAGGCGGATTTATTTTTGGTTGGGCGAAACCAGTACCGGTTGATTATCGTAATTTAAGAAATCCAAAACGAGATATGGCATTAGTCGCTGCTGCTGGACCTTTTGCTAATTTAATCATGGCGGTGTTATGGGGCTTTATCATTAAATTGGGATTTTTAATAAAACAACATGGCATGGTATGGGGCGTCTTATTAGCCTATATGGGACAAATCGGTGTCATGATTAATTTGGTATTATTAGTTTTGAATTTATTGCCAGTGCCACCATTAGACGGAAGTCGTGTTGTTACCAGCTTTTTATCACCACGTCATGGTTATTATTATAATAAACTAGAACCCTACGGTTTTTTTATTTTAGTAGGTTTATTAATTTTTGGCATTTTAAATGCTGTTTTGAACCCCGCAATAGCTTGGCTGCAAGCTACATTATATGGATTATTAGGCTTATAAGAACAAAAATTTTAAATGAGTATTCATACTCCATGAAATAATTAATTTGTTTCATTGATTTTAATCAAAATTCATAGTTCATCCATTGTGTTAAATATAAATAATTACATCACCTGAGGATAGAGCCATGTCACATCTTAAATTTACTATAAATAGTATGCTTACTGGCTGTCTAACTTGGTTTTTATTAAGAATAATGACGCCTTTACTAACAACTACTTCTTTATCACTAAGCGTCTTCCAAAATAAACTGTTTCAGTTGCCCATTATTTTTAATTTACTTCAATTAATATTAGCAAGTGCGCTTGGTGGAATTATAGGATATTTTTTATTTTTAATTTCGCAAAAATCGCCACAGATACCTTTTGATCAGCAAAAAATTGCATCTTCTTTAAATAATGATTCGCCTGAAGAATCAGCCAGTAATTTACCATTACCTGAACAGCCAATTAATAAAAACCCAATGGAATCACCTATTACACCTCTTAAACCAGAAGAAGCTGCACTACACAATGAAAAAACCGAATTAAAAGAAGCATTCGAAGAAAAAATAAGTAATGGCTCTTTCGAAGATCCTAATGTAGTTGTTGAAAATCCAGGACAAACATTAGTGGAAAATCCCGCAACATTATTTAATAAAGCACCGCTTGAAGAAATTAAACAAACTGATTTAGACGATGAAAATTATTCTAAAAGAAGATATGAGTGGGGCGTCCCAAAACCAGGTCCCTATGTACCACCACCTCCTCCCCCACCTCAATTGAAAAAAAATGCGATGGCACTAAAATCCTCTTTTTAGGAGATGGCTCATTTAAAAAAAACATCTACTAATAATGTTTATATTAGACATTCTATTGGTATAAAAAAATTATACACCTCCAACCATCAACGTATGCACGCCTTTCCACACAATCTGCAAACCAATGCATAATAATATAAATGATGATAAGCGCAGAATAACTTGCGTGCCGGAGGTGCCTAAGGTTTTCATTATTTTATCGGCGTAGCCATAACATAAATAAACGGTGATTGCGGCTAATAATATACCTAAGCAGATACCGATTTGTTTTAATAAAACGGCTGTGGCAATAGAATGTGCACCAATGGTTAATGTGACAGCAATGCAACCGGGGCCTGCTGTTAATGGCATGGTTAATGGAAAAAAAGCCATGCTCTGAATATCTTTTTTGCCACGTACTTTTTCATTTTCATGTTTTTCACTATCGTGGGCTGCATTTAATTGCGACCATCCGATATAGGCAACAACCATTCCTCCACCCACTTCTACAATAGGCATAGTTAAACCAAAAAATTTCAGTATCCAATATCCTGCTAGCAAAACAGCAATTAACAAAACGAAAGTATTAATCGCAACTTTGAATGCGAGTTTTCGTAATTCATGCTCAGAAGCACCCCGTGTCAAAGATAAAAAAATCACGGCAGATCCTAACGGATTCAATACCGGAAAAATCGCTGCATAGCTAAAGGGGATCGCTTGAATGAGTTCTAACATACCAATAATGCCTCGGAATTTATTTGAAAAAATAGGCAATGATATATGATTTGATATCTTATAAAAAGATTATTTCGATGAATTTAGTTTCATTTATTTGTCTATTTAGAGAGATTTTCATTGTCTGTTAATTTGATATTATTAAATGAAATTCTCTCATAAATTTTTTTCAATTTTTAAATGGATTTCACTTAAAGTTAATTAAGAAGTATTTTTAAAGAAGGTCAAATTAATGAGGCGGAATAGACCCTAATGATTTTTTTCAATTCTTTTCAATTCTGTGTAATAATAGTCGGTTTTTATAAAAAATGTATTCCTTGGCTAAACGCAGGAAATGGAAAATGACCAGAGGTAACCAATAACTTATGAGCGATACTGTTACACCCATAAATTTCGAAGGCGTCGAACGTCGCCCTCTTAAAGAATTTACAGAAAAAGCCTATTTAGATTATTCCATGTCGGTCATTCTGGATCGCGCATTGCCCCATATTGGCGATGGCTTAAAACCAGTGCAACGTCGCATTATTTATGCCATGTCTGAATTGGGTTTAAAAAATACGGCAAAATTTAAAAAATCCGCCCGTACGGTGGGTGATGTATTAGGTAAATTCCATCCGCATAGTGATCAAGCATGTTATGAAGCGATGGTACTCATGGCACAACCTTTTTCCTACCGTTATCCCTTTGTGGATGGACAAGGCAATTGGGGCTCGTCTGATGATCCTAAATCATTCGCAGCGATGCGTTATACAGAATCACGTTTAACACTTTATGCTGAATTATTATTATCCGAATTAGAACAAGGAACTGTAGATTGGGTACCCAATTTTGATGGCACATTAACAGAACCTGCAATATTACCAGCACGATTACCTAACGTATTATTAAATGGTACGACGGGTATTGCGGTGGGTATGGCTACCGATATCCCTCCCCATAATTTACGGGAAATTGCATTAGGGTGTGTCACATTATTAGATAATCCACGCGCCTCTTTAGAAGAACTTTGCCAACATATTCAAGGGCCCGATTTTCCAACTGCAGCAGAAATTATTACACCCAGACAAGATATTATTGAAATGTATCGTCAAGGTAACGGTATGGTGCGACAACGTGCCGTTTATACTAAAGAAGAAGGCGATATTGTTATTACCGCATTACCTTATCAAGTATCCGGCGCAAAAATCTTAGAACAAATTGCCACACAAATGCGTGATAAAAAATTACCCATGATTGAAGATTTACGCGATGAATCTGATCATGAAAATCCAACACGTTTAGTTATTATTCCACGATCAAATCGCATTGATATCGATGCATTAATGGCACATTTATTTGCTACCACCGATTTAGAACGCACCTATCGTATTAATATGAATATGATTGGATTAGATGGCCGCCCGCGCGTTAAAGGATTAGTGGATATTTTGCAAGAATGGCTGGAATTTCGCACCATTACCGTGCGCCGTCGTTTGCAATTTCGATTAGAAAAAGTATTAGCCCGGTTACATATTTTAGAAGGTTTATTAATTGCTTATTTAAATATCGATGAAGTGATCGCTATTATTCGTCGTGAAGATCACCCTAAACCTGTGTTAATGAAACGATTTAATTTGACGGATTTACAAGCTGAAGCAATTTTAGAATTAAAATTACGTCATTTAGCAAAATTAGAAGAAATGCAAATTCGTGGTGAACAAGATGAATTAGCAAAAGAACGTGATCATTTAGAAAAAATATTAGGTTCTGATAAAAAATTAAAAACACTGATTAGACAAGAATTAATTGCGGACGCAGAAAAATATGGTGATGCACGTCGATCACCGTTAGTGACTCGCAGTGAAGCACAAGCCATTCGAGAAGATGAATTAATTCCCAGCGAACCAGTAACGGTTGTTTTATCAACGATGGGTTGGGTTCGTGCCGCTAAAGGTCATGCTATCGATCCTAATACTTTAAGCTACAAAGCAGGTGATGGTTTTAAATTGGCAGCTTTGGGTAAAAGCAATCAACTGGCCGTATTTGTTGATTCAACAGGACGCACTTATTCATTACCCGCACATCAATTACCTTCAGCACGCGGTCAAGGTGAACCATTAACTGGCCGTATTAATCCACCAGCCGGTGCTACATTTGAAGGTGTTTTAATGGGTGAGCCTGAGCAATTAATTTTATTATCCACCAGTGCTGGTTATGGATTTATTGTGCCGCTGAGTGAATTACAAGGTAAAAACCGTGCAGGTAAAACCGTGTTGAAACCGACACAAAATGCAAAAGTTTTAACACCGAGTATTGTGAACAATGTTAAAAAAGATTTAATTGCCTGCGTCGATAATGTTGGCCATTTATTATTATTTCCTGCAAAAGAATTACCCATTATGCCTAAAGGTAAAGGCAATAAAATGATTGGCATCCCTACCTCTAAATTTGCGAAAGGTGCAGAATTTGTTGTTGATGCAGTAGTTGTGCCCGAAGATAAATCGCTGATTTTACATTGTGGCAATAGGAAATTCACATTAAAACCGGCTGATCTGAAAAATTATATTGCTGAACGTGCGCGTCGTGGGGGTAACTTACCACGCGGTTATCAGCGAGTAGATAAATTAGAAGTAGAAAATTAATATTATAAACATGTAGCCTGGGTGAAGCCATTTGAGTTAAATATTTATATTGATTAATTTAAAATTAATGTAAAAATTCTTTTAATTAAAGGGCGCAACCCGGGTTACGTCAACATATTAAATGTTTATGTGCCAAATTAAATTCATTAGTATTTTACTATGTTATCACTTGACTCCACCGAGGCTACATAAAATAAATAAAATTGAGGTGTTATTATGCGTTTTCAGTTTACCATCAGTTACATCGTTTTCATCGTATTAATTAATTATTACATAAGCGTTGCACCTTATTTTACTTTATTTGGTGCACCATATTCTTCAGCAGATATTGTGGTTGGATTTATTTACGTATTCCGTGATCTTGCACAACGCGAAATTAAACATTACGTGATTGTTGCCATGTTAATTGGCAGTGTTTTAAGTTATATCTTAGCCGATAAAACTGTAGCAATTGCCAGTGTCACCGCTTTTTCTGTAGGAGAATTAATAGATTGGTCAATATATACTTTCACTAAAAAACCACTATCACAACGCATATTATGGTCTGCATCATTCAGCGCTCCTATTGATAGTGCACTATTCCTTTATATGATCCATCAATTCAATGAAGCAGGATTTATTGTAATGAATCTTGGCAAATTAACTGGCGTGATTGCCGTATGGTTAATATGGCGTTGGCGTGATCAAAAATTAAATAATGCTGTAGTTACACTGGATGGTAATCTTTCATAATTAACTGTAATTGCTCTGACATTGCACGGTAACCAATTTCCATTAATTCATCCGCTAAAGGTAATGAACTCATCATTCGATATTTGGATAAATCTGGACGCACAACAATATCTGCTAGTAATAAATTTTGTTCTGTTTTGGTTTGCGAACCCATCATTAATGATTCCAATAAAGTGGATGTAAAATTGGGAAATTTGAAATCTTTATATTTTTTAAATTTCAATTTATAAAGTAATGCATCTTTAAAAGTAATGACTGGAGGAAATGAATAACCTGAGTCACTTTTTAACGATAAACTTAAATCGATTGCAATAATTCTTCCTTTATCCCCTAAAATATTTTTCATCACATCAACTGGCAAACTATTCACCACGCCACCATCTAAATAAATTTTTCCTTCATGGGTAATGGGCGGCACAAGACCAGGAAGCGAACTACTGGCGCTGGTCCATAGCCATAAACTGTCTTGACGATTAACCACTTCAATATTATCACTGAGATTTGCTGAGATACTGAAAAAGGGTCGCCATAAATCTTCGATATGCATACCATTAAACAATTTATATAAACCAATAAATTTCTTTTTACCATCTAATACTGAAATTATGGGATAAGTAAATTCTTTAACTTGAATCATGCTTTGTGCAAAATTAGCAAACTCATGCATCGCATCGACTAAACCTAAATAATCTTCATTTAGTAAATAAGATGCGCCCACAATAGCGCCTATACTCGTTCCACCAACAGCATCAATAGGAATTTGTGCTTCATATAAGGCTTTTAGTGCACCGACGTGGGCCCATCCTTTTATGCCACCACCACTTAAAACCAAACCTATGGGTTCACCCACTAAAAAACGAAGTAAATAATTATAATCATCTTGTTGCATTTTTATATGATAGTGTTGAGAAAACTGTCCTTCATTTAACCATAATTTAGTAAATTGAGGCACCATTTTGGGTTTGTTATAGATCAATACTAATTCTTTTTTAATAAATTCATAAGATTTATTATTAATTAATTTTTTTACAAAATCATGCAAATCAGGTTTTTCAGCATGCTCGGCAATCACTAATACACGCTGTGTCTTCTCATAGATTAATTGTTTAGTAATTTCATTATTTAAATCAACTTTAAATAGTATAAAATCACATGATCGACTTAATTTATCAATTAATCTTTTTGCGGTATCTAAAGTAGGATGACTGTGAAAGTCTTTTTCAGATAACAAACTCACTTTAACATTATTTTTAAGTAATTCACTGATTTGATCAAACAGTACATCAATTATTTTATTTTCATTTGCAGGAACTATCGCGATAACGGTACATCGTTTTATTGTACTAATTGATTGAATGGTATGTTGTGCACGATTAATAACAAGAGAAAGTATATGCAGTAACGGTTGAGGACGATCTTGAAAATATTGTTCAAAAACATTACGTGTTAATTTAATCAAACTTGCTTCATTTAATGCTGTAACAGTTAATGTTCTAGGTTGAGCAGAAATTAATCCCATTTCTCCTACGATTTCACCCGCTCGCACATACCCTAGAATTTTAACTTCGTCATTGTGTGTAATGATAGATGCGACGAGATCTCCTTTTAATAGCAAATACATGCTATCTGAATCTTCATTTTGCTCAAATAAAATTTGACCCGGATGTAAATTAATTAATCCAACGATATTCAATAATTCTTTTAATTCATCTTCGTTAAGATAGCTAAATAGCTCGGCGTGTCTTATGAGGTCAAAAAGATTACTATCCATGTGTTATTCCGCTGTAAAAAAACCCCTCACCCTAATCCTCTCTTTAAAGGGAGAGGGAATAAAAATGATGGGGGTTATATTACATAATATTAAATTAAATTATTTATATCGATCCATGCATTTCACAATTTCTTTTTTCGCTTCATCGGGCCCTACCCATCCTTTTACTTTGACCCATTTTTTGGGTTCTAAATCTTTATAATGTTCAAAAAAATGCGTTATTGTATCAAGCACATGTGAAGAAACATCTAAATGTGAATGAATATTACTATATAAATTAGATAATTTATCCGTAGGAACTGCTAATAATTTCACATCAATACCCGATTCGTCTTGCATTTGTAACATACCAATAGGACGACAACGAATCACAGAACCACTGATTAATGGAAAAGGGGTTATTACTAATACATCAGCAGGATCACCATCTTCTGAAAGCGTTTGTGGAATATATCCATAATTACAAGGATAATACATTGCTGTTGTTAAAAAACGATCGACGAATAGTGCGCCAGATTTTTTATCCACTTCATATTTAACAGGATGGCTTTGCGCGGGAATTTCGATAATAACGTTTATTTCTTCTGGAGATTTTTTACAAGGACCAATATTTTCTACATTCATGTTTCAACCTATTTCCTATTTAAAAAGTGGATCAATTATAACGATTTATGATGATTTAAAACAATGAGGACAACTAATATCTGGAACATACATTGTGCTCTGCTGCTCTTCTAATGTAACTGGCATTAAACAAGCAAAACATTGAACTGTGCCTGTTTCTGCTAATTCAGAATTTACCCCAACACGTCGATCAAATACAAAACATTCGCCGTGATAATGCGCTTGTCCCTGTGTTGCCAAATATTCAAGAATGCCGTTATCCAATTGGTAAACTTCGGAAAATCCTTGTTGTTGTAATAAAATCGCCGCTTTTTCACAACGAATACCACCGGTACAAAATGTCACGATCGGTTTGTCTTTAGGCAAATTAGCTTGTGCAACGGCCTGTGGAAAATGTCGAAAATGATTAATATCTAAATCAATGGCATTATTAAAAGTGCCTAAACGAATTTCATAATTATTACGTGTATCTAATAAAATAAAATCACGTCGCTCATCTAACCATTGTTTTAGTTGTTGTGCAGATATTCTGGGTGCCGGTTGATTGGCAGGATCGATTTGTGGAACACCCATCGAAATAATTTCTTTTTTTATTTTTACGAGCATTCTGTTGAATGTGAATTCTTGCGAGTAGCTGGTTTTATAATATAAATCTGCAAAACGAATATCATTTGCTAAATATTTTTGTAAAGTATTTATGGCTTCTTGTTGGCCAGCTAACATTAAATTAATGCCTTCCTCGCTTAATAAAATGGTGCCTTTTAATTGCCATTGTAAACAATGCTTTTTGAGATCATCACGTAAAGTATCTAGATCATTTAACGGAACAAATTTATAAGCTGCAATATTGACTATCGACATAAGCTACCTTTTATTACGTGTTAAGGGTATGATAAAAAAATGATTATATCACATGTTTTTTTATTCAGAATGACCCACCCATGTAAGGATGAAATATGGATTGTATCTTTTGTAAGATCAGCCGTGGTGAAATTCCCGCTAAAATTCTTTTTCAAGATGACCAAGTAGTGGCTTTTGTTGATGTGAACCCCCAAGCCCCCATTCATAATATTATTATTCCACGACGTCACATTGCTTCGTTGAATGAGCTGAGTGAAAATGATTTGCCTTTGTTAGGCCATATGATTCATAGCGCAAAATCCCTCGCTAAAGAGCTGAATATTGCCGAAGAGGGTTATCGTATAGTAATGAACTGCAATGCTGCTGGAGGACAAACAGTGTTTCATATTCACTTGCATTTATTGGGTGGGAGAACAATGACTTGGCCGCCGGGGTAGTTATTAATTGAATCGTAGGGTGGATTAGGCCGCAGGCCGTTATCCACCCTACGAATTTACAAAATTATTACTTACCATCTCGAATAACTGTATTGAACCACTTTTGTTTCTGTTCCTGTTCCACCCAACGCTACAAACCATGAGATAACACATAAGATGGGATTGGTATGCCAATAATAAGTCGTTGCTAATATGGCTACTAAAATATGTGGTACAAACAACCAACCTAACCAAGCCAAAATACCAAATGGCACACTGACTGCAAACAACATAGTCAATCGTGGAAAAAATGTAATAAATATAAGAAATAAAATGCCATGTACTTGCCAGAAATTCATTTTAATCTCCTTAAAATTTTCCTTTATTATTTTCTTCTCCCGTTTGCGCAAGAAGTTAAATAAAGGTGTTATTTATTAACTAATATAGACCTCTGCCTCACCGCTTCAAATAAACAAATTCCCGCCGCAACTGATACATTCAAGCTAGAAACGCTTCCTGCCATGGGAATAAACAATAATTCGTCACAATGCTCTCTAGTTAATCTGCGCATTCCTTCACCTTCAGCACCCATTACTAATGCCGCGGGTACTGTTAAATCGGTTTTATACAATATTTTTTCTGCTTCACCCGCTAAACCAAATATCCAAATACCCATTTCACGTAATTGTCTTAATGTCCTAGCTAAATTGGTTACCGCAATAAATGGTGTTGCTTCTGCCGCGCCACTGGCTACTTTACGTACCACAGGTGTTATTGACGCTGCACGATCTTTAGGTGCAATCACTGCGTTGACACCTGCGGCATTAGCCGATCGCAAACAGGCTCCTAAATTATGAGGGTCTTGTACTCCATCCAAAATCAACAATAAAGATGGCTGCTGACTTTCTTTAATAATTATTTCTAAATCCTGTTCATGATATTGTCGTTGTCCAATGCTTTTTGCGATGACGCCCTGATGGTGGTAATCAGAAAATTGTTTTGCCATCTCCGACTGTGATAAATGATTTATTTTAATTTTTGCAGATTTAGCTAGATTGATTAAGTTTATTAAACGCTTATCTTGTCGCTCTGCTTGCGCATAAATAACAGTAATATTTTCTGGGGCCTGTTTAATGGCTGCTTCAACTGCGTGTATCCCATAAATATAATCAGCAGTTGCTTTCATGATCTTTCTCCAAAAATCGCACTGCCAATTCGCACACAAGTCGATCCACATGCAATAGCAATTTCATAATCAGCAGACATCCCCATTGATAATGTATCCAAATTAAATCCTTCCGATTGTAATTTTTCATAGACCATACGTAATTTGTTATAACTTTCAGCAATGCGTGTTTTATCAGTATATTGCGCCAATATAGTCATTAGACCACGTAATTGTAATTGAGGAAATTGATTAACCTCATGTGCAAAAACAGTTAATTCGTTTAATTTAACGCCTGATTTTGCGGGATCTTCATCGACATTCACTTCTATACACACTTGCAATTTAGGCAAATAAATGGGCCTTTGCATTTGTAGTCGTTCAGCTATTTTCAAACGATCGATACTATGTACCCAATGAAAATTTTCAGCAATCCCTTTAGTTTTATTGCTTTGAATTGGCCCAATAAAATGCCATTCTAATTCTTCATTTTTTAATGCTTCAATTTTAGGTAATGCTTCTTGTAAATAATTTTCGGCGAAATAAAGCTGTCCTGCTTGGATCGCTTCTGTAATTACTGAAACAGGTTGTGTTTTAGTCACCGCTAATAATTTTACAGCGTTAGCCTCTCTATGATTAATTTGTTCGGCTTGTAAAATTTTATTTTTAACTGTCATTAATTTTTGCGAAATCGTTGTCATAGTTTGGCTCTGTAACTTGGGGCTCGTTAATTATATAGCAGGTTGGTTCATCTTATTTGCCTGTCGACGATAATGATCGAGCAATTCATCTATTCTGATTACAGCATCCGTTCTGCCAAATGAAATGTCGCGATGACGATTAAACAAAGGTTCATTACGATTAAACTCTAAAAAGCGAATAGCATCATTATTATTTAATATCGTTGATAATATTGATTCCATTTTTTGTAAAGCAGCGGTGCGTATTTTTTTAATTAATTTACTCCAATCCTCTTTATAAGCTTGAATTGCTGATTTATCCCATATTGACATATGCTCTGGAAATTTATCGAGCTTTTTAGTCAAAAGTATGTTGAAAATGTGATTCACAGTTGATAGCTCTTGATTTATACAAACTTTATTGAATAGATTTGCAATAACATCAAACATTTTACAGTTTAATGATTTATTTAAGTTATCAGTTAACGATGCAATTTGTACTTCTAATTCATGCATGGTGAATAAGTAATCATGTGGCATTTGTGCCAAAATAGTGGTTAATAATTGTTGATATTGATCGAGACTAAACCCTTTGCTGAGTGAAATGAGATCAAAATCCAGTTTAACACGTTCATCTGATTGTAGCCTTTGTAAAGCGAAATGAAATGCATCAAATAGTTTAGTAGCTAATGCTTTATCAACTACGCCATTTATCTCATATATATAAGCATTTTTTTCAGGATAATGATTAATCCAAAAATTGCGGACATTATTGGTCAATAACTGCTTCAACTCCATAATCATCAAAGTAGAATTGCTCGCAGTTAAATTAAATATTGTTTTATAGAGTGGATGTATTTGTATTAATAGCGATTGTAAAGGTGAATGATATAATTTATTAACACCGCTGATATTTATGATTATTTCTCCATCAGCATAGACAACAAAATCATTTTCATAGACCAAACCATAAGACGCAATTTCTCTTAGAAATTCTCTAAGCGTATTCTCCAAATAGGCTTTTCTTCTATCAAAATAGTCGAGTTGCGCTTGACGAAATTGAGAATTTTTTGCATAAATTCGAACTTTCTCAAAAGGCACCATATTTACACGCAAAATCAATTCACCCGGTTCATTTACTTTTAATTGATACCTTTCATAATTTTCTTTATCTTCTTTTGAGAATTCTATGTCATTAGTGGTAAATAAATCTGTGATTAATTTTTTGATATCCGTCATTTTTTCTCCCCTTTTTACCAATCTTAAGAAAATTTTTTGTTACCAAAATTATCTTAAACATCTAAGCCACTTTCATCCACACCTCGTAATAAGTTCATTCATAGATATAAATTCAATGTTGGCATTATTTTATAAAATTTAAAACACAGTTTAAATGACATCGATTTTAATAACAACAAGATGTTTAATAGCTCATTCTTGAGTGAATGAATTTTAAAAAAGTTATCTGGTTAAGGGATTTGATTTAGTATCAATGGCCAATTCTGCTGCCAATGATTCAACTTCAGCGATTAATTCATTTGCCAAAGGTTTTTTTGCTTTCTCAGCGGCAAAAATAGATGCATTTTCTGCTAAGTAAAAGATAATTTTGCCTCTTAAATTGATACCGACTTCTTTTCTCCATAATCCTTTTACGGTTTCTAATAAATCATTCAATTGTGGGCCATTATCTCCTTGCTCTATTTTTCTTTTAATATTTAAATAAAGTTCTTCATAATTATATTTTATGCCGGATTTTATTGCAGCCAAAAATTCGTCTTTGTTAGTAATATCTTTTTCAAAACCATTTATCTTGCGCGTTACAAACTGATCTTCGTAGGTTGCAAATAATACCAATTTTCCACACATTTCATCGCCAAGTGATAGGTGTTTTTTAAAATTAAAACCGATGCCGGCATAAGCATTCAATAAAAGTGAAATCATTTGATTTTTAATTTGTTTATCACTATTAACTGCAATAGTTAATGGCTCTTCATTTGCAATATTTTTTTTAAACACATTTGCCTTGAAATTTAAGAGTATTTTCATTTGTGCCAGATTACCAGCTACAACCGCCCAATGCAGACCTGTATACCCAGTACTTTCTTCATGCTCATCAACATTAGCACCATTTTTTATGAGCAATCCAACTATGTTTTTTTCTATTTCTGAATAATCACTTCCAGCTATAGTTGATAGAAAATAACGTAAAGGCGTAAATCCTACCTCATCACCTAAGATAGCGTTTGCTTTTTTCTGTAAAAGATATTGAATGAGTTCGCTATCTGCATCCCTAGCAGCCAAATGAAGTAATGTCTCTTTTTCTTCGTTGATTTCATTGACATTTATTTCATTGATTGCGTTAAAAAGCGCTTTTTTATCATCTGGATTTTTTTGAGAACTTGTATATTTCTTATAAAGGTCATGTAATCTGGACATCGAACACCTCATTAAGAATAAAAATAATTATCTAATGTTAATTGTACATTATAAATGGAGATGCTTAGAATCTTCAATTTTCATCTCTGGCGAAGGCGGTCTTGATTGCGCATGGCTTGTTTCAAACTTCGATTTAAAAATTTGTAAATTTTCCGTTATTTTATCAAATAATTTAATATTTCCTTGGTAATATTTTTTATTTGTGGTATCTACCTGCATCCTTTTATCATTTGCATGCTCATTCGTTGCATCTTCCATTCTGTTCCATTCTAATTTTTTTGCACTCACTAAAGCAGATATTAGAATATCAGTTTTATTTTTAACAAAATTCAATTTCTCTTTAAATTTTTCAACATCTATAGGTGATGTGATATTATTTTCTTCGTGCATTAAATGCTCATGCTGTCCTCGTAATTCATCAAATTCTTTATGGATAACTTTTATCATTTCTTCAGCATTCATAGCATTTTGTATTTTTTTATAGAGTTCGCCTCGCGATTTAGCCCCTATAATTTGCGCCTCGACTTCTCCCATAGTTTTCATTCTCAATTTAATTTCTTCATTTATCGTTCTATTCGATGAAGAAAATTCAGGTAATGCTTTGATTTGTGTTTGATTGACGGCTTGGCCAGCTAAATGTGTTCTGAGTCTATCGAGTAGATACATTTTATTAACATTAGCGTGAACTTTCTCTGAGATATTAGGATTTTTCAATATCATTTCATCACAATTCTTAATTATGCCTTTTTCTAAAGTGATGATATCTTTATATAAGTTATAAAGTTCCATCTTTTTATTTGCTGTATCTTCTTTTTTATTTTTGGGATCGGCAGTAATTTCTGTTTCTAAGTTTTTTATTAAATGATAAATATGATTAGCTTTTAGCATATCAATTTTAATAGCTAAATCTATTTGACGAAAAGGCAAATTTTCTTGTGCTTTCCTAGCACTCCCTAAAACACTTGCCTCTTTTATGCTAATTTCAGGTCTATTACTACGAGGATCTTGAATGATTTCATCATAAGTCATTTTCTTAGACCATAATGACGAAAAAAATTCTATAGCATTATTAATAGGCGCTTTGGTTAAATCGATTTCTTGCATGTATAAATTGTAAATGGTTGTCTGTAACGGAATCACATTTTCATCTGTTTTTTCAAAGTATTTAGGTAAATTCATCAAGTCCTGGTTAACTGCAATCATTTTCTGAAAAAATTTTTCATATTCATCGAATTGAGAACTTAATTGAGGATATTTTGATTTCAATGTTTTCAACACATCCGTATCAAAGTTTCTATCAGCAATTCCCACCGAAACCATATGCTGAGTTACCAGTTTGGTGTAAATAATATTAAGAGTAAACAAATCATTTTTCTCTTGTAATTCTTTAGCAACTTCTGCCCAAAAAACTATGGCTTTAATAATCTCTTCTTTACTACCAGCTTTTCTTCCCTGATTTCGAGGATTATCAATTTCTGACTTTGGTATAGGCAAATTAGTTGCAATTGCATTTTGTAACAAATTAATATAATTCGGATAAGGCGTTGAAGCTAAAATATTCTCTGGTGCTTGCCTGTCTTTAGTGGGATCATAATCACTAAAAGCTCTCAACTGAAAAGTATTCATTGATAACATATCGGTCGGATTGAACTCTCGAAATATTCTGCTACTCATTTTATAGAGCTCATCGGCAATCTCTTTGGAATGTTTATGATCTAACTTAGAAATCATGGTCGTAAATTGAGTTATATCGCCTGTTAACTTTGCAATATTCATTTGATGCTGAGCTTTTTCAACTCTTAAACGAATTACTTCTTCATTAGCAACTGTTGTTTGAGTAAGTATGGGAGCAGGCGTTAATGCCTGCAAACCTTCAGAAGATAATGGTGCCCCATTACTGAGCCTTTCCACTGTACTCGTAACTGTTACATCAATTTGAGGATTTTCTATTTGAACATTCGGATGCTTTTGGGCAAATGTAGAGTTAGACCTCGTTGAGCCTAATACGATTCGGGATCTTTGGCTTTCTCTTTTCGGCTCATCCGGAAATACACGATCTTTGTTTTCCATATACAACATCTAACCTATATATAATTCAACTACTTAATTAAAATATAGCCTCAGATGAGATATTTTCCACTTAACTTATGATAAGAAATTACTTGAAATAAATTGAAAATAAACGATATTACTATTGAAAAATTTTATTCAAATTAAGTTTTTAAATCCTCTGCAATTAGATATCCGATGACAATTTTCGCCAGATAATACCTAGATCGTTTTCTTAAACTTAAATAAGGAGATATCCGAATTGTAATGGAATCAGTGCATAAAATTTAGAGAAAAAAAGGGTGATTGATATAAAGAATTTATCCAACGCCATGTTAGAACACTTTAATCAAATTGGAAAAACCCTGCAGGATACAGGGTTTTTATATGGATTATTATTGAAAATTATTTCAATTAAGCCTTTTCTTCCTCAACAACTTCAACTTCAGTTGCTTGAGGACCTTTCGGACCTTTTTCAATATTAAACTTGACTTTTTGGCCTTCGTTTAATGTTTTAAAGCCTGAACCCTTAATAGCTGAAAAATGTACGAAAACATCTTCGTGACCATCGCTAGGAGCGATAAAACCGAAACCTTTAGCTTCATTAAACCATTTAACTGTACCTGTTGCCATAATACTTAAAACCTCAATATAAAAAATAAAAAATCTTGCAGCCCCGATTGCAATTAGGACTTCTGGTGAACAAACGTTACTTGGGAGGTCAACATTGAAATCACTGCAATTGCCGCCTAGTATAATATAAAATCAGCTGCTGGTCATTGTTTTTTTTGATCAAAATGCAAATTTATCGTGCCACAAACGTCATTTTTGATTCATATTTTGAGTGAGATTCCCGTTTACAAAATCAATATTCTTAATAAATCTCTCTTACCCAGGAATATCACAGCCAATTTATATTAACTTTAAACATATAAATCATTTTATAATTATAGATTACAAAAAATGATCTCGCATATTATTTCATCATCAAACAACCGGACTTGCTTCTTGCACAGCATGCGTAATATTTTTAAATCGTTTGAAATTATCATTAAATTTTTCAACTAATTGAATAGCCTGTTGATCATAAGCATTCTGATCTTTCCATGTATTTCTTGGATTTAATAATATTGTTTCAACACCCGGTAATGCTTTTGGAATTGCTAATTTAAAGCGTGGCAATTGTTCGAATTCAGCATTATTTATTTCACCATTTAAAATAGCTTTCACAATGGCACGCGTAGTAGGTATTGAAAATCGTTTTCCGCCTTGTCCATAAGCACCACCTGTCCAACCAGTATTCACCAAATAAACAGGACACTTTGTGCGTTCAATATGTTTAATTAATAATTCGGCATATTCTCCAGCGGGCAATGGAAAAAATGGCGCACCAAAACAAGTACTAAATGTTAATTTTATACCATCTGAACTACCCACTTCTGTACTACCCACTAATGCAGTGTAACCACTCAAAAAGTGATAAGCAGCTTGTTCTTTAGTTAATTTTGCTACAGGCGGTAATACACCAAATAAATCACATGTCAGAAAAATTATTGCAGTGGGTTGACCCGCACGATTTTCTGGTACACGTAATTCAATATGTTCACGCGGATAAATGGCACGGGTATTTTCAGTTAAACTGGCATCATGATAATTGGGCACTAATGTTTTTTCATCTAAAACCACATTTTCAATGACGGCACCGTAACGTAACGCGTCCCAAATAATAGGTTCATTTTGTTGTGATAAATTGATGCATTTTGCATAACAACCGCCTTCAAAATTAAATACCCCATTTTCGCCCCAACCATGTTCATCATCGCCTATTAAAAATCGTTCTGGATCAGCAGATAATGTGGTTTTTCCAGTACCAGATAATCCAAAAAATATGGCAACATCACCTTTTTTGCCGACATTGGCTGAACAATGCATAGGTAAAATACCATGTTGTGGTAACAAAAAGTTTAATACCGAAAACATCGCTTTTTTCATTTCACCTGCATATTGAGTACCGCAAATTAAAACATGACGCTGTGTAAAATTTAAAATAACGGCCGCATCACTATTTGTACCATCGCGTGCAGGATCAGCGCTAAAAAATGGCACGCTTAATAATGTCCATTCTGTTTTATCATCACGATTAGCATGAGAATGACGAATAAATAATTGTTGTGAGAATAAATTATGCCAAGCTAATTCTGTCAAAACCTTCACCGGTAGATGATGTTGTGGATCAGCACCAACTTGTAAATGTGAAATAAATTGATCACGGGTGAGCAAATAATTATAAGCACGATCCCATAATGCATTAAATTTTTCAGGATCAAATGGTTGATTAACGGCACCCCAATCAACCCGTTGTGCAGTGACATTATCTTTCACGATAAATCTATCTTTAGGAGATCGGCCTGTGCGTGAGCCGGTAGTAACACATAATGCTTCATTAGCCGCAAGCACACCTTCATTTCTTTTTAGCGCAAGTTCAATTAATTCTGCTGGTGTTAAGTCATTATAAATTTGTGGAGATTGTGACATCAGGCCCCCTATTATTAGTTAATTAAAAATTAAGAAAAAGGTAAATTTCCGCCTTGTGGTAACAAATGTTTCATAGTGCGCATCATTTTTAACATGCCACCTTTACCACTCATTTTTTTCATCATCTTTTCCATTTGTTCATGCTGTTTTAATAAGCGATTCACATCTTGTATCGTCGCACCAGATCCATTGGCTATGCGTCGTTTACGTGATCCATTAATAATTTCAGGTTTGTTACGTTCTTTTACTGTCATTGAATCAATTATTGCCATCGAGCGATTAAACATTTTATCGTTAATTTTATCTTTCGCTGCTGAAGGAATCATCCCCATACCAGGAATTTTATCGAGCAATCCGGTAATTCCACCCATATTATTCATTTGTAATATTTGTTCGCGATAATCTTCTAATGTAAAACGTTTACCTTTTTGTATTTTTTGCGCCATTTTTTCTGCTTTAGCGCGATCAATTTTTTGCTCGACTTGTTCAACTAAAGATAAAACATCGCCCATACCCAAAATACGTGAAGCAATACGGTCGGGATAAAAAGGTTGTAATGCATCGGTTTTTTCACCAACGCCCATAAATTTAATGGGTTTACCTGTGATTTTGCGAATCGATAAAGCAGCACCGCCACGTGCATCACCATCTGTTTTAGTTAATATTACGCCGGTCAGGGGCAGGGCTTGGTTAAATTCTTGCGCGGTTTTTGCCGCATCTTGACCTGTCATACTATCGACAACAAACAACGTTTCAACGGGCTTTATAGCAGCATGAATATCTTTAATTTCTAGCATCATTTCAGCATCGATATGCAAGCGACCAGCGGTATCGATGATTATTACATCCATTAATTTTTGTTTAGCGGCAGCAATTGCTTGTTGAGCAATTGCAACAGGAGACTGGGATGCGTCGCTAGGAAAAAATTCGACTTTCACATCATGGGCCAATGTTTCAAGCTGTTTAATAGCAGCAGGACGATAAATATCGCAACTCACCACCATGACATTTTTCTTTTGAGATTCTTTCAACCAACGCGCTAATTTAGCAACCGTAGTTGTTTTACCAGAACCTTGCAGGCCCGCCATTAACACTATCGCAGGCGGTTGCACATTGAGCGACAACGATTCATTGGCTGCGCCCATTAACATGACTAATTCATCATGCACTATTTTGATAAAGGCTTGGCCCGGCGAGAGTTTACGCAATACATCTTTATCAATGATTTCAGCCTGTTGATTTATCGCTTTCGCCTGAATATCAGCGAGAAATTCTTTAATCACAGGTAATGCCACATCGGCTTCTAATAAAGCCATGCGTATTTGGCGTAATGGTTCTTGGAGATTTTCTTCAGTCAGACGGCCTTGGCCGGTAATGCTTTGGAAAACGCGCGTTAAGCCTTCAGTTAAGGTATTAAACATCTGCAACAAACCCTAGGTAAATCAATAAATTCAGACATCTTATCATATATTATAAGTTATCTCTATTGAGTTTTGCGGCATTTCGTTTCCTTTTTTTAAAAATAAGCACATTGATTAAATATATATAAAAATTGGTAAAAAATATTTATTCTTATTTGATATTACTGAATAAAGATACATTTTGTTAAGAATTTCAGATGAGCATTTATTCATCCGCCAGCTTAATAAAAATTTTAGTATCAAAAAAATACTTCCTCATATTGTAAATACTATCTGTTTATAATCTCGGATCAACTGGCTCGCTCTCAAGAGCGAGAATACCAAACACTGCTTCATGTACTTTATATAATGGAGCAAAATTGATGAAACGATTTAACGCTTCGTGGCCTAAAGCGAATTCTCTCAACGCTAATGATCTTTTCAGCCCCAAATGACGCGATCTTAATTTTTCTAAATTCGCTGGCTCTAAATATTCTGGGCCATAAATAATGCGCAAATATTCTTGGCCTCGGCATTTAATACCAGGTTGAATTAATTCCCTAGCAGTTTTAATTGTAAAATCTAGCGGTTTTACTACCATACCCTCACCACCCGAAGAAGTTAATTCATGCCACCACGCAATAACTTCATCACAATTTTCAGCATTATTGGTATCGAGAATTTTATAATTTGTTTTTTTAAAAAAATTGGCATCTGTATCACATAATTGATTAATAATATTTAAATGCCATAAATGATTTTTATCTAAATTCACCTGATTTTCAAATGCTAAAATATGAAATGGTGCCAATTTGTAATCTTCTATTGAATTGATATTCCAACAATAGCGCCGATATGCATCACGATAAGCATTTATCATAGTTAATCGTTTATTAAATTTCTCTTCAATCTCACCGACTTGATTAATAGCCCTGTTTTTTGTTTTCAATAGCAATTCACTTATTTCATGTAATGTTGCTTCAGCTGCGCAACCTACAGCAGCATATTGTTTCTCAATTAATGATTGCGCTTTTGCAGACCATGGCATTATTTCACAATCCAAACAAAGCCAGTCAGTATTTAATTGTTCCCATAAATTTATTTTAGAAACTGCATTTTGAACTTTTTCTAAAAATTGTTGTTCATGCTCATTATCTGAAAAGAAATTACGACCTGTACGGGTATAACAAATACCAATTGCATCATGTGTTACTTTAAACCGATTTTTTGCTACCTGATTATTTTTGCAAATAATGACAATAGCTCTTGAACCCATATGTTTTTCTTGACAAATTAATTGATAAATTGATCTCTTATGAAAATAATTTATTGCTTCTCTTGGATGTTCCAAATAATTAGCTTCATGACTTGTTTCTGAAGGTGACATGGTGGGTGGCAAATAAATTAACCATCGCGGATCAATAGCAAATCGTGTCATTGTTTCTATTGCGGCGATACTATTTTCTTCCCGAATGGTGATATTATTTAATAATTGCGTGTTTATAATCCGTTTTCCAGCAATATCTTCAATATCTAAAATGATATCGTTTTTATCAACGACATTATGGCCTATCGGTTTGATCGGTTTGTAATACATTTGTGCAGCAGACACAGAAATGATTTCTTTTTCGGGATAACGTAATGCTGTGAGTTTGCCCCCAAAGACACAACCCGTATCAATATTAATCGTATTATTTAACCATTCTGGTTCTAGGATTGGCGTATGACCATATACAATAATCGTATTACCTCGATAATCCTTTGCCCATTCATAGCGAATTGGTAAACCAAATTCATCAGTCTCACCAGTGGTATCACCATACATACAAAAATCACGTATTCTAGCAGAACCACGTCCTATATATTTTTCACGTAATCCTGCATGCGCTACGGCAAGCTTGCCATCATCAAATACATAATGACTGATTAAACCGTCAAGAAAATCTTTTACTTTTAATTTAAAATCGTGCGATTCATTTTCAAGTTGCGCTAATGTTTCTTTTAGGCCATGCGTAATTTGAACATCGTTGCCCATTAATTTACGTTTTAATTTATTATCATGATTTCCATTAACACAATATCCTACACCTGATGTAACCACACTCATCACTAATTTTAAAACATCAGGCGATTTAGGACCTCGATCAACCAAATCACCAACAAACACAATTTTTCTATTCTCGGGATGAATAATTTGATAACCCTGTTCATTAATAGTGATTTGATAATTTAATTTTTGTAATAAATCAATCAATTCATCGAAACAACCATGAATATCACCAATAATATCAAATGGTCCATGATCAAATAGTTTGTCATTATATAAGCGGTGACGCTCTATGATTACAGAATTTATTTCATCAACAGAATTCAATATATAGGTACGCGTGAATCCTTCGCTTTTACGTAATTTATTTAATGATCGCTGTAATTGATGATATTGCGCGTGAATAACTCGATCTTCAAAATCGCGATCTTCGCGAAGCACATTGCGTTCGGAGCAAATAGTCGGATCGATATTAAATACAATCGCAACAGCTAATACATGATTACGCTTTGCCAATTCAATGAGACTTTTTCGAGATTCAGCTTGCACGTTTGTAGCATCAATAACAGTTAATTTACCTGCTGCTAATCGTTTTCCAGCAATAAAATTAAGCACCTCAAAAGCATCACGGGTTGCAGTTTGATCATTTTCATCATCAGCTACCAAGGCACGACAATAATCAGATGAAATTACTTCTGTTGCTTTAAAATGTTTGCGCGCAAATGTTGATTTACCACTCCCCGATACGCCCACTAATAAGACTAAAGATAATTGCGGTAAATTGATTACTTGATTATTCATTTCTGATAAAAACTCCCATTTGCGTCGGCGAACCAAATTTTTCTGATTGCGATCCTATGCCCTGGAAATGAACTTTATAACCAAATTCATCAGCAACTAAATTCGACCATTGTTCAAATTGTTGACGAGTCCATTCAAAGCGATGATCAGGATGACGAAATGCACCATGAACTAATTTTTCAAATAAAATATTATACTCATGATTAGGCGTAGTAATAATTATCAACTTTGGTCGATAAAACTCAAAAATAATTCTTTTAAAAGTATCCAATCGTGATTGGTCTAAATGTTCTATTACCTCAATAATGGTTGCCGCATCAAAGCCCAGTAAACGCTTATCGCGATAAGTTAATGCTGTTTGTATTAATGAAATTCTTTGTTTAAGAAAATCGGACTGTTCTAAATTCAGATTTTTTTGTGCGCGCGCCAACGCAGTTGGTGAAGCATCACATCCAACAATATTTTCAACCATTTTTTCAGATGCTAATGCTTTTAATAATTTTCCTTCACCGCAACCAATATCCATAATGGATTTAACTCTATACTCTTTTAATACTGATAAAATGGTATTAATGCGAATTTCATTGAGATTGGTAGATTGTTCCAGCGCTTCTTCTGTGACAGTTTCGTGAGCATATTGATTCGTTAAATTATTAACGTCATTTATAGCTAATTGCTCTAATGCCTCGTCGGCTAAATCCTTAAATTTAAGATAACGTTTGATGATAAATTCTTTTTCAGGATGGGACTCAAGCCAACCTTGTCCCATTCGCATTAATTTATCAATTTCAGCCTCATCAATATAATAATGTTTTTCGTTATCTAAAACGGGAATTAATACATAAAGATGCGTTAACAGATCTCGCAATGTACAATTATTTTTCAATATAAGCGTAAAATAATTACTAATGCCCCATTCTGGAAAATGTTCATCTAATATATGTTGCTGTATTGTTATGGTATAACCCAGTGGTTCAAATAAATTTTTCAATATCTGTTCACCAACCCCACAAAATATGACAGATATTTTTGCTTCCAGTGGCATTGATTGATTGACCAATTCAGGTTTATCTTTACATTGTCCAGCTAAGGTCGAGCGGAATACACGATTTAAAGCAACGCTCATAAATGATGAGGCTACATAAGGCCGATCATTAACATATTGTTGAAGCGCAAAATTTTCATTGCCTTTCGATTTTCTAACTAGCGAGATGGGATCAATATCCAATAACAATGCCGCGGTACATTTATCCTGGTTTGCAACAGGATAAAATACATGAGCATTACCAAAAGACAATTCAAAAGTGTGTAATTTATCAGGGTGTTTATGTAATAAATATCCAAGATCAGTAGCGGGTTGATTTGTTGTTGTTATTGTTAATAACATATGAATCTTACCTTCAATTATTCATTTAAAGTAACCATTTTATCACACGATTCAAGTTATCTCTATTGAGTTATGACTTAAACTGATAGCCGGACAAAGATCGATCTATTGATAAAATATTGCTTCGTAAAATAGAGATGCACTCATATTTATAATTCAATTCATTGAGTTTTTTCAACAGCATTCATAGTCTGTTGTAAATCTATATAATTTTTATCACTCATTTGAATTAAACCTCTAAATGGTCTGTCCAAATCTAAAATAATAGTGATAACCAATGCAATAACAATAGAACACAAAATCATGGTAATTTTATTTGGCTTATTATCTAATCCATTACTATACCCAATTAAACCCATGGTAAATAATGAAACGATAAAAAGTAGATATACTGAAGCATCTGGCACATGATTAAAAGTGGAGGTAATAAAGCTATTATATTCATCAAAAACATTATTCAAAGAAATAATATATAAGGCTGAATATATCGGCTGTTGATTTTTTGCAATTGCCGCCATGGCGAGTGACCATATTTGATCTTGTATTTGACGTATTTGCAGATCAATATATTTCAATTTTGTTATGGTGTGTTCTCTTTGAAAGAATTCCAACATATCATTCACATAAACTCTATAAGCATTTTGTAATGGTAATTGTTCAGATGGTGGTAATAAATTAATTCTTAAATAAGAAGTTTCTATCGCATTACTTTGTTCCATCATAATTTGTTTACGCATTTCAAATCTATTGGATGCCAGCGTAAAATTAAATGCTAATAATAATGCGAGCAACCCAAAAAATGCGATTTGTATATTAATTATTTCGGATTTGGCATCCTTGCTAGTATTAACGCGTTGCCTTTGCCCAATCTTTAACATAATAAATTGGTTAAAATGAATGAAACAATCAATTAAATCCTTTTAATAATTTATTTAATCAATTAATAACTCAATCTCGCTTGTTGAAAACGTAAATGCGAATTTGTGCACTTCCTATGCCACATTGTTAATAAACCAATAATGAACTTGATAGAGAATCACCTGTTAAAGAAAAACAAATACAATTCAATTTACTCATTTTTACTCATTCCAAAAAATTATCCAACCCATATACCAAATGATCTATTTCAATGACTTTTTTACAGGCTAATCTCACACCAGGCATATAACATTCACGGTGAATTGAATCATGCCGCATGGTTAATGTTTCTCCCCGGCCTCCAAACATAACAGCTTGGTGCGCAACCAATCCTGGTAAGCGTACTGAATGAATGGCAACATCTTCATAATTTGCACCACGTGCATGCGGAATGGTTTCGCGTGTTTTTTTAATATGTGCAAATTCTTTTCGGCCTTCTACAATCATTTGCGCAGTTTTAATTGAAGTGCCAGAAGGTGAATCTTCTTTACCGGTGTGATGCATTTCAATAATTTCCGCATGTGAATAATAATGCGCTGCTTGTTTAGCAAAACGCATCATTAACACAGCACCAATTGAAAAATTCGGTGCAATTATTCCGCCCAATTTTTGTTTTGAGCATCTTTTTTGTAATTCTTGAATTTGATCAGGTAAAAATCCAGTCGTGCCGATAACAGGATGCGCACCGGATGCAATAATTATTGATGCGTTATTAAAGCCTGAGGATGCTACAGTAAAATCAATGACAACATCAGCTTTAGTTTGTTCAATCTTTTTAGCAAGATCATCGTGTAATCCTGTTTTTCCTACTAATATTAAATCGTCATCACGCTCAACCGCTTTTACTGTTTCACGACCCATTTTTCCTTCAGCACCATTTACTATTACACGAATTGTCATTTTAATATTTCCTTAAATTAAAATATTTATTTAATCTACTTATAGAGTGTTGGATCAACAACACCTGCTTCAGCAAATCCTTTTTTACGAAAAGTACAAGGATCACAAAAACCACATGCGCGACCTAAATCATCAGCCTGATAACAAGAAATTGTTTGACCATAATCAACGCCTAATTCTAATCCCACTTTAATCGTGTCAGCCTTACTTAAATATAATAATGGCGCATGAATATTTAATTCTTGTCCTTCCACACCAACTTTTGTGGCTAATCTTGCCATGCGTTGAAAAGCTTCAATATATTCAGGTCGACAATCGGGATAATGTGAATAATCAATGGAACTGACACCAATAAAAACATCATTAGCATTTAAAACCTCTGCCCAACCTAAAGCAACCGCTAAAAATTGTGTATTTCTTGCAGGCACATAAGTTATAGGAATTTCTGAACTGCCAGTGTATTCAGGTACAGTTAATGTCTCATCTGTTAATGCTGAATTTTTTAATTCGCCAACACCTAATTGAATTGTTTTATGTTGAACTGCACCTAATAGGGTTGCTACTTTTGCGGCGGCTTTTAATTCACTGGTATGTCTTTGTCCATAATCGAAACTTAATGCATAACACTCAAATCCTTGTGATTTTGCTATCGCTAAACAGGTTGCGGAATCCAAACCGCCAGATACACAAATGACTGCTTTCTTTTTAGTGCTCATATTTGCCTCTCATAAAAAAATTTGGTGAACTGCAAAAACTCAATTAGACTATCGCGATTTACCGCCACTACAATAGGTTTGCAAATCATGTCAGATTCTACACTATTACACTCTCCTCTTGTTAAAAAAAATGCCTATATTAATCAATACGACCCCAGCTTATTATGGCCAATAGCGCGCGTTGAGAATCGCAATAAAATAGGTATTCATGGCAAATTGCCATTTCATGGCGTTGATATTTGGACTGCTTATGAACTCTCTTGGTTAAACTCCAATGGTAAACCGATAATTGCCATGGCGGAATTTATTATTCCTTGCGAATCGACATTTCTAATTGAATCTAAATCGATGAAACTCTATTTAAATTCTTTTAATCAAACAAAATTTGCTTCTGAGCAAGATGTTGTTAACACAATTATCAATGACATTAGTAAAGCGATTGATAGCAAAATTAAAGTCAATTTATATTCCGCTGAAAATGCCTCAATTTTCCCCATTAAAGAATGGTCAGGTATTTGTTTAGATCATTTAGATATTATTACTGATACTTATACGGTCAATCCTGAATTTTTAACCACTGAAAATACACCAGCAACAGAAACTGTTTTTTCTCATTTATTAAAATCTAATTGTCTTGTGACTAATCAACCTGATTGGGGCAGTATATTAATTAAATATTCAGGCAATAAAATTAATTATGTGGGTTTATTGAAATATATTATTTCATATCGTAATTGTAATGAATTTGCAGAACCAGGTGCTGAACATATTTTTATGGATATTATGAATTATTGCAAACCAGAAAAATTAACAGTTTATGCACGCTATACTCGGCGTGGTGGATTAGATATAAACCCATTTAGATCAAATTTTGAGAATGCGCCTAGTAACGAAAGATTAAGTAGACAATAACATTTTTTCCTTCTCCCGCTTGCGGGAGAAGGTGCCGAAGGCGGATGAGGGTGGTTTAAAATTAATGATGAATTCTTTTTTGTAGATCCTCTTCGGCACCTTCTCCCCTTCGGGGGAAAGGAAAATATAAAGATTTCTTAAGGGGAATTATATTTGACACAACAATCTCGCCAATATTCATTTCTCGATCGTGTTATTATCAGCATCGATAATGCCGTCCACACTTTATTAAATAATCATTCAAAAAGTTCACGCACAAATCCTGCGCAAAATATGCCTGAAACGCTCGTTAACGAAAAAGAAAAAAAACAATCTGCACGATTAATGCGCGTTAATCATAGCGGTGAAGTATGTGCGCAAGCGCTATATCAAGGCCAAGCATTAACCGCAAAATCACATGATATACGCATTAAATTAGATCAAGCCGGATTAGAAGAATATGATCACCTCGCCTGGTGTCATACACGAATTAATGAATTAGACAGTCACACCAGTTATTTAAATCCTTTTTGGTATGCCGGATCATTTACTTTAGGAATCATTGCAGGAATAGCCGGTGATAAATGGAATTTAGGATTTATCGCAGCCACTGAAAATCAAGTCGTAGAACATTTAACAAATCATCTAAATAAATTACCGCCCCATGATCAAAAAAGCCAAACGATATTGCAACAAATGCGCGATGATGAACAACATCATGCCGATACTGCGATGTCAGCAGGTGGCGCAATATTACCAATACCAGTGCAAATGGCGATGAGAGTGACATCTAAATTAATGACGTATAGTAGTTATTGGGTTTAAATAAATCATTCATTCATTAAAAGTAGCCCGGACAAAGAAGCTCAGCGTTGTGTCTGGGCTACTTAAAATTATCTAAAAGGATAGTATATGAATAAACCACTTGTAATAATTACCGGCGCGAGTTCAGGAATCGGAAAATATTTGGCAATCGCATTTTCTGATGCAGGATATTCATTAGGATTAATCGCTAGAAACATTAAAGCAATGGAAGACTTAAATTTAACAGATACAATTTGTGTATCAGCAGATGTAACAAATTATGTCGAGTTATCAAATGCCATTAATCTTATTGAAAGTAAATTAGGACCAGTTGATTGTTTAATTAATAATGCAGGGTACGCCAAAGGCGGAGAGTTCACAGAAATTAATCATGAAGAACACCAAAATACAATTAATGTAAATGTGATCGGTGTCATGCATGGTATAGAAGTAGCCCTGCCTAAAATGCGCGAACGAAAAACCGGAACGATCATCAATATCAGTTCATTAGCGGATAGAAAATCTAGACCCAATCTTGCGAGTTATGCTGCATCCAAAGCAGCAGTTAAAAGTCTCAGCGAATCGCTAAGACAAGATAATGCAAAATATGGCATAAGAATCAGCAATATTGCTCCAGCTAAAATTCAAACACCAATGTTAATGACGTCACATTTAAGCGATGATCATGCTATCAAACCAGAAGATTTTGCTAAAGCAGTATTATGGGTTTACGAACAACCTCAAAATATTTGCATACGTGATTTAGTATTCGCACCAACTTTCTATGAAGCTTAGTATGAGAATATTGTAAATATCAGTGATAAATTTTTATCCTAAAATGGGATATGAGATAGGAAAAACTCGACCAGTATCATTTTATTATTAGAAGAATATAATAAAAAAATCTGTAGCACTTATAAAATTATGACAAATTTTGCGACGCAAATGCGTCGCAAAATTTAATGGTTCCTGAAGCCCTATCTCTCGATTTGGCATGTTCACTAGAGAGCATCTTGCCACATTGTCCTACTTAAATCATAAAATGACCACAAATATATGATCATATAAAAGCACTACAAGCAGCTGACTGCGGTAATTACCAACAACTCATTGAGCTTCTATTACCTGATAACAACCTAAGAGAATACAAATAGTTTTGAATAAAAAACAATAACTCCTTTTTTTACTGAGAGGCATCATTAATGAAAAAGATAATCAATCCAATTTTAATAGATTTACCAATGCCCATTACTACACCACACCTCATCTTAAGACCACCACAAATAGGTGACGGAAGCGCTGTGAATGAAGCAGTTAGTGAATCATTTAATGAGCTATATCAATTTATGCCTTGGGCGCAACATAAACCCTCAATAGAAGAAACTGAGATTTTTATCAGACAAGCTGTGGCTAACTGGATTTTGAAAAAGAATGAAGATCCTTATTTACCGTTATTTATTTTTGATAAAAATACTTATCAATTTATTGGTGCCACTGGGTATCATAATTACGATTGGGAAATTCCAATGATTGAAACAGGATACTGGATTAGATCATCATGCGCCAAACAAGGATTAATGACCGAAGCAGTTAATGCAATTACACAATATGCATTTAAACAATTAGGTATTAAACGAATTTCAATTACCTGTGATGTTAATAATATTCGGAGCAAATTAATTCCAGAGAGATTGAATTATACATTAGAATCTTTTGTTAAATCGAATCGACTTAATGTAAATGGTGAGATTAGCGATACTTTAGTATATGCTAAATACGATTTATTCAATTTACCTGAATTATCAGTTTCTTGGGATTAAAAGTCTTCAATACAAAAAACTTTCTAAGTAGAGAGCCAAGGTTATATATGTTAATATATTTTTTCGAATACACCATGAAATCATTTTCAAATTTTAAATTCACAACAAAATGGGAGAAAAGTAAATGAATTTATTCAAAGTTTCACCAGCAAGCCAACGTGAAGATATTGTGCGACAAAGCCTGGAATTTAATTCTACTGAAGAAGTTAATCATTTCTGTGCAACTTGTATTACAGGCAATCCTAATTTCAAATCACTTGAACTATTATATTTCCCATTATCACAAGCACAATTATCAACCATAATTGCAACTTTAGAAAAAGCTAAAACCGTTACTTCTCTTATCTGCTGGACCAATAAACTGGGCTCTCAAGGCGCGTTGGCATTAGCGCAATTAGTCATGAAGAGAAACGATATTAGAACGCTCACTTTAGCCAATAATGAATTAACAACTGAGAGTATTGCACAAATTGCAACAGCGCTTAACAATAGCTCATTAACTGAACTTAAATTGAATGATAATCTATTAGGCGACAATGCCATTCTCCATATCATAAAAATAATTCTTCAAAATCCAAAACTGGAAATATTAAAATTAGGAAATAACTGTTTTAGTAAAGCTGGAGTATTGGCATTAATTCAATCAATGAATAATCATCCTGCTCTTAAAAATGTCGATTTGTCAGTACAAAATATTCAATTTGATGATTTTGATGATAACAATATCAAAGCGATCAATGACGCTATTCAGTCTACAAATAATCGTTTGTCTCTTACATTTTCATATGCGGGTGCTGGTTATGATTTTAAAGATATTTTGACACTGAGAGAACAATTAGCAGGTATGCGCATTTAGATTTTAAATTTTCAAAAAGTCTAGCAATTAATGCTAGACTTTTCGCAAGAATAAGATAAAAACATTTGATATTAATGCCCCATATATTAATTATGTAATTCAACAAATACTATCTGGCATAAAATTCGGAAATGATTATAGGCATAATTTAAGGACAGCCATTTATGCAATCTAGACTTATTCATTCAATTATAAAAAACAGTCTATTTAAAAAAAATATCACGTTATTTTGTATCATTGTATGCTCCTCATTAACAGCCTGTGTTACTACTCAACTTAATCAAGCCACTCTACAAAATCAAATTGATACTATTACCGCCGCATCTGGCACTCATGCAGTAAGAGGCATTGCGATTCAATCATTACAGACAGGACAAATTGTTTATGTAAAAAATTTTAATTTGCCCTTTGTACCTGCCAGTAATATGAAATTATTTACCGCCGCTGCAGCATTGATTTATTTAGGGCCAGCGTATCAATATCACACAACAATTTATAGGAATAATAATGATATTTATATGAAATATACGGGCGACCCCGATTTAACGGCACAACAAGTTAAAAATTTAATACGGCAACTTAAACAGAGTGGCATTAGCAGAATAAAAGGCAATTTTTATATTGATAATAGCCAGTATGATAATTACGACATTGCACCAGGCTGGATGTGGGATGATTTAAAATATTGTTAT
Organism: Pseudomonadota bacterium; assembly: GCA_021777765.1. GTDB lineage: Bacteria > Pseudomonadota > Gammaproteobacteria > DASZBR01 > DASZBR01 > JAJYDF01. The sequence continues at coordinate 48,286 of JAJYDF010000008.1, read as the reverse complement.
GCTGCGCCAGTAGACGCCGTCATGATAAATCATAATTGTATTGTCCCATTAAACTCAACGATTGATGATAATGATCCCGCCATTCAATTTCCTTATCACACAGCAACAACATTAATTTATCAATCATTACAGCAAAATCATATTTTCCTTCAAGGAAAAATATTATCAGGAACCGTTGATAGACAAGCAAAAATAATTGCTGATCAAGTTTCTCAACCATTGTCTGCGCTAGTCACGCAAATGCTAAAAAATTCAGATAACCTTATTGCAAATTCATTATTAAAAACTTTAGGTAGTACCTATTTTAAACAAGCAGGTAATTGGGATAATGGTGTATTGGCAATGCAAACCATCCTTAATCAACGTTATCATATCAATTTTTCACAAGCGAAGATTGTCGACGGTTCGGGCCTTTCTCGTTATGATTTAATTACACCTCAACAGACATTACAATTATTAAATTATGTTTATCATGATCAAGCTATCGCAATTTATTTTATCAATGCTTTACCCATCGCTGGATATGATGGAACATTGAAAAATCGCATGTTATCGCGAAATATTATGGGTCGTGTGCATGCGAAGACAGGTACAATGGGTGGCGTCAGCTCACTTTCAGGCTATGCATATACTAATAATAATCAAGTTTATGCTTTTGTTATTTTTATGAATAATTTTGTTGGAAAAGTTAAATCGCAAACCAATATCGAAGATGAGATTGTCAGTATACTTGTTAATTAAAATGTGAATTAATTAATCTGCAGAATAGAAATAAAATTTTGTCATATGTTTGATTCACCCTCATACGCCTTCGGCACCTTCTCCCGCAAGCGGGAGAAGGAAAAAAATTTTGAGCAGATTTACTCCTGGGCTACGCCTGAAATTTTAATCAAGTTCATCTTAATAAATTATATTATCATATTATCCAAAGACATTTTTTGATTTCACCCAGGCTACATAATTAATCATTTTACCAGCGCTGGATGATAAATCATTTGTACCAAATTACCATCCGGATCAGCGCAATAAAAACTTCGCGTACCATCGCGATGTGTTCTGGGTTCGGCTTTAATGATGACATTATTAACACGCAAATATTCACACCATTGTTCAACATCAGCAAGTTCATTCAAAATAAATCCCACATGATCTAAGCGCTGCGGACCATTAAAGGGGGTATCCGATTTTAATCGGTGTAATGCCAAATTATCATGCCCCGATGTTAAATAATAATTGTCAGCATCAGGTTGCCATTCAATTTTCATATCTATTAATTTTGTATAAAAATCTACACAAGCCTCTAAGTTTTTAACAAAAAGCGCAATATGTCGCAAACCGCTGGTTGGATTAGGTTTTTCCATTATGAGATCCTTGGGTGTATTTCATTACGTTGAAGAACATCTTGCAATAAGATTATAAACCCCGCAACTATGGAAATTTAAAATCGGTTTTAAAAAATGAATTACTGCACTATTGATATACTTCCAAATCATCTAATATGCGTATATAATTTATATATTATCATGCGCATTTAAGAGGCACATTATGAACACGCATTTCCATTATGCCCAATCACCCAAAAGAGCAACAAATCTCAGCATTAGTGATGACTTGCTTAAACAGGCTAAATCGCTTCACATCAATCTTTCACAGACATTAGAAGAGCGGCTCGTTGAATTAATAAGCAAAGCCCATAGAGCACAATGGTTAAAAGAAAATCAGAGCGCCATTGATGAATATAATAAACGTATGGAGAAAGATGGATTATTTAGTGATGGAGTTCGACAATTCTAATGGCGCAATTTGATATTTATGCAAATACTAATCCCGAAAGCAAAAAAAATATGCCATTTCTATTGGATGTACAATCAGATTTATTGAGCGAACTTTCCACCCGTGTAGTTATCCCTCTGGTATTATCAAGCAAAGTAAAAAAACCTCTCAATAATTTAATGCCACAATTTACCATTCAAAATACGACAGTTATGATGTCTACTGCCGAATTAGCTTCGATATCTATCCGTTTGCTAACACATAAAATAGGATCGCTACAAAATAGAAGAAATGAAATAATAGCGTCATTAGATTTCTTAATAACCGGCATATAAATTTTGATATTGGTAACTTCCAAAATACAATATGTAATTTCTGCAATGCAGAATTATTAAGCACAATTACTGACAAATTGAATTTTAAAATGATCAATAAATTATCAGCTTTTCTTGCATTAAATTACTTAGCGATATTTTTTCAAATACATCCCCATCCATCAACAATAACGGTTGCCTAAAAAGATTTTGTTCTCTATACTAGCAGACGATCTTTAGCTGGCTAAAAAATTTTAAGGAGTCATGTGTCCAAGATAGTGTTGCATTCTCTGCGCAATGCAGCCTACCGATTAGTGGCCATACCTGCTAGCGTGATAATGATTATCAGCTTAATTGTGCTGATATTTGCAGACACAAAATTCGCATATTCCATTGGATTGGGTGGATGTGTATGGATACTTCCCAATTTTTATTTTGCCTATATGTTGTTTCATCGAATAGAAACACAGGCAAAAAAATTTGTAAGTGTTTTTTACCGCACTGAATTACTTAAATTAGCGTTAAGCGCATTTTTATTTCTAGCCATCGTTAAATGGCTACCTGTGATGCTGAGCGCAATTTTTATTGGTTATTTTGTGGCTTTAATTACTTTTTGGGTGACTGCAGCTTTTATTCTTAAATAATCTTTTTATAAAGTGAATGACTATGAAATTGATTTATCCATCAAGCCCAGCAGAATATGTTCAGCATCATTTAAATCATTTGACGCTGAATCTAAATACATTCACCTTTGGTAATGGTGGCTTTTGGACATTGAATTTAGACACCACCCTAATTTCTCTTTTATTAGGTATCGTGTTTCTGTTTATTTTTCGTTATGTCGCTGTTCATATGACAGCGGGCACGCCGGGTAAATTACAAAACTTTATAGAAATAGTGGTTGAATTTGTCGACAAAGCAGTCAAGGAAACTTTTCATGGTGACAATGATCTCATTGCGCCACTCTCTTTGACGATTCTGATCTGGGTTTTGTTGATGAATGTGATGGATTTACTACCTGCTGATTTAGTACCGAATTCATTGGAATTAATGGGATTGCCCGCCTTTCGTTCAGTGGCAACTTCGGATCCCAATGCAACATTTGGCATGTCTATCGCTGTTTTTGTGTTGATGATTTTTTACAATTTCAAAATCAAAGGCGCCGGTGGTTTTTTCAAAGAAGCTTGTACCTATCCTTTTGGCAAATATTTATTCCCTATTAATATTTACCAAAGATGTATTGAAGATGGTGTAAAACCCTTTTCACTCTCTCTTCGTCTTTTTGGTAATTTGTTTGCAGGTGAATTAATTTTTATTCTAATTGGATTATTGCCTTGGTATACACAATGGATACCCGGTATTTTATGGTCGCTTTTACATATATTAATTATTTTGGTACAAGCATTTGTATTTATGATGTTGACCATAGTTTATTTAAGCATGGCGCATGAATCACATGGACATGCATAACAATTTTTTTTAATTATTAATCGTACGGAGGTTCTGATGGGAATTGCACAACTAATAGCAAATGTTCAAGGGTTAACTGCGGTAGCAGTTGGATTATTAATAGGTCTTGCTTCATTAGGTACAGCGATAGGTTTCGGTGTGCTTGGTGGTAAATTTTTGGAAGGCGTTGCCCGTCAACCTGAATTAAGTGGCATGTTGATGGTGCGCATGTTTCTCGTTGCTGCGTTAGTCGACGCATTTGCTGCGATTTCCATTGCAATGGGTCTTTACTTATTATTTGCAACCAATCCATTATTAGGATCGGTATTAAAAGCAGCAACACCCACATAATTTAAATACAATTTTGAATTTTGACGATTGCTGTTTGTTTTAGTAGCAAGCACAGTAAAAGAGGTTTAACAGTAATGGAAATAAATGCAACTATCATAGGTCAATTCATTACATTCACATTATTAGTGTGGATCACAATGAAATATATTTGGCCACCCATTATGAAAGTAATGGATGAACGCAAAGCTAAAATTGCTGAGGGTCTCGCTGCTGCAGAAAAAGGCGTTTATGAATTAGAACTATCGCAACATAAATCCGCCGAATTATTACGTGATGCTAAAATTCAAGCCGCTGATATTCTCGATCAAGCGAATAAACGCGCAGGTCGCATTATTGACGAAGCGAAAGAACGTGCTCGTGAAGAAGGTAATAGATTATTGGTCCTTTCAAAATCAGAAATCGAACAAGAAAGAGAAGCGGCAAAGCAAGAATTACGTAAACAATTAGCAGGCATTGCAATCAGTGGCGCTGAAAAAATATTACAACGTCATATTGATACCAGCTCTGATCATGATTTGTTACAACAATTAATTACCGAGATCTAATTTAATGGCAGATTCAGCGACAATTGCACGACCTTATGCCAAAGCCATTTTTGATTTGGCATTAGCGCAAAATACTTTAACGCAATGGTCAAATATACTTGGCATATTGTCATTGGCTGCAGATGATCCTCAATTAAAAAAATTAATCACTGACCCGCGTGTAACAGACCAACAACTTGTCGAAATTCTAATTGCCATTTGCAGTAAAGATAAAAATGAACAAGCAAATAATTTACTTAACGCCTTGGCTGAGCAAAAAAGGTTAGCGGCATTACCGGAAATTGCTAAATTATTTGAAGTCTATCGCGCGGACCGCGAAAAATTAATCACAGTCATTGTGACTTCTGCATTACCTTTGTCAAAAGCTATTAAAAATAACTTATTACAAGCATTAAAAATACGACTGCAATGTAATATTAATTTAGTGTTTGAATTGAATCCCGATCTCATCGGTGGTGCAATTATTCGTGCAGGTGATTTAGTCATTGATGGCTCAGTGCGTAGTAAATTATTACGTATGGCACATTCACTTGCATCATAAATATTTTGTCATGAGGAACGAGTATGGAATTAAGTCCAGCTGAAATTAGCGAATTAATTAAACAACGTATCGAAAATTTTGATATTTCTGCTGAAGTCAGAACAGAAGGTATTATTGTCAGTATACGTGACGGTATTATTCGAATACATGGTCTTGCAGATGCAATGCAAGGTGAAATGATCGAATTCCCCGGTAACGTTTTCGGTGTTGCATTAAACCTAGAACGTAATTCTGTCGGTGCTGTGGTATTAGGCCCATACGATTCTCTCGCTGAAGGTCAAATTGCCAAATGTACAGGTCGTATTTTAGAGGTCCCTGTGGGGGAAGCATTACTAGGGCGCGTAGTCGATGCCTTAGGCAATCCCATTGATGGCAAAGGTCCCATTCAAGCCCAAGGTCGTTCACCTATTGAAAAAGTTGCGCCGGGTGTTATTACGCGTAAATCGGTATCACAACCTTTACAAACAGGTATTAAATCGATTGATGCCATGGTTCCCATTGGTCGTGGTCAACGTGAATTAATCATTGGCGATAGACAAACTGGGAAAACAGCGGTAGCGATTGATACCATCATTAATCAAAAAGGTACTGGTGTTAAATGTATTTATGTCGCTATTGGCCAAAAAGCCTCTTCTGTAGCTGCCGTGGTACACAAATTAGAAGAACACGGTGCGTTGGCGCATACCATCGTCGTTGCGGCGTCCGCAGCCGATGCTGCCTCAATGCAATTTATTGCTCCCTATTCTGGCTGTTCAATGGGTGAATATTTCCGCGACAAAGGTGAAGACGCTTTAATTATTTTTGATGATTTAACGAAGCAAGCCTGGGCTTACCGTCAGATTTCATTATTATTACGTCGCCCACCAGGCCGGGAAGCTTATCCAGGCGATATTTTTTATTTACATTCACGTTTATTAGAACGTGCTGCGCGTGTTGATGAAAAGTTTATTGAAAAAATGACCAAAGGCGCTGTCACTGATCGAACAGGTTCATTAACCGCATTGCCGATTATTGAAACGCAAGCGGGTGACGTTTCTGCATTCGTACCCACTAATGTTATTTCCATTACCGACGGACAAATATTCTTAGAAACGAATTTATTTAATGCCGGTATCCGTCCTGCAATTAATGCGGGTCTTTCTGTATCTCGTGTGGGCGGTGCTGCACAAACGAAAATCATTAAAAAATTGGCAGGGGGCATACGATTAGCGCAAGCACAATATCGCGAATTAGCTGCATTTGCACAATTTGCTTCTGATTTAGATGAAACAACACGTAAACAATTAGATCGTGGTCAACGTGTCACAGAAGTATTAAAACAACCACAATATCAACCACTCAGTATTGCTGAAATGGCATTAAGTTTATTTGCTGTTGATCAAGGGTTTTTAGATGATATGGATTTAAATAAAGTGGTTTCTTTTGAGCGTGAATTATTAGCGTATTTTAAAGAAAACTATACAGATATTATTGAAAAAATTAATCATAAACCAGAAATGACGGATGATGTATCTAAAGCATTTAAAGAAATTATTACTAAATTTAAAGCAACGCATTCTTGGTAACACTTATCTCCATCTCTCAGAAAAGAGAGATGGAAAAAATTGTAAGGTATTTATAAATGGCAGCAACCAAAGAAATTCGCACAAAAATTCAGAGTATTAAAAATACTCAAAAAATTACTCATGCAATGGAAATGGTTGCTGCGAGTAAAATGCGTAAAGCGCAAGATCGCATGTTTGCTTCCCGTCCTTATGCACAAAAAATTCGTACGGTTGTTGGGCATTTAGCAAGAAGCCATCCTGAATATAAACATCCTTATTTAAATGCACGTCCTATTAAACGAATTGGTTATATCATCGTCACTTCTGATCGAGGTTTATGCGGCGGCTTGAATGTCAATTTATTAAAAACTGCCGTGACATCAATGCAAGAATGGCATCAAAAAAATATTGCCATTGATCTTTGTTTAGTGGGTAGTAAAGCGGAAAATTTTTTTAAACGTCATGGTGGACATGTTGTTGCTAAGGCAAGTCATTTAGGTGACAGCCCTAGCATTACCGATTTAATTGGTATCGTTAAAGTGATGTTAGATGCTTATGATCAAGAACAACTTGATGGTTTATTTATTGTTTACAACGAATTTGTGAATAGCATGACGCAAAAACCACAAGTTGCGCAATTATTACCCATAGTTCCCGCTGAGGATAAACAGTTGGGTGAATATTGGGATTATATTTATGAACCTGATGCAAAAATGGTGTTAGATATTTTATTAAAAAGATATATCGAGTCACAAGTTTACCAAGCAGTGATTGAAAATTTGGCCTGTCAGCATGCTGCACAAATGTTAGCAATGAAAAATGCAACCGATAACGCCAAAGAATTAATTAATGATTTGCAATTAATTTACAATAAAGCACGTCAATCTGCTATTACTCAAGAATTAGCAGAAATTATTGGCGGTGCGGCAGCAGTATAAATTTATTTTAAAATATTTTTTTTGAGGATTTTTAAATGAACAATAGCGGATCCATAGTTGAAATTATTGGTGCGGTTATCGATGTGGAATTTCCACGAGATGCAGTACCTAAAGTCTATGACGCACTTAAAGTGACTAGTAACGATCGTACCCTTGAAGTTCAACAACAAATGGGTGACGGCGTAGTAAGAACAATTGCTATGGGCCCTACCGAAGGCTTACGCCGCGGTTTGCAAGTCTATAACACGGGTGCCCCTATCAATGTACCTGTCGGTAAAAAAACCTTAGGTAGGATTATGGATGTGTTAGGTAATCCTATTGATGAAGCGGGCCCCATTGGTGAAGAAATTCGTTACCCTATTCACCGTGCTGCACCTACCTTCGCAGAACAATCTGCCAGTGGCGAATTATTAGAAACCGGCATTAAAGTCATCGACTTAATTTGTCCCTTTGCTAAAGGCGGTAAAGTAGGCTTATTTGGCGGTGCGGGTGTAGGTAAAACCGTGAACATGATGGAATTAATCCGCAATATTGCTGTTGAACACAGTGGTTATTCTGTATTTGCTGGTGTTGGTGAGCGTACCCGTGAAGGTAATGATTTCTATCACGAAATGAAAGACTCTAATGTCTTGGATAAAGTATCCCTTGTTTATGGACAGATGAACGAACCACCCGGTAATCGTCTCCGCGTAGGCTTAACAGGTCTTACCGTTGCTGAATATTTCCGTGACGAAGGCCGCGATGTCTTATTATTTATTGATAATATTTTCCGTTATACCTTAGCAGGTACTGAAGTATCAGCTTTATTAGGCCGTATGCCTTCTGCTGTAGGCTATCAGCCGACCCTGGCAGCTGAAATGGGTGCATTACAAGAACGTATTACTTCAACGAAGACGGGTTCTATTACTTCAGTGCAAGCAGTTTATGTTCCTGCGGACGATTTAACCGATCCGTCACCTGCAACAACATTCGCTCACTTAGATGCAACAGTGGTATTGTCACGACAAATTGCTGAATTGGGTATTTACCCTGCAATTGATCCTTTAGATTCTACTAGCCGTCAATTGGATCCATTAGTGATTGGGCAAGAACATTATGATGTGGCACGCGGTGTGCAACAAACTTTACAACGATACAAAGAATTAAAAGATATTATTGCAATTTTGGGTATGGATGAATTATCTGAAGAAGATAAACTCATTGTGAGCCGTGCTAGAAAAATTCAACGATTCTTTTCACAACCGTTTTTCGTTGCAGAAGTATTTACGGGTTCTCCTGGAAAATATGTCCCATTAAAAGAAACAATACGCGGCTTTAAAGCCATCATTGAAGGTGAGTATGATCATTTACCAGAACAAGCCTTTTATATGGTAGGTGGTATAGACGAAGCGATTGCGAAAGCGAAATCGTTGTAAAAATTTGTTGTCATTCTCGCCAGGAAAGATTAATTAAAATTTATGAAGTTTCAAGCGGGAATCTATAGCGAATTTAATTTTGAAATATTATTTTTAGTTTAATAAATGATTTATTTACAGTTTCAGTAATGGATTCCCGCTTGCAAGTACAGTATGTTCGCTGTTTATCAGAGCGAGCGGGAATGACAAATAGAAAATATTAATGAGTAATCTTATGGCAACATCAACCATCCAAGCAGTCATCGTCAGCGCCGAAAAATTGTTATTTTCTGGTCAAGTCGCCAGCATCTCAGTCACCGGCATCATGGGTGAAATGGGGATATTGCCACAACACGCCCCCTTGCTAACGGCTTTAAAACCCGGTCAAGTCCGTTTATCCCGAGCAGATGGCGAGGAGGAACTCATTTATATTTCAGGTGGTATGATAGAAGTACAACCTCATGTAGCAACCATCTTGGCTGACACCGCTATTCGCGCCCATGATTTAGATGAAGCTGCTGCCTTAGAAGCTAAAGAACGTGCTGAAGAAATGTTAAGTCATCAAATTTCCGAAATTGAATTCTCTAAAGCCACTGCTGAATTAGCACAAGCTATAGCGCAATTAAAAGCAATTCAAGATATTCGTAAGAAATATAAAACACATGCCTCTTAATATCGTTATTCTTGCAGCGGGTTTAGGCACCCGGATGCATTCCAATAAACCTAAAGTATTACATCAAATTGGTGGTATCTCATTATTAGAACGTGTTATCCAAACCGCGCAACAATTAAATCCAGAAAAAATTTTTGTTGTTTATGGACATGGTGGCGCTGAAATTCAACAACAATTATCTCACTATGCTGTGCAGTGGGTTGAACAAAAACAACAATTAGGTACAGGTCATGCAGTGATGCAAGTATTGCCTGATTTAAATAATTCACAACTTAATTCTGGCATTAATCATTCATCTCAAAAAATATTAATTCTCTATGGTGATGTTCCATTAATTACTTCTACCACATTAAATAATTTACTCAATGAAGTCAGTGATGATGCATTAGGTATATTGACTGTTAAATTAAATAACCCAACAGGATATGGCAGAATTATTCGCGACAATAAAGAAAATGTGATAGCCATTATTGAAGATAAAGATGCCAATAATGATCAAAAAACAATACAAGAAATTAATACCGGCATTATAGCAACATCAGTCGATAATTTAATCAAATGGTTACCACAAATTTCAACGAATAATTCCAAACAAGAATATTATTTAACCGATATTGTGAAATTAGCAGTTAATGATCATAAAAAAATAATTGGTTTTCAAACATATCAAATAGAAGAAACACAAGGCATTAATGATAGAGTGCAACTCGCGCAAGCGGAACGTTTTTATCAACAACAAATGGCACAACAATTAATGTTATCCGGTGTAACAATAATTGATCCTGCACGATTTGATTTACGTGGAAGCTGTGAAATCAAAACTGATGTCATTATAGATATTAATGTTATTTTAGAAGGCCATGTTGTCATTGGTAAAAATAGTTATGTTGGTGCAAATTGTATTTTACGTGATGTTATTATTGGTGAATCGGTTGAAATAAAACCGAATAGTGTTATTGAAGGCGCAACAATTCACAATAATTGTAAAATAGGTCCATTTGCGCGTATTAGACCTAATTCTGTTTTGGCAGAAAATTCAGCTATCGGCAATTTTGTGGAAATTAAAAATTCAACGATTGGTATTGCCAGTAAAATTATGCATTTAGCTTATATTGGTGATACCACTATGGGACAATATGTTAACGTAGGTGCAGGTACTATCACTTGTAATTATGATGGCATTAATAAACACCGCACAATTATTGGCAATAATGTTTTTATTGGATCGGATACACAATTTATCGCACCCGTTACTATTGCTGATGGTGCAACAATAGGTGCTGGATCAACAATTACCAAAGATGTGCCTGCTGATCAATTAACATTAAGTCGTGTTGCGCAAAAAACAATTGATGGTTGGAAAAGGCCGGAAAAGAAAGATAAATAATTTATTTATTATTTTATATATTGAGTAAAAATATATAAGGAGATCACATGAAACATACCTCAATAGGACTCATCGGCGGCGGCAATATGGCACACAGTTTAATGGGTGGTTTAATTGCTAATAATACCGATCCACAACATATTTATGTCAGTGATGCTAATTCAGAAAAATTACATAATTTACAGCAAGAATTTAATATTCACACCAGTAATGATAATCAATTCATTGTTAATTCTGTGCAAGTGTTAGTTCTTGCGGTAAAACCCCAACAATTAAAACAAGTTGCCACTGAAATTGCACCCTCTGTACAACAGCAACAACCCTTAATTATTTCAATTGCTGCCGGCATTAGAATGAATGAATTACAAAATTGGTTAGGCAATAATATTGCTATTGTACGATGTATGCCCAATGTACCGGCATTAGTGGGATGTGGTGCTACTGGTCTCTTTGCTAACAAAAATGTTTCAGAAGACCAACGTGATCAGGCTGAAGCCATATTACGCTCAGTAGGCACAACATTATGGTTGGAAAATGAAAAATTATTGGATGTAGTGACTGCCTTATCAGGTTGCGGCCCTGCTTATTTTTTCTTAATGATGGAAGCTTTAGAACAAAGCGCCATACAGTTGGGGTTATCTGCTGATGAAGCGCATTTATTGACTTTACAAACTGCATTAGGTGCAGCAAGAATGGCCATTTCAACATCTGAAGGTTTAGCTGATCTACGACAACGTGTAGCCTCACCGGGTGGATCGACTGAACAAGCATTACACGTTTTGGAAAATGGTAATATCAGAGATTTATTTGCACAGGCTGTGCAAAAAGCAGCAAAACATGCTGAAGAGATGGCCAAACAATTTGCTTAATTTTTATAATTATTCTTTAGTGTCATTCCCGCTGGCACACATAATAGCGGACATACAGAAATATCAAGCGGGAATCTATTTCAGAGTTTATAACTGACACTACTCATTAATTACGATATATTTATTTTTCAACAGGGAGAACTGAAAATGAATTTCACCAAATTTAGTATTTTTACCGGAACGCTCTTCTCAATCCTTTTTTCCGTTAATTCATACGCAGCCAGTTTTTATTGTGCCAATACCAATGGCGCTATAGCCACAGGTGACAGCATGGATGAAGTTCAAGCACAATGTGGTGCACCAACTAATACTTCAACCCGTACCGATACGGTTGCCTCAACGAATACCGAAACACAATGGATATACGCAACGCAAGGCATGGCGATGACACCGCAAGGTACTTATGCACCTGGTTTAGTGCCTTACCTCACCGTGACTATACAAGATAATAAAGTCATTCAAATACAAAGAACGACAAATAATATCATGCCTAATTCTTTAACATGCGGTTTATCACAAGCCGTTAGCATTAATAGCCCCAGTGAATCTATTTTATTAGCCTGTGGTAAACCTACTCTTACACAAACCGTACAAACTCCTAAAAACACCATGCAAGAAGTTACTATATGGACCTATAATAGAGGCCCTTATGAACCACAAATTATTTTAAATTTTGAGGGCGGTAAATTAACACAGATTATTTCTGGGCAAGATGGCACGTAAAATAATTTAACTGTGTTTTCTTGGCGATGCCACCACAGCAGGTGTTGGAACAAAATTTTGAAAGTGCCTTACATACACGTTTCTAATGCATTCAAAAATTTTCTTTCGTTTATTTCTATTGGGGATGGCAATTTCTGATAAAATTTGTTGCTGATCAAATTGAGAATGCCAAATACGTGTGCCAATTATCATTTTTACAACATCTTCCATTTCAAAAATGGCAGCTTTAATCAATGGGGTATGTTTATTTTTATCTTTATTCATAATACAAGAAAATGTCTCTGTCTTTACAGCATATTCCAATATTTTTTCAATCAATTTTTTAATATCATTGATCATTTTCTCATCTTTATTTTCTATAGCGACTTTAAGATTCTCAATAGCAGCGTGTAGCGGTGTTTTGCAACAATCATTGAGTAGCGCCGCATCTGGCATCAACGGCGCTTCTAATTCAAATAATTTATAGACAAAATCAAAATGATTAAATTTCACGGCATAATACAAAGGAACTCGCAACTTAGAACTGCATACTGATAATAATTTATATTTTCTGATGGACTTTTTCTTTTCTGTTTCACCATTTTGAAGTGTTATCTTACTTACATTTTCTTTTTTCTCATCAGTTTTAGTTTTTTCTGCTTCTGCTAATGCTTTTTGTTTCAGCATTTCTTTTTCTCTTTCTAATTCTAAGTTAGCTTGTTCAGATTCTTCTTTATTAATTAAATAATAAAATAAAGGAATTTCACCAACAATACAGATGTTATGTACCATGGCTAATCCTGTTAATTTATCTAAAGTGACAAAGAAGCTTGTGGTAATTTCATCAGGATTTGCTAGAAGGGTTATTTTCTCCTGTTCGATATTTAATCGAGCTGCAGCCGTCTCCGACCGACCACGTAAAACTAATAATTCTTCTAAAGAATTGGCATTTAATAAAGCGTTATTTGGCACACGAATTTCTGATCCTGATTTTTGATTATCAGTTTCTCGCATAGAGTCAGCACGATTTCTTCCTTGATGAGAAACAATATCAGAACCCGCTTTTTTTGATCGGGGACTCGCATCTTCAGTATGCGTAACGTCAGTTGTATCTTTACTAGAAAAAATACCAAAAAATTTTTTCTTTAAAGAAATACTATGCGTAGATGATGGTGGAGAGGACGCTGTAGATGGCGGTGGCACTAATATAACTGAATTCGATCGCGTTAATGTTGGTTTTAATGCGGTTGATGATAACGAACGCGCAGATTGTGGCGCAACAGTTTCTGGCGGAGATGGTGGTGGAGCTATTTTTAATCCTAATTTAAATAACCATTGATCCACTTCACTTTTAACGAGACCTAAATTGATATTATCAGAATCTTCATCCACCGCTTGAAAAAAATCTTTAAGTAATGTAGAGCCCGCTTTTGCGTTAGAATTAACAGGTGTTTCTGTTAATTCATTAATTATATCGTTATATTTTTTGAGATTGATCTCACAAATTTTGCGTAACAAATCCATTACCACATCATCATGCGCATAAATTTTATATAAATACTCTAATTCATCACTCGAAAAAACAAAACCACTTTTAAAAAATTCAAGTATTAATTTAAAATGATCTGAAGGCTCATCTCCATTAGCAATTCTAAAATTATCATGCGTTGCTGCATATAACATTGCTGTTTTAGGCATTGACCAATTTCCTAAGAAATTACCTTCTGTTTTCTTAAAAAGATTAATCTTACAATTGCCTCCTTTTGATAAAACATTTTGTAAAACAATTTCCATTGTCCAAAAATGACCTAAATCAGCAATATAATGTATGAAAGTACCGCCTGGCATGGCATCCAAATTTTGACTGACTAAATTAGGATTGGCTTTTGCTCTTAAGAGCAGCTCTAATATATGAGGACCTTCACCAAGAGATTTTCTACTTAAATGTCTTACCCAATCAAATAGCGGGGGCAAATCCGTCGGAGTTGATCGATAATTAGCATCTGCTTTTTCAACAAATAATAAATGTTCAACGACCGCAGCATTGCCTCTATTTGTTGCATTTTGTAACAAATTTCTGCCACGTAATAATTGATTATTTTGATCCATATCGACTAAATGTTCAGGAGATTCTATATAAGCTTCAATATCTCTACAGCCTTCAGTACTACGATCAATATGAAATCGATTACCTAAACTTATTTTCTCTTGTTCTAAATACACTTTAAATACTGCAAGGGATGCAAAACGGGCTGCCGTGTAAACATTACTCATTTCAAAAACAGGTTGATTAGATTCTTGATTCACTGCCGACGCTAAATCGATATGGCTGCTTGTCAGTGAATAGGCGGGAGTTTTTTTTCTAGCTTCTATCAGTTTTGAATTAGTCATCCATGCTTCACGTGCATTGTGAATACGATTGATGTTTCTATCACAATCACAAGTTATATTGTCAATCAAACTCTCTATATATATTAAACCTGCCTGGCACCATTGCGCGGCATCTTTGTAAAGATGTTTTTTACTATTAAAACAATCATTAATTGGTGTGGTTACTTGCTTGTTAAGATAATTGACCAATCGCTGTACTTCACTGTTTATATTTGTAGGATCAATTAATTCCATACTTAATTTTTCAACGGGTGTCTGTGATACGGGCACAGGGAAAGTACGTGGTTTTTTAAACATCAATTTATAATTTTCAGCATACTCTTTAATACTGGAAACAATGTGAGAATTTAACAATGTCATTAGCTTAGTGAGAATTGCGTTGTAATCTGGAACCTTATTTAGCACCTGCTGTGGACTAGCGATAAAAGTGGTATAAACAAATTGTGATTGTCTATATATGACTGATTGCTTGGACGTTCTATCAATTTCATTATTTTTGGTCACTTTTTGATGAACACCTAAAGCAATCAATTGAGATTCTTTGCCTAAATCAAATTGTTTTGTTTGAAGGTTTATTTTGTTTATACCTTCTTTGTTTATCACTATATGTTCAATATTTTCTTCACTACCATCATATGCAACAGTTCTCACTTTATAAGGCACTGGCGTAGTGCGATTACCAAAAAGTGGAACTTCTTCTTGTTTATCCTCTGTCTCAATATTCACTTTGGTGATATCGGTATATTGAATAATATAAAAAATAATATTTCTTTGGGTCAATTTAGAATAAATTTCTCTTATAATTACGCAATCTATTTCTAATTGGTTCCACCTAATCCAATTACCCTCTCCTTCATCGATATTTAATTGTGCAATATCATCAACTGTACATGAAAGAAATTTAATGAAACTATTATAATTGTCTTCATCTAATTTTTTCTTGATCCAATTTTTATTTTTTCCTTTGTCTAATTCATTAATATACTTTAACATTTCTTTTTTAATACTATTGATATTAATCGACCTTTTCAAATCAACTATTAATTGTTCCCATTCTGCTAATTTATTCTTATCGTTTGCACAATTTCTAATATTATCAGGGCTCTCGAAATCACAAAATTGCATTAACCTATCATAAAAAGCATTTCCAAATTCAGCCTTAATCTGCTCTTTTTCTTTTTCATCTTTTTTTAATCTACCAAAATGGTTATGTAACCGAGAACGAATGAGATCAGTACTTGAAAATAAATCGGGTTTTACCGATACTAATTCATCGACTAAACAAGCATAAATATCCCAACCATTAAAAATAGATCCTATCGTTAATCGCATTGAGGTTTTAGGTAATTCTGCATTAAAATTTTTTTCTGAAGCGACATTGGCTTTTTGTTCTTTCAAGAAATAAGCGATATTACCTAATACAGCTATTTCGGCTCTTTGATACTCACAATCTCGTGTTAATTTTAGATAAGTTTGTCCATTGATTAATTCATGGGTTAATAATTTAAATTGCTCTTCTTGCGCAGCATCTCTTTTTGCTTTCATTTTATTAAATTGCGTTACAAACGTCTTTAGAGATGCTAAATGTCTTTCATCTTCTTGATCAATTAAGATTAATCGACATTCATTACTCACATTGACAGATTTATATTCATTTTCGTCCCACTTTGCATAATAGATAACCAAATAAACATTGGTTTCCTGCTGATTTAATACAATCCTACTACCTGTGGATGTTCGCCGAAGATTGTTTGGGGTGTGTGTGATAAATGCCTTTAATTTATCTTTGACAGTCTTGATTCTTTCCTGCTTTTTAGTCTCTACGATATATTTTAAAAAGCAGTTAGCTTGAGGACCATAACCATTGAGTAAATCCGTTTTCAATTCTGCTTTATTTTCTGTCAATAATAGTAATTTTGCGCCAGTACGCATTGCTTCCAATAACAATTCAGCCGTCTCTTTCAGTTTATAGGGGCTATTAGTATATTGATAAATAAAACCATCCATATCAATTACAATGAATGGTTTTGGTGATTCTTCTAATTGGTACATAATTCACTCTAATAGTTGTGATATATAGATGTTAAATTGTCATCGTATTATTTGATGCAACCGTCGTTGAATCTGGCAATTTTTGAGCTTGCCTATCCGCTGAATGATTTGATTGCTGTTCTACATCTTCATCCTCTTCATCGGTATCATCATGTCCGCAACAAAAAAAACAGAGATTACTTTTTACAGCGTTGCCAAAGGGTTGCAAATAATCTTTATCGACTTTATTAAACCAATGCCTAAATCCACTTTGCTCATTCTCATCACTTGTTTTAGGCTTATCTATACCATGAAGGTTTTCTGCCGTGTCAGGAGCGGGTGCGTGTGAATTTGAAACCGCATGCTTATTAACAGGTTCTTCTGTAGCGACGGGTCGATAATCATCCTTGTTAATCACTGGCGTTTCATCTTTTGACTTATCTGCAAAAAATGATGGAATCCCTTTAACAGCATCAGTCATTTTGCAAACAACCCATGTAACACTCAATGTGGCCACACCCAAAATAGTAGAAATTGCAATGGGCGCAGCAACCGTCACTGCTTGAGCGACAGGTTGTAACCACGCTGTTGTTGCAGTAGCAAGATTTGTTTTAATAAATAT
This sequence comes from Pseudomonadota bacterium, assembly GCA_021777765.1. Lineage (GTDB taxonomy): Bacteria > Pseudomonadota > Gammaproteobacteria > DASZBR01 > DASZBR01 > JAJYDF01. Next base: position 30,762 of record JAJYDF010000008.1, on the reverse strand, counting down.
TGTTTTTACTAATGCAAGCACAGCAATTTTTGCAGCGACAGGTGGACAAAATACACACAAAGCTAAAAAACCTGTTAATAATAATAATCCACCTATACCACCAACCAGATATTTATATTTATTGCGTACAATATGCTGCCAAACACTGCTACTACCTATATATTTTCTTAAGCGCGTGAAAGTGCTTAGATAGTTTTTATTTCTTTTATCATATCCCAACAGAGTGTGCGTATCTTCTGTTAACTGTGCCAATGAACGTGCAGAACTGGGCGTAGAAGAAGGAACAGAAGAGGGATCGGGAGGCAGATCAGAGATTGGTTCAGTTGTACCTAGATCGCCCGGTGCTTGTTGAGCGGCTGGCAGATGAGGCGAGTGGTTAGCAGGCGGTATCCCTCCTGCTAAGTGCAGTGAAGATGAAGCTGAAGCCAATGAAGTATCGGTACTTGTTGTGCCCGCAAAACTACTTCTCCTACCAATTTTATCTGTTACTAATTGTGAGTCAGTTGTGGGTAGTTTTAATCCTGTTAAATTAACACTGGCTCTTTTATTTTCACCACCATCACTTTTTCTCATAGTAGCGAATTTCGCTCTTTCTTCTCGGAATTTATCTTCTCTTGCTTTAATCGCTCTTGCATTTTCAATTCTTGCTTTTTCGGCTCTCATAAACTCATTATGTCGATCTTGTACTGCTCTTTTGACCTTTAAGATTGCTTGCTGAACATCCAAAGAGGGTTCAAATTTCATGCCCTTTTCTAGTAAAACGAGATAATTCCTATAGTTCTTATGTGAGAGGGCAATTTCTACGAGTGATTTACCCTCACCATCTTTCATATTTAAAATATTGGAGAATTGTTTTGTATTTGCAATTCTCATTAATAATAAATTTAATATATTTTCAGTATCGCCTTTATAATCTTCAGGACCTTCTACTTTAGCAGCCTCATGTAATATCGTTGATCCTGTATTATTGCGCTGCTGGACCAACCTCAGTAATTCCCCCTGATTTAATTTTTCAAGTAATTTTACTAAAATGTCATAATGTTTTTCTTTAACCGCGAGGTCAAATACTGTATTTTCATTTTTATTACGTACTTCTAAACTCGCTTTATGTTTTATTAATTCTTCTACATTACGAATATTATTAGCGATAATAGCGCTATGTAATGGCGTATCTCCTTCAGCATCAACTGTATTGATTAAAGCATTTTTAGGATTCTCTTCGACCAATTTTTTTTGATTATCATCCAATTTCGTTAACATTTTAACTAAATCATTGATATCTCCTTTTGCTGCTAAATGTAATACTGTTTCTTTTGTTGTAGCAGATTTTTGAGTCATTAATTCTGTGAATTTTTCCGCAGTCAAATTATCTTTCAAAGGATCAAGCGCATTTAAACAATTATTTTTAAATATATAATGTAAAATAGTGGGGCAGTCACTATTATTTAATACCAGATTTACACCTTTTTTAATTAATTGAGGAATATTTTCCGAATGATATTCAGCCGCATATTGCAATGGCGTTTTTTGTTCTTTATTTTCTGCATTTAGAATAGAATCATTATTAGGTATTTTATCAAGTAAGTATTGAACAATTGTTGGCGGTTTAAGGCTTTTTATTGCTAGGTGTAAATAAGTATTGCCATTTGTTGCTTGTCGTCTCTTGATATCTTCTGTGGTAAAGAATTTTGAATGTGGTAATTCGAAAAATATTTTAATGACACGCTCAAGTTTTTTTATACTTTCATCATCATTTAATCTTTGTCTGAATGCAAACATAAAAGGTGTTTCATTTTCCCCATTTGCTTCATAAGGATTAGCATTTTTACTGAGTAATAGCGCAACAATTTCTGGTCTATACATAAAAGCCGCGATATGTAATGCAGAATTTTGACCTTTACCAGCTTGTTTTTTATGGATATCTACGCCTACGTCACTTTCTAAGAGCGCAGAAACAATGTCAATATGACCGTTATTAACAGCAAGGTGTAAAGGCGTGCTTGATTCGTCTACAGGGTCATAATCATTAATGAAAACTCTTCGGGGATCAGATTGTTTAATTTTTGAATGGAGTTGTTTAAACGCATCCAATCTACCACAACGACAAACATGATAGATCAATTTCTGCGCGATATCGGGTTCGTGCAAACGCGTTTCTTTTTCACCGCAAACTGCTATGGGTAAGTAATCGAAAGGTATTTTATTTTGATTATCTAATAAAGAAATGTCTGCAATCTGACCAGAGGATTTATTTCTATGCTTCAGCAATTCTTTAATAAGGAGAAATTGCTTATTCGATTTATTAGCACAAGCATAATGCAATGCTGTACAATTTTGAGAATCTATCGCATTAACATTTAATTCTGGATCAGACAATAATGCTAATACCGCATTGACATACCCCAGTTTAGCAGCTTTAACAATGAGTGGTTCACCTGAATCAGCATCCATTTCATTTACAGAAAAACCGTGTGGTTTTCTTTTTAATGATTCAAATTGTAATTTATATTCGTCTTCGGTTTGATCTACTTTTAAAGTAGCAAATGAATATGGCATTTTTGCTTACCTCCATGTAATCACTTATTAGCCATTTAATTATTGCCTGAAAAAAATCATCCTATGACAATTAATAATTTTGATCAAGCAAATGAACTGCTTTATATTAAGTTATTTTTCCCGCTAATAAATAAGGAAGTTATATGCAGGCTTTAGAAGAAGCGCAAATCCAGGAGATGTTTGAAAAATTCAAGAAGATCTATTATGACAACGAAAGACATCCCTTAGGCCGAATACGGTTTTGCCTGTACTTATTTATGAACGGACATGATCAGGAAACCTATCAAAAGTTGTCTGGTGCACAACAAAACAATTCATCACAAAATCAAGCTGCTGATATTGGCACAGATATTGCAACTGAAATTTACATCAATGGACCCATTGGCCCTTATCAAAATAGGATGGCAAACGACTATTTAACTTATTTAAATAATCATGATAAGCAATATTTTGATAGATTCAAAAAAATGTGCCATATGGATAAAGATTTTCCAGCAGATAAAGAATCCTTCGATAATTATGCTTCCTCAATATCTGATTATTCTATCGGTAGAGATTATATTCGGGGAGGGAAAAATAGACGTTGGCAGGACGAATTCAAAGCAGAATGTTGGAAATGGTTTGACGACCACCATAAAGAAAAATATAATAAAGATCCTGAATCGGTTAATCATTCTACTTTATTAACATTAATCTTATGCCATCTTATTTCCCGAATTAATATTTTAGCAAAAGAAAATCAACAAATTGTTGACAAAATGAATCTCAAATTTACATTCCGCAAAAATGTAGGCACCCCCAAAGTCTCCTTTTTAACTTCAGAATTATTTACTGCAAGAGGAAAAAGAAGCTATTTAGTACCCATCTCGAATGATGATACTAATCATCCTATTGAATTATCGGCAGATGAGGCTTTATCGCAAATTTCTTGTATTATATTAGCCTTTGTGGGAGATTTTCTTAATAGAGAAGACTTTTACCTCTATAAAAATCAAAGTAATTTACCTGTTGTGCGTCTTGATAATACCGCAATATTGGATTCTTTTTGGTTAGACGAAGAAGATGTTGAATCATTATTGTTAAAGTTAAATCAAGTGCTCGATAAAATGATTGCGGATACTACACTTAGCGCAGAAGAAACCAGTAACTTGGAAAAATTCCAAAAGCAAGTTAAAAGTCACAATATTTATTATAATCAATCTAGGTATGTGTTTACTGAACTTTATAAAAAAATGTCACCACAAGATTTTTATTCACCGCAAGAAATAGAAGACACATTTCAAATATTAAATTCAATAAATAATATCATTACCGAATTAACACACAAAAATCCGCAAAAGATAACCCTGAGTAAACAAACATTCGATGATTTAACACTCCTATCAAATCAAATTGAGAAGCATATTGAATATCACACAAATCCCAATAGAGCGATTAATGTAGCCTATAAACAATTTGCATTACGTCCTTATCAAAAAATAAGCCATTTTATTCGATCTTTAATAAATCTTTGTAAAGAAATCATGCCAATTATAGATATTGCTAAAGCATTAGTTGGCCTTAATATCAACTATTTTAATCCGACTAATATTTTTGATAACTTACTCAATATGCTCAGCGAGCATTTAACAGTAGAGGAATTAAACGAAGTTATTTTCACTTTTTTAATCATATCAAAAGAAGAATTTAATGATAAACTGATCAAATTATGTGTTGCGGACCTCATAGTGCGCCAGTTGACACCGATATTAAAAAAATATTGTAAAAATACGGGTATCTCAGTTGAATTATTCGATAAAAAAGCCGGGGATATTATGGACAGTAGCTTATCGGATGATAATAAAAAAGAGCAACTCAAACAATTATGTCAGCCTGAATTTAAGGCTGATGAAATTGAAAATCTCATTATGTGCAATATTCTTCATGAATTGCCTGTGAAAGATTTAAAATTTGAAATATTAAAACTGGGTAAAAATTTAACAGCACTTCAAGAAAAAAAACCTTATGCCAGTTCAGCACCGATAGCGATATCAAAAACGCATTCCGGTGAGACTCAACCAAAAAAAGGTTCGAAAGTAGTATCCGGTTATCTCATTCCTGTATTACCGATCGCAAATCTTCATCAAAATGATAAAGCCCCGCCTTTAGTACCTGCCGCACTAGCCAATCCCGAGATATCATCACTAATCCCTGGGCAACAGGCCTTGGCAACATCATCTTCCTCATCAACTCCTGTCATGAGTTCACAACTAAAATCAACCACAGCATCTCAGCCATCCAATAACCCATCATTACCATTAACCTCAAGCACAGCTTCATCTGCTGAACCAGGGGTATCTACAAAAACTGTTCTAAATGCAGCCAATGCAGACAAACCTCTCGTTGATAAACAATCCACTCCAATAAATAAAGAAAAAAAAGAGGGAATTTTTCCCTCGTTCCTATCAAGTCTCTTTGGATCAAATAAACAAGAAAAAGATAAAGCAAGCAAACCAACAAAAGAAAAGGAACAAGCTAACAAACAAAACGCGTCAGGAAAAAATGAACCCGCTATGAAGTAAATGAGGTGAAAACTAAATGACTATTAATGAAATCCACGACGCCATGATTAAAAAATGGCGTCCCCAAGGGGATTCGAACCCCTGTTACTGCCGTGAAAGGGCAATGTCCTAGGCCTCTAGACGATGGGGACAAGTAAGCTGATATGAGTTCCCAGCTGGTGGAGCTAGGCGGGATCGAACCGCCGACCTCTTGCATGCCATGCAAGCGCTCTCCCAGCTGAGCTATAGCCCCCTGAAATAATTCAGGATTGAACATTCTACCAGTTAAATAAGGGCTGTCAAATGAGATTAGCAGAAGAATAAAATAAATTTTCCAACCTCATTTTTTCCTTCTCCCGCTTGCGGGAGAAGGTGCCTTCGGTAGATGAGGGTGTGTTAAATAAATTCTGTCTAATACCCCCTCATCCGCCTTCGGCACCTTCTCCCCTTCGGGGAGAAGGAAAAAAGGGTGTGTTATCACCCCACTCTTGCCAACCTATCAATAGTCAATTTTTTCCCCAAAACCCTAATAGTACTATTCAACGGCGGCGAAACCGTCCCACCCGTTAATAACACCCGCACCGGCTGGGCTAGTTTGCCTAACGAAATTTCCTGTGTTGTTACAATATCATAGAATACTTGATGAATCGCTTCATCAGTCCATTCCGTTAAGTCATATAATTTATTTTGTAATTGTAAAATAACCGGCACAATTTCCGGCGAAATATATTGTTTTTTTATTTCATCCGTTAAATTAACGCCCTCATAAAAAAAGCGACTTTTTTCCGCCATTTCCAGCAGTGTTTTAGCACGCTCACGTTGAATCAAAATAATATCTTCTAGTTGCGGGCCATGCTGATAATTAATATTTAATTTTTGCATATGCCATACCAAATGTTTTGCAATATAAGAAGGATCACTATTTTTAATATAATGTTGATTCAACCAAATCAATTTACTGGTATTAAATGCCGCTGGCGCACTATTTACATCGTTGATATCAAATAATTCAATCATTTCTGCAATAGAAAAAATTTCTTGATCGCCGTGCGACCAACCTAAGCGTACTAAATAATTTAATAATGCTTCTGGTAAATAGCCTTCCTCACGAAATTGTAAAACACTGACTGCGCCATGACGTTTCGATAATTTCTTACCATCGTCACCTAAAATCATCGGAATATGTGCATATTGCGGAATAGTTGCATCTAATGCGCGCAAAATATTAATTTGTCTCGGGGTATTATTGAGATGATCATCGCCTCTGATAACATGCGTAATTTTCATATCATAGTCATCAACAACCACGGTAAAATTATAAGTTGGTGTGCCATCACTACGCGCAATAATTAAATCATCTAATTCAGTATTTTGAAAAATGGTTTCTCCATGCACAGCATCGTTAACAACAACTTCACCGGTTTGTGGATTGCGAAATCGTATAACGTGCGGTTGCGTAAAATCACCGTTAGGCAAATCACGACAATGACCATCGTAACGCGGTTTTTGTTTTGCCTCTAATTGTTGTACACGTAATTGTTCTAAACGTTCTTTGCTACAAAAACAGCGATATGCTTTTCCTTGAGCTACTAATTGATCAGCCACTGCACGATAACGGTCAAATCGTTTTGTTTGATAAAAAGGCCCTTCATCATAATTCAAGCCTAACCAAGCCATACCATCGAGAATGGCTTGTACTGCTTCGGGCGTTGATCGTTCTAAATCGGTGTCTTCAATACGCAATATAAATACACCTTTGTGTTTGCGCGCTAATAACCAATCATATAAAGCGGTACGTACACCACCCACATGTAAATAACCCGTAGGGCTAGGAGCAAAACGTGTTCTAAATGTCATTGTTGATCTCTGAATAATGATATAAAAACGAGGATTGTAGCATTAAAAACCTTCCGCTTCGATACGCCCTACTTCGCTCTGTTAAATGAAATTGCATATATACTTAATATAAAGACAATAAGATTATATAAGCAGGTAACGAGAGCTTAATCTGTCGTTAAATTAATATGAAAGATAAATTAAAAGCAGCTGCAATGACACGCGGATTGATTGAAGCAGGTTTAAAATCCTTACCTGTCAATTATGCGCTTTATAGAGAATACCCTGACTTTTATAAAGAAATTTGCAGCAAAAATTACAGTTTTATTTGTGAATTAAATAATTTATACACACAACAAATTAAACATCTTTCCCAATTGACTGATCTTTCACGCAGCGATCGCGATCAAATAAAGGCTCTAAAAGAATCCAACGAATTATTGACCTATCAAATAAACCTATATGAGGTTGAGTATGATAAAGCAAATAATAACAATAATATTAATGTGGGCAACCCTAAAGAGATCATTAACTATCTGACCCGATTTATTGAAAAAAATGTGGATAAAATTTCTTATACTCCCTATGAAAAATTAAAAACTGTAGATAATTTCAATAAATTCAATCAAGAATTTAAATTACTCCCGTCACAATTTTTTAATGAAAGATTTAACTTGCTAGATCCAGTCAATTATCAGTTGACGCTAGCAGAAAAAGAAATGAATAACATTGCATTAGATAAAAGTTTGGATGTTGAAAATAAACTCAAGGGATTGAGGAAATATTGCGAACGGATAAGATATGGTGATTCCAGTTATTCTGCCAGCAATTATGATGCCCATGATGAATTAGGATTTTCTCAACCCAAAATGAAAGTTTTGCCCATTGCGCCAATCCCTAAAGCAATAGGATCATATTCAGGTGAACGCTATTTATCTATCTTGACAAGCCCTGCAAAAAGGCATGAACTTTTAATATCCTTTCAAACCGAACTTTCAGATTATATCGACCAAAAAATTGAAGAAAGCTTACAAAAAAATCCAGGTAAATTTGATTCAGCGATGAACGATATCAATCGAATATTTAAAGAAAAAGATAAATTAATTTTAGGTGATAATTATATTAGAAATTATATAGTCCAATCTAAAGAAAAATTTCGTGATAAATTTATTAGCGCATTACAATACAGCATACAACAAACTTTAGCTAATAATAATAGTGCATTGGAAAAAGCTTCATCCATCTTAAATATGTTCAATCATTTGCCTGACATTTTTATTGACGACAATTTAAAATCTCAATTCATCAATCGATCTGTTTTACCATTATTCGACGCCAGCTTTGAAGCAAAAGATCGGATTGATGATAAATTTCAACAATTAAAAATGCTTCGTTTATTGAACACTGACGTCATTAACAAGTTAACTATAGAAAAACATATCAATGCATTGCATGATGGATTGCAAGTTGAGTATATCAATAACATAGAAGAGAAATTGAAAATAAATGATGATAAATTGCCTGTACAATCATTAGCTAAAAATATGAAACTATTGGCTAAATTACGTGATGAAATAACTACGGCTGGAAAAATAGAATTTGACCCTAGCTCAACTTTAGCACAAAGAGAAAAAGAATTTCCTCTTATATTCAAACATCTGAGAGACAGAGAAAGTCAATTAATTAATACCATCAGTGAACAATTAAAAAAAGAATTAGCAGATACAGAACATTCTCGTTATTGGAATATAAAAGCGATACATGATGTCACTACGTTGTTACTCAATGATATCCCACCCGGTCTTGTGGCTCAGTGTGAAACTGCCCGAAACAGCTCTCGATTATCTGATAAAAAAATTCTCCATACTTGTGAGTATATTGCGAACAAACCAACCACTAACGATTTTAGCTTATTGCAAAAAATTGAACGGTTTAATGTTATAACCACTGTTAAAAGTAATATCAGTTCCAATCCTGAATATCTTAATATCATCAGAAAATTATTATCCTCCTTTCCACAAGAAATTAATAAAATTACACAGGATGAAAAATTATCGCCATTACAAAAATTACGAAATATTGAATTATTAAGACAATCATTGAAAAACATATCATCACCCGATCAAGAACAGATTAATATCTTATTACATCAAGCTGAACAAAAAATAACAGATAATTACGTCAATGTATTAACCCATCAAAGCCGTAATATATTCACCCAATTCTCTTTAAGTAAATTCTTAAATAAAGAACAACAGCTTAACCAAACACATCATGAACAGTTAGCAAATTCTTTGCGACGCGACATTACTTCACTCAATAATACCAACGACATGGCTATACATATTGCTAAATGGCTATCATGCGCCAATAAATCTATGGAAAATGGTGATTATGCAACCTCTTTTATTATTCATAAAACATTGCTCGATCTTGAATCGCATCAAAGATATCAGCTTGCAAAACAACTATTATCCCCACAGGATAAAGATAATTTAAATCAAAAGAAAACTTGGTTTATTAAAGACAGTAGTGTTAGCTCAGAATATGATTACAAAGGATGGATTGATATAATAAATAAAGATACACAAAAAGATATTATACCTCCGATAGCGCCGTTTGAATTATTACGTAATACACACACGCATTATGGTAAGCATTGGACTGATAATGATTCATATTTGCCTGAAAGAGTCACTATACCTTTAATAACCTATTTGCAGAACGCGAAAGCAAGTCAGTCCACTCAAAATACGCAACCGTTAACAAATAGTAATTTATTAAAATCTAGATCTCATGCCGAAGACCGCCTTGATGAGCAGTTTATATCCAATTTAGATAGTTTTATATCTACTGTTAACCATAATATGACTATCGCTTTAAACAACTTTGAATCTACGAGAAAATCTAACCTTAATATTAATGATTCTTTAGCAATAATTCGGAATGATTTAAATAGGTATCACTGGAATTTGATCAAGAATGTGGTAAAACCGAAAATCAATTTATCGGATACAGCGCCGTCGAATCTCACTCATGATGAATTTATAAGTATTAATAAAATTTTACTGGCTGAATCCATTAAAAATTCGCCATTGCAACGTTTTTACGATACATATATACAAAATACAAATTTTCAACTATCGACTTCCCAATTGATATTACAACAAAATTCCTTGGAAATATTACAAAAATTAGTTACACAACCCGCTAACGATTTTTCATTTTTATTTTCAACACCACCACCTAATTCTATAACTAATGAGCAATTTGCAAAAATTAAAGAATTAGCAATACAAAAATATGACGAATTGCTTAAATATAAAGAATTTTATAAGGTCATACGATCTCAAAGTAAAGATTCTACATCACAGCATTTATTTATAGCGCAACAGGACTCATGGCAAATAGTAATAGAATTATGGAATAGCAAAAAATTACTTCCATCCTTAGAAAAAATGGATCCACGTAGCTTAACGATTGATTTATTAAAACGGATTACAGATTCCCTTACAGAAGAAGCTAATCGTGTTTTACCCATAGCCGAGCTGTGTGAAAATATTAAAAAAAGCACCAATAACCCCATTTCAGCAACACACGATTTATTAAATAATGAGATGTGGCAAATAATTTCTCAACTTAAAACAGAAAACCCATCGCATAAATCAACTGGTGAGATACCCGAGCAAATGCCAAGCAATTTAACGCCCCAGCAACTCTCTGCAATATCATCTTTAATTTCAGACTATATTCAACCCAAAAAAGATACTCAGCTTTTAATGACCAACGGTAACTACACGATGATCAGGGACCAACTTCAAAAATTAGTCATTAGCAATGACAAGGCAGACAAAGTCGCTCTCACATTTGTTGAAATTAATCAATTATTACGAGAGGGTGTAAAAAATATGTTGTCTAAAACAGAGATTGATATGCCAATAACGTCGAAACAAAACCGCATTACAATATATTTTGCATTAATTGATGAACGCTTATCCTCTTTAATTTCTGAAATTGAAAAAACAGAACAAGAAAAAACTTATCAAGGCGCTAAAAATGAATTAATCGATAAATTGATCGCAGAACGGCAACATTATCAACAATTTGGATTATCACTGCATGAACATCTTAATCATTTAAAGAATCCGTCTGTGCCCTGGCATGCTAAAAATTCTTGGCAATATAATCATAGGGAGGAATCCGTTTCACATACTCCTTCGCCAGCACCTGAAAGAGAAATTACGCTTGAAGTGATTAACGATTCTAAAAGTCGTGATGAAAAAGGCAAACAACACGCTATCACGGACAAGACATTACCACCACAGCCACAAAATACGGGACAACCTACACTACGTTTCAAACAGCATATAGCTAAAAAAGAAAATGAAATTTATGAAAATAGTCATCGGGTAATTCCAAGACAAGCAAAAGGGAAAGAAAAAGGAAAAGAAAAATATCTTGTTGAAAATGGTCTTCTGATAATTCCAGTAAGAGCAAAAGAAAAAGGAAGAGAAAAAGAAAAAGATCCTACTGAAAATAGTCAACAGATAATTCACAGATTAAAGCATTAAGATAATTCCAACAGGAAATAGAACCAGTTAACTCAGAACACAACCATTAGCACCCTTATCAATATTTTTCCATTCATTTAAGTGACGATCAAATTGCCGGAAATAAAAATCTTTATCGCCCTCATTATCGAATTGAGGAGCATGAGATATAAATTGATTTATCACTTTTAAGATTTTGTTAGGAACTTTGTTTTTATGCGCGGGATCTTCAAGTGCTTCCATAAACTCTTTCGCTTCAATCAATACGCCGACTCTTTCACCATACATTGATTCTTTATATTGTTGAGGATGAGTTAATACTAACATTTGCATATCAATATATTTCAACCAAATTTTTAACAACGCTGATTCGTGAGTGAAATAGTTTCTTGTAATATTGAATATGTTTTTATAACTATTTAACAAGTTTTGCCGAATATAATCAGCTAATATACCAATCAAAGCAGAGTAACCTGCCTCAAATAAGGTCAATAATTTTTGTTCGGTATGGTCTGATAATTTATCCTTAAAATCGTTTTCTTCAAAATGCTCTACAACGGTAGTAATTTTTTTCATTAATTCTCTGCCATTTGGATCATCATGATGATTAATTAAATATACAGTCAGTCTGTAAAATTGCACTCTGATATTATCAGGTATAGATACAATCACCGGTAAATAGCGAAAAGCATAACGATCAAATAATTTTCCCAAATCCGATTTTAATTTTTTGTCATTGGCATTCATAAATGCATTATATAATTTCAATAATAACTTATAACAGGCATCTCCGAATTCTTTAGTTTTAAATGGTGGGATTGTTTTTTTATTAAGTTGGTTAGCTGTTTGAATATATTGATTACTATACGCCTTCGCAAATTCTATATTGGTACTTTTTTCAATATCGAGAAACAATATACCCCACAAGAAATTAAAATTCTTTGAAGTTGCAGCAGCCTTGCCCATGCTTCGCCAACCAACATATTCGGCAATTCTCAGCTGTATCTCTAGAGGGAGGGCTTGTGGAGCTGCTGGAAAGAGATATTGTGTTGAAGGAGTAACTTCTTTGGGATTACGCATAACTACTCTTTACATCAGTTAAATAAAGCTATTATATACTAACAACCTTAAAATAATATTACCATTATTCGCCCGCGTTCAAGTTCTGTGTATTTTATTGACGGGACCCAGATTATGCATTGGATTAATATAAGTATTAATTTTAACCAGAAGGGCTACAGATATTAGATTCAACAGGTTTTGATTCGATTTTATCATTTTGAGCATTTTTCAATTCTTCATTTAATGCGCTATCTATGCGCTGTGTAGCATCTGACCACAATGAAAAATTGGCAATCATTGAAGATAAATGAGAAGGATTATCTATCAATTCATGGTTATGTGTTACTGGCTTTTGTAGTTTCAAACTCACTAATGCAACTTTCATCATAACTGTTATATCTATGGCATCGAGAAATTGAAAAAGATTAGGGCAAAATTTATCTCTTTGAGACATTATCTGCTTAGCTTTATTTTCTATGTTTTGTACTGTTTTATCAGTATCCTGTGGTTGAAAAACACTTTCGAAATCAGCAAGAAAAAAATTAATCATTGCAAAATGAGCACTACGATTAAAGCCCAATTCACAATGAACCGCAATATTTCCCTTTTTTAACCAGCTTAAATAATAATTTAACATACAAGTAATAAACGGTTTATTTTTTTCACTACATAAGATACTTCGCTTTGGTGAACCTGGTGCCACAATAGAACTGCCATTCATTACAGGAATAGAACATACTTTTAGCGTAGTTTTTTTATGATCTTTTTTATTAACTACTATGAAATCAGTTTCAATACATTGCTTTTGATAATCAATCTCTTCACGCGCAATAGCACAATGATTATTAATCATCGTAATTGATTTAGTAACATCAAAATCAGCACAATTAAGGGGATAATTTAATTGGAAATAATTAGCATAAAATTTATCCGAATCTGAATCATTTGTAATCAAAACGATTAATTGCGTTATAGGATTTGCAGAGTCTAATAAATGATGCAATAAGATATTAAGATCATTATTATCACGTGGGCCTGCCATTGCGAGAATTGATCGGCCATCACATGTAATATAATTTCCATTATAATTTGGAAGTTTATTTTGCGAAATTTTATTCGCAGACTGAGCAGAAAATTCTATAACTTTGTCATAAACTTTTGTCTCTTTTATTTTATTTATAATTTCAGCAAGACGATATTTTGCATAATCAAAAACATCCTCTGTTTCAACCATTTTAAACTCCGTTTGTTATTTAAATTATATGAGAAGAATTTGATTTAACTATATTAAGCTCTTCTTCCAAATGCGATATCACAAAATTCACCACCATGATATTTATTCGTCAATGCTACATTAATATCAACCACATTCTCCAACTGCTTTGCATAAATTTCAGCATTATCTTGTGGATAATATTCTAAAAATTGTGCAGTTTCACCATTATGCCATTTATTTCTGCTATTGGCTGAAACGCCATAAATAATTAAAAAATTAAATGCAGGAGCCATTACACATTTATAAACCAGCTGAATCATATCTCTATGGCTAATCCAGGTACGCAAATGTCTTTGCTCCTTTGGCTGAACAAGAAATGACCCTATGCGTAAGCAAGCAACACTTAAATCATATTTATCTGCATAGAAATGTCCTAATGCTTCACCAAAAACTTTAGTCACGCCATAAAGCGTATCAGGCCTGGGTGATACTTGTGTATCAATTTCTTGCGGTAATGCATGAAAACCAACCGCATGATTAGAACTGGCAAATATCATTCGTTTTACATTATTCATTCGCGCTGCTTCGAAAACATGATAAGTACCGTTGATATTCATTTGAGATAAATCATCCCACTGCTTCTCTGTGGGAATACCTGCCAAATGAATAATATAATCGACATTTTTCGTTGCTTCAATCATGCTCGTTAAATCACAAATATTTGCTTGCACAATTTCTTCATTGGTTGATGCTTCACCCAGATCTGCAATATCACAAAGCCGCAGTATAAAATTATTTTCTTTTAATCCCTCACGTAAAACTTTGCCTATTCTTCCTGCTGCACCAGTGATTAATATTCGTTTCATCATAATACTCCCGACAAATAAATAACCCGAATTATTGTAAATGCTAAGACGATTTTAGATCAAATTTGTTCAACAATATTTTGCAACCATGATAACATTGGTTGACCAATAAAAACTAACTAAGATAGAATATCTCTTTTTACGATTAATCAATCCTGACAGAAAGTGATATATCTCTATACAACTTTTGTAATTAAAATATTCTGCAAACCATCATAATTAACAAATTTTCCATGATGCCTTTAGAGAATATAATTTAATCACTGTAAAAATTAATGCACCTTTATAATATTTATAAATTTTGGGATATTGGTATGTCAGACATCATCGAATCGAATACACCCTATCATTTAGAGGACAAAACCTTCATTAAATCTAACGAAAAATCACGATACACATTACTTAGCGCGACATTGATTGGAATTGTATTGGAATGGTATAGCTATTCTTTATACGGTTTTTTTGCTCCTGTTTTGGCGCATATTTATTATCCCAATAAAGATGTTTTTATTTCATTAATATTGATATTTGCCAGTTATGCGGTCGGATATATTGCCGGCCCCCTCGGAGCCATATTTTTTGGACATTTAGGTGATCGCCATGGAAGAAAATATGTGCTCACCAGAGCAATTACCTTAATGTCAATCGCTACAGGTTTAATTGCTATTTTACCGGGATATCACACCATTGGTTATCTCGCGCCATTGTTACTCACATTATTATTAATGATGCAAGGATTTGCAGTGAGCGGCGAAGATAATGCGAGCACCATTACCTTGATTGAAACTTTTCCAGCACGTTATCGTGCTTTATTAGGTAGTGCAGTAGGAACTGCATACGCTGTCGGCACTTTATTAAGTTGTTCGGTAGGTATCTTAGTCACGAGTTTAAATTTACCTGATTGGTGTTGGCGTTTAGCTTATGCTTTAGGGGTATTGTTAGCTTTGACAGGATTATTATTACGTATTAAATGTTCTGAAAGTCCTATTTTTAATCAACTCAAATTACATAATGAAATTGAAAAAATTCCATTTATAGTTTTGTTTCGTAAAACCAAACGAGCCTTATTTCATGCCATTGGTGTCAGTTGGCTACAAGCAACCGCTGTCATGTTAAATACAGCATTTATGAGCACCTATTTAATCAGTACACAAGGCTGGAAAATGAATAAAGCAATGAGTTTATCCAGTTTTTCACTCATTATGGCCATTATATTAACGCCGCTTATTGGCTGGATAGCGACTCAAAAAGGTGTACGAAATACCATGTTATATTCAGCGGGAATTTATTTAATATTAGCTTTTCCATTATATTATTTATTACAAATACACAATGTTAATATCGTGATTGCTGCGGTTTTATTGTTAAACTTATTGGCGGTTTGTTATGTAGCCCCCACAGCCGCTTATGTATGTAATTTATTTCCAGCCAATGTTCGATTTACAGGCGTAGCTATAGCAAGCACTATTGCCTGGGTGGTTTTCGGTGGTTTTACACCATTTATGGCTACGTTTTTAATTCATATTACTCATTATGCAATTAGTCCCTGTTTTATTTTGATTGCCGCTGCGCTGTGCAGCTTTATCACACTATTATTAGCAGATAAGCGGCAACAGTATGAATTCAATTAAGAGTAAAGAGCTCGAGCAGCATCTTTCGATTTAATTAATGCTGATAGCCTTTTCGTTTATTTAAGTTGAGAAAATGTACATACCTCCAAATTTAATAACATAAAGGGGACAGGTATCTTCTATCAACTTAATAAATTCATGGGCTAGTTGTTGGTATTTTCATTTAATTTAGCTAATTGACTATGCTAAACGGCTTTGCATTGTTGTTTAAGGAAATATCAAAAAATGGATAAAAAAATAATCACTCTTTTTCCATACCTATTAGTTTTTTATGAAATAGCGACTTATTTATCGAACGATATGTATTTACCTGCATTACCAACGATAATGCATGACCTGCTAACCACACATAGCTTAACGCAATTAACCATTACCACTTGGGCACTCGGTGCTTCTTCTATTCAATTATTTATGGGCCCTCTTGCCGATCGTTTTGGTAGAAGACCTATTTTATTTTTTGGTGGCATTATATTTATTATTTCAACTGCGATGTGTGCTGTATCAACAAATGTTCTATTTTTATTAATATCACGTTTTTTACAAGGCACTGCAGTGTGTTCTGTGACTGTCGCAGGTTATGCGACTATTCATGAGTTATTTGATCAACAACAAGCCATTAAAACATTAGCACTCATGGGTAGTATCACAGTACTCGCACCTGCTTTTGGCCCACTGCTCGGTGGATTCATCATGTTAGTAATGAATTGGCGTTGGACATTTTGGTTTTTAGCAATTTGGGCTGTGATTGCATTAATATTATTGTTTAAATACATGCCTGAAACTAATCCGCACGGAAAACTTTATTCACTGCAATTAAAATCATTATTTCATAATTATAAATTAATTATTAAAAACAAAGATTTTTCCCGTAATACGCTCGTTTTTTGTTTGATGTTTTGCGGCATGATTATTTGGATTGCAGCAGGGCCTTTTCTCGTTATCAGTGAATTTGGTTATCACATATTAATGTTTGGTGTCTTTCAAGCATTAATATTTGGCTGCTTTATTTTTGGCGCGCATATCGTTAATAGCCACACAAATAAACTGCATGTTGCTACATGGATTAATTTGGGATTATTAATTGCATTCAGTGGCGGTATTATTTCACTATTTTTAGCATTCATTTTTCCACATTTTTTAATAGGGCTTATTATTTCATTAATGATTTATTCCAGCGGTTCAGCATTGGCATTTGCGCCATTACAACGAATTGCCATCGAAGCCAGCGATCAACCGATGGGAGCAAGAATGGCAATTTTTTCTACTGCAATGAGTGGAGCAGCGGCATTTGCCAGTATTTTAGTGAGCATTTTTTACAATAGCACTTTAATTTCAGTAGCAGCAATTGTTACTGTAGTGATGTTAATGGCGGTATTAATTCACTGGAAATGGAGATAAATAACAATAAATATCATGTTCAATTGCATTTTGTTAATTCTGTCAGAAAAAAATTTCGTAGCCTGGGTGGAGCACATGACGACGCTGTAAAGAATAATATAAGACGTTTATAATACTATCTATTTTACACAAAGGCGTAACCCGGGAACTATCGATCCCTGGGTTACGCATTCGTTTTAAATTAAAATCGTTAATAAACCTAATTACGTTATATTAATTTAATTTTCAATTGCTTCACCCAGGCTACATTTATAAAAAAGTGGGAATAAAAGATCAGTTATTTAGGATCGTGACAGACCGCTTCGATATTATTGCCATCTAAATCAAAAACAAATGCACCATAATAATGGGGATGATACATTTCTCTAATACCAGGTGCGCCATTATCTTTACCACCTGCGGCAATAGCAGCCTCATGAAATGCTCTTACTGCGGCACGATTTTTCGCACGAAATGCGACATGCACAATCGGAGATGTTTTTTTCCCACCATGCATCCAAAAATCCGGCTTACCATCCACACCAAAACCTGCCCAGCTTTCCCATTCCATAATTAATTCGTAACTCAACGGTGCCAAAGCACGTTTATAAAATTCCTTGCTCTTTTCATATTCACTGACTTCTAATCCAATATGGTCTATCATTGCAAACTCCTTAGACAGTTAACGATATAATTTCAGAGTGTATCATTGAATAATACTGTTTATAAATTCATCTTAAAATTTATATATAAGTATCATTTAATGATATGCTGGGTATTTTAAATTATTGCAAGAGTGATCTATGCCATCAAATTTGCCATCATTTATTTGGTATTTTTTAAAAAATCATAAAATGTCATTACTATTGTTCTGTCTGGTGCTCATTGTACTTTCATTAGAAATCTCATTTGCACCGTATTTATTAAAAATCATCATTGATAGAACAACACAAATATCATCAAATCCTAATATGCTACTTCATGTTATTTTTATACCCGCTCTTTTATATGTATTGCTCACTATTATTCATAATATAGGAACACGCACCTATGATTACACGTGTCTCAATTTATTTCCAAAATTGCGATCAGAAATTTGCGTTGCTTTATTCAATCATTTATCGCAACACTCAGTTTCTTTCTTTCAAAAAAATTTCTCAGGCGAATTGGGCAGCAAGATAATTAATATCACAGAAGGAACAGAAACCATCATTAAAATAATCAATCAAGATGTGTTAAGTAATATTGTTACAATCACTATTGCAACAATTTTATTAGCCGCAGTACATTGGTATTTTTCTATCATTTTACTTATGTGGGCCATTATCTATGTAGCCAACGGCTTTAGAATGGCGAAAAAAACGGTGCAATATGCCCATGTTTTTTCAGACACCGCCAGTAAATTGAGCGGCCAACTCATCGACAGCATTTCAAACATCATCAGCGCCAAAATATTTACCAATATTCCTTATGAAACAACCCGGGTTGATAATTTTGTAAACGACGTTGCCCACAAAGATGTGATATTACAAAAACATATATTGCGTACACATTTATATCAAAATTTAATCTATACCAGTTTAATTTTATTTTTAATTGTAGGATTAATTTATGGCAGGATACATCAATGGGTGACAATTGGTGATTTTGCATTTGTGTTGGGATTATCAATCACCATAGCAGGGATGATTAATAGTTTGACTCGCGTAATGCCCATTCTCTCTCATCAAATGGGTAAATGCCAACAAGCTTTAAACCTTATTGTCACTTCTCATGAAATTCAAGATATGCCTCATGCTAGCAATTTAACTGTTAATCAAGGATTAATTGAATTTAAACAAGTTAATTTCGCCTATGATAAAAAAACATTATTTAAAAACCTCACTGTAACCATATACGCTAAACAAAAAGTGGGATTAGTGGGATATAGTGGCGGCGGTAAAACATCTTTTATCAATTTAATTTTGCGACTGTATGATATACAAAATGGTGAAATTTGTATCGACAAGCAAAATATAAAATCAGTAACTAAAGAGAGTTTAATTAAAAATATCGCATTAATACCGCAAAATCCAGATTTATTTAACCGTAGTATTATGGATAATATTCGTTATGGTAATGTCGAGGCGAGTGATGAAGAAGTTTATGCTGCAGCCAAATTAGCAAAATGTCATGATTTTATTATCCAACTCAGTGATGGCTATGACGCACTTGTCGGTGAAAGAGGCATTAAATTATCTGGAGGCCAAAGACAACGTATTGCCATTGCCCGCGCAGTACTAAAAAATGCACCCATTTTAATATTAGACGAAGCAACTTCCGCTTTAGATTCAGTTACAGAAAAACAAATCCAAGAAACACTTGCAGATGTGATGAAAAATAAAACTGTCATTGTCATAGCACACCGATTATCAACAGTAATGGCCATGGATAGAATTTTATTATTTAAAGAAGGCATGATAGTTGAAGATGGTACGATAAGTGAGTTACAAGCAAAAAACGGTTATTTTCAGCAATTTCTCACATTACAAATCGAAGGTTTTTTACCTTAATGCCGATTAATATCAATTTGTAGTATGGACAGGGAGCATCAGTAATTTGTTATGTTAAATACATTCATTAAAGGTTTAATCATAGGGTTTTCAATTGCTGCCCCTGTTGGCCCCATAGGCATATTATGTATTCATCGTTCGTTAAAAGAAGGTAATTTAGCTGGATTTACAACGGGGATAGGTGCTGCAACAGCTGATGGCATATATGGTGCAATTGCCGCTTTTGGATTAACAGCCATTTCACATTTTTTATTGAAACATCAATTTATAATTCAATTATGTGGCGGTTTATTTTTATTTTATCTTGGTTTAAAAAACTTTTTTGCGAAATCAACCAAAGATAATATTAATGAAAAAAACCAACATAGCTTAATTAAAATTTATTCAACTACATTTATTTTAACATTAACAAATCCAATGACCCTCTTATCATTTATGGGAATTTTTGCTGGACTTGGATTAGGTACCCATTATGTTAATTATTATCATGCCATATATCTTGTTATAGGAATATTTATTGGCTCATTAATATGGTGGTTATTTTTAAGTACAATTATTGCTAAATTTTTGCATCATAAATTATCTGGCAATACAATCCATCGTATTAATCAATCATCTGGCATAATTATATTACTATTCGGCATGCTTTCTTTGCTTGATCTATTTTCAAAATAGATAATAGCAACACATTTTATCCATGACATCTTACAAAGTTGTGGCTAAATATATATTACGTATAGTTAGCCACAACTATACGAAAATGGAGAGTTATGGCTAATTATAATATATTATCTTTAGCCATAACTTTTATCACCATTTCATAAAGGATTATTAAATGGATAAAAACCGTCTAGAAGCTTTCAGTGATGGTGTGATTGCAGTGATTATCACCATCATGGTCTTAGAAATGAAAGCACCGCAAGGAACAGGACTCGTAGCACTGCGACCACTTCTGCCTGTTTTTATCAGCTATGTTTTAAGCTTCGTAATGATAGGTATTTATTGGAATAACCACCATCATATGTTGCAGGCAATCAACAAAGTGAATGGAAAAATATTGTGGGCGAATTTACATTTACTATTTTGGCTATCGCTTGTACCTTTTTTAACGTCATGGATAGGTGAAAATAAATTCTCAACTTGGCCTGTTGCACTTTATGGTGTCGATTTATTATTCGCTGCAATTGCCTATTATATTCTTGTACATACCCTCATTTCATATCACGGTAAAAATTCGGCGTTAGCAAAAGCTGTTGGCGCTGATGCCAAAGGAATTGTCTCTATTTTAATTTATATCATCGCCATTTTCGTATCTTTTTACCAATCATTTCTGGGCTATTTTCTCTATATTGTTGTTGCCATTATGTGGTTAATTCCTGACCGCCGCATAGAAAAAGTTTTATCGGAAAAAAATTAATATTTTCTAGTCGATATTTAACATGCTACTTTTTCAAAACCATAAGCTATACTCAATCCTTATTTCATGACATCGAATATTTTCACGGAGGAAAAATTATGCGTTTACAAAATAAAGTTGCCATAGTTACGGGTGCTGCTAGCGGCATCGGTAAAGAAATTGCTGAAACTTATGCGCGTGAAGGTGCAAAGGTTGTAATTGCAGATATTAATTTTGATCAAGCGGATGCTGAAGCAAAAAATATTAAATCATTAGGTGGCGAAGCGATGGGCATTGCCATGAATGTGACTGATGAAGCGCAAGTTGATGCAGGTGTGGCACAGGTTGTAAAAGCATATGGCAGTGTAGATATTTTAGTGAGTAATGCCGGCACACAACATATCGATCCAATCGATAAATTAAGTTTGGCTGATTGGAAACAATTATTAGCTATTCATTTAGACGGGGCGTTTTTAACAACACGTGCTTGTTTACGTTATATGTACCCAGCAGGACGTGGCGGCAGCATTATTTATATGGGTTCTGTTCATTCAAAAGAAGCATCAGTACTTAAAGCGCCGTATGTTACAGCAAAACATGGATTAATTGGATTGTGTAAAGTTGTTGCGAAAGAAGGTGCGCAATATGGCGTACGCGCTAATGTGATTTGCCCTGGTTTTGTACGCACGCCATTGGTCGACAAGCAAATTCCGGAACAAGCAAAAACTTTAGGTATTAGCGAAGAAGATGTTATTAAAAAAGTCATGTTAAAAGAAACTGTTGATGGTGAATTTACAACTACGCAAGATGTTGCAGAAGTTGCATTATTATTTGCTTCATTTAATAGCAATGCATTAACTGGACAATCATTAGTCGTCAGTCATGGCTGGTTTATGCAATAAGGCAAATATCAATGCGTAAACAAAAATCAAATCCAGCAAATTCTTGTGGTTGTGATCAAGTTTCTTATATTTTTCAAGGCGGTGGTGCGTTAGGTTCATATCAGGTAGGCGTTTTTACTGGTCTTTACGAAGCGGGATATAAACCTAACTGGCTAGTCGGTACTTCAATTGGTGCAATTAACGCAGCAATTATTGCTGGAAATAAACCTCAAAATGCCATTGATAAATTAAAAACGTTTTGGAACACGTTAGCATTACCGCTAACTTCTTTGTCATTAAATGACAATGATGTACAAATTCGCCGTTTTCAAAATTTCTTGAGTGCACAGATTACTTCACTTATGGGTGAACCTGGATTTTTCACACCAAAAATAATTAATAATCCTTTATTTGTTACTAATAGCACGCCTGACAAAATCAGTTTTTATGATTGGGATGCATTAAAAAATACTTTAGAAAAATTGATTGACTTCGATTTAATTAATAAAAAATTAATTCGCTTAAGTTTATGCGCTATTGAAGTTGAAAGCGGTCAATTAACATACTTTGATAATACCAAAGAAAAAATCACCGCTGATCATGTGATGGCCAGTTGTGCATTACCCCCTGGTTTTCCTGCTGTTAAAATTAACCAAAAATATTATTGGGATGGTGGTATGAATGCCAGTACACCAATTCAAATATTTCTTGAAGATAATATCGGTAAAACATGTTTATGCTTTAGTATGCAGTTATTTGATTCTTATGGTTTGTTACCCACATCTCTTGATGATGTATTAAAACGTAAAAAAGACATCACTTTTGCCAGTCAATATCGTCGTTATATTCAGACCTTTCGTGATATTCATAATTTAAAACTGGCATTAAGTAAATTATTAGATGAATTACCTGATAACAAAAAAAATAATGCATATTTTAAATCCATTTGTAAAATGTCTTATCCTACACAACTTAATTTTGTGAGGTTTCACTACAAGGCTCGTCCTTTTGATCTTTCTTCAAAAGATTATGAATTTTCTGAACAATCAGTATTAGAACATATGGAAAATGGTTATAGTGACGCGAAAAAATCGCTTAATAATCCACCATGGTTAAAGCCTATACCTGAAAATGTAGGGATTGTAGTATATGAAGTTTCTGACGTGCCGATTCACGAAGAACATAAACATTTTTGATTTTATAAGAAACTGATTAAGGTTGGCCAAAACGTGGTAATAAACAAATTTATTTCTAATATATTCATTATTTTCTTATCTCTATTTTATAATATTTCCTGTTGTGCACAATCTCAATTGAATGAACAATTACAAAACATGTTGCTACAAACAAGAAAAGAATTTGGCAAGTAATAGTGTATTAGATAAGAAATCATTTCATCAATATTTAATCAGTCATATATTAAATATTCTATTGAATGATCATTCGATTAAAAACCAAATAGAGTTATTCCAAAAATCAACACAGTCACCAAAATATTGTAAAATGATTGTTCCTGCCAATAGTTTTATTTTTCCCAAGATTGGTTAATTAAATATTTTTGTATTTTTTCAATAATGTAATTACATCATTATTTAATTCATTAATTAATTGTTTGGCGGGTATTCCTTTACTCAAATAAGCCGCTTGACCCGCCAATAAAGATAAAAGTTCAACTTGATTCTGTCTAGCTGCTTCTTTTCTCATGGGCGCAGTAACCGCATTTTGAATAGGATACGCAAGCAATTCTGTTGAATGTGATTCCATACGATTAATAAATGTGTTTTTAATCATTCGACAATATTTGCCAGAAAAAGTACGTGTTAAAGTGGTATTATCTTGTTTCGTATTTAATAAAGCTTGTTTATATAAGTGATGCGCAGCAGATTCTGGACAACTTAAGAATGCCGTTCCCATTTGTCCACCGCTAGCACCTAATACCAGAGCAGCAACAATTCCTCTCGCATCCATAATACCACCAGATGCAATAATAGGTATTTTAATATTGTCAACTAATTGAGGAATTAAAGCGAAATTACTAATCAATGCATTTTCTACAGTACTTAAAAATGTCCCGCGATGGCCACCACTTTCACAACCTTGCGCAACAATTAAATCAATGCCTTTTTCTTCTAATAATTTTGCTTCTGTTAAAGTAGTAGCAGTTCCAATACTAATCATTTTATTTTTTTTCAGCTCATTCAAATAATTATCATCAGGAATACCAAATGTAAAACTAAAAACAGGCACTTTTTCTTCGATGATAATTGCAAATTGCTCATCAAATGAAGGTAAATAGGGTGGTTTTATATCACTTAAATGAAAATGGAGTTCATCGCTGGATTTCTCAACAATTAATTTCATTTTTTCTATCTGTTGTTCTGTAGCATGATGTGGCTGAGGCACAAATAAATTTACAGAAAAGGGTTTATCCGTTAATTCACGAATTTTTTTAATCGCACTTCTCATATCTTCTGGCAACATATAGCCCGCGCCTAGCGATCCTAAACCACCAGCATTTGAAACAGCCGCCACTAATTCAGGCGTAGTTGCACCACCCGCCATAGGCGCTTGAATGATTGGGAACTGAGTTTCTAATATTGTAGTAAGAGCTGTAATTGGCCACATAATTAATAATAGAATTGATTGAAATAAAAAACCCGCCGTGGTGCGCTCTATAAAGAAGCGTGGCGGGTGTTGTTAATAACATCTTAACAAACCCATAAATTATTTCAAGAATTATAAAAATTAGCTACGATAGCAGAAAAATATTTATCCTCAGAAATAAGCGGAGAAACTATGGTGACATTTGCTCAGCTACTAAAGCAAGAATGAATAAATGATATTTTCCATAAAATTCGCTTTTTTATTTAATTACAATTTTCAAAAACTATAATTGAATTGCATTAAAGCAGTACAATGAATTACTTTGACCATCTGATGAAAATTTTTGATAAAGGAAATAATATGTTCAGCGGTATAGATCTTTTTAGCGACACAGTGACAAAACCAACCCTTGCAATGCGTAAAGCGATATTAAATGCTGAAGTAGGAGATGAACAAAAAGGTGAAGATCCTACCACAAAGCAATTGGAAGAAATGATCGCTGACAAATTAGGTTTCGAAAATGCGCTTTTTTTACCTTCAGCAACCATGGCCAATCAAATTGCGCTACATACTTTATGCGAACGTGGTGATGAATTATTTGCCGCAGGTAATTGTCATTTATTTCGTAGCGAAGTCGGCGGTCCTGCGATTCATGCAAATGTTATGTGCAGACCCATTTATACCTCATCCGGAAAATTTACTGTTGCACAACTAAAACAGTGCCATGAAGAATTACATGGTATTCACAATCCCCGAGCAAAATTAATTAGCGTTGAAAATACCACTAATATGGGTGGTGGTATTCCTTGGACAAAAGAGGAATTATCAGAAATCATTACCTATGCACGCCATCACCATTTAAAAACACATATGGATGGCTCACGATTTTTTAATGCGCATATTGCGACTGCATTAAATCCCAAAGATATTGCGAATGGTTTTGATATGGTGACTATTTGTTTATCCAAAGGATTAGGTTGTCCTGTAGGGGCATTATTAGTATTTAATAATAATTATTATGATAAGGTGCGACGCTTAAAACAATTAATGGGTGGCGCCATGCGCCAAAGCGGGATTATTGCTGCCGCGGGGATTTATGCACTACAACATCATATTGATCGCTTAAAAATTGATCATGATAATGCCAAACTGCTTGCGCAAAATTTACATGACCTACCATTGATTAAATTACTGGATATTCCGCCAGCAACGAATATCGTGATATTTGAATGGCAATCATCAAAAATATCGGCCAGCGAATTCTTAGCGCTTTGTGTTACAAATGGCGTTAGATTTTCACAAATAAGTAACACGAGATTAAGAGCGGTAACCCATTTAGGCATCATGCAAGAAGATATCATTCGTGCACACAAAATCATTGCAGATATCGTAAAAAATTTGTAATAATTCTCAAGATTATAAATTTGGCAATAAATAAAATGGCCTTGGTACTTGATTCGGGAACTTATATTGAATGTTATAGGCATATCATTCATTAAAAATTAATTGGCATTAATGTTTATAAAAATAAGATTCTCCTTATAAAGTAAAAATTTGTTATGTAAAAAAAGCAATTTTGTTTAACGAAAATAAATAACTTAAGGAGACTCTGTAATGCGATTATCCACCAAATCTTTGTTATCAATTAGTGGTATTTTATTATTATTATCCACCTCTCCAATAAAAGCGGATGATTTTTTAGATACTATTTTCGGGTCTAATACCTGTGGGCCTATAGTAGATAATTATTTAGATGCCGTGGGAGAATTTCAAAGCATTTTAGAAACCATGATTCCACTCAGCACTGATAAACACGTTACAGATGTATTAAAAGAGGTAGATCAAGAAATTAGTAAAAATAATATCACTTACAATGCAATGCAGTCTTATGACGGCGCAATCCATGCTGAACTCAAAAAACATCCCAATTCTGCCTTAAATGAAGGCATGTCCCAATTAGATTCACAATTGTCTAGTTTACACACGCGCGTTGATCAATGGAAAAAAACGGATTGTCGTGAAAAACATGCTTGCGATTTAGGAGAGCCTGGATATTGTTCTAAAAAGCATTAAATTTTAATTATAAAAAACCGCGAGCTTTAAAAAACTCGCGGTTTTTTCGGTTATTTATACCTGCGGACCAACAGCTGCTGGTATGGATTGAACCGGCAATGTCGCAGATACAACAGGTTCAGGAATATAAGTTTTACCCTTCATATCAATATGAACCAATATTTCATTGTCACTGACTGCTAATGTTTTTGCATCGGTCAATTTAAATTTAACTTTTAATTGTGAATTAGCATATTCAAATTCGATTTGATGAGCTCCGTATTTATCTGATGCTAACAAGCCATGTATACACTTCATAACTTCATGTAGATGATATCTTTCTTTAGTATCTGGGATTCTGCGAATCGCATGAGTGCCTAATATATCTGTAAATGAATTAGAGTTATCTGGAATATCATATGGACTGCCAAAAATACTACTAATATATGATGGTTCTTTAATATCTATTTTTGCTAATTCTTTTTGCATACTCTTATACACGCGTTGATATTGTGAATCCTTTAATTCAGCAACACTTTTTAATTGGACAGAGAGATAGTCTAATGCAACTGTCATTTCTAATAAACCACTGACTTCATCTTTATAATTCGCTGAATTAATAATTCGTCGCAATCCTGAAATTGCTTTTATTAATTTTTCAGTAGGATTAGCAATGGTATTCAGATTCGTAGGTAAATCATTTAAAACATTTCTTAATAAACCCTTAATTTCATTATCCGCTGTATAGTATGGGTTATGATCCAAACTACGTTGCAAGTAATTTCGTAAATCTATTAGATCCAGTTTAGCCACACTTTCTAATTCAGCTGGCGGACAGTTTGAATAAACATACATTTTACTTTTGAATATGACCTCATTTCTAAAGCGACTACTGCCACGATGAAAAATCCAGGCTTCACTGTTAATCCTGCAGTCATCAGCAAATGAAACCAGTGCAGCTTCATTAAGTCTTGCAATTAAACGCGTAAAATCAATTTGACTTGCAATCGAATAATTATCATTATGTAATAAAGAATCCACATGTGATCTTCGATCATTTCCCACATTCCATTTTTTTAAATATTCTTCTAATGTATGAGTTACATATTCTTTAGCATTAGTTAGCATATCTCCTTTGTGAGTTTGCTTATATGCCATCACATTAGCAGCCCCCAATTTATTAGCTACTTTTGAATTAGCCGTATTGCGGAAGAATTGTACTAAATCAACGATTTTATCTTTGGGTTTTGCAATTTGATTTTTAAAATAAGTGACATATTTATCCTCAACTGGCTGTTGCTTTGTGTAATCAATTTTTGGCTTTTTGTTTCGCGCAAAATGATTCTCTACTTTAAACCTCAGCAATTCGTCAGGTATGCCTAATTTTGATAACTCATGTGATTTTCTAATCCACAATTTATTAACGAATGGAATATATTGTTCTGTAACATGATTTAATTGTTCTGCAGGGCTCATTTTATGATTAACTACAAGATCTGAAAACATTTCATCCCATGTTTTGTTCAGTTCTTCAACAATATATTTTCTGACTTTGGTGAATTCTTTTTTAAATTCTTCTAGGTTTGGATTACCTGAATTAACGAAATAGATATAACATTGATTTAATTGCTCTTGCACTAACCTAACGATATCTCCACCGCGATTAATTTTATGGCGGTTTCTTTGATTACCAAAATCAAGTTCATTCTGAATTTTTTTCAAAATGATATCAATTTCTTCAGGTGATTTATCTGATAATGTCACCCCATAATCACGCTGCATGACCTCATCATTATAAGTATGGATAACGCGGCCTTTTTTACCCCTTCGACCTGAACGACCATCAATTTGTTTTTCTTTGCGATAGCTAGAAGCATAAGTACTACAAGTTAATAGTCCTTCAGGATGATCGGTTTTGATATCGGTACCAATACCACTCACTGTAGAAATAGTGATGCGACCTTTAACAACACGATCTTCTTCTACAGGTTGCCCTGCATTTTCGATAATTGTTTTTCGGTTTTGTTCACTCATTTTCCCATTTAATTCTGTAATTTTATAACGTGATAAATTCAGCGTTCTTAATTTTTCTGTTATTGCTACAGCGGATGGAATATCTTGGCAGCAGATTAATATAGGTGCTGGGCCCTTATTTCCATATTCTCTCAATTTATTGGGGCTCATTTCATTTCGAATAACTTCAGCCAATTTTTGCATTTGATCATCAAGATTTCTGCCATAAATCGCTGGTAACGTTTTGCGATTGCTTTTTTGATGAGGTGGCATTTTATCCACTTGTAATTGGTAATCTTCTTGCAATTCTGGCACTTCAATATTCTCTGAACCCGGTGTTGCAGTATTACCTATAATACGCGTGCGTGGTTTTACATCTTTTGAATAATAATCAAAAAAGTTTTTACTGGTTGAAGATGCCAAAATCTTACGTTCTTGATCGCAAATAAACTTCACACCGCCATTAAGCAAAACTTCTTCATCATGTCTAGCATGTAAAAGTTGATGAACACCATCTTGCCATCTTGCTTCATAGCTAGGAAATCCACCTTCCATAATGACAGCTCTTGAAAATTGAATGTTTTGACCGTCAACAGCACGCTGCTCTTGCACCACACAATAATCTTTATCTTTTTGATCGCCCAAGTTTCTATTATATAAACTACGTGCCTTTCTCGCTGATTTAATCCACATATTTAATTGCAAATGAATTAATTTATCAGTTAACCTTGGTTTATCTTCGTGAGCTGCTTTGAGATATAAATATTCACGTAACGCAAATACTTCTTCAGCAATAGTATATTTTTCTTTAACTGCGCGGAAACAATTTTGAATAAATTGTTTTTCTGCTGCATCGCTTAATTTTTTATCAAGAAAATCAACGAAACGATTAATTAACGGATAAATCCATTTGTCTGGATTATTAAAAGGATCAACTGCCGTAGAACCTTCAGATAAAATAGTGAGAGAAGTATCATCTAATGCGGCTGAATCAAATTCATCGTAATTAAGACTGATAGGTGTTTTAAATAATTTTTTAAAATCTAAACCTTCTAATACACACTTTTCACGGTATAACGCTAATTTAGTCCGTGTTGAATAATGAATACCCTGTTCTTTATAAGGGCCATCATAACGACTACCCGTTATTTTGCCCACATTTGTATTATCATCAATCACTGCAACTTCTGCGCCAATATAACGATAAAAATCTTCATGCTGTGTTTTATCACGCGTTGCGTTATCCATATTATTTGAACAACTATCAACAGTATGACCTTCACACCATAACATGGCATTTTGTAATGCCGTGCTAGTACTTTTACCTTGGCCAGTGTCAATACCCAGTAACACATTACCCCCGCTCTGAATGCTGTGTAAAACACTGATTATTTGTGTTGCATCTGGAAACATGCCATCTATCGGATTGCCAACACCAGGAGAAGTGCGATAATAAATTTCGCGAAGATAAGCTAATAATGTTGCTCTAGTTAGGTAAAGTGTTTCATTTAATTCTTTTTCAGTTTCTTTTAATTCTCTTTCTTCATCAACAGTAACAACTACTGTAGTTCTGAGTTCTGCAATCGCATTTAATAATCTGCGTAATGCTAATTGGGTATTATTAAATCCT
>JAJYDF010000068.1 GCA_021777765.1 Pseudomonadota bacterium | reverse complement strand
AACAGGGGGCAAGTTCCTCTTTTTTTCCTTCTCCCGCTTGCGGGAGAAGGTGCCGAAGGCGGATGAGGGTGTATTAAATAAATGTATACCCCCTCATCCGCCTTCGGCACCTTCTCCCCTTCGGGGGTAGAAGGACAAAAAATAGTGAGTATTCAACCCCTTTAAAACAACAGGAGTAAAACATGAATAGCTTTTCCAAGGTGGGATGTCTTGTGCTTATCACCGTTTCTCTAACGGCCTGCGGCACCCTGACTGGTTTAGGAACAGATAATACACCGCCGCCAAGCCCTTTAGTGGCTTATTCACCTGAGCTGACACCAACTACTTTATGGTCTGCAACACCTGGTACAGGTACAAATGATATGGTCATCAAATTGGTGCCTGTATTAGTGAATAATGCGGTAATTACTGCCGATCAATCTGGTGTCGTTGCTGCAACCAATGCGGCAAATGGGCATGTCATTTGGCAAACACCTCTGAACACACCGCTCACTGCCGGTCCAAATACCAACGGCGCCATCGTGGTTGTGGGAACATCGCAAGGCGAGTTATACGCATTACAATTGAGCAATGGCCATGTTTTATGGCATAGCGTTTTACCTAATCAAATTCTTGGCGTACCACAAATTTCAGCAAACTCGGTTGTGGTCGAAACCGTCGATGGAAAACTGCTGACATTAAATGCAAATACAGGGCAAATCCAGTGGTCATATGAGCATGGTGCACCTACGATGATTTTACGTGGTGGCAGTTCTCCGCAAATTACCCGAAATGAAGTCATTGCCGGATATGCGGATGGTAAAGTGGCTGCTTATAGCTTGGCTGATGGTAGGCTCATTTGGGAACATATGTTATCTGAACCCAGTGGTGCGACCGATATTGAGCAAATGGTAGATGTGGTTGCTGATCCTATTGTGGCTGATGGCGTTATTTATGCTGTTAATTATCAAGGCAATATTTCCGCGCTTGATGTGGGTACCGGAAATGTAATTTGGGAACATGGCATGTCTTCCTATACCGGTATGGCATTAAATAATCAGTTTTTATTTGTCACTGATGCAAATGGGTATGTATGGGCATTCGATAGAAATAGTGGCGATGTATTGTGGCGACAGACTCAATTAGCCAATCGCATTATTTCTGCGCCAGTTATTCAAGGTAATACCGTGGTCGTTGCTGATGGTGAAGGATTTGTTCATTGGCTGTCACAACAAGATGGCCGTTTTGTTGCGCGAATATCTACAGCATCTGCACCAATTTCTGTTGCGCCAGCGGTTAATGGTAATACGATTTATGTATTAAATAATTCCGGTGTATTAACAGCATATGTGGTGAGATGAGATTTAGGTAAAAAAATATCTTTGCCTATTTTTTTTCCTTCTCCGCTTTGCGGGAGAAGGTGCCGAAGGCGGATGAGGGTGTATTAAAAACTATTAAATTCTGAGAAATAAATTAATTTCCCTCTCCCACATTCGTAGGAGAGGGAAAGATTATTTTTTAAATTCCGTATCGTGTAACGCTAGATACATGATCATACATGAATTGAATTACCACACGTTGTTGGCTGATCGGGTAATCTCTGTGTTCGAAGGTATATATATAATCAAATTGTTGCGGGTTAAATACGTCTGTTAATACGGGTGAGCCCATAATCGCGAGTACTTGATCTTTTGACATACCAACACGGATTTCATTCACCATCGCGCTTGATATGATATTCCCTTGCTGGGTATTCATTTTATACACAAATGGAAAGGGAAAATTAGCACATCCTGACAAGCATGTTATTAAGCTAAATAGCAATATTTTATTCATTAGTCGCATAAGTAGGTAGATCCATTTTTTGAAAATGAAATAGTTTATCTTATTTTATTTATGATGCTAAGTATAATTTGATGTTGTAGTAATTCATTTTAATTTTTCCTTCAAGGAGAATACTTTGGACAGCAAAGCATTAAAAAAATTAGGCCTTAAAGTAACCGGCCCTCGTATTAAAATACTAAAAATTCTCGAAGAACGAGAGAGCCATCATTTGAGCGCAGAAGATGTATACCGAATTCTGAAAGAAGGGAATGAAGATGTGGGTCTTGCCACCGTTTATCGGGTATTAACACAATTTGAATCAGCTGGATTAGTGACACGTCACAATTTTGAAGGTGGTTATTCTGTATTTGAATTAAATGAAGGTGAGCATCATGATCATTTAGTCTGCATAAAATGTGGACATGTTGAAGAATTTATTGATGATAATATTGAACAACGTCAACGTGAAATAGCTGAAAATGCGGGTTATCAAATGACAGATCATTCGTTAAATATTTACGGAATATGCGCAAAGTGTAATGCAAAATGATCTGATGAAAAAAAACCATCAAACCACTTATGGCTACCAAACGCATTGTCGCAGTAGCAACACCCATTAGAATTGCATCAATGTCGAGTAAAAGGGATTTGAAAAAATTGACATAATAATGTTTGTAATAGGGTTTTTTATTAATTATTTTCCTTACAATGTAATTGGTTGATTGTCGACCGTTAAATGGTTAAATGCTTACAAAAATCCCCCTGCCGAATCGTTCTAAATTTTAGCTGCTATGTTATTATTTTGCGGCTTTATGTTTCAAAACGGACAATTAATTAATTAATTTTGGAGGCAATTTAATGAAACAATTATTATTAGCTGCAGCAGTTACATTATCATTAGCAACAATTCCAGCAATCGCTGATTCAACTGGTAACACAATTTTCACAGTTGGTCCTACAGTTGCAGGTCACACACCTGATGATGCTCATACATTCGCAACATTGTGCCAACATTCTGTTGTTATCGACAATGACACAGGTGGTAGCATTACTGTATTAATTAAAGTTGAGACTCAACATTCAGCTCCTGGCGTAACAGGTGGTTGGACGATTGCCGGTGGTGAACCAGCTAAGATTACATGTAATAAAGATGTTGACACTGTTCAACCAGGTAATTTCTTTGTTTGTAAGACTAAGAAAGATATCACCATTCAGGACGCATTTGTACCTAGCCAAGGTTCAGACTTGGGTGTTAGAGGTTATTTTGTTACTAAAGACTAATAATTTCGAATCACAAACACGAGGGTCAAGTTTTAATACTTGGCCCTTTTTTTAACTATGTTTTTATGTGCCTGTTAATTCATGAAAGTTTGAATAATTACAAAAAACAATCTCATTACACAGACTTAAGTCATATTTTCTAAATAATATTTCAAATCATTTTTAATATTCGACGCATCATCTACTATATAGTTCTATTTCAGTTCCTCAATATGAGCAATTATTTCCTAATTAAGCTGGTAAACTGTTACAAAATAGAACCCAATAGCTTAATTTTCATTTTAAGATTCTATTATTTTGTTGAGTACTAATTGTTAAAATGCTTTTGTAGCCAAGGGTTTTTTTAAATAGAACACTTGGCTTTTTTTATGATTTAAAAAATTGAAATTGAATTAAATATAGGTAATCTAAAATTATTCATCCCAATTTAATGTCCCACCTGTTTGATATTCCGTGACTCTAGTTTCAAAGAAATTCTTTTCTTTTTTAAGATCCATCATTTCACTCATCCATGGGAAAGGATTTTCAGCGCCGGGGAATTGTTCGGTTAAACCAATTTGTGCGCATCTGCGATTGGCAATAAAGTGTAAATATTCTTTAAACATGCTGGCATTTAATCCTAAAATACCGCGTGGCATAGTATCAGCGGCATATTGATATTCTAAATCAACGCCTTCTTTAATCATTTTAATCATTTCGTTTTGGAATTGTTTGGTCCATATATTTGGATTTTCAATTTTAATTTGATTAATAACATCAATACCAAAATTCATATGCATTGATTCGTCACGTAAAATATATTGGAATTGTTCAGATGTCCCCGTCATTTTATTACGGCGACCCATGGATAAAATTTGGGTAAATCCTACATAAAAGAAAATACCTTCGAATACCACATAAAAAGCAATTAAATCACGTAACAATCGTTGATCTGCTGCAGGTGTGCCGGTATGAAAATTGGGATCGCATAAACTTTGTGTATAAGGCAAGGCCCAAGCTGCTTTATGTGAAACAGCAGGAATTTCCCGGTACATATTAAATACTTCCGCTTCATCCATCCCTAAACTTTCAATGACATATTGATAAGCATGTGTATGTAATGCTTCTTCAAACGCTTGTCTTAATAAATATTGACGGCATTCAGGATTAGTAATGTGACGGTAGACCGCTAAAACTAAATTATTTGCTACTAATGAATCAGCTGTAGCAAAAAATCCTAAATTACGTTTAATAATAATTCGCTCGTCTTCAGTTAAACCATTAGGATCTTTCCATAATGCCACATCGGCTGCCATATTAATTTCATTAGGCATCCAGTGGTTTGCGCAAGCAGCGAGATATTTG
Organism: Pseudomonadota bacterium; assembly: GCA_021777765.1. GTDB lineage: Bacteria > Pseudomonadota > Gammaproteobacteria > DASZBR01 > DASZBR01 > JAJYDF01. The sequence continues at coordinate 3,200 of JAJYDF010000068.1, read as the reverse complement.
TCCCACGCCCAACGATATTTAAAAGGCACCAGTTGATTTAAATCGGCGCGACAATTAATAATTTTTTTATCATCGACTTGAATACGCGCTGCGCCCATTTCAGGGTTTTCTATGCCTAATGCGCCGCTGTTAATCGATGTTGTATTACTGCCATCACTATCATCATCTTCATCTAATTTATTTTTCTTTAAAGAAAGTGCAGCATTTTGTGCTGTCAAAATATCAAGGGGTACTTTGTCTATTGTTTCCTGTCTTATGGTCATGTTATTTCTCCATTGTAAATTAAATGTCATTCCCGCTGGCACAAAATAGTTAAATTGTTTGCGCTTTCAAGCGGGAATCTAGTGCTAAATAATTAAGTAAATTTTTTAAAGATTAAAAAAATACTTCGAACCTTGTTTATTAATGGATTCCCGCTTGAAAGAATAGTGTTTTGTTCTAATTCTTTCCCGGCGGGAATGACACATTAAACTTGTATCAACTTTTATTAATAAATGAATTGATTAAACGCAAAATACAATTCATTTAATTATTGGCAAGACTCACAACCAGGATCATTAATTGAACACATTTGTGGTGTATTTGCTGATACGGCATTCAGTGCGCGATCATTTACTGTCGATTTTTCAGCATTGGTTGCACCTAACGTACGTAAATAATATGTTGTTTTTAAACCACGTTGCCAAGCATGCAAATATAAATTATGCATTTTTTTACCAGAAGGCGCGGCCATATAAAGATTTAATGATTGCGCTTGATCCAGCCATTTTTGTCTACGTGATGCTGCTTCAACTAACCAAGTCGGATCGATTTCAAAGGCCGTTGCATAACGTGCTTTTAATTCATCAGGAATACGTGAAATATTTTTTAATGCACCATCATAATATTTTAAATCATTAATCATGACATCGTCCCAAATATTCAGCGCTTTTAAATCTGCAACTAAATAAGGATTAACGACAGTGAATTCACCTGATAAATTCGATTTAACAAATAAATTCTGGTAAGTCGGTTCAATAGATTGTGAAACACCGCAAATATTAGAAATAGTTGCTGTCGGTGCAATGGCCATAACATTTGAATTACGCATGCCACAAGTCATGACGCGAGTACGTAATGCATCCCAATCTAATGTCGTAGCGCGATCTTGTTGTAAATATTCACCACGTGCTTCTTGCAATAAATTAATTGAATCGATAGGTAATATTCCTTTGCTCCATAATGAACCTTCGTAGGTTGCATAACAGCCACGTTCTTCAGCTAACATGGTAGAAGCTTCGATGGCAAAATAACTGATTAATTCCATGGAGCGATCAGCAAATAACACAGCAGTGTCAGAAGCATACGGAATTTTTAATAAATACAATGCATCTTGAAAACCCATGATACCTAAGCCAACGGGTCGGTGTTTTAAATTACTACGGCGTGCTTGTGGCACAGAGTAATAATTAATATCAATCACGTTGTCTAACATGCGCACAGCGGTGTGCACGGTATGACGTAATTTTTCAACATTAATGCCATTGCCAGAAATATGTGCGGGTAAATTAATGCTCCCTAAATTACACACTGCAATTTCTTCAGCGGAAGTATTTAATGTAATTTCAGTACATAAATTGGAACTATGAATTGTGCCCACATGTTGTTGTGGTGATCTTAAATTACAAGCATCTTTAAAGGTGAGCCAAGGATGCCCTGTCTCAAATAACATGCCCAACATTTTGCGCCACAAATTAACAGCAGGAATGGTTTTATAATTTTTAATTTCACCGCGAGCCGCTTTTGCTTCATAAGCAACATAGGCTTTTTCAAATGCAGCGCCGTATAAATCATGTAAATCGGGCACTTCATTCGGTGTAAATAATGTCCAATTTTGATCATTGATAACACGTTTTAAAAATAAATCGGGTATCCAATTAGCGGTATTCATATCGTGTGTACGACGTCGTTCATCACCAGTATTTTTACGCAATTCTAAGAATTCTTCGATATCTAAATGCCATGTTTCTAAATACGCAACCACAGCACCTTTGCGTTTGCCACCTTGATTAACAGCAACTGCGCTCGCATTAGCGACATTTAAAAAGGGTACAACACCTTGTGATTTGCCATTGGTGCCTTTGATATGTGATCCCATCGCTCTAACAGGCGTCCAATCATTGCCTAAACCACCGGCGAATTTTGATAATAATGCGTTGTCTTTAATCGCACTATAAATACCATCTAAATCATCAGGCACTGTTGTTAAAAAACAACTCGATAATTGAGGTCTTAATGTACCGGAATTAAATAAAGTAGGCGTTGAACTCATAAAATCAAATGAAGATAACAAGCGATAAAATTCAATCGCGCGTGCCTCTTTTTCTTTTTCAGCAATGGATAAACCCATAGCAACACGCATTAAAAATGCTTGTGGTAATTCAAAGCGGGTGCCGTGAGAATGGATTAAATAGCGATCGTATAAAGTTTGCAATCCTAAATAAGTGAATTGCAAATCATGTTGTGCAGATAATTGTTTACCTAACAAATCTAAATCAAATGTTTTTAATTTGGGATCAATTAATTCAAGCGCAACACCCCGTTCAATATAATGTTTAAAATATTGGGGATATATTTCAGGCATTTCATGTTGTGCAACTTGATCGGGTAATCCAAGGAAATTTAAGGCTTCTTGGCATAAATCAATCAGTAATAAACGAGCAGCTACATAACTATAATTGGGTTCTTTTTCAATCAAGGCACGCGCACTTAATTGCAATGCTTTATGAACTTCTTTAATTGGGATTCCGTCAAAAATATTACGCAATGTATCCTGCAGAATAATTTCGGGATTAACATCTTTGAGATTGTGACATGCTTCTCTAATAGTATTTTGTAGTATGTTTGTGTCTAATCGTTTAAGAGTGCCGTTCGCTAAAGTGATATGTATGCCGCCGGCTTCTGTACCACTATCACCTTCATCATCCACTTTCTCAGCTTCGCGCGCTTTACGTCGTTCTTCGCGATAGATCACATAGGCGCGGGCTACTTTGTGTTCGCCATTGCGCATCAACATCAGTTCAACTTGATCTTGAATATCTTCAATGTGAATGGTACCGCCGGTAGGCATGCGACGGCTGAAATTCTGAGAAATATGTATAGACATTTCTGCGACTGTTTCATGGATACGTTGTGAGTTAGCCGCTTGATTTCCCTCTACT
>JAJYDF010000067.1 GCA_021777765.1 Pseudomonadota bacterium | reverse complement strand
CTATTCTTTCTGATTTTAATATCCTTATTTCGTTATCCATCCTTTTCATACCCTAATAATAATAAGAGCTTGATTTTATATCAAAAATTGTGGGTAATTAAAAGCTTAGCCGAACGGATACTCTGAGAATCAATGTGATACATATATATAGCTTATAAGTAGATTAATTGTTCTAACACTCTGTATGAATATCGTCACGGCAATCTGCATAGAACAAAATGAGGACTAACTATTGGGGAAGAACATTCATACCTTCGACACGAATTCGACACGTAAATTTTTTATTTTAAGTATGGCTACTTAACTTATTGATTTATCTGGAGCTGACGGTCGGACTTAAATCGACGACCTACTGATTACAAAACTTATCATCATAAAATAAGTTATTGATTTAAAAAGTTTTTAAATAAGGGATGCTCGTTACAATTGCACAACAATGCATAACGATATAAATCGATGTCGCGCAAAAGTCGCGCACATCTCATATTATCATTTCTTTATATTGGAAATTTAGAAAGCAACCTTTAGAGTTTAATGGCTCGAGTAAGCTCATCATTAATAAGCGTTTAATCAACTACATCACTACATGAATTTAGTGCTCGATTTGATCCCACTGTTCTTCTAACCAACTAATTCTACCTTTAGCTTCGCGAATTGCTGTATCAAGAGAGTCACAAATTGTTTGAAATTGTGCATAGACCGTTATCCAGTACATCTCTAAAGGATCTTCACTAAAATGTTCTTCTTCAAAATAGAAAGTACCATTTGATTTCTGGATGAAATCGATCTTATTTTTTTTATCTATGCTATAGATCGTTTTTACAATTTTATCATTCATATTATATTCCCTTTAATTAAGCGGTAAAATGTGATAATCCACTTTTTGTTTAATCTGAATAAACTGCGGCAATAATTTTCTATAATCATCATCAGATTAGTGCGGCGTTCACTACAAATGCTGTACTGTGCATAACAGTGCAGCACTCATTCTCGCAAAATCCCCGCATCCTTAAAATTACTATACTAGTCGATATGATATTTTTCATCCAAAGTTACCCTATTCCAATCTGGCCATTTTTTATTACTGATGATTTTTTCAATAGCTTGAGAAACTTTATTTATTCCATTCAAAAGTAGCTCATTAATATTTTTGTTATCTTGTGGTAAATATCCTGTATGTACCGCCTTAGATCGATAATTATAAAGCTCACCAAAAAACTTCATTATTTCTTTTCTTTCAATATAATTATTTCCCAACATCCAAGCAGCGCGTTGTCTAAGTCTATAAGAAAGCTCACCTTGGTCATTATCATTTAAAAAAATTGCTTCCATTACTATACCTAATTCGATTGCTTTATCTGCAAAAGCGTCTCTTCTAATAGCTCTATTTAAACGATCTATTGGAACTGAAAGTTCAGTTTTTATTGCATCACTTAATTGCGAATATTGATGGTGAATTTTTTGTATTTTATCTCTATCACTTTCTGTTAGTTTGCGGTTTGTATTATTAATTAAATCAAATCTTGATTCACCACTCGCTCCACCGTACCAAAGTGAGTATGGGATCCAATCTGTCGGCTCCCACCACATGCCCATCGGGGTCGGAGAACAAGGGCCTGCCAATGTCAAACAAGTACAAGCTTCTAGTAACTCATTATGTCGTGACCTGTAAAGATCGTCTAATTTAAGAGTACTTATATCTACGTTTTGAAATAAAGGTTTTGACACATTAGGGCATATTAATGCTGCACTAGGCACAGCAACTCGAGGATTAAAAAAATATTTCTGTACCATTAGCCATGACCTAATATAGTCAGGACATTCAGCATCATCTGGAATAGATAATGGATTGTAAGTAGCTTTATTTGTCGTATTTTGAAGATCGGTATATGGTATTAATTTTATTCCGTTTGAAAGTTCAAATCCTTCCTCTAAGCTAACTCCATTTATAACTAAAACATCGTGCCCTTTTATTTCTTCCTGGTTTAAAAATCTTTCTAATTTTTCACTAATTATCTCAGCCCCCAGAAGAGTTGATTGTTTAAGCAACCATTCAGCTTGTAATGAGAAATCTACTTTTGTATAAAAATTTCCAAGCTTCAACATTCTATCTTGAAAAATATTTAGATCGGGTTCTGTCTGCAAAAAAAGTTTAATTTCATCTTTATTCATGCTATCTAATGCGGTAATACATTTTGCTTTATCCATTATCATCCTCCATTTCAAGACTTTTTCTATCTTTTTTTCATCAAACATTTACTATGAAAATATTTAGAATTTCAAATTTAGAATTAAATATTGTGTATACAATTTCCATTTCCATAATAGTTGGCAAATTTTTCCAAACTACAAGAATAACATATTAAATCAAAAGTTTGTTTGAAAAAACGTCGCAATTTCTAACATATAGACAAAGGGGTTAAGTACAACATTTCTATTCAATTAAGTCGAAAGATTGAATTTAACTACATTTATTTTTAAAAAATCAATTGATATAAGAGCGTTTGAAGCTCTGAAGTTGATAGTCAGGAAAAGATAAAATCTGAGTTTTGAAAATTTACTAAATAACAACCAAGCTTTATAGGTTATCTCACTTGCTTTTCAACGCTCCAAAGCAAATGAAATTTTAGAAAAAAACTGGTTATGAAATTATAAGTTAATTTAGTGATACAATTTTTTTTAGAATCATAAAGTTTTATGGTTAAAAATCATTATGTTTTCCAAGGTTTTGGAAAATATTTCATATCAAGTGTTTCGCGCCCAGGTCTAGGATAATAGATACATAATATTTTGCAGATATCTTCTAATGCATCCCCTGCTTTTAATACATTTACATTTGTCCAAAGTTTATACTCATTTCTATCGCAACAATGCTGTTAATTATCACCGCAAAGGGACCAATTGATAATCACCTTAAAGGGACCACCAAAATAGCAGGATAATGGGACCAGGGAATTATCACTATAAAGCACCCACCTAATCATCACCTAAAGGGACCACTAGTACGTGTTGAACATTCGTAAAACAAAGTAATTTCTATTCACTTAATTTTTTAAGGATGAGGAGAAATTACGATGTCAAATCGGAGGTTTGAAATGTACGAGTATCGACAAATTATTTTTCGCTTGCGTCAAAAAGAATCAATACGTGCGATATCACGCTCAAAAGTGGCAGACCGTAAAAAAGTAAGAAAAGTTCAGGAAACAGCGACTGAACAAGGGTGGCTAAATAAAGAGCAAGAATTACCTAGCGATGAAATACTCGCACAATTTTTTAAACCTGTTTCATCGAAAAATGCCCAACCTTTAATTACACCTTATAAAAAGCAAATAGAAGAATGGTTTCATCAAAACATTAATGCAAAAACCATCCATAGTACATTAGTTGCACAACACAATTACACAGGAAGTTATAACAGCGTACAGCGATATATAAAGAAATTAAAATCACAAACACCTCTGGTCACAACGATACTTGAATTTAAACCGGGAGAATGTGCGCAAGTCGATTTTGGTGCGGGGCCTAAATTAATCGATGAAACAACAGGAGAAATTACTAAAACATGGATATTTGTGATGGTGCTGGCATGGAGCCGTCATATGTATGCAGAAATTATTTTACATCAAGATATAGAAACATGGTTAAGTTGTCATCGACATGCATTTGAATGGTTTGGTGGTGTTGTCGCAAAAGTTACTATTGATAATCCAAAGTGTGCAATTACCAAAGCTTGTTATCGAGCTCCTCAAGCACAGCGCTCTTATTGTGAATTTGCGCAAGGATACAATTTTATTATTTCTCCCTGTCCTCCTTATGATCCGCAAAAGAAAGGACGAGTAGAATCAGCAGTAAAATATATAAAAAATAGTTTTGTACCCTTACGAAAATTTCGGAATTTGACAGATGCTAATGAACAATTAAAAAAATGGGTACAAGAAATTGCTGGTAATCGCATACATGGTTCGACGCGTGAAAAACCATTTTTAATGTTTCAAACCGAAAAATTGTTTTTAAAAAAATTACCTGATAATCCTCCTGAATTAGCAACATGGCAAAAAGTAATACTACATAATGATTGTCATGTGCAATTTCTCAAGTGTCGTTATTCAGCACCTTATCGTCTCATCAAAGAAATATTATGGTTACGTGCAACAATAAATACTGTACGCATTTATTATGATGACGCATTAATCGCATTGCATCCACGCTTATTTAAAGCGGGTACAAAAAGTACGTTGCAAGAACATTTACCGCCTAATGCGCTGGCCTATCTAATGCGAGACCCACAATGGTGTTTAGAACAAGCAAAACGAATTGGAAAACATTGCGAACAAGTCATACAACAATTATTAAATCATACCGCTATAGATTATTTACGTGCTGCCCAGGGTATTGTGGGTTTGTTAAATACCTATGGAGATACCCGTTTAAATGCAGCTTGCCAGCGTGCGCTGATATTTCAGAGTGCGAATTACAAAACCATTAAATCTATTTTGCAAAGCGGCTTAGAGTTTGCACCGCTGCCTTTGCAAAATGAATTTAATCCACTGACAGAAACATATACAGGTAAAGCTCGTTTCTGTCGAAATACCTCAACCTTACTGCAATAATTACAGGAGTAATAGTCAATGACACACCCAATGCCAGAAATAAATATTTTACTTAAGCAATTAAGATTGTCTCATTTAAGCGAACGATTAGTGCAACGAAATCGTGAAGCTATCGATAAAAAACTTAGCTTCCCGGAATTCCTTGCGCTCATTTTACAAGATGAAATTCTTGGTCGTGAAAATAAAAAATTACAATCACGTATTAAACGCGCCTATATTCGCAGTGATAAAACCTTTGAGAATTTCGATTTTAGCTTTAATCCAAAAATTAATCGTGCTCAAATACTGGAGCTTGCTTCTTGTCGATTTATTAAAGAAAAATCTCCAGTTTTAATTGTTGGGCCTACGGGTACCGGCAAAAGTCATATCGCTCAAGCATTAGCTCATTGTGCTATTAGGCAACAAATTGATGTGTTGTGGTTACCTCAAAGTAAATTATTTAGCGAACTTCAAGCTGCAAAAGCTTCTGGTCGATATGAGAAAAAATTTGCCGAATTTGCAAAAGTTCCTTTATTAATAATCGATGATTTCGGCTTGCGCCCTATGCGGTGCCCACAAGATGAAGACTTTCATGATTTAATATCGCAACGTTATGAAAATACTTCAACCGTGATTACCAGTAATCTTGATTTCAGTGAATGGGGCGATGCTTTCCCTAATCGTTTATTGGCTGCTGCTACGCTGGATCGTTTGAGACATAATGCTCACAGAATTATTCTGGATGGTACTAGTTTTAGAGGAGGTATTAGTGACAATAAATCAGATAAAAAATCTGTTGCTAAAAATACAACTTGATTAGTGATTTTATTTAGTAAAAAATTAATGTTGTTCAATTCGTATTTTAAGCTATTAATAGTGGTCCCTTTAAGGTGATAACAGGTGGGTGCTTTAGGGTGATGATTAACAAATGCTGTTCATCTTGAATATGTATTCTATTTCGCAAAGGAATCAATTCATTAAGTTTTGGATACAAATCTTTAGATAAAAGCAAATCATTTATTTGAGCGTGATCAACTATTTGTTGCAGTTTTTTTAAAGTTTTAGCTTTAATATTATGTATTTTTTCTTTTTCAAGGTTTGGGATTTCTTCAGCCGTATGTTCATTTATTCTTTTGATAAAGTCAAAAAGTATACATTCAGCAATTCCTACAATTATTAATATAATAGGTTTATTAAATAAATCATTACTTTGATTTGCCTTTTTAGCATCACATAAAACATTCAACACTCTAAAGTTATAATTTGCATTATCCATTCGCTTAAAATCCCAAAAGAATATATAACTATAGTCGTCAAAACTTTTCATATCGATAATCCATAATATTTATTTTTGAAGGTATAACTATCTTTTGCTCCCAGATAATTGCTTGTTTCCATTGATAATAATTACTTCTGATACAGCTAGCCCATTAACAGCAGCTTTATTTTTAATGACCATTACTTTTTGATCTTTATCATTCATCTTCCCAATATCAATTATCAGATAAATTGCTCGTGTTGTTTCTTCCGCTGCTTTATAAGCTTCAAGCTGCTTCTCGTAACCTTGAACCAGCTTTCTTGAGTTTGATAGTTTAATTTCTACTAGTACTCTATCCACATATCCTTTTGAAAATTTGAAATCTACTGGACCCGAGCCGGAATCTGCTTCAGGAGACATGTCCAAATTATTAGCTTTACAATAGGCATCAGCGATTGCAAAAAAAAGTCTTTGCACTGACTTCTCTGGTCGATTTTTTTCACCCGTCCACAGTTCTTTCCATAACCCTTTTTCTTCAATCAAGATTTGAAAATGTTCTACTATTTGTTTTACGACAAAATATACATCTGACAGCGAAGGACTTTCTGCAAGCTTCAGCTTTAATGGATAGGTTGTCGGTAAGAAATCTTTTTTAAGCATATGTGTCCAAAAGATTTCACCTGCAGAATCTAATGAAAAATCATATGATTGAACATTTGTACTTTTGATAAGATCTAAGAATGACTGAAAGGCATTTTTATCTGCAAGTAACGCCCTTTTAAGATTATTTTTTTCTTGACGGGTTTTTGCTTGCCAAATTTCTCCCACTTGCTGGTTTATTTGTTGTCTAAAATTTTCGTTCTCTCTCGCAGCATCACAGACTGTTTGCCAATCATTTGCTATCGGGAGCTCGCGCAAGATATCTAACGGAATTAGAATAATTGGTGTTTTTCGAGACTCAAGCGGGTTTTTAAGAAATGTACACTGTATATTATTAATCAAAAAATTATCTGGCTGTAGGCCAAGGTTGATTACAATTCTCTGATTAAAATTACTTAGGTCTTTGAGAATTATATTTGTCACCATATCACTAATTCTATCAGGACCTACTCCTTCTTCAAATAAAGCAAGAACCATAAAAAAAAGAGGATCATCAATTCCAAGAGATATAATTTCTTTTGCTGTACGAAGTGTTTTCTGTTGTAGGCCATGTCCCCATCCACTACCATTAATTGTCGATGCTCCATAACCTAAACAAGTACCTTTAACCTCATGAAAAGTAAAATGTCTTTCTGCATTTCGCCATGGTAAATCCCCGTCTACTGTAGATACTACCAATAATTTAATTATTTTTTTGAAATATTCTTTATAAGAATTAGCAGCTCCAACTTTAATCTCAGAATGTGAGCTTTTCAAAAATAACAGAGGGTCTATAAATAATTTTGTGTCAACATTCAACAAGGGATTCATTACACCTAATTGAGTAAGCCTTTTAGGATCAATTCCAAAATGTTCCGTAAAAAGTAATGGATCAATTATTTTTCCCATATCCATATTCTCAAAAAGTATCAGATTAAGTTGATAAGATTAAAAAATCTGATATTGTTAAAATATCAACTTTTATCTATGAAAAACCAGGGGATATAAATCCCCTGTAAAAATTAAAAGATTAAATGAGCGATTTTAATTGCTAGTAATACTAATTCAATCATTGTCGCATCTATTGTAATCTCAATTTTTAGGCTGATTATCATGGATTTTATCCTTTGAAATCAAACCTGCATGCAGGTTTTAAAAAACCCTTTATTTAACGACGACAATGCTCGTCGCTTATAACTTAAATCGATTAATAAGTTATAAGGGCGATAATCGACTTTTTCTAAAGGCCGTCTAACCCAAAGCCTAATTACCATTAGCCACTGATATGTACAGTGACACAGCCGTCATATACAGCTCAGCAGTTCCCTGCTGTACTATAAATTATAGTTCAAAATAAAATTAGTCTCTTCTATACTTCTAACATTAAGGTTTTCGGTATTTTATCAAACAGAAATAATTTGAAAATTTTCCGTCATTAATGTTCGTAATTCATCTTTATGTCGCCATAA
>JAJYDF010000037.1 GCA_021777765.1 Pseudomonadota bacterium | reverse complement strand
AAGCTTGCGGCGTGCAATTAAAACCACTTATTGATGAGATGAAAAAATATGTATTGAGTTCGCCGAAAATTCATACAGATGATACACCCGTTCCTGTATTAGAACCCGGCAGAAAAAAAACTAAAACAGGACGCTTATGGATTTATTTAGGTGGTGGAAATAAAGCACCACCCTGTGCAGTATATCAATACACACCCACAAGAGAGCAAACAGGACCTATGGAATTTCTAAGAGGCTATCGTGGTTATTTACAAGCAGATGCATACAAAGGCTACGATATTTTATATAAGAAATTGCAAAAGGATTATGCAATCATTGAAGTTGCGTGTATGGCGCATGTGCGAAGAAAATTCTATGACATTGCTTCACACTGTTGTGAATTTCATTATGATAATTATAAGTCCATCCAATATATTTTAATGGGAGAAACCAATATGAAACACTTTAAACTTTGGCGACGATTACTCTATTGGGCAATCGCAGCTTTTATGATACTACCTTTTATAGGCATCACCATTGCCTATGCGGGTGGCTTAAATCAACTGTATGGATATAACGTTCAAAACTCTGGTTATTTACCATCGGGTAACCTCATTAACAAGAGCAATGTAGCCAGTTTACAATTTATTGATTTAGCTGCGGGATTAAATGCAGGCCATTTTGATATGGTGCCCACCATTGTGGGGAATATGCTTTATGCAACGGATCAAAAAGGCTATACATTGGATGCAAATGGTTATCCACATTTAGATGCAAAGGGTGGAAATTTATATGCATTTAATATTCAAACTAAACAATTAGTATGGAAGAAAAATTTCGTCAATGATTATCCTTCTCTGGCTGGGCAATTTCTTGAATCGTTTAATTCCCCAACTGTGGATGGTAACTTGCTTATCTTGGGCAATAATTATCCCGGTCCAACATCACCTCATTCACAATTTATGGCATCAAAATACGGGGCAATGATTATCGCAGTGAATCAATCAGATGGCAGTTTAGCGTGGAGTACTGTGGTCGATGCTCAACCGACAGCAATCATAACGACGTCTCCACTTGTTTTTGGAAATATAATCTATGTAGGAATTTCATCAGATGAATCAGGCGTAGGTGCTGCTCCTGACTCAGATTCTTCAATCGGATATAAATGTTGTTCTTTCCGTGGAAGTATCGTCGCGCTTAATAAAAATACTGGCGCGATTTTGTGGCGACATTGGAATTTACCAGTTGCTAGTGGAGAGGAAGACTGGCACAAGCGTGCAACAGGGGGTTACGCTAACCCGGATGGCAGCATTAATATGAATGGCAGTTTATCAGGTGGTTCAATATGGGGTTCGGGTATGGCTGTAGATCCATCACGCCACCAGCTCTACTATACAACGGGCCAAATTCATATGCTTCCTCTGATATATGCACCGAACCAAGTTCCGGCAGGAATGACATCTGATTCCATTGTGGCAATTGATATGTCAACAGGTGCTTTAAAGTGGCAAAGAAATTTTGGTACTGGACCTGGCAATTTGGATATATGGAATGAAAGTTGTATAGCACAAGGTTTGGTTCCAGTTAGCATCTTTTTCGGGCATCCTCAACCGCCACCGAATAATCCAAATTCCTATCTGCAATATTGTCGTATTCAAGATTTTATTGATTACAGTAGTGTGAATAGCGCTCTAAATGCAATCAACACTTATTATGCAGACCCTACGCAAGCTAACTTTTTCGCAGCGCTATTTTCGGTATTTACACTATCTAACTCACCAAACACGCCAGGAACATATGATAGAGACTTTTCGATGGGTCCAACGTTGTTGATGTGCTATATCAATTGGTTGAATAATACTTTAATTTTTTCTTTCTAATACCACAAATGAATAATTAAATTTATTTTGCGCATCGGCTAAATGATTTTCTCGTGAAATGTATTGCCATTGATTTTGCTGCCATTCGGGAAAATAACTATCACCATCGATATTAGCGTCGATAAATGTTAAGTATAATTTTTGAGTATAGGGTAATAATTGTTTATAAATTTCTGCGCCGCCGATGATGAAAATTTCTGGTATATCTTTGTTCGATTTTACATCATCTATTGAATGAATAATGGTGCAACCATTTGCCTGATAATTCTTATCAGCAGTGATAATTATATTTTGTCTTCCTGGTAATGGTTTTCCTATTGATTCATAAGTTTTTCGCCCCATAACAATAGATTTTCCCATGGTGACATTTTTAAAATGTTTCAAATCGGCAGGTAAATGCCAGGGTAATGCATTATTTTTTCCTATGACTTGATTTTTAGCCATTGCTGCAATAATTGAAATGTAAGTCATATAATTCCTCTTGGTTAAAAATAATACTTCAATATTAATATGGATATAGATTCCCGCTTGCAAGTTCAATGTTTTTTAAAAATATTTCCCGTGCGGGAATGACAAGACGATAATTTAATTATGCTCAAACGAATACAGTAAATCGATACCATTTGCCAAACTGCTCGTTGAACTTTGCAAAGTCCAATGACTGCTTAATAAATAACTTATTTGTAAAATATTAATCGGCGCGGTTAATCCCACGCTGTAATTAATATATAAATTCGGTGTTATTTTTTTACCGACCATTAATGCTGTATTTTGAATCATGCTGGCAGTTTGCGGATTATAATAAGTTGTTGTGCCGACAGATAATTGTGTTAATCCAAACGTTTTTTGTAATTGTTGCGTAACTTGTTGTAATTGCCCACCACCTAAATTCATTGATGATGCAGCTTGTGCTAATAATTGCGCGCCTGATGCGGATACCTGACTCGCTGGTTGATTTAATAATAAATAAGATAATATATCAGATTGACTCAAAATTGCTGGTTCAGAAAATAAGGTAATTTGCGGATCTTTTAATGTGCCTTGCACATTAATGCCCACTTTAGTGTTAGTTTGTTGTGAGAAAAATGGTGTAGTAATGCTAGGTACTGAGGAGTTACCTGTGCTGGGTAAATTACTGACGCCGGATGACAAAATATTTGATGTATTTACAGTAGTAACTTGCCGTGATGCTTGAATGGATACCCCTGGATTGGTTAAGGGTCCACCGGTAAATATTAATCGTCCTGCATCTACATTTAAATTTTGACCATAGGCAGTGTATTGACCATTTTTAATGGATAAAGTACCGCTGGCTGTAGTGGGTCTTTGTGGGACGTCATTTAATTGTATAGATCCTAATAATTGTCCTTGTAATCCTAAAATATTGACATTAATTTTATCGCCTAAATCTAATTCTATTTGACTGTAATAATTCCAAAATGCTGTGGAATTAACTGGTTTTTGCTGATTAACAAACACTACATCATCCGGTAATACGATTGATTGGCTTTTAAAATCGGGTGGCGCTAATGTTGCTTGTGGAATAAATATATTACCCGATAAATGAATATCTTTATTTTGTATTTGTACTGTTAATTGGGGTGAAGCATAAATTTGATAATGGGGTGTATTCATGGCGAGAAATTGTTTACCTTGCAATTGTAATACACTGAAATAGCCTGGTTTTCGTAGATCGGTATTCCCTGTTAATTGCATTTGGCCACCACCTGAATTTGCGCTGCCATTATATTGAATGATGCTATTCGGTTGCCCCGTTGCATTGAGTTGCACATTATTTAACGTAATATTTAATGATGGAATGGTGATTTGGCCGTTTTGTAATTTTAATTGTCCCATGATGATGGGATTTTGTATGGTGCCTTGTAAAGTGGAATCAATATTCACTGTTCCTTGTAAATTCTTAGTATTCGGAATAAAAGGTTGTAAAGTTTGTAATGCTATAGGAATAATATGCACATGTCCTGTCAATGATTGTGATAATAATGGTTTTCCAATTTGATAGGTGGGTAAATTAATATCACCGGTCATACCTTGATTTTGATTAAGATTAAATTGCCATGTCGCTGCAAATCCTTTTTTATCTAATGTCATTTTCGCTAGTCCCATTTGAAAATTGAGTAATTGTTGTTGTTGATTAAATGGATATTGAAGGGAACCACTGGATAAATTAAGTTGTGCTTGTGCAACGATGGGCTGTTTATAATTCTGTGAGGCGCTGGTATTTAATTTAAGTTGTCCTTGTAATTGCACATTTTCTGGTAATAAAAATTGTAAATTTTTCAATGCAAAATTATCTATTAATAATTGTGCTGCCCACGATTTTTGTTTTTGCCAAACACCATTTAACGCAATTTTGCCTTGTGGTGATTGAATAACAACATTAGATATTTGTGCATAACTCGGTGAGAGAGCAATATAGTTGGGATTGTTTAATTGCCAGTTTCCTACTGATTTTGATTGCAAATTGAATTGTTGTAATTGTCCTAACCACTGTTTATTGTGTAATTGGCCCGCTAATGTCAATGATAATTGCTTGTCTTTTTGGCGTAATTGTAATTGGAATTGTTGTTTATCTAACGAACTTTGGCTATGTAACGAAATGGCATCGATAATTAATTTTTTATACTGAAAGCCATTTGCGTTTAATTGAATTTGCCATGGTTTTTGAAAGTTGGGATCCATCACGAATTCACTTTGCAAGTTTTTTAATTGATATTGTTTATACTGTAATTGTTTTGCAAATACAGTGGCATTTATTATTGGATGAGAGTGATCACCATTGATTGTTCCCACGCTGTGCAATTGCCCAGTACTATTAGGTATAAAATGTTGCAAATTTTTAATATCAATTTGCCACTGACCTTGCCAATGATTATTAACTAGTCCATTTGCTTTTATAGTGCTATCAGCAGATTGTAAAAATAAATAGGGCATTACTATTGTTTCAGGCGAAATGCTCATTGACCCTTGGCTTTGTAAAGGATAATGATGAGCCTTGGCCACTAACTGCCATGTGAATTGGTAATTATTGCTTTGAATGGTGTAATTGCCTTGTAAATTTGCATTATTAAGCACGATGTTCTGTTGATCATAATTGACGTTAAATTGCTGCACTAATAATTTTTTTAATTGAATAGTGAAAGGATAATGTAGCCACTTTGATGATTTTTTTGAATTCAGCGTATTTATTTGCATTGCGCCTGATTTAACCATAATAAAATCAAAAGTTAAATTATTGTGATTTATTAACTGTAATGGTTGCCAAACCAGTTCGATATTTTTTGCGCGAAAAGATATTAGATTATTGTTGTAGGAAACATCTGTTAAATCAATTTTATGATTTAATGAGCCTTGTGCTTTTTGAATATCTAAATGTCCTGGTATCAAAGATGGTATGATTTGTGTAATAAATATTAATCCCGATTGCGTCATGACGACCCAATAAAATAAACTCGCTAATAAAAATAACGGCATTAATCCTATTAAAATATGAAATAATCGTCTCATCATAAATCAGGCCCCATAGAAAATTGCACTTTCAGTGGGTTTCCAGGTAGATTATATGCTTTACCTAAAGTTAATTCGAAAGGACCAATAGGTGTTTTATACACAACACCTATACCAGCTCCGCGATCTAATCCTTGATTAAAATTATCAAATGCATTCCCTGCGTCATAAAAGATTGCGCCACTCCAATTGCCGTAAATTTGATGTTGATATTCTCCACTTCCCACAATTAAATAACGGCCGCCGTCAGGTAATCCCAATGATTGATACTCATAGCCTCGCACACTTTGTGAGCCACCGGCATAAAAACGTAATGATAAGGGTAATGCATTAAAATCATGGACAACGGTGTAACCTATATCAGTTCGTAAAATCACACGACTATCATCTGTTGGACTGAAAATGTATTTATCTTGTAATTCACCTTGAATAAAACTGGTCGTAGAAAATAATGCTTCAGCCGAGCCTTGAATACTTAAACTAAAACGATTGCCTTGTGTCGGATAAACAGGATCATTTTTGGTGATATTTAACCAAGAAATCCCTGGCAATAATAATGCTGAATTTTGATAAGGTTGATCCGTAAATTGATAACGTTCAAATTGATAATTTAAGGAAATGGTTTGTTGCCAATTACCCATTGTTTTGATTTGATTTACACCGACTTGATAAGTGCGGCTATTACCTTGATTAATATTGGTTGTTAATGCACCAGCCGTAATATTATATTGATCTGTTAATGGGTTTTCGCCAGGAATAACATATTTTGCTTGTAAACTATCTTGTACTTGTGACATATATAATTGAGTTGAAAGATAATTTCCGGAAGAAGAAGCGCGACGCCAATCCCAACCAATCGTTGCTCGTGCTCCTGTATCAGTTCCATAACCAACACCCAAGGTGTAAAGATTTGCTAATTTAGGAATTAAATTGACAGTGACGGGAATTTGATAATTATTTGCTTTTGTGGGATTACCATTGACTGAAATTTGTTGGAAATAATTACTATTGCTGAGCGCATTTTGGAAATTAATCAGTTGATCGGTAGAGTAGGGTTCACCTTGCTGAAATGGTATAAAACGATTTAAAAATGAAGTGGCAAAAGGATTTTGATTATAATAAACAGGGCCAAAATAATAGCGCGGGCCGGTTGCCAGTTGTAAATTAATGACAGTGGTATAATTATTGAGATCAATTAATATTTGTTGTTGAACAAAATATGCCGCGATATAACCTTGTTGCAATGCTGTGTTAAATAATGCATGTTTTGCATCTAAATATTTTTGGGTATTTAATACTTGTCCTTGTTGTAACGGGAAGTGATTTATAAAATGTAATATGACATTATTATTTGCACCGTCACCAGTTACCGTAAGATTGATTTGTGTAATATGCATTTGCGGCCCAGGCACGACATGATAGCTCGCTCTATAATTAGCGCCGCTATGAGTTAACTGCGTACTAATTTGCGATTTGAAATAACCATAGGGTTGTAACGCTTTTTGAATATTGTCACTTGCTGTGGCTTGAAAATTATTGATGTCATCGAGTGATAATGGTGCGCCATTGTTTTCAGCAGCCACGTTGAGTCTATTCAGTGCATTTTGGAGCGCATCAGTATTATTAATACCTATAATTGAATAATTGAGCGTGTATGCCTTTATTATTTGGCTAATAAGAATTAGTGATATTAATAAAATGAATGCAATTAATTTTTTCATTGATTAATCTATTTAGAATATGAAAAAAGATGATAGTTTTTAATTTGTAACTTTTTAATTACAAAAAATGTAGCCCGGATAAAGGAGCGCGAGCGACGTGTCCGGGAATATGTTAGAGTTCCCGAACATGTCGCTCGCGCTCCTTTATCCGGGCTACATTTTTAGGGTGCTACAAAAAATTTAAGCAATATTAACAGATAGGTTAATGATGATCGAATTGATTAAAATCAATAAAATTTACCCCGCCGCAACAGGTGAAGTCCACGCGTTGCGAGACATTGATTTACAGGTAAACGCTGGCGAAATTGTTGGCGTGATAGGAAAAAGTGGTGCTGGGAAAAGCACTCTTATTCGCATAGTCAACTTATTAGAGCGTCCCACCACGGGTATTGTTCGAGTCGCTGGCGAGGAATTAATGGGCATGTCTGCTACGCAATTACGTCTCGCTAGACAACATATTGGCATGATATTCCAACACTTTAATCTCCTCTCTTCACGGTCAGTCTTTAGCAATATTGCTTTACCGTTGCAATTACAAGGAAAAAAATCGATAGAGATAGATAGCGCAGTGATGCCACTATTGGAATTGACCGGTTTGATTGAAAAAAAAGATCATTATCCTGCACAATTAAGCGGTGGACAAAAACAACGTGTAGCAATTGCACGAGCCTTAGTGAACAAACCTAAAGTATTATTATGCGATGAAGCAACCTCTGCTTTGGATCCACATACTACACAATCGATATTGTCATTATTAAAAGAAATTAATAAGCGCTTGCAATTAACCATATTGTTAATTACGCATGAGATGGATGTTGTTAAATCAATCTGTGATCGTGTTGCTGTTATTGATCACGGCAAAATAATCGAAATGAATAGTGTTGTTAATCTCTTTACTAACCCACAATCACCCATCGCATGTCATTTTGTAGAGTCTTCTTTAAAATATGAATTGCCAGAGATATTACAGCAGAGAATATCACAACAAATTACATCTGAAAGTTTTCCTGTGCTACGAATTTATTTCCAAGGCCATGCTGCGTCAAAACCATTAATTGCACATTTAATTCAAAAAATCGGTTTGGAATTAAATATTTTGCAAGCCAATTTAGAATTTATTCAAAATTATACCATCGGTATAATGGTTGCTGCTGTTTTAAATAATCACCCAAATTTGCAATTAGGAATAGATTATTTGCAGCAGCAGGGCGTGAGAGTAGATGTTATTGGTTATATGAATAATACTTCCCTTTAAATTAAATTTTTGTATTCATCCCATAATGAATAAAAAATAGCTGTTATTTAGGGCTATGGAGATGATCAGATTTATTATCCTTAGTATTATTGCAATCAGATTCTTGTTTATTTATTATTTTTCCAGAGATTAACGTCGGCAGTATATGTAACAAAAAACGTCGCTAACGTAAGAATAAGATGTAACAAAGTGATTACAAGGTTATTAAAATAAATTATTGTATAACTGATTAAAATGTTTTAAATTTTTTTACTCTCTCATTACTGTTATTATCTTCGCACTCATCAGCTTTATCATCTTTAGTAATTATATTACTGGTCCTTTTCTTTTCAGAATTTGTTGTATTTGAATCATTAACATTCGTAGTAGATACAGATGTATTAGGCATGTTACTTGGTGCAAAAATACTTAATTGTGGCGGAATAGTAGGTGTGGTCACTGGTGTAGTTATTGGTAATGATATATCAGGTGCATCGACCAAAGGCTGCTGTTGCGATGCTGGATTTTGTGAACCTAAAATAGTAAGGCTACCTTGCGCGAGCTGTTCAGTATTAGTTTGATTGGGCTCAACGTTTGTGCTTACTTGATTAGCTAATACATTATTTTGATTTTGTAATAAAGCCATTTGGGAACTAGCGGTTGGTGAAATCAAAGTAGTGCGTGGTATTAAGCAGTATATTAACATTAAAGGTCTCGATTTTGAGCACTTCCAATCACTTCTCTTTAATAAGCCTATTATTTGGTCTGTAATAAAATATGGGCATATCGATATACTCTGGTGGATGTTGAAAAATATGCTTCGCTTTCCCATTGAATTTGTTAATGAATATGCTGTGAATAATTATGATAAAGAATTATTTCATAGAATTTGTTTAACATTAAATGATCATGTCAATCAATTCATTTACAATCCGGAAGCGCTAGAGATTGGCAATGTTTTTTTAAATAAAATACTTAATGACAAGATGAATAATATGGAAATTAGAGATCAGGTTAATAATGTCATTATGTCACTATTATTTCAAATTCAATGCGCTAACCAATCGGATAGTTTGATGAGAACTTATTACTCTATCGATTTCGTAGAAACATTATTTACTACCTCTCAATTTCGAACATCAACCTGCTTTACTGATATGCTATATGAATTAATATATTCTGACAAAGGATATCAACATTACCCATATCTTTTATTAAAATCACTGAACTATCTTTTTAATTTATTTCTACGTAAACAATCGCTAGAATTTTTACAGAATAATGTTTTATTAGATCACTTGAAAAGTATCTTATTCATCTTATTTAGATACCCACATGCGTTAGATGAAGATATGATCAATCTCTATCACTTGACTATCAATTTATTATTTAGGCAAACAGTACAGCAAAACTTTATAACAGCTATTCTTGACTTGATCTTCGCCGCTAAGGAAAGTTATCCATTACATAGTAATTATTTTTTAGAACACCCCAAATTATGGCAATGGTTAATTGAACAAATTTAAACATATACTCAACAATTAATTGACATTGAGACAGAATTTTTAGCAGCTACAGTGGCTAAAGGATTAAAGAACAAAGTTGTGGATATCATCGATTTAGGCACAAAGGACAAAATAAAAGGAAGAAACGATGTTTATTATGATAATCATGCAAGTGCTATAAATGAGGCTTGCAAATTTGGTCATCTTAATGTTTTAAAATTATTATTCAATAAATCTAGCCGTGTTTCTATAATTGATGGATATATCATTACAGCGAGAGCCCATCATCAAGGACACATCGTTGAATTTTTAAAAACTTATTTAAAAAATAATAAATCTAAGCATGATATGAGTGATCTTGTTTATAATATTGAGCGGGCTCTAGAGTCTAATACAGCAGAAGAAATTATTTATTATGCCAATGCATATACGACAACATTTTATAATATAATTGATCGTCGACTTGATACTTTGATATATAACAACTTTGGCTTACCTAATAAGCAACAGTTAATGAGAGTTTGTGCAGATCTGTTACATTTACATAGATATTTATTAAATAATCCGTCGTTAGGTCATCAACATAATAATTTTCATACTCAATATTGCTATGTCATTATCGAACACATTAACAACAATGAGCTCGTTAAAAAATATTTTAATGATTTATTATCGCAGCAATTTAAAATAGATAAGTCGCGACTTGAAATATTTATTAATGCTCTTTTTAACACAATGCTTTTATCAGATAATATTTTGAAACCTGGTATTGGAGAAATAATAAAAATTACTGAATGTCATTATCCAGAAGCAAGCAGCAAGTTGCTCGAAATATCATTTGAATTAAAAGCGCATAAAGAGCGAATCGCAACTGATAAAGCTGAACAAGTTATCAGGTCTTATCACAAAGAAACCATCGAGCAATGCACGCAACCGCATTTACCTAATCCGTATCGATTTTTTAGTCAACGCGCATCGCGTCCTCATCAATCTTTGAGATATATATGTAGACCACGTGCACATTTACTGCTGAATAAGGCAAATATTAAACAAGAGGAAGAAATTGGAGTTATTAATCAAGAATCATTTGAGCAACCAAAAATGACTGACAAAGTATTGCCCATTGACGCAAGGCCATGCCAGAGATGATTTTTTATTAATTATGATTTCCTCATTGCGTTAATCCAAGCACCAATTTTGTTAGAGTTAAACTTGAGATTGTAGCGACAAACTTTAATCAATGGTTTTTCGATATATTTATAACTGATCATGCCACAAAAAATGACCATCAGTATCATTAGAGAAAATGAAACTAAATGGATAAATACATTTGTAATGGGAAATAACGAAAATATCCTGCCTAATGCAGATAATATTAAAACGTGGCCAAGATAAATAGAATAAGAAGCATCGCCAATTATTTGTAAAAAACGTGGCAATAATAAGCTCAATTTTTCTAATGAAACGCAAGCGTAAACTAATAACATGCTTGGTACGCCATAAATGATGACGCGATACCATCCCTGAATATCAATGTTAGGATAAGTATGCTGATAATTATAAAATCCAGTGCACAGTAAAATTATCGATAATGTCAACAAAAACCAACATATTTTGGGTTGATTGATTTTTATTAATCGTGAAATATAACAACCCATGATGAATTCGCAGGTGAGTGGGTGAGTGATTAAAGTGAGTGTGGCGCCCATATCGGGTTTGTTGAAATTAATGAGGATAATTAATCCTAACCATAGATACAAACACCTTGAAAAATATTTTTCCGGCAGAAATAAGAATAAAGCGATGATGAGATAAAAATAGATTTCATGAATTAATGTCCATCCGACTAATAATAAAGGTAAGTGATTTTGTGGAATTAATAAAAATGATTTGAGAATATTAACTTGACCGCCTTCTGATTGGTTTACCCAGTTTGGGTGAGTGATGAAAATAAATAAAACTAATAAGCTATAAAACCAATAAAGTGGATATATTCTGGTGAATCTTGAAATTAAAAATTGAGAGACTGCATTAGGTTGTTGAAATTGCCCCTGAATTACTGTGGCCATGATAAAGCCACTGATTACGAAGAAAATATCTACACCCGCAGCACCTATATTAAAAAATTGTGGCAATAGAATTAATCCGTGACCATATTTTTTTTCGACGACGAGGAGATGTAAAAATACCACAAGCATGACTGCTATGCCGCGTAATGCTTGAATATTTTCGAATTTATGGGAGTGCATTGTCATGAATCTATCCCTTCAAAATAATTTATAGTCGGTCGGGCTGAGCAAAATAAAATATTATTCTTTAGAGTCGTAGTGTCGTAGCCTGGGTGCAGCAATTGATAATTTTATTTATATTTCGTATTTAAGCTTTATTAATAAACAATATTCAATGCCAAGGCGAAACCCGGGGAATAAATACCCCGGGTTTCGCCTGCGGAAATAATATACTACGGTATAATGCAAAATGTATTGCTTTTATCGACATATTCATTTGCTCCACCCAGGCTACATTAAACATATTATTTTTTTTCTGACACTGCTATTCGCAAGTGGAGAAGAAAAAACCAGAATTATATTTGATTGTTTAAGTCATAGGTTGGTATTCTAATCAATCATTTTATTGGGCTTGTATAAAGATGTCATCAACATTTTGGCTTGAATTTGGTACCGCAACTTGGGAAACCTGTTATATGGTTTTTCTCTCAGGGTTATTAGCAGTATTTTTTGGATTCTTCTTAGGCGCAGTATTATTTATTACCCAACCTAAAGGATTATTGGCCCATCCAATTTTTTATAAATTTTTTTCAACGATTGCGAACATTATTCGTTCCATACCCTTTATTATTTTATTGGTTGCAGTCATTCCTTTTACACGGTTTATTACGGGTACTTCAATTGGCACGACAGCAGCAATTGTGCCTTTAACTATTGGTGCAATTCCATTTGTGGGCAGGGTAGTTGAATCTGCATTCAGTGAAGTAGGGTATGGTTTGATTGAAACGGGATTAGCGATGGGCGCAACACCATTGCAAATAGTGATGCGTATATTAGTTCCGGAAGCATTACCTGCCTTAATTAAAGGAATTACGTTAATGCTAATTGGATTGATTGGATATTCTGCAATGGCAGGAGCAATAGGCGGTGGTGGTTTAGGTGATTTAGCAATCCGTTATGGATATCAACGGTTTGATGTTGCTGTGATGATTTATACAATAATAATCTTGGTAGTGTTGGTGCAACTCATGCAATTTACGGGAGATTTGATTACTAAAAAATTAGATCATCGATAATTTTTGTGTGAGTGTGTTGCAATAGGGGTATTTTTGAATTAATAAAATAATTTAAGTGGTGTGTAGGGTGGAGAGTTAAACTACAAAAAGTCTGAAATTGTTAATCAATTATTTAAAATGAAGAATTATTTGAGGATTTTGATATGAATTACATTAAAATTATTGTGATTTCGTTGGGACTAATTTTAATTAGTGCTTGTAGTCAGCAAAAATCTGCTAACGAAATTAAAGTCGGCACCATCAGTGGACCTGAAACACAATTGATGGAAACGGCAAAAGATGTTGCACTTAAAAAATATGGTTTACAAGTTGATATTGTAGAGTTCAGTGATTACAACATGCCAAATACCGCTTTAAATGACGGCAGTATTGATGCGAATATGTTTCAGCATCAACCTTATTTAGATCAAGTCATAAAAGATAAGCATTATGATTTAGTAGCGGTGGGTAAAACTTTTATTTATCCCATGGGGATTTATTCTTCGAAAATTAATTCTATCAATGATGTCCATATGAAAGATATTGTTGCTATTCCAGATGATCCCAGTAATGAAGCGCGGGCATTGTTATTATTGCAAAAAGCAGGATTAATTACTTTGAAAGCGGGTGTTGGTGCAACTGCAACGCCATTAGATATCGCGAGTAATCCTAAACAATTACAAGTTAAAGAATTAGATGCAGCACAATTACCCCGTGTTTTACCAGATGTGGTATTGGCGGTGATTAATACGAATTATGCTATTCCAGCCGGATTAATGCCTAATCCACCAAAAGGTGTTAAGCCGTCTTCAAAAGATGCTTTAGTTGTCGAAGGGAGTGATTCATTGTATGCAAATTTAGTGGTTGTAAGAACAGCTGATAAGAATAATCCACAATTTAAAGAATTAGTGGATGCATTGCATTCGCCAGAGGTGTTGCAAGCTGCGCAACAATTATTTAATGGGCAGGCAATACCGGCTTGGTAAAAAAGGATAGAGGGTTTGAATTTATCTTTCGTGGAAATGTCTGCGTTTGATGTAGCACTATCGTAGGTCGGACTGAGCAAGGTAAAACTAATTAATTACGCATGAATTTAATATTGGTAATGTAATACTTGAGTATAAGGCAAAGTCCGACAATCCTATATTGGACATCGCGCAGATAATTTTAAAATATACGAACGTAATTTCTTTTTTTCGCACTTAGCAAGTATCTTTTTTGCGCTCAGTCCAACCTACGATTGCTTCATCCAACAGTAGAGATTTTCAGTGTTATTCCTTGGTGCTTATACCTACAAGATGTTTATAAATTACAGGATTAACTAATAGTATAAAAGGAATACACCAAATAATCCCAAAGGCTAAAGGAAGGCACCAAATCATTCTGATTCCTAAATGTTTAAATACATAAGCCCCAATGAAAGCCGGAATTAGACAGGCTAATACGACGAGTAATTCCAATATAAATACCGCAAGAATCCGTAAGACATTACATTTGGTTGCATTGTAAGATAACTTAATTGCTGCGATAGGATTAATACCTTTGTCTAATATGGCAAGTGGGGATACCAATAATCGTAAAAAAAGATAATAAACGCCTACGATGAAAAAATATATCAAACCCAACAAATAACAAATTGCAATTATTATTTTCGTGTGAGGTATAGTATATCCATTGAGTATCATCAAACTGGGTAAATATAAAGGTATTACACAAAACATAAATAATATGAATCTGATTAAATATAATCCTATTAATTGGAAAAATCGTGGGTATTTAAATGCTGAAAATAGCATTTCCATACTGAGAGAAAGGTTATTGATGCGTCGGATACCCATATAGATTAATCCATACACGAGCAAGATATTAATAATTCTGATAATCAATTGTGGAATAAGTGCAATTAACACGAGTTGAAGATGTGTATAAGACTGCGTTGTAAGTGGTGTTCGTGTCGCAGGGATAAAAAAATAAATACCAATTGCAAGTAATATTGTGATTATAAAAATAATTAAAAAAGACAACCAAGTCCTCCCCTTAAAGCCTTTGGTATTTGTCCATGCTTCTTTGATTGTATCTATTATGGGTAGTTTTGGATGATTAGGTAGGGTAGGTGACAAATTCATTTCATTATTCATATCTCGTTTCCTTTAGTATGCATTGATTAAAACATTAACTGTTATCATAAAGAATTAAGAAGTGTAAAAAAAATCATGCAAAAAAAAAGGTGAGCATTTGCTCACCTTTTTTTGTTTTAATATCACTATTAGAAGTTAAGTGATAAAGCAACATAAGGACCTTGCATGCTGAAATCTTGGTTTCTGTTGTTAGCAAAGAACGAAGAGTTAACGCTGTTGTTAACATTGTTATTTCCAGTTGCATCAGCACCTGAGCTAGATGAGAAAGATACATCAGCAGGAGCATTTGATCTTGGAACAGCATGTAAGTAGTCAGCTACGTAGTAACCAGCTTCAATGCCAAAGCATAAGGAAGGGTTGATTACTTGATCATATGCTAAACCAGCTTTAGCTTCTAAACCTGGAACAACGGTGTGTTCTTCTTCAGGATTAACAGACATGATTGTGTTTTTGGAGCTAACATCATCACCATCTTCATCAGATGTTGTTGAAACATTTGAAGAATTTAATGATGCATTTGCTGTACCAACTAACAATTCAGCTGCTGCTTCACCTACGATACCAAAACCATAACCTAAGTTATATTTAGCATCAACACCTGCACGAGGACCGATACCGTGGAAATCACCGTCTTCGTCTACGAAGTCAACAACGTTAGAAGAAGTTTCTTCTGTGCTGTTTGCGCTTGAGCCAACGCCAGTTGTATCCATATCACCAGTGATTCTAGCATATTGCAAACCTGCAAATGGGCGAACTGTCCATGGGCCATCAAAAATTGTATGACCGAATTCTAAGTTCACAGCATCATAATCAAGTCTTGCTTTACCTTCAGCAGCATCAACATCATGAAGATCAGGTAATACAACTGTTTGATTTGAGCCAACTACACCTTGACGATCTGTGTTATCTGTATTCAATTGTTGCCAGTTAACAGTAATATCATCTGTTGTACCTGGAATTTGCATACCGATTTCAAAGCCGTATCCGAAATCATAATCAGGTTCTACTGATTCACCAAAAGCACCAAAACCGTTATTTGTAGAAGTACCACTTGTTGAAGAATTAATGGTATTTACTGAAGCAAATGCGAGATCATTGGTTGATGGTTGTAACCAGTCACCCATAGCTGTAACGTGCCATCCGTAACCTGTTGGGGTTGGGTTTGAGAACGCGCTATCAGGTGTGATAGATGCAAAAGCTGCCCCAGTCAATCCAAGACCTGCTAATGCTAAAACGATTTTTTTGATACCAAATTTGGCCATACTTCCTCCTTAAAAAAATTAATGGCATGTGTATAACAACCCAGTTTGCACTATTTTATTTTATTGCACAATAGTTTTGTTTAAACTTTTTTAAAATAATTTTTTATTGCAACTGATGAAAGATTACCAGTATAGAACAAAAATTTAATTTGTCTTCTTTTATTTACAAAAAGGAAAAAATAATAGAGTATGAAATAAATTTTCGTCACTATATATAAAGCATAAAGTTGAATAAAAAATTGAAAATTAATCAAAAATAATAAAACTATCCCTAGAATGTCTTGAATAAATTACAAAAATTAGCTATATTTATCAAGCTTTACATAATGTATCGCGGGGTGGAGCAGTCTGGCAGCTCGTCGGGCTCATAACCCGAAGGTCGTAGGTTCAAATCCTGCCCCCGCTACCAAAAACACTGAAAGCCCCGTATGGGGTTTTTTTATAAGTGAGATTAATAAAAAGTGGGCCTAGTGCCCATTTTTTATTTGTGAATATTGTAAAAAGAGAAAGTACTATTTTGTAATAAATTATTTTTTAATGTTGATTTGTTGCAAACATACTATTTAATCCAAATTACAATAAATAAAATTGTGAGCGTTTTAAGTGACAAAAGTAAATGACAAATTACACGATATAATTTCTTCCGCTGTATTAGCATTAGGATATGAATTAGTCGGATGTGTAGAATTTCGACAAGGTAGAAATTTAGTTATACGTGTATATATTGATCATCAACGAGGGATATCAGTCGATGATTGTCAAGCAGTAAGTCATCAATTAAGTGGCATATTTGCAGTTGCTGATCCTATACCAGGTGATTATACCTTAGAAGTTTCATCACCAGGTTTAGATCGTCCCTTATTTACACTAGAACATTATTTACGATTTGTTGGCCACCGTGCTCGATTACGATTACGCGCACCTTTGGAGAAACAAAAAAATTTTAGTGGTGTTATACAAAATGTTGAAGCGGATAAAGTGAAATTATTATTAGATGGCAATAAAGAAATTTTAGTGCCACTCAATCAAATTGAGCGTGCAAATTTAATTCCAGAGTTTTAGTTATACCCGTGAGGCTATGCCCATGAATAAAGAAATATTATTAGTTGTTGAAGCAGTGTCCAATGAAAAAGGCGTTGCGAAAGAAATTATTTTTCAAGCAGTAGAAGCTGCATTAGCTGCTGCTACCAAAAAACGTCATGAAGAAGATATTAATGTTCGCGTTGCTGTTGATCGCACAACGGGTGATTATGAAACATTTCGTTATTGGGTCATATTACCTGACGAAGAAGTGGAAATTCCTGATCATCAAATATCATTAAGCGAAGCGTTAAAAAAACATCCCGATATAAAAGTAGGCGAAACAATAGAAGAGCCTTTAGCTTCAATTAAATTTGGTCGAATTGCAGCACAAATGGCCAAACAAGTTATTGTTCAAAAAGTGCGTGAAGCTGAACGTGCCAGAATTGTTGAATCCTATCGCGATAGATTACATGAATTAGTATCAGGCACTGTCAAGAAAGTCACCCGTGATCAAGTTGTTATTGATTTAGGCGGTAATGCCGAAGGTGTATTTTTGCGTGATGAATTATTACCACGAGATGCAGTGCATGTCAGTGATCGTATAAGAGGCTATTTATATGAAGTGCGTGCAGAATCAAAAGGTGCACAATTATTATTGACCCGCACTCGTCCGGAAATGTTAATTAAATTATTTGAAATAGAAGTACCAGAAATTGGTGAACAACTGATTGAAATAAAGAGTGCCGCAAGAGATCCTGGTTCACGTGCCAAAATTGCAGTTAAAACGAATGATGGTCGTATTGATCCTATAGGTGCATGTGTTGGCATGCGTGGTGCCCGCGTACAAGCGGTGTCCGGAGAATTAGGTGGCGAGCGAATTGATATTGTATTATGGGACGATAATCCCGTGCAATTAGTGATTAATGCGATGGCACCAGCTGAAGTGGCATCAATCATTGTTGATGAAGATACTCACACCATGGATATCGCAGTAGACGAAGATCAGTTATCGCAAGCCATAGGCCGCAGTGGACAAAACGTCAGGCTTGCAAGTCAACTGACTGGTTGGACGCTTAATGTAATGACCAAAGAACAAGCGCAAGAAAAACATCAAGCCGAATCAGCAGGATTAGTTGAGTTGTTTGTCAATGAATTAGGTGTAGAAGAGGAAATTGCACAAATATTGATTCAACAAGGCTTTTCAACTATAGAAGAAATCGCTTATGTTCCATTACAAGAAATGTTGGAAATTGAAGAATTTGATGAAGAAATCGTTGAAGCTTTACGTAATAGAGCCAAAGATGTGTTACTCACCAAAGCCATTGCCAGTGAAGAAAAATTAGATAAAGCTCAACCCGCCGAAGATTTGTTAAATATGGCCGGCATGACCCGTCATTTGGCACATGTATTAGCAAGTCATGGCATTATCACGCAGGAGGATTTAGCCGAACAAGCCGTCGATGATTTATTAGCAATTACACAGCTTAATGCAGAAGAAGCAGCAAAGCTCATTATGACAGCACGTGCGCCTTGGTTTAATGATTAGAATTTCAATACCAGGCCGGAGAGTAGTTTTATGGCAGATATAACTTTTAAACAATTTGCAGAAAGTATTGGTACTGATTTCAATACACTGTCTACGCAATTTAATAAAGCGGGGATGTCCACACCGGAGGATCCGGATCAGGTCATTTCCCCTGAGCAGAAATTAGAATTATTAAATTATTTACAACGCAGCCATGGTGCTGCCGCACCTTTAGCGGCACCTAAAAAAATTACTTTGAAACGTAAAAGTATCAGTGAATTAAAAGTTGCGAGTGGCGCCGGAAAACCTAAGACCGTGAGTGTTGAAGTCCGTAAAAAACGGACTTATGTTAACCGCACTTTAGTAACAGCACCTGAAGAACCAGCACCGGCCGTTGAAGAGTCAGAAGTTATCGAGGCGGTTGCACAAGAACAAGTCGTAGAACCAGAAATACCAGAAGTTACTACTGCAGTAGCAGAGCCTCTGGCGGCGGTGACTGCAGAAACTGAAGCACCTGCTACAGCCGTTGCTGAACCCGAAGTTGCTCCTGCCGCTGGCGAAGAAGAAAAAGCGCCTAAAGCAAAAACAGAGGCGGAACATGCTGGCAAAGGAAAACGCGACGATCGCGAAAAAGAGCGCGATCGAAAAGGTGAATTAGCCGAGAAGAAATCCAAATTACGTGCAGTAGAACGAGAACATTCTAATAAATATAGACACCGTGAACTTTATTATTCTGACGAAGATGAAGAAACTGTACGTCCACGTCGTCGTTCTAGACACAAAAAACCAGCACTGAGCGAAGTATCTGCACTTAAACAGGCTTTTGAAAAACCTGCTGTACCTGTTGTTAGAGATGTGACTATTCCAGAAACCATTACTGTTGCGGAATTGGCACAAAAGATGGCAATCAAAGGTGCCGAAGTGATTAAAACCATGATGAAAATGGGAGCCATGGCCACCATTAATCAGGTCATAGATCAAGATACGGCTGTGTTAGTCGTAGAAGAAATGGGACATATTGCTAAACCATTAAAAGAAAATGAAGTAGAAGAAGCAATCACAACACGTAATGCTACAACAGCGGGTGAATTAAAACCACGCGCACCGGTTGTTACGATTATGGGGCACGTCGATCACGGTAAAACCTCATTATTAGATTATATTCGACGAACTAAAGTGACTTTAGGCGAAGCTGGGGGCATTACCCAACATATTGGTGCTTATCATGTTGAAACCGCACGAGGTATGGTGACATTTCTTGATACGCCAGGCCACGCTGCATTTACCGCGATGCGTGCACGCGGTGCGAAAGCGACTGACATAGTCATTCTGGTTGTCGCTGCCGATGATGGTGTAAAACCACAAACTGTAGAAGCTATTCAACACGCTAAAGCAGCGAATGTGCCAATTGTTGTTGCCGTTAATAAAATAGATAAAAGCGGTGCCGATCCTGAACGCGTAAAAAATGAATTATCACAACACGATGTCATTCCTGAAGCTTGGGGGGGCGACACCATTTTTGTTCCTATCTCAGCTAAAACGGGTCAAGGCATTGATGAATTGTTGGAATCCTTATTAATTCAAGCGGAATTATTAGAATTAAAAGCAGTGGAAGATGCTCCCGCGCATGGCGTAGTCATCGAGTCACGTTTAGATAAAGGTCGTGGTGCGGTCGCAACGATTTTAGTACAAAGTGGTACATTGCGTACGGGG
Organism: Pseudomonadota bacterium; assembly: GCA_021777765.1. Classification (GTDB taxonomy): domain Bacteria; phylum Pseudomonadota; class Gammaproteobacteria; order DASZBR01; family DASZBR01; genus JAJYDF01. The sequence continues at coordinate 14,632 of JAJYDF010000037.1, read as the reverse complement.
GATATTTTATTAGCAGGCACAGAATACGGTCGTGTCCGAGCTATGTATGATGAAAATGCACGACAAGTTTCTCACGCCGGCCCCTCAATGCCAGTAGAAGTGATTGGCCTAGCTAACACACCTGTTGCAGGGGATGATGCCACAGTAGTTGCCGACGAACGTAAAGCCAGAGAGGTGGCGCTATTCCGTCAAGGTAAATTCAGAAATGTCCGATTAGCGGCACAAAGTGCTGATAAATTTGCTGGTGCATTCGAACGATTAGCAGATAGCCAACTCAAAGTATTAAATCTGGTCATCAAAGCCGATGTACAAGGATCAGCTGAAGCGATTAGCGATGCATTAGTTAAATTATCTACCGATGAAGTGAAGGTAAAAGTTGTTGCCAATGGTGTCGGCGCAATTACGGAATCGGATGTGAACTTATCACTCGCTTCTCATGCCATGATTATTGGTTTTAATGTTCGTGCTGATACTGCTGCACGTCGTATCGTAGAACAAGAAAATGTGATGTTAAAATATTACAGTGTTATTTACGATATTATTGATGAAGTGAAGAAATTATTAGGTGGTATGTTATCACCTGAAATGAAAGAGCAAATTCTCGGTCTTGCCGAAGTACGCGAGGTATTCCGTTCACCTAAGTTTGGTGCAATTGCTGGTTGTATGGTTATTGAAGGCGTGGTACGCCGCAGTAATCGCATCCGAGTATTGCGTGATAATGTCGTTGTTTTCGAAGGTGAACTTGAATCCTTAAGACGATTTAAAGACGATGTAAATGAAGTTCGTAATGGTATGGAATGTGGTATTGGTGTGAAGAATTACACTGATGTCAAACCCGGTGATCAAATCGAAGTTTATGAAACAATTCAAGTAGCAAGAACGCTTTAAGTATAAATTCCTTACGCCAACATTTTTTTCCTTCTCCCACTTGTGGGAGAAGGTGCTGAAGGCGGATGAGGGTATCTTCAAATAACATTTTATAAAATTAAATCCTATGCCAAAAGACTATTCCCGAATACAACGCATCTCCGAATTATTAAAACGAGAAATCTCTGTCATTATTCAACGAGAAGTAAAAGGTTTACCTGTTAAAATGGTAACCATTTCAGACATCAATGTTGCGCGTGATTTATCCTTTGCAAAAATTTACTTTTCTCCCGTTGATACTGATGATGAAAAAATTATTAAACAGACGATGAAAGCATTAAATAATGCCGCTGGTTTTATCCGTCATTTATTACGCGAATCAGTCGATCTCCGTTTTATTCCACAATTACGTTTTGTTTATGATGACTCAATTAATCGTGGCATACATTTATCTCATTTAATTGATGAAGCCATCGCCGCTGATGAACAAGTAGAAAAAAATCGGGATGATCATTAAACCTGCTGTATCTCATTGCATTTCATTAATATTGTCCGAATATTTTTTCCTTCTCCCGCTTGCGGGAGAAGGTGCCGAAGGCGGATGAGGGTAGTTCAAATATATGACAAAATTAATGAAACGAAATATAGACGGTATTTTATTGCTAGATAAATCCTTAGAAATATCTTCTAACAAAGCCTTACAACAAATTAAACATTTATATGCTGCAAAAAAAGCAGGACACACTGGCAGCTTAGATCCTCTTGCCAGCGGTATGTTGCCCATATGCTTAGGTGAAGCAACAAAATTTTCACAATATTTATTAGATGCAGATAAACATTATTCAGTCACAGCGCAATTAGGCATAAAAACAACTACCGGTGATGCTGAAGGTGAAATTATCAGTCAAAAACCCGTTAACAATTTTTCTCAAGAATTTATTGTAAATATCCTCGCACAATTTATTGGCGAAATATCACAAATACCTCCCATGCATTCAGCCATTAAAATAAATGGCCAACCACTTTATCAATTAGCGCGAAAAGGAAAAACAATTGATCGTGCATCGCGTACAGTACAAATATATAAAATCGATTTAATTGAATTTAATAAAGATCAATTCACATTAAATGTATATTGCAGTAAAGGCACCTATATCCGCACATTAATTGAAGATATTGGTGAAAAGCTAGGATGTGGCGCTCATGTCACATTTCTACGCCGCACTGGCATTGCTTATTTTCAAGCTGAGCAAATGATAACATTTCAACAATTACAAGAAGTTTTTCAACAAGAAAATTATGCTGCAATTGATAAATATTTATTACCCATTAATGCAATGTTAAATGAATATCCTATTTTATCAATATCTGAAGAAATGGCATTTAAATTATATCGTGGCCAAGAAATCGCAATTAATGAAAATGTAAGCCCAGGACAAATCATGCAATTAATCATCAATAATAAAAAATTTATTGGTTTAGGCGAGATAATGCCAGACAATAAATTAATATCAAAAAGATTAATCTCCGAACAAAATACAATAATGGCTTCACAAACGGAATAAATTAACTCATTAAACGCTATGTTATCAGTTTGTTGATTCTCGCATTCAATATTATATAAATTGCAGCCAATTTAACATTAAATTGCTCGTATCTCGACCTAGGAAGAGATTGTTCATTTAGAAATATTTTTGATTTGCGATTTCTTAAATTTTCTCAAGGTAATCCATCGAAAAATGTGTGGCAGCAGTCCAGGGAAAAGAAAATTGATGAATAAAGCGACTTTGCCATGAAATGTAATCACTTTTTCACGTTTTTTACTAAGAATTGCTTTAATCATAATTTGTGCAGCTTGTTGCACCGGCATACGTATTTTCTGATAAACAGGATCTTTCACATCAGAATGAAATTGTCCTTGGTTATCCACATGGCGAATTTCTGTATTGATAAATCCCGGTGAAATTAAAGTGACAGCAATTCCTACGGGCGCTAACTCGCCATATAAACATTCAGCTAGTGCACGTAATGCAAATTTACTCATTGAATAAGGCGTCGCTTTAGGAGCGCTGATATAACCGGCGACACTGCCGATTAAAACTAACTGTCCTTGTGTTTTTTTAAGATCTTCAAGAGTGGCATAAATCGTGCGTAATACACCAAAAACATTAGTATTAAATTGCCTTTGGAAATCTTCTAAATGCAGTTTTTCAAAACTACCCACTACACCGAAACCGGCATTAGCAACAACGATATCTATAGGACCAAATGTTTGATGAACTGCTGTAACCGCAGCGAATAAATCATTTTCACTCGTCACATCGCAAGCAACCGCTAACACTTTACTACCTACTTGTTTTAATTCTGTAGCTAATTGCTGTAATCGTTCGATGCGTCGCGCAGCTAATACTACAGACGCGCCTTGCTCAGCAAATGCACGTGCTAATGCTTCACCGATTCCTGATGAGGCACCTGTTATAAAAACTACTTTATTTTGGAATGTGTTCATTTTTTTCCTCTGCAATTTAATTTCATCCTATTAATAATAAAAGCATTTATTAAGGGACGCATAGTCACAAGAGAGGTTATGGAAAGTCAAAAAGAAATTGGCAACGTTTGGAATTGCCATTAAATGTCACATTATTGACATTTGCCCATCCTCCACCTGCTGCAAGAAATACCCCATTATATGCTAAAATATATTATATTATTAATATGATATAATATCGCATATTAATTGAATTGCCATATAATATGTATTATTATATAAGACATGAAAAATCATATAAAGAAACATATCAAACCAATTAGACTCAACAGTCTGCCCGAAACAATGCGCCAAGAGTTAAAAGCGGCGCGGCTCAATCGTGGATGGAGCCAAGCGGAACTTGGGCAGCGTGTTGGTTTGCCACAAATGCATATATCTGGCATTGAAACCGGTAAAATCATGCCTCGCTATGACACTCTTCTAGATGTAGTCCGTGTTCTTAAGTTTGACCTTGTTATGGTGCCAAGCTCATTAGTGCCAGTTGTACAAGCAATAATCCGGGATCAACGCGGTATAAATGAAGAGGAACGTCCACTCTATGCCAGTGATGAAGACAATAATACAGAGATAGAATAATGAAAACGCAATCACAGAGAATAAATGCATTAGCCATTAATTTGTATGGCCGACGAATTGGAATTATTAATCGCTTGGCAGGCGAACGTCATCTTTTTTCATTTGAACAGGATTATATTGATGATGAACACCGTCCCACATTAAGTTTGTCATTCAAAGGACAATCAGAAAATGTGATTAATGCTGTGCGAGCATACACTGTTAAATTACCACCATTCTTCTCTAATGTATTACCAGAAGGACACTTGCGTACTTATCTTGCAGAACGTGTAGGCGTCAAATCAGAACGTGAATTTTATTTATTGGCAACATTAGGTGCAGATCTTCCTGGTGCATTAACTGCAATGCCATTCGAAAATGCGGAATATTCGTTAAATAAACCCGTTGATACTCAGTTATATAAAGGTACGCGTCATCACGAAACTCCCTTAAGATTTTCACTGGCTGGAGTACAGCTTAAATTTTCTGCTGTTATGGAATCTTCAGGTGGTTTGACTGTACCAGCAGATGGAATGGGCGGATCGTGGATTGTTAAATTACCTTCAACACGATTTGCCGCAGTTCCAGAAAATGAATTTGTAATGCTTTCACTTGCGCGAGCAGTTGGTATTGATTTACCGCAAAATCGTCTCATTGATGTACAAGAAATTCATGGATTACCTGAAAATATTATTTCTATGAAAAGCAAAGCAATTGCAATTAAACGTTTTGATCGTGGTGATGATGGTCAACGCATTCATATGGAGGATTTTGCACAAGTATTTGGTTTGTTTCCTAATAATAAATATGGTTCCAAAAGTTATGCCAATATCGCAACCGTATTATGGGCTGAAGTAGGTGATGAAGCAGTTTATGAATTTATAAGACGTTTAGTTTTTACAGTTCTAATAGGTAATGCAGATATGCATCTTAAAAATTGGTCATTGTTATATCCAAATAAACGTACACCGATTCTTTCTCCAGCCTATGATTTTATTGCAACATTACCCTATATCCCAAATGATCAATTGGCTTTGAATTTTGGTGATAGCCGAAGTTTAAGCGAAGTGAGTCCTGACCAAATTCGTCGTTTTGCAGACGCTGCGCGGATTCCTGCATCCCCCATTGGACAAATCGTTGTAGAAACAATTGATCGTACTATTACAGCATGGAAAACACTGGATCAAAAAGATCTATTACCGGGTGAAATATTAAAAGCAATTAATAAACAAATTCAAAAAGTCGCAGTGAATACATATCGTTTATTGTGAAAAAATTAATTGCAAGAAAATGCATTAAAGCACTCTGTTAGCATGTTATGTGGTAAAATGTTTTATTAAGTTAAAATCGGAGATACTTGTATGTATATGCCTCAACAGCAAGGTGAGCAACAACCTAGAAAAAATCCATCACAGCGTAATGATTCAGAAAATGCTTTTTTAAAATTAATTTATTGGGTATTTCAACAAGCTTATGATAACAGAGCTGCACTTGCCGATTTATTGTATTTTTTAGTGACCATGTATTCTTTATCGATGATGATGCGACCTGTTAGTGCTGCCAAAACAGATAAAACAAATGATGATGAGCATGTTATTGATGAATACAAAGAGCCGTTTTGTGAAAAACGGAATGATGGCACAGAATATTGTTATGAAAGAAATGCTAGAGTGATTCAGCGTGGCAACGTGCAACAAATTGAGTATGCTTATAATGAACGGATTAATAATATAGGGGCTCCTAATTTTATTAATCATCCTCGTTTTCAAGGGCGACCAGCGGTATATCATGAAAATCCTAATCCACATGTTGATCACGGATTGCAACATGGTATGCAACAGGGCCAATTTGATCCGCTCAATCCCCATAATTTTTTTGCACAAGGTGGTGGGATTCCAGCAATACAGCATCACCAGCCAGGTGGTCAGATTGATGGTGAGAGACTGAGAAGACTAGAAGACGTTAATGAGCGATTGAGAAATCCAAGGCGATAAAATATAAAAAGGTATGTACCATTTTGTGAAAAGACTACGTAGCTAAATGGTACTAACCCTATTTTTTTATCACGAAGAAAGTGTAAAGAAAATTATTATGTCATCAATTAATTTGAATAATATTTTTATTAAGAAATCGTAGAAATCCACCATCACTAATTTGCAATTTGTTGCATTATCCGACGCTCAATAATTTCAACTAATTTTACTACCGCATCTTGCACAGGTTGAGATAAATGATTTTGCATTTCAACAGAATCAATTTCAATTCCATAAAGAACAATATGATCAGGTAATTCACCCAAGGCGCTTGCTAAGCGTATTGTTTCTGCAACACCCATCGCATGACTTGAAAATAAATTAGAATAGGACCCAATCTCTTCATTAACAAAATGATATATCGTACCAGGTGCCTTATTAGATTTTACCGCATCAACTAAAATTGCAAAGTCAGTATTTTGTAATAGATTAATTAAATGTGTACCAGGTCGATCATAATTTTCTAAGGAAATTAATGCTTGATTGTTAATAAAAAAAGATCGCTGCTTTAATTTTTCTATCACATGCCAACCCAATTGATCATCGCCAAAGGGTGAGCCAATACCAATGATTTTTAATTTTTTCACGATCGATTTACCGTTAAATTCAAAAAATGTGTGGAACAAGAAATGCAAGGGTCGTAATTGCGAATAATCATTTCACTGTAGTGACGTAATTCATCTTCATTTTTATTTAAACCCAATTTTGTTAATGAAATATGTAAATCTTGTTCTATACGTGCCTGATTTTGACTGGTGGGTGGAACGATGCGTGCGGATTTAATGATGCCATTTTCATCTATTTCATAGCGGTGCCATAACAATCCTCGTGGTGCTTCTGTGCAACCATAACCAATACCCGCCTGTGGTGTAACTTCCATAAATGAATTTTTCGGTTGTTTATATTTTTTTAAAATGCGTATGGCTTCTAACACACAATAATAAATTTCTATGGCTCTGGCGATGATGCTGTGATACATATTTTTACTTGGGAAATTAAATCCCAATTGTTGTAATAATAAATGAATCTCAACTGGTAAGTGGCCAAAACAATTATTCACTCTGGCTAAAGGGCCCACCAAATAAGTTTGATTTTGTAATGTACAATGTAATGCGTTGGAATAAGGCACCTGAAATTCTTTAAAATAATTTTCAAATTGATCGCTAGTGATATTGAAACCATTATCAGCAACAATATGTCCTTCGTTAAATGGATATTCGGTTGGGTGATATAAAGATACACAGAGAAAATCATGAGAATTATCTGGCAAAGAGAGTGATGCTAACCAAGTTAATAAATCTCTACAATCGGCTAATCTTTGTTCAGCAATATTTAATAATGATTCAACTTGCGTTAATTCAGGCGCTTTATAAAAACCACTGACACATGCGCCTACTGGATGAACTGATCTACCACCTAATAATTTAATTAAAGAATTACCAAATGACTGTAAACGTAATCCTCTCCGCACTTGTTCAGGATAATCTTTCGCCATTTCTGGTGCAGAATTAAATCCCAAAAAATCGGGTAACGCTAAAAAATGAATATGCATGCTGTGACTTTCTAACCATTCGCCACAATAAAATAATCGTCGTAATTCTCTCACCCATGGGTTAATTGTAATGCCAAAACATTGTTCAATTGCTTGCGTAGCGCTCATTTGATAAGCGACAGGACAAATACCACAAATTCTTGCTACAAAATCTAATACTTCAGAATAATTACGACCTTCTAAAAATTTTTCAAAGAGGCGAGGGGGTTCATAAATTTTTAATTGTAATGATTCTATTTGTTGATTACGTATTTGTAATTCAAGTGCACCTTCACCTTCAACGCGAGCGAGTATGGGTACATTAATTGAAACAGAATTATTGGTTGACAATTTTAATTCCTTTAAAATATTGTCCTGCATTTTTAAAAGCGGGTGCTTGATTATTAATATGTAAAAATTGTTGTGCAATTTTTTCTTTATTAAATCCTAAATATTCAAACCAATTACCCAGTGATGTGGTATTGGTATTTTCTTGTGGGCCATAACATGCATAACATGCACGGTTCAAAGTAGGGCATAAAGCACCACATCCTGTTTGTGTAACAGGCCCCATACAAGGTTGTTTTTTGGCAACTAAAACACAAACATTATTTTTCCGTTTGCATTCTAAACAGACTGAATCATTTTTAATTCTTGGCGTTGCATGAAATAATAATGATCGAATGGCGTCTAATACTTGTTTAGTGTTTACAGGGCAACCCCATAATTCCCAATCCACTTTAACATGATGTGAAATTGCGGTAGATGTATTTAATGATTGAATCGTTTGCGGCGTGGCATAAATTGCTGCTAACCAATCCGGATATTGCGCAAAATTTCGCAAAGCTTGAATACCACCAGCAGTTGCGCATGCGCCAATGGTAATAATAAAACGGCTATTATTTCGTATTCTTTTAATACGTTCTATTTCTTCTGGTGTAGAAACACTGCCTTCCACAAATGCAATATCAACTTTTTCTTCTAAATTGATTTTACCTGCTTCAGCAAAATGTTGAATATCGACTAATTCGGATAGAGTTAATAAATCTTCCCCCGCATTTAAAAATGCTAATTGACAACCATCACAGGAAGTAAATTTGTGTACCGCGATTCGCATTTTTTCCATGGTAAAAACCTTATCTTCTTTAATCCTCTTTAATTGTAGCCTGGGTGGAGCAATTGAAAATCATATTTATAGATTATAATAAGTGTTCGTTAACGATGCTTATTTAAAACTGCGGCGTAACCCGGGAAATGAATATTCCCCGGGTTACGCTGTGGCTAAAATTAATTCAAGTGTAAATGGCTAATATTATCATGCTATTCAATATCATCAATTGCTCCACCCAGGCTACGAATTCTTTTCGATACCATCAATTGCTCCACCCAGACTACGAATTATATGTATCAGGCAAGGTTATCTTTTCTATCAGGTCTTATTGGTTGAACACTTTCTTGTGTATAGGTTTCTTGCAATTTTTGCAACTCTACAGGCGTTACTTGATAAAATTTTAAAACATTCTCATTAGTAATCACTTGTTGTTGATTTTCTCTTGCTGGGATATCAGTGCGTAGAAATCGATCAGCGGCTCTGACAGTATTTGCTGTGCGATTTAAATAAACACCGACGCCGAGCATTAGTAGGGATATTGTAATATTAGCTTCAGTAGAAAGTTTATCTTTGAAAGGTTTGAATAGATAATAAAAAATAGCAAAAGTAGCGATAAGCGGAAAATATTTATGATAAGTATTTAATTGTTGTTTTGCTGTAGCTACTGCCAAATTAATATCATTTTGATTGCGTAAAACGCGACCGTTATAGGTCATATTTTGTTGGGTTGCTATTGTATTAAATTCGGCATCGAGTCTTTTTTTGGCATCACATAACCAAGCTAAATCAGTAACAATCTGATTTGATGCAGCAGCTTCATAAATTAATCGATAAAGTTGCAATTTCACAAAAAAACGAATGATAGGCGCATCTTGTTGGGTTAAATCTGTTCTGGCTGAAAAAATACGTCGTAATGGATTGTTAAGTAAATCATCCATTTTATCTCTGAAAAAAATATCCTCAATATTTGAAAAATTGACCATCTGTAAAAATTGATTATTCCATCCCTTATCTACCAAATGCATACATTTTTTAATAAATAGATTTTTATTATCGGCAGATGCTATCTCGTTGAGTGCAGCAGCAAATCCATCCACATGTGTTATATAACCACGGATGGTAATTAATAGATCATTAATAGACAAACCAGGTCGTGGTTGTCCAGATTGTTGTCGTCGTTGCATGGCTAATTTTTGGTAATAATGTATTTCAGCACCAATGCCATAACCTATTGTTGAACAACCGCCTTGGATTACTGGTTTGAATATTCCTAATTGGCCTAGCGGTGTGGAATATTCCAACATAACACCAGCAACATGTCCTATTGCGCCAGCGATGAGAGCCTCTCTGCTTTCATATTTTTCAATTTCATTATTAATATTATCTTCAGTAACATGGATTTTTTGGTCAACTTGTTCCTTTGTAATATTATTTATCTCTAATATAGCCGTTTTTAATTGATTACCATGCGCAATAATAACTTTTTGAGTTTGGTAAATTCCCCATTCAGGAAAATATCTCGCTAACATAGTCATAAAAATGAGATATAACGAAAATGATCTTGTTATTTCAGTAGTCATTGTAGATGGAATAAATTTTAATAGCAGTGTTAAAACATTAGCTAATGTTTGTCTGGCGAGGATTTTGTTTTCTTCCGTGAGTAATTTTTCTAATTTGTTAAGTTTAGTTTCTATGGCTGACTTAGATTCGTCATCAAGATGAGTTATATGATTAAGTATTGCCGTTCTTGCTTCAATGAATTCTTTCATCATTTTAATCCTCTATATCATTATATTTAATGTGTAGTATTTCAATTTAATTGAGTTGTTAAAAAAGAATAAATTAGTCAGTTGAAAATGTTACTACATGAAATGCAAATATGATTAGCTTTCTAGATAGTGCGACATCTAATGAATTGGCAATATTATCACATCATAATCAAAATGATAACGCTCTAAGATAAATAAAAACTGCTTACTATATAGATGTAGCCTGGGTGAAGCCAAATGAAAATATAATTCATAACAATTAAATTTAATATTTATTTAAATACTATTAAATCCCGTGGCGTAACCCGGGATTTTAACTCATTAATTGAGATAAATTAAAACCCACTGACTGAAAAAAGATCTTTAATTTCCGGATAAGCAAAAATAGGCCCATCTTTACAAATAAATAATCCACCATATTGACAATGCCCACACTGACCTGTGCCACATTCCATATTACGTTCCATACTAAGATAAATATTATTTTCTGAAATATTTTTTTTCATTAATTCTTTAATAGCCGTATGTAACATTAATTCAGGGCCACACATCATCACCACGGAATTTTCTGGTGTAAATGTTAATGATTGAATCATGTCTGTAACATATCCAATATACCAAGGCCATTTTTTAACGGCTTGGTCGGCGGCGATATGAATTTCAGTATGAGGAGATTGTTGCCAAATGGCATATTGTTTACGAAAAATAAAATCGTCACTGTGTTTTACACCTTGTAATATTTTTAAATGTCCGTAATCGTTTCTGCGCGCCAAAATATAATTAATGACTCCAACAATGGGTGCACAACCAAGGCCACCTGTAACAATTAAAATATCTTTTCCTTTAACTTGATGTAATGGCCACCCTCTACCAAACGGACCACGAATGCCAATGCGATCACCGACTTGCAGTTTTTGCATAGCTTTTGTAACGCGGCCGATGGCGCGGATAGTGTGACTAAATAAATGTTTTTGATCTGGATCGGAAACAATAGAAATTGCCACTTCACCTACACCATATAAATAAACCATATTAAATTGGCCTGGATGAAAAGCAAAAAGTTGATGGTGGTTGCGATCAATAAATTTTAAATGCAGTGTAAAAATAGACGGCGAGTCTTGATCCCGTGCTACGATTTCAGCCTCTAGTGGTATGAAATGATTTAAATTAGACACACATTATTTCCTTAATTTTGTGATAAAAAATTCGTAGCCTGGGTGGAGCATATGAAAATATTGAATAGTATGAAAAGTTTGACATTTATAATAAAATTTATTTATACCAACAGCGTAACCCGGGCTAAATTAATTTCACGGATTACGCAGTAGTTTTAAATAAAAAACTTTAATCAACTTTAATTATGTAATATAAAAATAATTTTCTTTTGTTCCATCCAGGCTACAATTAACTATTTATTATTTTTAGCAGAAATTATATTACTTTCGCCAGAAATTGCTGCTAATTCTTCGGTAATATCAATTCCTACAGGACACCAAGTAATACACCGTCCACATCCAACACAACCACTACTATCAAATTGATCAAACCAACTGCCAACTTTATGCGTTAACCACTGCCGATAACGTTTACGTGTATCATCACGAATTATTTTGCCACTGATATAACTATGTCCCGCAGTAAAACAAGAATCCCATTCACTGATATGTTCACTATTTGATCCATCAATACTAGGATGATTAATTTCACTGTGACAAAAACAAGTGGGGCATACAGAAGTACAATTTCCACAAGATAAACAGCGATCAGCAACTTCTTGCCAACGTGGATGTTCTAAGTTATTAAACAATAAATCACGCAATTGCGAGGTATTATTCAATGGAATGCGTTTAGTTTGCATATTTGCGGCATTTTCCACATTTTGTTGTGCTTCGTTTTGTTGTGGAGGAGTTACATCATTTAAATTAAGTTGAATAATAATTTTATTGCCATTTTCACTTCCCGCTTTAATCACAAATCCATTATTAATTTCTGTTAATAAAATATCAAAGGGATTTCTTACCTGTGGACCTGTCCCAGCAGAAACACAAAAGCAATTCTCTGACGAATAACTACAATTAACAGCGATAATAAATAATTTTTCACGCCGTTCATGATAGCGAGGATCAGGATTTTTATCAGCGATAAATACTTTATCTTGAATCGCCATCGCCACTAAATCGCATGACCGTGCACCAAATATAGCGATTGGTTTTTCTTTGGCTTGATAAGGAATGAATTCTAACTTTCCTTGATCATTGCGCACCACTTTCCACATCGGTTCTCGTGTTTTAAATAATAATGGTTTAATAGCTTGTGGGCCGTTTGCAAAAGCGAATGCTTTATGGTCAGGAATACTTTCAAGAGAATATTCACCGGGTAATTGATGATCTCTGATTCCCCAGGGTAATTGATCGGCATGATTTAAAGTGTCATAAACAATTGCACCATCGCGCACTTGTGGACCAACACAATTAAATCCATCCTGTTTTAATAATTCAATTAATTGTTGTAAGTGCGTATAGGGTAAAAATAATTCCTTATTTATTTTATCAGTCATTTAACAAATCCTTGGTAATTGTTCTCCAGCCAACCAATCCATTATTCTCATGCCACCTAATTTTGTCTTTAATTGCACAAAATGCTGTGGATCATTAATCACATGACCAATAATTTCTGCATTAATCCCAAGAGGATGATTGCGCATTACAGATAATAATTGTGCAGAATCTTCAGGCGCACAAATAGCAATTAATTTCCCTTCATTAGCAACATAAAAAATATCTAAACCCAATAATTCACAAGCAGCGGCTACTTCTGTTCTCACCGGAATTTTATTTTCATTAATTATAATTCCTACTTGTGATTGTTTTGCTAACTCATTTAAAGTTGTAGCAACTCCACCGCGAGTAGGATCGCGAAGACAATGAATTTGTGGAACGGCTTTTATCATGCAAGCGACTAAATCATGTAATGCACAGGTATCCGATTTAATTGAAGTATTAAATTGTAAATTATTACGTTGTGACATAACTGCAACACCATGATCACCAATATATCCATTGACAATAATGTGATCGCCCGGTTTTGCTTTATCGCCCGATATATGAATGTTATCGGGCACTAATCCAACACCGGTTGTTGTAATAAATACGCCATCACCTTTACCGCGTTCAACAACTTTAGTATCGCCGGTAATAATTGCAACATTTGCAATGGCTACAGCATAGGCCATGGATTGTACAATTTTCTGCAAATCAATTAATGGAAATCCTTCTTCTAAAATAAAACTGGCTGATAAATATAAAGGTGTTGCACCAGACATCACTATATCATTAATTGTACCATTGACCGATAAACAACCAATATCACCACCTGGGAAAAATAAGGGTGAAATAACATGTGCATCAGTTGCCATTACCATGCGGCCATTTATAATATTAAAACAAGCCTGATCATTTTTTTGCGCTAACCATTGATTATTAAATGCCGGTAAAAATAATTGATCAATTAATTGCATCATTGCACGGCCGCCACTGCCATGGGTTAAATCGATAGTGCCGGATTTGATATTTAATTTGGGGCCATTAATTTTTTTGCTTGTAATTATTTCTGTCATAGAAAAATTATTCCTTCACATTTTTTTCCTTCTCCCGCTTGCGGGAGAAGGAGGCGATTAATTAGTTTCTTCCGTAAGCATATACAGCGGCACACGCACCTTCCGATGAAACCATACACGATCCCAACGGATTTTCCGGCGTACATACTTTGGCGAATAATTTACAATCCATAGGTTTTTTAATTCCACGTAATACCGATCCACATTCACATTGTTTATGTTCTTCACCCGTACTGCCTGGTAAATTAAATAAGCATTCCGCATCAAATTCTGCATACTGAGATTTAATTTTCAAAGCACTATTCGGAATCCAACCTAAACCACGCCATTCAAACTGTGATCTTAACTCTAATACTTCATCCATTATTTTTTGTGTTAATAAATTACCATTAGGATTTACTGCACGCGTATATTGAATTTCCACTTCACAACGATGGGAATTTAATTGTTGTATTAACATCAATATGGAATGCAACATATCTAATGGTTCAAATCCTGCAATTACAATAGGTTTTTGATATTTTTGACTGACTGCTTGATAAGCATTACTACCAATGACTATGCTGACGTGCGCAGGCCCCACAAAACCATCAACTTAACTT
>JAJYDF010000036.1 GCA_021777765.1 Pseudomonadota bacterium | reverse complement strand
TATTATTTGGTGTCTTTTCATTTTGATTATTCTCGAGTGTATCAAATAAATTCACTTGACCAGGAATACCTTGTTCTGATTTTCGGCCATATTGTTGACGGATTAAACATTGTACTTGATGTTGCAGATTCTCATATTGCTCACGGATTTGTTTAATTATATTTTGTTGTTCCGTTATTTGTTCTTGCTGTTATATTAACATTGAATACAGAACCTTGTATTTTTGGTATTCGAAATCTACTCTTTTCAAGGCGCTTGTACCATAAGCAAAATCCATTACGATCCCAGTACAATATTTTTATTTTGTCTCCTCTTTTATTAGCAAATACAAATAAATGTCCTGATAATGCATTCTGATTTAATGTCTCTTGCACTAATAGGCTTAAACCATCTACTGATTTACGCATATCCGCACGCTCTGTTGCGATATAAATACGTGTATTAGGAGCGAGCATTAACATCAACTTGTCCCTTTAATAATTGAATCAATCTTAACAACTGTTGTTCATCAAAATGTTTTTTTAATCGAATGAAATAGCTTTTTTCTATGACTAATTCAATTTGATTTTCGTCAGCTGAATTATCTGATTTCATGTTCGATGATGTGGATAACGCAATAGGTATAAATTGTGGTTTGTATTTGTAATTATTTGATGGTTCTTGCAATACTTTTATACTAGCTGTGTTATAAAGTTGATAACACCAATATTTTAAATGGGTTTCTTTGATTTGTTGCTCTTCGCAAAATATTTCTTATCGTGACTCCAGATGGTACTGCATTACCTTGTCACTCTGCGCGTAACTTACCTATAATTACTACACCGTATGGTATATTTGCCATTGTATATATTTTAATGCCCATTTTGACATTTATTGTCCTGCCGTTAATAAATTATATATCACGTCATTTTGAACATAACGCAGATTTTTTCGCTGCAAAATCTGGATATGCATTAGATTTAGCGAGATCGTTACGACATCTTAGTCATTTGAATTTCGTACCAATGAATGCTGATATCTATTTCGTAATATGGTTTTATTCTCATCCGCCAATTACAGATAGAATTAAAATGCTTGAGGGAACATAGAAGATCTCATATCAATTTATTTTGCTCATCACCGTAAATTGCAGATTGGTTGGATTGTCACTTAAATCCCAAGGACGTGCATATAGCAAATTAATTTCTGTTGATTGCGATTTTACAAAAAATGCTGCTTTTGCTTTAAAATCCCATTCTGAGATTCCACCTGCACCGGGCATTTGTATATGGGGTGATAAATATCGATAATTTACTAAAGTTAATAAATTTTGATCATATTTTTTAGTATTCCAGGTGTAGCCAGTGGTTGGATTTGCTTTTAATTGAATTTTAAATTCGGGAGAATTTGGTGTGATAGTGATTGATTGGCTTGAGTCTGTGTAGACTGGGATTTGTTGTTTATTTTGATCAGCAAATGATTTGCTTATAAAAAATAACATTAATATCAGCATTAAAATCAAATTACGAGTTAACATATTAAATACCCCCCATCCGTCTTCGGCACCTTCTCCCGCAAGCGGGAGAAGGAAAAAAAACAAAATGTGCTATTCACCCAATTGATATGGCACATCAACAAAAATTCTTGTTTCCCCTGCATGTTTACGATTATAAAATAATGATGCTTTTAATAACATAGCACGCTGATTATGTAATAATTCATGCCACCATTTAGAAGGTATTGCTTCGGGTAACACTAACATACATAAACCCCGTTGTGGTTCACGCAAATCTTCTTTATTGATAAAACGCAATAAGGGTAATACCGCTGAACGATAAGGTGATTCTAAAATATGTAATGGAACATCTGATTCCAAACTTTCCCAATCTTTGATTAATTGATCAGTGTCTGTTTGATTTAAATTGATTGACACCGCTTTCACATCATCAGAAACAGATTGAGCAAAATTTAAAGCAGCTAGTGTGCCACGATGAATGCGCGCAATAGGTAATATGACTTTTTGTTTTATTCCTTCATTTTTTCGCAAATATTCTTTTGCCTGTGTTAATGTCATCGCCAGTTGACGTTCAGCCCAAATATAATGCTGATGAATTTTATAAAACATCATTAATAAAACTGGCACAAATAATATGACTAACCAAGCACCTTCTAAAAATTTACTTTCAATAATGACTAATAATGCAGTACTAGTCGTAATAAATCCCAAACCGTTAATTGCCGCTTTCAAATACCATGCTTTTGTTTTTAGTCTCAGCCAATGAAAAACCATGCCTAATTGCGACATACAAAATGCAGTAAAAACTCCCACAGCATAAAGTGGAATTAATGCATGCGTATCACCATGAAATAAAATAATGAGTATTCCAGATATCACCGCTAACAACACAATACCGTTAGAAAATGATAAATGATCACCTAAATTTTTTAATTGTATTGGTAAGAAACTTTTTTCCGCTAACACCGATGCTAAACGTGGAAATCCTGCAAAAGAAGTATTTGCTGCTAATAATAAAATTAACATCGTCGCGCCCTGCAACGCGTAATAAAATACACCATTGCCTAAAATATAATGTCCTAATATTGATAATAAACTTTGATT
This sequence comes from Pseudomonadota bacterium, assembly GCA_021777765.1. Lineage (GTDB taxonomy): Bacteria > Pseudomonadota > Gammaproteobacteria > DASZBR01 > DASZBR01 > JAJYDF01. The sequence continues at coordinate 33,437 of JAJYDF010000036.1, read as the reverse complement.
GACTTCAGGATGAAGATGCAGAATTTGTGCTAAATAAGTGATCCCAAAAAACATGACTGTTAATAAAAATGCCAAAATAAGCAATGTTTGACTGGCATTTCGTGTTACCGGTTCCTCAAAAACAGGCACACCATTTGCCACACATTCGATACCCGTTAATGCAGTACACCCAGCAGAAAAGGCGCGCAATATTAATAAAATACTTATTGTTGTTAATGCCGGATGCTGCGCTAAATGCGCTGGATTCAGGGGCGGTGCTGGAATAATTGCACCACTAAGATATTGGTACAAACCTGTACCAATTAAAATCAATATTAAAATAACAAAAGCATAGGTAGGAAAAGCGAATGCCGTTGCTGATTCACGTACACCGCGCAAATTAAGAATAGCAATTATCGCTACTGATAATAAACATAACAATACCGTGTATGGTAATAAAGTAGGAAATGCCGAGGTTACAGCACGAACACCAGCGGAAACACTCACAGCAACCGTCAAAATATAATCGATTAATAACGCCGCCGCTGCAAGCAAACTTGGCCACATGCCTAAATTTTCACTCGCGACGGTAAACGCACCACCACCATTGGGATAAGCATGTATGGTTTGCCAATAAGAAGCGCCTAAAATAATAATCAAACCACAAATCGCAAACGCAATGGGAATTGAAAATGTCAGAGCTGATGCACCAGCTAATATCAAGACTCGCAATATTTCTTCTGTCGCATACGCAACTGAAGATAATGCATCAGATGAAAATACCGGCAATGCTTTTAATTTGCGCAAGCGTTGATCTTTTAATTCTTTGCTAGCGAAGGGTTTTCCTAATAAAAATTTATAGATTTTCATGATTAGAATATAATTCCTTTATTTTTTTCTTTGGTGAAAGAAAAATCGAAGCGCATATTTTTTTCCTTCTCCCGCTTGCGGGAGAAGGTGCCTTCGGTAGATGAGGGTGTGTTAAATAAATGTGTAAAACCTCTTACCCCCCCTCATCTACCGAAGGCACCTTCTCCCCTTCGGGGCATAGTCAATTGCATCATAACACGCTAGAATACCGTCTTTTTCCATCCTTTAACAACCGAATAATCGTTAAAACAATGAACCAATCAAACCCATTATCACCACCAATCCCACAAAATAAAAACGACAAAATTAGCTGGGGCAATTTATTCGGCAGCAGTATGAGTTTAGCCATCTATAATGCCGCATTAAAATTCACTGGCCCACTGGTTGTCATTACATCAGATACCCTGACAGCAACTCGGCTAGAAGATGAATTAAATTTTTTTAATGGCGATAATTCTTTTTCTATTTTAACTTTCCCCGATTGGGAAACCTTACCTTATGATACTTTTTCACCACACCAAGATTTGATTTCACAACGTTTGCATGTGTTATCGCAATTACCTAATTTACAACGCGGTATTGTTTTAGTGTCACTCTCGACACTAATGAAAAGAATTGCACCACGCAATTATATTGAAGGAAATAGTTTTACCGTTAAAACCGGTGAGCGCATTAATGTAGATGAAATCCGTCTTCGATTTACAAGATGTGGCTATCAAGCTGTAGCACAAGTTATTTCACCTGGAGAATTTGCTGTTCGTGGTTCCATATTAGATGTTTTTCCCATGGGCAGTGATGTACCCTTTCGCATTGATTTATTTGATCAAGACATTGATAGCATTCGCACTTTCGATCCAGAAAATCAACGATCACTAGATAAAATCGATGAAATTGCATTATTGCCGGCGCGTGAATATCCATTAACAGAACAAGCAATCAGTTTATTTAGACAAAATTGGCGCAATCATTTTTCTGGAAATCCTATTCACCATTCTGTTTATCAAAGTGTGAGTGACGGTTTAAGTGCGCCGGGTATTGAATATTTTTTATCATTATTTTTTGAACAAAGCGCTACATTATTTGATTATTTACCAGCCCATAGTGTTATTTTGCGCTTAGGGGATTTAAATTCCGCGGGTGAATCTTTCTGGACGGAAATTCAAGAACGATATGAACAACGTCGTTACGATGTGACATATCCTATCTTGCCTCCGACTGAAATTTTCTTGAATGTCAGTGATATTTTTTATCATGCCAATCAATTTGCACAAATTTTTTGTGAGCAAGATCCCATCACTGAAAAAGCAGGATCATTTAATTTTGCAACACAACCACCCCCCATTTGTTTAGTTGATCATAAAGCAGATGATCCATTACACGCATTAAAAACTTTTCTGCTTAACACGCAATCAAGAATTTTATTTTGTGCAGAAAGTGCTGGCCGACGTGAAGCATTAATTGATTTATTAAAATCTGGCAATATTAATCCCACCGTTGTAAATAGTTGGTCTGATTTTTTACAGAATCAAAATCGATTAAATTTAACTATTGCACCATTAGAAATGGGATTATCATTAACCGATCCAGCGATAATCATATTTGCAGAAACACAATTATTTGGTACACAAGTATTACAACAACGACGTCGCAAACAACGCACATTTGACAGTGATATTATTGTTAGGAATTTAGCGGAATTAAATATTGGTGCAGCGGTTGTCCATATCGATCATGGTGTAGGCCGTTATCAAGGTTTACAAATATTACAAGTTAATAATTATGAAGCAGAATATTTAACCATTGAATATGCGGGTGGCGATAAATTATATGTACCCGTTGCGTCATTACATTATATCAGTCGTTATAGTGGTACTGATTTAGAAAATGCTCCAATTAATCGTTTAGGTACTGATGTATGGCAAAAAGCAAAACGACAAGCGGCTGAACAAATTAAAGATGTCGCAGCAGAATTATTAGATTTATATGCTATCAGAGCAGCCCGTCCTGGTTTTAAATATCAAACACCGGATGAACAATACCGATCTTTTTCAGCCGCATTTCCTTTTGAAGAAACACCGGATCAACAACAAGCCATACAACAAGTTATTGAAGATATGGTTTCTGCAAAACCCATGGATCGCTTAATTTGTGGTGACGTAGGATTTGGTAAAACAGAAGTTGCCATGCGTGCGGCATTTATTGCAGTCCAAGCAGGAAAACAAGTGGCCATTTTGGTACCTACCACGTTATTAGCGCAACAACACTTTCAAAATTTCTCCGATCGTTTTGCGGATTGGCCAATCAGAGTGGAAATGTTATCGCGATTCCGTAGTAACGCTGAACAAGCAAAAATTATTACGCAATTAAAAGAAGGCAAAGTGGATATTATTATTGGTACCCATAAATTATTACAACCTGATATCCATTTCAAAAATTTAGGATTAGTCATCATTGATGAAGAACACCGTTTTGGTGTACAACAAAAAGAAAAATTAAAACAATTGCGCGCAGAAGTGGATATTTTAACTCTGACTGCAACACCAATTCCGCGTACGTTAAATATGGCCATGTCTAGCATCAGAGATTTATCATTAATTGCAACACCACCTGCGCGTCGTTTAGCCATAAAAACATTTGTTCATATGCGTAATGACTCATTAATCCGCGAAGCAATTTTGCGTGAAATATTACGTGGTGGTCAGGTGTATTTTTTACACAATTCCGTTGATACCATTCAACCTATTGCAGAAGAATTAAAACAATTAGTCCCCGAAGCACGTATAGGTGTTGCACATGGACAAATGCGCGAACGTGAACTCGAAATGATCATGAAAGATTTTTATCACCATCGTTTTAATGTTTTAGTTTGTACCACTATTATTGAAACAGGTATTGATATTCCAGCGGCAAATACCATCATTATGGATCGCGCCGATAAATTAGGATTAGCACAAATGCATCAATTACGAGGCCGAGTGGGACGCTCACATCACCAAGCGTATGCTTATTTATTAACACCACCGCCACAAGCAATTACAACGGATGCACAAAAACGATTAGATGCCATTTCCGCATTAGAAGAATTAGGATCAGGCTTTACATTAGCAACACATGATTTAGAAATTCGCGGTGCTGGAGAATTATTAGGCGAACAACAAAGTGGTAATATTCAGGCCGTTGGTTTTAGTTTATATATGGAATTATTAGATCGCGCTATTCACGCATTAAAATCAGGTAAAGAACCTGAACTGGAAAAACCATTACAAATAGGCGCAGAAATTGATTTACAAATTCCTGCATTAATTCCCACCACATATGTTCCTGATCCACATACTCGACTTATTTTGTATAAACGCGTTGCAAATGCACAATCTAATGATGAATTACACGAGCTACAAGTGGAATTTATTGATCGATTTGGATTATTACCTGATGCAGTGAAAAATTTATTTCATATTACCAATATCAAATTACTCGCAAATCCATTGGGTATTCACAAAATTGATGCCAATGTGAGCGGTGGGAGAATTGAATTTGTACCTCAACCGTCTATAGACCCCATGAAAATAATTCAATTAATACAGCAATACCCCAAAAGATATAAATTAGATGGCCCAGATCGATTACGCTTTTATTTTGAGCAAACAACCGCTGAAAAAAGATTTGAGAATGTTGAACATATTTTAAATATTCTGAAGTAATTAGTCGTTTTACTAAGCATATAATCTTTATACATCAAGCACTAATATGCTAATTACACATCACACTAACTTGACAAGGCGCCCTCTCAGCAGGTCTCTTCACTAAATAACTTATTGGGTTTTCTACCAAATGATAAGCCAATTTATGTCCATCTTCTCCTACGGCTATTTTAAAGATATTCCAAATAGGAATTACATCATTTTGTGAATTGATATTTTTTAAAGGGTGTCTTAAATTTTTTGATAATTTAATGAGTTTTTCAAAATAATTATTATCAGTCTGTGTCAAAGCCAATTGTATTTTTTCAAATGATTGGCTATGTCTTTCTTTTAATATACCTGCGTATTTCCCTATAATGATAATTAACATTTTTATCTCAGCGGCATAATCTGCTTTTTGTCGCAAATCAACTACCTGAGTAATATGATTTTGTTTAGCTATTTGATTAAGCAGTTGCATAGCATGGCCAATTTGTAATAAACAATATTCAGCGGTTTCTATCATTTTTTGTTTTGGCAAACTAGTAACAGTAAATAATCCTTTTTGTTGTTCTGTTAATGCTTTTTTATAGTGTTGATGTAAGGTGGTAAATCGGAAAATTTGCGTGAGACTTATCAAGTTGGATTTTAATGAATCAACCGTGAGAGTTGTTGAGCTACTTGTAATCGACTCATTGATATTAATAATTTTATCTATCAATTCAAAAGTTTCATCACGCGCAATCACTTCACCTGACTTTAATAAATCAATTGTTATATAATCTTGCGGTAGCTTGGCCAATATACTTCGTGTATCTCTCACTGAGGTGCGTAATTGATCATAAACCAATCTAAATGGTTCAACACTTTTTTGATCCAGACTCAATATAATTAGCCATATGCCATGGCAGATATACAGTAAATTTAATGATATATTATATCTTGCTTTTAACATTTCAGTATTATCGTTATTTTTTTCTGCCTGTAAATATCGCTGACATTGAATTCTATATAAACCACAAAATTCTTTCATTTTTTCTAATAATTGACAATTGGTTAATTCACTGGGTTCCTGCACTGGTATACGGTGTGTAGTATTATTAAAAAATGCATTTCTATTGTCATGATATCGCGGAGCTGCACCAGGTGACGTAATAGTCGATGTTTGAAATACCGGTGTAAAATTTGGATTATGTACCACAATTTCTAATGCAGCCGCTCTAGGCGCAGGAGGATGTAAGGGTGTTACCTCTGTAGTTAATTCTGAAGAAGTAATCAAATTAGACTGACCTTCAACTTTTACTGTTGGTGTTACATATGTTTCTGTTTCTAAGGCCGATCTCTGTTGAGTATTGTTAGCTTGCTGATTTGGCGTTCTGGCAACATCATGTTCAATTTCATCATTATCAAATTTTCTCTCAAATTCTGTGATTGCTTCCATCAATTTTACTTTTTTATCTTTGCAATCCTCTCTTTCTAATTTTGATAATAGATTGACAAGTTCTTCTTTGCATAAGTGAAGCCCACTTATGATTTCATTAATTCTCACAGAGATAGTCTGATATTGTTCATCAGATAATATTATTAATTTATCATATTCTTTGATATATTCATTAATATTGTTTTCCAACTCCCCACTACGACGTTTATATTTTTCAAGCGATGGAATTATACTCTGGCTCAAGTTTACCACTTTTGATGCTAATTGCTTAAACACGCCAGCAACGTTTTGTGAGCGGTGTTTCGCTCGCTCAATAATTGTTAATACATCAGAATGTATTAGTGGATCACATTCGTTGATGTAACTTGCAATTATTTTTAATAAATCACTGACTTCATATTTAATCTTGTTGAATTGTTCATGCAATTGTTTTGCATCATTAGCATTTTTCTCAGCATAATATTCTTTAGATTGTTGATAATACCAAATCGCTAATTGGTTAATATATTTATAGGATTTATCATCTATAGCATGATCAATTTTGATGCAGAAAAAACCTTGCGCATCGACATGGACGTTTTTCAATTTACATTTTACAGTGAGAAAACCGATTAATTTGTTAACAAGCTCTAACTTAATTTTTTCTTGATTATCCACTGTGATGGTATGCACATGTGAATACTCAGATATTTTGTTTAGTGCTACACATACATTTACCGAAATATCATGAGCTGGCAGAAGTTCACAGACCATTTTCCATTCTTTAGAAGTTTTATCATATTGCCAGTTATTTTTAAAAAACAATGCAGTGATTTTTTTTAAATGCGTATTTTGAAATTCAATTCGTTTTAGTTTTTCTTCTGTTTTAGCCAAACACAATTCAACTTCATGAATTTTATCTTTATTCTTTTGTTTGATATAATTTTGTAAAGCAAGTTGATAATTATATTTAGCTTTTTCCATTTGTAATTTTTCTGGTAAACGATCAATTGAGCGTCCATTAAAATAGATATCAGCTAATTTCTTAGCAGCAGATGGTTCGCTTAATTTAGCCGCATCTGTATATACTAATTCTAAACGCTCAACGCTTTCTTTATCACCCAAAACGACTGCTTTTTCGTACCATTCAATTGCAATTTGCAACCTCTCTACATCGCTTGGATACAAGATAGATAACTTATCTTCATGTAGCCATCCTAAGTGATTCATCGCCGTTCTCAGGCCTAATTGAGCAGCCTTTTTACATACCGAATATACTTCCGGATAACTATCTTTCACCATTGTCGCCGCTTTATGCGTTTTATAATAATCATATAATATGGGATCCATAGTACTGTCTGGAGATGGCGTGATAAAATTCTCAATATTAAGGCGACGTTGTCCAATATATAAAAAGCCTAATTGTAATAATGCTTCAGCAATACCCAATGCTGCAGCTTTTTTAAACCATTGTATCGATTTCTGAATTCTTATTTCAGTAGATTTTAATTCTCGTTCAGCACGCTTATCTGTATACATAATGCCGAGATAGGCCATTGCAAAAGCATGCCCCTTTTGTGCTGCATGGGTAAATTCACTGACGGCATTTTCATCACATTGATCATCGCTGAATCTTTCTGGCATGGTTTTATAATAATAAACTATGCCCATATAAAAATGATCATGGCTTGTTTTATCATTCATTATATTATATTTCGCGTTATACTGTGTGCTTTCTTCTGGAGACATACAAGATTTTTCATTTTTATTATTATTCAGAATTAATAACCCCGTTTGTGCACCAATATGACCATTGTCACTCGCTTGAATCATTAATTCTTTAAAATAATCAATGGGGAATTGTTCTTCAGAAATACCTTCGCAGGAAGATAAAAATTCACATAGATCCACTAATAATTCTGGAGCACACGTCATTAATTTGTTTGATTGAGAAACCTTGGATTGTTCACATAGATATTGCAAAGTATCGATGAATTGCCATCTTCCCAAGTTATCAGACCTTACTAATTCAAGTCTAAATCTTGTATATGATTTATCATCACCCGCTATGGCTTTATCTAATTGTGTTCTTATTTCATTCATTAGTTGCATTGGTAATCTCTTTTAAATATAAAGTAAATTCCTAGCAAAATATTGCTGTTATTGAGTTAGAGTTTTTATTAAAAAATCACATTATATCATAACTGTGTTAAAACAAGATTAATTTTTTCACAACAGGTGAAGTGATTATTAGCATGTAGCAAAATTTAGAACCAATCATATGCCACGTTTAGGCTACATTAACTTATGAGGTGATATTGAATTGCTAGTTGCCGTGGGGTGAATTTCATAGGGATAATCGTGTGCAGAACACTTTTTAATTCAGCATCTGCAATTGTTTAAAAATTCTATTTCAATTAACAATATATAACTATTAATAGTAAAACGTATTGTTATATACTAAGCAACCTATAAAAATAATAAGAAAACAATAATATGAACAACAAAAACAATCAATCTCACTTTATGCTACAAATTGCGGATAATTCCGCCGTTGATATTCAAATCATTGGATTTAGTACAGAAAAGTATTCACTCGATAATGATGAAATGATTACTCAAAATTATTCATTTCGCATCACTTGTTACAATAAAAGTCAATCTTTATTACAAGAACTGATTAATAAAAAAGCCGTATTAATTATGTATGATCATCTTGGAAAAATATATCACCATGGCATAATTACACATTGCACTGATCATCAAAAACAGAATATCGCCGATGAAATAATCATTCACTCCCCTCTCTATTTATTAACATTAAATATTCGCCGTAGGGTTTACCATAATGTCACATTGCCTGCATTAATAGAGCAAATTTTAAGTAATAATGGATGGCAATATTATGAATACCAATTATTGCTAGATAATGTTTATCCAATGCGTGAATATGTAGTGCAATATCAAGAAAGTGATTTTGAATTTTTACACAGGAAATGTGCATTTTATGGCGTATTCTTTTCCTTTATCCAACTAGAACACAGCGCTGTTTTAGTGTTTTATGATAATATCAATAATCTCACAGGAAAAACTGACAAGCTGGTATTATCTTATGTGCCAGAAAATGGTGAGGCCAGCAATATCAATCGTGTATTTCATATTGAATGGCAACAAAATATGATCACTGACAATATCATATTAAATGATTATAATTACCGTTCTCCTGAAATTTCTTTATTCCTTGAAGGTGAGCCGTCGATAACTCAGCAATTGCCACGCGTGACTCATTATCGTTTTCAAGATCATTATAAAACATTAGCTGAAGGTGAATTTTTACTACAGATTAGGCAAGAAGCTTTAGTGTGCCGTAGAACAATTTGGACTGCAAAAACAAATTGTAATATTTTGCAACTCGGCTTTTTAATTGAAATTAATAATCATCCCATTACTAGTATGAATGGCCATTTTGTCGTGATTTCTATTACACAACAAGGTGACCAAAGTGCTCAATTTCCTACTATTATCAATAATCATACCACTCTTCAACAATCCTATTTTAATATCATTGAATTAATTCCGGTGAATGTACCTTATCGACCTAAAATGCCAGAACCTATTTATCAAGAAAATTGCTTGGCTAATATTAATGGTACACCAGGAAATTACGCTGATATTGATCAATATGGTAGATATTTAATCAGACCCAAATTTGATAACAGTATTGCTCCTAACGAGCAAACAAGTCATCGTGTACGATTTGCACAAGCACTTGTTGGCAATCAATATGGCGCTCATTTTCCATTACATGTTGGCACAGAGGTTTTATTGACACATTTAAATGGTGATCCTGATCGCCCGATAATTATCGGTGTATTGCCCAATATGAATGGTTTATCGCCGGTAACTGCCAACAATTTTACGCAAAACATTTTGAGCAGTTGGGGTGGCAATCAATTATTATTTGATGATCAATTGGGGCATGAACATATTTTATTAAGCACATCATACCAACAAAATTATTTATTACTGGATGCTACTTATGGCCTGCAACAAATTAAAATGTGTTCATTACAAGGTGATATCAATTTTCAAGCAGGAACAACCATTACCAGTCGTACACAAAATAATCTTGAACAGATTGTTGACAATAATCATATGGTAACAGTGCAAAATCAGGCACAAATAATCACTCAAAATGGTGATATCAATATTAATGCTGCAACCAATTTACAATTTTATGCCACTAATAACATTACACTGGAAACAATAAAAGAAAATATCATTTTACAGAGTGATAATGATTTAAATATCAATGCTAATGACGATATTAATATCGCTATACCAAATGGCGATTTGATAATACAAACAAATAATGGTGATTTAACATTGAATGCTGCTCAAGATATTCTATTGCAATGCACTGGATCTTTTGATCAAATTTATATTGCACAAGGTGGAATAAGTATTCAAATAAGCCAACAATCCATCACCTTGAATTCATCTACTGCTATTCAATTTTCAGCTGAGCAAATAAATATTAATGGCAATGTAAATTATGGCAAAAATAACATCGGTGAAATGTCGACCAATTTAATTTTGCATTATCAAGACGAGATTGGTGAAAAGCTAAATAATATAGATGGAATTTATCAATTATTCCCTAACAAATCCTCACAATTATAAGAACTCGTAGCCTGGGTGGAGCATATGAAAATGTTGAATGGCATAATGCCCAATGTTTACGATAAAAATATTTTGACCACCGGCGTAACCCGGGAAATATAAACTCCCCGGGTTACGCCGTAGTTTTAAACTAACATCATTAATTAATCCTTATTATGATATATAAATATATTTTTCAATTGCTTCACCCAGGCTACAATTACTTTTTCAGGACTTCAAAAAAATTATAATTTTTAATCAGTTTCACCGTCTCCATCATCCGGCAAATACCCATCCGTCTGCATATTCCACAAATGCGCAAAATGTCCTTTTGCTTTTAATAATTCATCTTTGGTCCCTTCTTCAATAATTTTTCCTTTATCAAACACTAATATTCTATCCATATCAATCAATGTCGATAAACGATGCGCAATAACAATGGTGGTTCTACCCGTCATTAACAAATGCAAACTTTCTTGAATTAATTTCTCTGTTACAGAATCTAACGATGATGTCGCTTCATCCAAAATTAATATCGGTGCATTTTTTAACATTGCACGTGCAATTGCGATGCGCTGACGTTGTCCTCCGGATAATTTAATTCCTCTCTCACCCACTAAAGATTCATAACCCGCATCTAATTTCTCAATAAATTCGTGACAGTGTGCTAATTTCGCTGCTTGAATAACTTCTTCATCAGTTGCATTCAAACGACCGTAACGAATATTTTCCATTAAAGTACGATGAAATAATGATGGATCTTGCGGGATCATGGCGATTTGTGAACGTAATGATTCTTGCGTTACTGATGCAATATTTTGTCCATCAATAATAATTTGTCCTGATTGCAAATCATAAAAGCGTAAAATTAAATTCACAAATGTGGATTTTCCTGATCCGGAAAATCCTACTAACCCTAGTTTCTGACCAGCAGGAATTTTCAAATCAAGCTTATCAAATACAGGTCTATTAACTTGATAGGCAAACGTTACCTTATCAAATTGAATTTCGCCGGTATTAATATTTATAGGCGCAGCACCTTCCACATCAATTAAATCATGCCCTCTGCTAATTAATGCTAGCGCATTATCCACAGTCCCTTTTTCACGCATAAATAGGCTTAATTGAAAACTGATATACCAAATCCAACCTATTAACCAAAATGTTTGCATAGCAACTTGCGTAAAATCACCTAAAGTAACCCAATGATTTATCCAACCATGAATTAATAGGAAAACCATCCCCAAGCTAAGAAATAATCCATTTACTGCAATACCTATTTCTAAATAAGCAATATGCCACATCGCTTTTTTGGATTTTTGCATTTCATCTTGTTGAAATTTTTTCAAATAATTTATTTCATAATCACCACGGGCAAATAAGCGCATGTTTAAAATATTGGTGAAAACATCCACAATTTTTCCTGTTAAAACCGACACTGATTCGGAGTGAACCTCCCATAATCGGTTACCAAAACGCAAAAATATCAGTGTTATAGCAGAATGGATCATTAACCATACGATTAAAATCACTGCAAAAACAGGCTTGGTATTCCACATCATACCAACCACAATTATCGCACCCACCGCAGCTGTTACAAATTGAAAACAAATAATTTCTAACATGGTTTGACAACTGGTCGGTAAATCACCAATTTTATTGGCGATATTTCCAGCAAAATTACTTGCAAAATATTCGTGCGAATGCGATTGCACATAACCAAATACCGATTCGCGTATCGCTGCGCGAAATCGGGGAAAAGTATAAATTTGCAAAATATTTTGCACACGACCCACCAAGGTGGATGCTAACCAAAATAACACCAGTAAAGTTAAAACCCCTGTAATCGCTGAATAAACTTCAGTACGATTATTTTGGTAAGGTTGTAGAGCATTCACTATTCGCTTAAGAAAATAAGGATAAAACGTTTCATTAACGGCCCAAATAACGGAACATAAGGTGAGAACCGTAAACTTAAACCATTGTTGCTTGATAAAGTGGAATATAAATCCAGCTGTGGATTGAGGTAATTTCATAAAAACTCCAGGCGATACATATCGTAGTTAAAAAAAACCAATAGCTTGTGAAAAAGCCAAGCCCTATTGGTACGATTCATCAACCAAGAATTTTCATGATCTCTCCTGTGAGGGACATAATTAAAAGAGCGAGCATTATATAAAAGATTTATGTAAAATTCAATCGTTTCTAAGGGAGGTCTTTATGAGTTTAATAATTCAAAATGCGCATTTGTCTCAACTCGATGAAATAACTCATCTAATGCGCTTATCAAAAGCCTATTGGGGATATGACAAAACATTTCTCGATCGCTTTATGAAAATCATCGGTATTAAAGCCGATTATTTAAATAATAATAATATCAAACTCGTTTATTTAGATGATCAATTAATTGGATTTTATAATTTCTTTCGCCATACAGATCATTCATTTGAATTAGATAATTTTTTTCTACATCCAGATTATATAGGCAAAGGACTTGGCCGAAAAATGTGGCAATTTTGTTGCGCAGATGCTCAACAAGTGGGTATTACCGAATTTATTATCTGGAGCGATCCCAATGCTGAAAATTTTTATATCAAAATGGGATGTCAAAAAATCGGTGAACGAAAATCACCTATGATGCCAAATCGTTTTCCACCGATTTTGAAATACTCTTTGAATAAGGAATAATTGGTCAGTATGTAACCTGGATGGAAGCAAATGACATAATTATTTAAATATTGAAAAATGACATATACAGAACATTTATTTCCTGTACTGCTGAAATCCGGGAAATCAATTGTAATCCCGGGTTACGCCCTTAGTATTTAATAATAATTGTAAATAATAAAAAATTTGTGCAAATAAATTATATATTTCAATTGGCTTTACCTGGGCTACCTATTAATAGCTACAAATGATTTAAGATGACTATCTAGAACAATATCTCATTAATTGTGATAAGGTGTTATCAAAACGTGATAATTCATTTACAACAAAATCTTGTGACTGATGTGCATAAAATTCTTGCGTAGTAGCATGTCTTGTCGAATTAAATGATAATTCGGCCAAAATCATATCTTGGTGTAACTCGTATAAAATTTGTTTGCCTCTTGACTGGATGACACCATTTTCCTGATTATGATCTAGCAAATCAAAATATAAATCTATTTTTTTGACCATCCAAAAAACATGAAATGGTAATTTGATTAAAAAACCCGCATAAACATAGTTTTCGCCACCATTAGTACCAATAATATAAGGATTAGCGAGATCGTCTTTTGGGCCTTTAAGTAAATATGTTTTAAGTTTGTTTAAAATTTCAATTGCTTGCTGTGGGAGTAACTGTGAAATTGAAGAATCTATAGCGAGGTTTCTTTCCTGCATCGCTTTTTTAATATAACAGGGTATAACAACGGCATAAAAATGTTGTGTATTTCTTCTTCTGCTTATCGGTTCGTTCTGAGAACTCATCATTAACTCGACATAAACCCTATTTAATAATTCTTTAGCTGTTTGCGTTCCATTTTGAATGGCTGTTAAGAGAGGCGCAATATGTTTAGGAAATATGCCATTAATCCTGCTTTCAGCGCCTAAAATATTATTTTGACCATTATCGTAAGAAAAACTTTCACCCTGACTAAAAAAACATAATTTATAGGGTTGTTGCACATTTTTGTTGGTGCCCGTTTTTAATATGATATCAAGATAATTGAGTAAAACGGCAGTTTGCCTAGCGGTGAGCGAATTAATTGTGTCACTGACATCGTCAGATAATTCATTATGTGATAAAGGTCGAATTGCATCATTCTTGTTAGCTAGATGTATGGATAAAAAATCTTGCGCAATTCTTGTTAAATATCTATCCAAAACTGAAAAATTCATTCGTGTCTTACAAGATAGCGGCATGAACATTTTGATTTTGCCTGAAAACACATTCAATGCGCTTTTTTCTAAAGGATTGGACTCTGGCAAATCTATTTTATTGAATACGGCGATAATTTCATTCTGATTATGTAATAATAAATAATCATTAATAAATTGATACCATTTATTGATTTGTTTTAATTGATCACCCGTATTTTGACTGGCATCGATAACGATAATAAAAAGATTAATATCTCTTAGAAAACTTTTAACATCATCGAAATTATCATCACATGTCATTTCCCAAATTTGTAAATTGATACTTTGAGTCGCATCTGCATTGCTGGTTTTAATATCTTTGTGTTCATTAAAAAATTCAGGTGAATTTGTAAGCGCAGCAGAAGTTTTTTCTTTGAAGGTTTGATGAAACCACTGTTGATATAAAGAGGATTTTCCAACTCGCGCATCGCCTAATAATGCAATCTTAAATAATCCTAATGATCGTCTCACATTGCCAGCGGTTTGCATCCATTGACCTCCATGTCATTTTTTCATAGTGGAGGAGATTCTATCCCATACTGGAGGGTGGTCTTGCCATTGCGATATCTACACTCTTCCAAGGCGAATTGAATTCCCAAGCATAAGCAGATGGTTGGCCAGTGTAACTATTCACTTTAAGAACTAAAGTGCCAATACCCACGCCAGAATCATGAGCAGGACGTGTATCGTCGCTATGCCCAGCAGCTGCTGAATCAGTAACACGTACAAATAAAGCACCATTATCAATCACGGGTTTATCCATGACCATCATTACATGGCCACCCTCTTGTATTCCTGAAGGACTCTTATAACGAAATACCAACACATCACCAGGCTCTAAATCTTTAGCATTATCGACTTTGTCCCAATCATAACGAAGATGATCAGATAACCGTGTGAAAAAATTATAGTAATTTGCGGAATTAGGCATTTGGGCTCCGGTACCCGCCTCTAAACTGGCATAGGCACGGGGATCAACACGATGCAAAATATTATCTACATAATGTGAACAATCTAATTTATAGATGCCATATTTACTGTCAAAAACACCAGCGCCAGACGCATAACGTGTATATCGTAAAGATCCAACCATTTCATGCACAAAAGACACCAAGCGCATACCTGCAGTTTGATTAGCTGGCATTGAATTAAATGTTAACGAATTATTATTAACTGGTCCAGAATGAATTGCAGCAACACTCGGATTATTTAAATTATTTGGCTGATGTCGCACGATAGCGGTATGACGATTTTGATTGGATTTAGCCTGCAATTTATTATGGGTATTGGCTGAGAGATGATGAACATTCGTTTGAGCATGACTATTATGAAGCTGATGATGCGTTATGTGTGGTGTATGTAATTTTTTATTGGCATGAACAGGTTTTGAATGTGGCCGTTTTGTAGCATGCGATTTATGGTTCTGTGCTCGTTTTACTTGATTATTATGAGCTAAGTGTTGTGTGTTTTTATGTTGTGGATGCGTAGTTTTTGCATGTGTCTTAGCATTATGATGCGCAGAACTACGATGATTAGAACTATGACTGACTGATCGGGTGCTATCATTTGACGTCGTAGCATTGCTAGCGCTTGCATAAAATAATAATAGTGTTGCGAATACGGTAAGCGTATTACTTATATATTTACTAATCTGTAACACTCTCTACTCTCTCCCTGATTCATCATTAAAATGAAAGTTTGATATTATGCACAAAAAATGTGCGGGATTAAATCTTTTTTTAGGGTGAGTTATGTGTTATGACATGCAGCCCATATGGCATTAACTTATTGAAAAAATAATGGAATGAGCCTAAACATGCCGTTTAATGTGGGATAAAAAAGCTCATATTACGCCTCCCCTATTAACCATATTGGTTTACGGATGGCTTAAGGATAAAGTGATTAGAGAAAATCACTATTTTCAATGTAGGTGGAATTATAATTTCCGTAATAAATTCATTATGCTTAATATATATAATCACCGGGTAATTTAAGTTTTAAATAAATTCACTGTGTAATGTCGCAATCCGAACACCAAACCCAATTAACAATGCACCCATTAATTTAACAATATAATATTGCATTTTGTTAATAGATGATTTTACGAATTTGTGCGTTAACATATAAGCTAATAATGAGAACCAAATTAAATGAATAACAGCAATTTCTAAACCATAACTCAATTCAACCCATAACGAACTTCCCGGCTTGACCACCAAAGTAAAAAACGCCAATAAAAACATGATGGCTTTGGGATTCAGTAAATTGCATAGCAAGCCTTGTCGAAAAGCTTGCCAATCACTTAATGAGTGTTGGCTTTTATGATGCGAACTTAATGATGTCATATCTCGTTTAGCCAAAATACTTTTAATGCCGATATAAATTAAATAACTGGCTCCCAAATATTTAATAATACTAAACGCCAACAAAGATTTTGAAATAATAAGTGCTAAACCTAATATGCAATATGTGGCATGAATTAAAAGACTTGAAGCAACACCTAAAGCAGTAAAATAACCCGCTTTTCGATCATAAAATAAAGAATTTTTAGTAACCATAGCAAAATCAGGCCCTGGTGATATCGCTGCCAAGATAATCAGTAGAGAAATCGCGAGAAATTGCAACATAGTTTTCACCATCATATTTAAATGAAAAAATAAATATATAAGTTAACCAAATTAAAGGCAATAGTTATACTTTAATTCATTTCTAATTCTAATATTACGATTTAATTCTCAATATAACCTTTAAACTTTCTTATAAAACTCAATACTCATATTCAATTTTGCATTAGCTGCTGCAGCTATACGTATTAATAACTGTAACGAAGGTACGCGAGTATCAGTACCACTTTCAAGGCGTGCAATAACAGGTTGTGTCGTGTGCGCTCTGTTAGCTAACTCTATTTGTGTCAAATGAGCACGTTGTCGTAATTCTATTATCATTTTAGAAATCGCATTAATAAGCAATTCCTTTTGGTAATATTCTTCGAATTCAGAATCACATGCTCGCTCTTTTTTAATAACATCATTCAATGTAATTTTCTTCATTATTTAATACCTCTAACATTCTCTTTTCCGCAAGATTAATTTCTTTAAGTGGCGCCTTATGTGATTGCTTACTATAAGCATGAAGTAAAATCATGATGCCTCCTATCACTACATAAAAGATACGAAACCCGATGTTCTGTGTTTTAATTTTGACTTCCCATAATCGTCCTTTAATTTGTCTAAATTCAACTCTAGGACAATAAAAACTTAATTCTTCAATGCATTTCAAACATGCCAGTATTTTTGCTCTGTCTTTGGATTCTAAATCTTCAATTACATCGACCACAGGAGGACGGTTATTTTTATTATAAAAGATTATTTTCATGCATTATATCCAGTTGGACATCAAAATCAAGCCATCTATGAAGTTTATTTTTATCAACTCAAATCGTTGTGAGGTATTTGCAGTTAAAAATATCTTTCATAAAATATAAATTATTTAAATGTTATTATTGAATTCTATAGATGATAATTTAATTAATATAGAATCAGATTGTATGAATTTAACCTTGCGGAAATAAAATATTATTAAATTGATTAAGTTTAATGACTATAGCCTCAATGATGTCTCAAAAATGGGTGACTACCCAAGTTTTTAGTTATATCACAAAATTTTTTCCTATATTATGATGTGAAAGAAGTTTTAAAATGTTCTACTTGAGGAGAAGGGATAGACTGAAAATTAGGAATTAATTTTCAGCATTATTGCAGCCTGTTTTGTATGAATTGATTTTTTCATCTACAATTCAAGAGCAGTCTCTTATAGAAATACTCAAAAGTTTAATTGCGGTGGTTTAAACCCACCAAATTCCCGTTCAATCAATTTTGCAAATGTAATTGTTGTATTGTCCTCTAAATAATCACCTATTATTTGCATTCCGATTGGCAAGCCCTCTTCGCTTTGATCGATCGGTGCGACAGTAGCTGGTAATCCAAAAAGATTTGCAAAACATATCCAAATAAATTGGTGGGCATAAGGTAGTTTCATACTATCGATTTCAATTATTCTCTCTTCAATATTCATATTGTGATCATGCGGAAAAGCTAAAGTTGGCATTACCGGACACAATATCACATCAAAATCACGATAAAGATTTCGCCATTGTTGTTGTAGTAGCGTCCGAGTACGTGTTGTTAATACCCAATCACGATGATTCATAACATTACTGCGTAAACACAATGCTGTTAAACTTTTATCATTAATATCGAGATTTTTTGCTAATGATATTAAATGTTCATAATCTTTTAATGGTAAATTGCCACCTTCCCAAGCATATAATAATGTCGCATAATTTTTTGTAATTTCCGCCAGATCAGGCAAATGAGAGTAATCTCTAACCACTTTGACACCACTTTTAATAAGTTTATCCGCAAATGTATTTAATGATTGTCTAATTATATTTGCGGTTGGATAAAGAGGATTTTCATCAATTAATAACACACGAAAATCTTGCAAATGTGTATGACGTGATGGTGGTAAAAATAATTGATATGCTTTGCCATCAGTAAATTCATCTGGACCTGCAATGATATTTAATGCTAAGGCAAGATCATTTGCTGTACGCGACATTGGTCCTGCAACAACCAAATCAACTCGATTGGATGTGGCTAAAGTAGTTGGTGGCGAAGCCCCACGTAAGGGTACTAAATCACTACTTGGTTTATGTGCATAAACACCACAATAATGTGCCGGGGTTCGCAGTGAACCCGCTAAATCCGAACCTAATTCTAAAGAAACAAATCCTGCAGCAAGCGCCGCAGCAGATCCCCCTGATGATCCACCTGTTGTTAAATTTAAATTCCAGGGATTATTGGTTGTGCCATAGATATCATTATAACTTTGCCAATCCGTGAGCATGAAAGGCACATTTGTTTTTCCAATGATAATTGCACCAGCCTTTTTTAATCGTGATATTACTAATGCATCTTCCATAGGCTGCCAATCTTTAAAAAATGGATTTCCCCAATTAGATGTTAATCCGGCAATATTAAATGACTCTTTCACCGTCATCGGCAAACCCAGTAGCGGTTTTTGTTCACCTTTAGCTAATGCATCATCAGCCTGTTTTGCAGCAATTCGTGCGCGTTCAAAATCTCTGACCACAACCGCATTAATATGCTTATCATATTTTTCTATTCGTGAAATAGTGGCATCGAGCAATTCAACTGCTGAAATATGCTTAGTTCTTAATGCGCTTAATAAATCAGTTGCACTTCGATACGCTAAATCATGATTGAATATTTCACTTAATTTTGAGTTCTGATCTTGCATTTTAATTATCCCATATAAAAAAATAATTATAACTGTGTCATTTATTTACACTAATTCATATACCATTTGAGCTTTATTCTTGCAACTGCTATAGAGCATCTCTATTTGAAGGATCAAATCATCAAAATGTCACAAAGTTCTGTTCAATTTAAATTCAATATGATAACAGAATTTAATTTTATGGTTGCTTATGTTTAGTAGGATCGGAATGTGGGATTATATTTCTTTTTGAGGCGGAAGTTGCTGCTCTCTGTGTGAGCGGTACTGCGGTTAAGTCTTGATGAATTAATTTCGATATTACATTATGCACTTCGGGGTCTTTTATATGAGTGAGCGCTAATTTTATATCTTCTTTAGATTGATAATGTTTTACATCATCAAGTTTTTGTTCCCTTGCTAGTTTTATCATTAAAAATACAAAATATTTTTGTAATGCTGCTGCATCTCGATTTGATTCATTTCCTGAGAAATAAGAAAATGGGGTACGAATTATTTTTTCATTAAACGCATTGGTGATTTCAGTGTAATTGATGACAGTTGGCTCAATTTTTTTTAATGCTTGTAACTGTTTAGAAAAATCATCGATGATTTTATTTAAATAGTGTTTTTGGTTATCTTTATCGAGTTGCGCAATACAATGTTTATAAAACTCGCATAACTCTTTAGCATGCTTACTTGAATCTGAAACCAGCTGGCTAAATGGTGTGGCTAATAACGTCTCCTTAAATTTTTCTATTTTTGCAATATGGTCTTTTGTTAGATTTTCCTTGCGTTGTCTCATTGACTTTATGTGAGCTTCAACAAATACAGCGTAGAGCCTTTCGATTTCATTCTCATTTTGTTTAGGCATAACTTTCTTACTCCCGCATATTAAAACAGTAAGATAAATTCAATTATTATTTTAATTAAGTATAGTTTAAATAATGAGAAATAGATAATTATTGAGTGATATGTCATCGCTAATTAATATCATGCAGTTACACTATAAATCTAGGTAACATCTTTTTAAAAATAACTGGTCAAAAAAAATATTTTGACTATTCTTTTCATTATGGATATAGCGTTATCGCACAATAATGACTTAATGTTCTTTTGGTTAATTCTATCTTGGGGCTATTTAAATATTAATGGTGCAACACATGCCCTCAAGTAATTTTTTTCGCACTATCCCACTATTTATCGCTATTTTTATCGATACAATGAGTGGCACTATGTAGTTGCCATTGTTACCCACTTTATTAATTAACCCCTCCTCTAGCATTTTACCGCATGCCACGAGTCCAATTATGCGTTATTTTCTGTTTGGGTTAACGCAGGGTATTTCATTTTTTGCCATGTTATTTGGTGCCCCAATACTGGGCGATCTATCCGATCAAATAGGTAGGAAAAAAATTCTTTTAATCTCTTTAATGGGATATTCATTTGCCTATTTAATGGCTGTCTTCGCCGTGCTATTTCATTCTGTATTTATATTATTATTTGGCAGAATTATTGCAGGATTTACCGGCGGCAGTATCTCAACGGCACAAGCGGCAATTGTAGATATGAGCACCAATGAAAATAAAACAACCAATATAGGTTTTATACTACTGGCAATATCGTTGGGTTCTATTTTAGGGTCATTAATATCAGGCATACTGTCCAATAAACATTTATTAAACTGGTTTCAGATAACAACACCATTATATTTTGCAGCAGGGCTTTCTTTGTTAAATATTGTTTATCTTAATTTCGCATTTAATGAAACCTTTATACCCACTGAAATAAAACCTATTAAATTATTAGCAGGATTAAATGGTTTTATTTCTGCATTTACCACTTCAAGTTTATTAAATTTATCTCTAACATTTTTATTCATGCAGTTAGGGTGGGCAACATTTGTACAATTTATTGCTTTATATTTAGCGCTACAATTTCATTTATCGGCCCTCGATATTGGAATTTACATGGCATGCATTGGCATCGGTTTTTCATTAGCTTTTTTTATATTTTAAGCATTGTGGTGCATTATTTTTCATTACGTAAAATTGCCCTAGCAACTCTTACTCTCATTGCTATTTTTATTCTGATTATTTTATTAAGTGAGAAAGAAATCACCGCATGGGTTATGGGAATTCCAGCCGCCACCTGTCTTGCGATCAGTTATTCAGTACTTATTAGTTTATTCTCTGAACAAGCCGATAGAAATCGACAAGGATGGATTATGGGATTAACCGGAGCAATAAGCGCATTTTCATTCGGTATTACAGGTTTATTTGCTGGACTATTTGCCAGCCTAACTGCCGCCACTCCACTGTGGATTGCATTTGGCCTTGTTGTTTTTAGTATGATTTCTATGTTAATTTTACTAATTAGATTTTCAAATATTACAAACAAATAATATCGGCCCGACACAGGTCCTAATTTCAATATATTGAATAATCATCAGATAATCAAATGCTTTAGTTTAGGCATTTTGAAATGTGTACAAAATAATTTACCAAATTCGATAAAATCCGAAATTAATACAGTTAATAGAATTACAACACAAAAAAATCATGTTCGAGAATATTCAGATAAAATCTAGAATACTGTTTCAACATTAAACTGATTTTTTGGGAGAAAACATGACTGACTCATCTCAAGAGCATAATCATTCAGAAAGTCAATTTCCAAGTGAAAATAAACAACATAAAGAACTTATCGCCGAATTAAATACGATGACACGTTTGCGTTCCATTGCTACGCGTTTTGTCCAAGAAGCGGATGCGTCTTCAGTTCTTCTAGAAATAATTGATGCCGCAATTTCAATTACAAATGCGGATAAAGGTAATATTCAATTATTTGATGAAGAATTAGGTGCTTTAAAAATTGTGGCAGCGAGAGGATTTGCTCAACCATTTTTAGATCATTTCGCACTTTGTCTCATGGGGAAAGCTGCATGTGGTGTAGGCTTGAAATCGAATAAACGCGTCATTGTGGAAGACATTACACAAAGTCCTATTTTTGTTGGCACGCCTGATTTACAACCGTTGTTGGATGAAGATGTGCGCGCCGTTCAATCCACACCGCTAAAAAGCCGATCGGGAAAAATGTTAGGTATGTTATCGACCCATTATCGAAAAACACATATCCCAGAAGCCCAGGATTTACAAATGTTAGATCTTTTAGCGCGTCTTTCAGCAGATATCATGGAGAGGGGGCACTGGATACAGGAACGCGCAACGTTGATAGAAAAACTGCGCGAAGCGGATCTGCGCAAAGATAATTTTTTAGCATTATTATCACACGAATTGCGCAATCCGTTGGCTTCTATCTCAAATAACATTTTCTTGCTGTCTTGTGTTCCTGCAGGTAGTAGCTCCACAAAACGTATACAAGGTACTATTAATCGGCAATTGAAACAAATCACTCGGCTTGTAGATGATTTGTTGGATGTCATGCGTATTTCACAAAATAAAATTCAGCTGCAACGGCAGTATATTGATATTAATGAGCTCGTTTGTCGCACAATAGAAGATAATAGTTCAGTTTTTGAATGTCTCAATATTTCATTGCAGACTCACTTTGCAGATAAGCCGGTAATGGTGAATGTGGATCCAATTCGTATTGCACAAGTCGTCGATAATTTGCTGCAAAATGCTGCAAAATTTTCAATATCAGGAGGGACTACCCAAATATCAGTATTCTTAGAAGAAAAAGGCCAGCAAGCAGTAATTCAGGTCATCGATGACGGTGTAGGTATAGAACCCGATTTGATTGAACATTTGTTTAATCCTTTTATGCAAGCCGATAGAACTTTGGATCGTTGCAAAGGCGGGCTTGGATTGGGATTAGCCCTGGTGAAAAATCTCGTAGAACTACATGATGGACATGTCAATGTTACGAGCGCTGGCCCCAAAAAAGGAGCAACCTTTATTATAAAATTACCCTTAGACAATGCCATCGATGATGTAATTATGAAAACTGATGCTGAAAAAATAACATCTACTACTCCACGTAGTGTACTCATCATAGATGACAACATTGACGTTGCTAATAGTTTACTTATGGTACTCGAAACATTTGGGCATATTGTTTACACCTCATATAGTGCTCTTGAAGGAATTCAAAAGGCCCAGACAATAAAACCTGATTTTGTTCTTTGCGATATTGGCTTGCCTATCATCGATGGCTACCAAGTTGCGAAAATCTTGAAGGCTAATGAAAATCTCCGCTCAACTTATCTTATCGCTTTCTCTGGCTATGCCTCTCCTAAAGATATTGAAATGTCACATGCAGCAGGGTTTGATTGGCACTTGGCAAAACCTGCAAATCTAACTGTTCTTAAACAATTATTATTACAGACAAAATCAGAATACATCACTTAAGTATCATTGAGATTATGTGTTGGGCTATTTTGTAAAAAATATATCAATAGCCCATTTTAGCAATGAAAACTGAATATTCTAAATCGTTATATTCGATCGCAACACTCTAATTAAATTACAGTGTATGACGACGTACATGTTCATTACTAGCGCATACAACTGCTTGTTGTTGATAATTACGCCCCTCTTCCCATTTAAAAATTCCTAATCGTCGCGCTTGATCGGCTACATTTTTATAAGAAGTCGGTTTGCTGAAGTTATAACCCGTATTGATTGCTAATTCTGGCATTACTTCGCGTAATAAATGATGCGCCTTTTTGAGATCATCTTGTTCATCATGCGCGAATTGATCACCTCTAAATAATGCCGCTTTTACTTGTAAATATTTATTCATGACATACTGACTATTATTTTTATTTTGTTCCAAACGATTTAATTCTTCTGTTATGGTTTTTTTCAATGTGGCGTAGGGATCTAATCCGTGATTACTTTTTGGATCAGGACTGCCAGTGTAAATAAATAAATCATAATGTTGATTTTTAAATAACTCTGCCTCCAATGCTTTTGGTGTACTTGTTGCATGAATATTTAAATAGGATGCGGAATTCTTAGTGACTTGTTGTAAAATTTCAATGGTAAATTTTGAACAAACTGTTGATAAAGATATTTCGCCTGGAGCTGTCGCGCTCATTGAATTAGTAAATAATAATTTAAAAGCCGAGGAAAATGTCCATTGTGGTTTTTGATTTTGTTTAGCAATATCCGCTGCTTTTTTTGCAATGATTTCGCATAATTGCGCATCTTTATGTCTATACACTAATAATGAACGATTTTCTTGATCTTCTGCATTAATATCAGCAAGATTTTGTACAGCATAGCCAAAGATTTTGCCACCAGTCACATGTGCAATTTTAGGTCCCCGTTGATCGTGACCAACACAAATGCCTGCATGAACTGTTTCATAATGGCCATGTTTATTATTGGTGAGGCTTTGATAATAACCGATGAATGTTTGTCCCCAATTTTTATGATAGATGCTACGAAATAACACCACATCTCCCGCTTTTAGTTGATCGTTTGAACGCATTAATTGCATGTTTTTTGTACTCATTTTTTTATCTCCCCAAAATCGTATTCGCTGTTGAACAAATTGAATCTATGGTGCGCATTTTGATGAGATAAACGATGGGACGCAGGTGATATGAGGACTGTTAAATGTGAAATTGGGACAAGTTAAATAAGAGCAGTAGTAGCTAGAGAAACTGGTTAACCTCTGCAATACAATCGAGACTAATCAGCTAAAATCGTATTAAAACTAAATAATTTTCTGTTTAAATTAAGATTAAAACTTTGTTTTTCCGAATTCATTATACATATCAT
Organism: Pseudomonadota bacterium; assembly: GCA_021777765.1. GTDB lineage: Bacteria > Pseudomonadota > Gammaproteobacteria > DASZBR01 > DASZBR01 > JAJYDF01. The sequence continues at coordinate 7,872 of JAJYDF010000036.1, read as the reverse complement.
AAATAAAACCAAACCTTGCACCTGAGCAAATCATGAAAAACCAAAATATGAGAGTTTCAATAAACACAAAATATGGCATCAATGGCATCAGTGGTACTAGATGAAATATTTTCGTCATAAGGCAAATAGCCAATCCTGTACCATAAAAGAATAAAGCACATATTAAAATATCTTCAGGACTTTTAATTTTCTCTCTCTTAATATCAACGAAATAGAGATAAATCCGAAACACAAAATTTACGCACCAAATCAAAAAGAGCGGTATCAAAACAAGCCTATTTAAATAAGCAAAATCAATGATATTTTGTAATGTAAATTGTTTAGCCAAAATCATTTTTATCAAATTGTGGATTGAAATTTGGTTTGTGGTAACCATGTTTTTATAATGATTAAATAAAGCAACATAAGATTGAAGAAGACTTATTTGCTTCTCCACTAAAAGAGGAAAATTATTAGGCAGTGTTGCGACTATTATCACTGTTAAAAAAGCAAATACCAAAGAAATAAATAAACTCGCCAATACATTGGGTTCTTTTAATCGTGTCAGTAAAGTCACTGGCAATTCATCAATAAACTTTTCGATAGGCTTTTTATTCGATATGACTAAACGATACAAATATCGAATAGCGAAATAATTGATCACAGCAAGAAATAAAATATCAAAAAAAGCAACACTGATAGGCATAATGACTCTCCATATAATTTGATTGTGAATGAGATTTAATATCAGGAATTTAACCATTAACGGATTTGAGATAACCCACTGATTAATATCACATTATACATTTATTCCCGCGAAATAACAAGTTATTCGAATGAAGTAATCTCATACCTGGAAAGCACCTACTTAAAAAAATTAATTATAATTTAATTCAACTCTCTTTAATCTTCTGATTGCCGAACTCACCGCAGTCCAAAAACAGATAAATGTAAATAGAATTAGCATTTTTTCATTATTTTCATTTATTGGAGATGCTTGGCCTTTGCATAATATGGCTATATAAAAAATGTAACTCAAAAGAATCATACATGACCACCACAAAGAGGCGAATTGCTCAAGCCATTTTGATGCAGAATTCATGGGTGTGAGAAATTTTCTGGAAATGATACGACATAATCTTGGTAAAAAGATGAGTACGATTATTAATAATCTATGGCCCTGCGGAGATAGTATAAATTGTGAATAATCGGTCATTTTTTCTTCTGGCAATGCCAATAAGAGATGTATTGATTCTATAGCTAAACCAATTGTGATAAACATGACTAATAGATTAGAACGACTAATAAATTTTTCATATAAAGTAAATGGTAGCCGAATGATTGTTTGCCTATTTTGATAGGCTTTTTTAATTAAGTAAAACAGACCAAAAGCGATACAAATTAAAGGAAATAAGGAAAAAATTAACAAAAAATATTCAGGGTTAGTCATATTAAATCCAATATATATTTAGCAGAAATTAAAATACAATATTCTTTCTCTTATCAATCATTGAGAGATATCTCATATTATTCCGTTAATATATACAGAGAGTGAAAAGGGGTGAATGTGATAGAAATTATAATAAAATCCAAAAGAATAAACACCATACAAATTAATATTATCATATTTCTATACTAATTAGAATGCGCAATTCAAGCTCGTATTTCAATTTTTCAATGCGCACGCACGCTATCATGATCAGATAAAATGTATTATCATATTGGACCAACTCTTTAAATCGTTAATATTTCTGTCTTTATCATTTCTTATTCTATGGACTAATTAATGAGTGTTTTTTTAACAACGGAATAAATAAAACATTCTTGTTATAGCTTTGATTGAGTTGGGAACATAGTGAATATTATTTAAAACGACCAAGTAGTGTTATTCCTACAAGAGAAAGATTTGTAAAAAATATTGAGGAAAAGCCATGCAATTACCAGAAAAAATAGACGAAAATTTAAAGAATCACGCTTTTACCATCCAACATCTTTGGCGTGATCGACTATTTAGCTTCGCTTATAGCCAAATGCGAGAACAATTTTTTGATATCAGCGCATGCTCAAAAGAAAATATGCGTAATTTGTATTTAGAATTACGCCATAAAACATTATTACCCGCAGCTGAGCGAGCGAAATATCCCAAACAAAATTTATATTTACCTGAAGAATGGCAGATTAGAGAAACTTGGTTTAAAGATTTAGTACCACAAATGACGGTTAAACATGCAGCAGAGCGTATTACTTTTAAAAATTTAACCCCTATCGCCATGCGTGAACGCGCTGATGAAGCTGTCCCTGTGCAGCATACCGGAAAAAATGCCTATACTGAATTTTCATTTTTTGTATTAGGTATCGGGGAGGAGCATCGTACGCCCTCTTTTCTCGGTTGCAATGTGGAAACCATTATTGCTGCTATTGGCAAATTATCTCCAGAACAACAAAAACATTTTCGCGGTTTTTGGATTGGTAATGAATTTAGTGCAGAACGAGAAGCAACAGTAGAATTTGGTGACACAAAACGTACGGTGACTTTTGACAGAGAAAAACGAACTAAAACGTACACATACGAACGTAAAGATGGTACAAAAATCATTCGCACCTTACATGAAAAAGATGAAATATTTGCTGCCGATCGTAATTTAAATACTATTTGGGATGCATTATTAGAATTACTTATTTTGGAATTACGGTGTATTGGCGGATCTTTTCAAAAATATGCATACGCACATGCTAAAGATCCACGTATTCTTGCTTATTTATTTAATTGTTTCTTTCACTCATGGGTTTTTCCTGAAGGAAAAAAGCCAGGCGATTTTCCCTTGGATCAAGCTTTCATCAAAATACATCGTAATCCACCTGAATTTCATGCTAAAGCGGGACAGTGGTTTGCAGCTGCACACAAAGGTGACAGCACAGTTTTACAGCAATTTATTAAAGCGGGTTGGCCATTAGACATGACCAACGAAGATCACGACACGGCATTAACGCTTGTCACAAAAGAAGGACATACTGAAGCAGCAATTTTATTACTCACCAGCGGAGCCGATATGGGGATCCGCGATATATTAAATTATCAACCATTTCATAACGCTGTACACAAAGATAATCGTAAACTGGTTGAATTTATGTTACAGGGGATTGTTGATCCCATTATTCCAATCATTAAAAGATTCCCAGGTGTAAATAAAAAATATGATCGGGATCATTCAGCATTACAATTATCATTGGAAAATAAAAAAAATGCAGATTTATTTTGGTTATTACTTGAAAATGGTGCAGTAATCACTCCAGATTTACCCGTAATTAGTTGGATGTTTACACATGGATTTAAAGATGCATTGAAAGAATTATTGATGAGAGGTGCCAATGTTTGCGCTACAAATTTAGAGGGACATTTTGCATTAATGGAAGCAGCTTGCAAAGGCGATGATGAATTTATTAAAGCGTTAATTGCTGCTGGTGCAGATGTTAATCAAAAAGTATGTTCCTTTCGTAATTACATCAGTAAAAATGAAGGACAAACCGCATTATTTTTTGCTGCATATCATGGTCATACTGATGCAATGGCTGCATTATTGGCAGCAAATGCTGATCCCAATATAACTGACTTTTATGGACGTACGGTTTATCAGTATATTTCTCAAATTTTAGCTGCGGGACTTAAAGGTTATTTACAAAAACACCGCAGTGAACTCAGTGCTGAATTATTAGCGCACGCACAGTATGGTGCAAAATCTGTACAAATTGCTAGCGAATTTCGCCTGAAACTTTATCAAGATAAATGGCAAACATTATCCGACAATTTATCGAAAGCAAAATTATTTTTAGAACAGCGAAATATTATACATCCCGTGCAAGAAAAACCGGGATTAATTTTTTATAACCACCATATCGTGTCAGGCGTTGCCATTATCACTGGCATAATCAATGGCAAACCGCATGTATTGATGGTGCAACAAAAAACAGCATTGGGTAATAAAACAACGGGAGATTTCAAATTTCCCGGTGGCTTGCGTGAGAAATACGATGCAACAATACAGGCAACTGCTTTACGTGAAGCAGAAGAAGAAACGGGTATAAAAATTCCAAAAAATATGATCGGTGAACCTGTTTATACCTACCAACATGTCGATTTAAATTATAGTGAACCGACGCTGGTAGAAACACATTTTGTTCATCTTGATCTGGGAGATAAATTACCGTCTTACCCTGTCTATGCTAAAAGTGAAGTTGCTCGTGCATTTTATTTGGATTTAACACAAGTTGTATTTAATGAAAATTCTAATGGTTATTATTATAATGGGGCGCGCATTGATCAAAGTAATTATCTATTGGTAAACGCACTATTGTCTCATCAAACATTCCCGCAACATGATATTGCATTATGTTTGGCTACCCAAAATATGAATAATGAAGAAATTAAAAACGCTATAATTTCTCGTAACGTTTCGCAATTAACAGTATGGCATCGCAGAGGCATAAACTTTAATAATACATTTGCACTGGCTATAGCGGTTGCTAATGACTTAACAGATATTGTTGATTTACTTATTCGTTTCGGTGCAGATGTAAATCACGTCTTAATAAACTTCGATTATCCCACTGTTTTAATATTGGCAATAGCAATGCAGCGAGATGCATTAGTTAAACATCTCGTCGAAAAGTGTGGCGCTGACGTCAACATATATGTCAGTGGATTATCTGCATTAACTGTGGCATGTGCCCATAATCGTGGCATGGTTAATTATTTATTTGCACAGGGTGCAAAAGTACAACACAAAGTGGGTGGCGCTGCCTTATTAGCATTGATGTCAGGCTGTAGAACGCTAAAAACAGGCGAAAAAGCAGAAGTTTTAACCATTGCTAAACAATTGTTACAAACAAAAACCATTGATTTAAATTGCCAATTTAAGCCTTCAAAAATTCTCTTTTCTCTACCAACAGACACCTACCCATTATGGTTTGCCGTGCAATTAGCGATTGATGAAAAATGTCCAGTCGAGTTTGTGCAATTATTATTAAATCATGGCGCAGATCCTATGGTCCATCGTGGTACACAATCAGTGTTTAAGTATGTTGAATACCGTAAAAATAATTACGAGACATCGAAAAGTTATTTAGCATACTTAGTCGAGCAAGAAAACCGTAAAGAAAAACGACGCGCAGAAAGAGCAGCTCAAGGTTTGCCGGAAGAAAAGGATATTGAGGAAATGTTTGGCTTTAGTGCTGAAAGACAAATGATCGCTTGTAAAGAGAGAATGGGTAATATTGATGTTATTAATCAAATTGAACAATGGTTAATTGCAGCAAGGCCCATGCAAACCATTTCAAGTGATTCAGTGGACTCTGCAGATACAGAAGTTCAACGCAAGCAATTATCACTTTAGAAAAAATTGCAATAATTACTCGCATTTATATCTTCTAAGAGATGGCGATAAGATCATTTAATATAAATTTCTCAAATCATAATGGTTGTAGAGTGGACTTCTGCTAATGATTCACGTTAGCAGTTTGTTTATGGATTAATTTCGCTAAAGTACTTAACTCTTCAGCCATTAAAATTAATAGATCATCAGTACTAACTATACCAATAACTTGATCATAATTATCAACGATAGGTGCTCTTCGTACTGCTTTTGCACACATCATCTCAAGCGCTTCATTAATACTCTGATGGCCTTTTAATAGAAATGGCTCATTGGTGATGGCATCAGCAACGGATATTTGATTAGCGTTTTCCTCATCTGCCACAATCTTAAGCACAATATCACGGTCGGTTAAAATACCTATTGGGTGATTTTTAATATTAGTATTATTTTCGACAATCACCACATTGCCTACATTATGTTTTTTCATTAATTTAGCGGCTTCTGTTATAGATGTATCTTTAGGCACTGTTAACACATTTTTTTCACAGATATCTCGAATGGCCATAATTGATTTCTCCTCTAATGAAATATTTTCGCTTCATGAACTCTTAATTATTACTTTAAAAAATTTTCATACATATTTATGGTTTATGTTGATGTCACCTATTTAAAATTTTTATCATTATATAATTGAAATGCAATTTAAATATTGACTTTAATCAAATGGTGATAACGGCACCTTACAGTTATGAAATATTTTAACAATTATTCGTGAGACATAAGTGAGGTTTGAAACTATACAATTGATATGAATACCAGTTGCTTTTACACATCAATTAATTATGTTAAAATATGGAACATTTACTTATAACAACCTGAGTATTTTATGCAAATGTTAACAGCCGTTGAGCCTAAAAAATTAAATATTCCTAACATTCACATCTGCACTACTTTACCTTCACAACAGCATGCAGAAATTAAACTTGTTCCTATAATAGATGTTCTTCCAAATTGGAATGGCAACTATATTTTCAGTCCTGAATCTCTGGGTGAATTATCAGATTGCACAGTCGATGAATTTAATAACAAGATTAGAATGCAATTCGAAAACTATTTTGATAATTTGCAAGCTATTTTCGATCATTTTGTTTTAGCTGATATGGGCGCTAGCGGAAAAGGGTTAATTGCAAGAAAGGATATTACGGCAGGAACAAAACTTCTTTATTCAGGCTATGTAGTACGCAACAAAAATCTGTCAAGCAAACAAGATCAATCCTATCAGATCCCATTAATAAGCAAAGAAAAAACGATGCAGTTTCTTGCCGGTAATATAGATGATATGCCTGTGGTAATAGGTAATGATTTGGCAAATTTTTTTCAACATCTTCCTGACACTGATAATACATCTGATTATAACTTTACAGCAGATGTTAAAAAAATTGCTACGGCAAATTTTACGCTTGAATATCATAAAATCACTGATAATTTAGGCATTATATTCGCTGTTGCAAAAGAAAATGTTCCTAGAAATAGGTTAGTGGGTTTTGATTATAGAATTAACTATTGGCACTCTAAAAAAATTGATCCGCTGTTCTTTGATCAACAAGGGCATGAATTAAAAGTAGTACCCTATACACTTTGGCACCCAGCAATTATTAATTTTGCTAATTTATGTGGTGAATTAAGTGCTAAAGCAGATGGCAATATTGATATTGACACTGCACTCCTTAAATTAAATATTTATGGAAATGAACTATTAAATATTGATACTAAAATTATAGATGAGCTTTCTTTGATAGGAAATGGTGCTGTTGCAAAAGCACTTCAATCACTATTCGAAAAATTTCCTGATGTCGTATTACAACACTTTATTAAATTTCAAATTGATAGTTTAAAAATCGCAAAAGATGGTGATGTTTCACCATTACGTAATGTTGTTGATATCAATTCAGCGTTTTATAAATTTATGCAGATAGTTTCAAAAAAAGGGGTTATTTTTTTAGACAATATCAGAAAACAAACTTTTGAGAGAGATGATTTGGCTGAACAAACGCGGAAACTATTCGCAGGATATACTTCGGAAATACCCAATTTACAATGGAAAATAAAAAAAGAATCTGCTAATCACTTTACATTTTGGACGAAAGGAAAACCTGAAGATATTCGTCGGGCAAGTAGTGTTTTAAATGCAAAGCGTATTGAGCATGTTGCAGGTCCGGTTAAGGGCGATACAACACTTCATAGCATACAAATCAGGTCTACGCGTCCATAAAAAAATCAACATTTAATTACAACATAACTAACAAAATACAAATATTATATTCCATTTAGTGTAGGGGCAAAAATGCAACAAGAAAGAGCACAGCGATCAATACTTATATCATTAATTCTTGCAATAATTAGTCGTCCCTGAATAATTCAATATTTTGAATTATTCAGACCAAAAGGCCAATTCTGGAAATTCAGGATTCCAAATACACAATATAATTTTGAGCCAAAAAATCTTGAGCCTCCTCAAGAT